>JBBQSZ010000071.1:0-17831 GCA_038234745.1 Flavobacteriales bacterium | reverse complement strand
ATAGAAGTTTTACCAACTCCCGGAGGTCCTGTCAAGCAAATAATAGGAGACTTCATATCATTTCGCAATTTCAAAACCGCCAAATGTTCAATCATTCTTTTTTTTACATCTTCTAATCCAAAATGATCACGGTCTAGAATTTTTTGAGCTCGTTTCAAATCAAAATTATCTTTGGAATATTCGCCCCAAGGTAAATCTAAAAACAATTCTAAATAATTTCTTTGAATACCAAAATCAGGTGCTTGAGGATTCATTCGACGCATTTTAGACAATTCTTTTTCGAAGTGTGTTTGCGTTTTTTCGTCCCATTTTTTAGTTTTGGCTTTCGCACTCATTTCGTCCATTTCCTCTTCTTGTGAAACACCACCTAGTTCTTCTTGAATGGTTTTCATTTGTTGATGAAGAAAATATTCGCGTTGTTGTTGATCTAAATCAAAACGAACTTTAGATTGAATATCGTTTTTTAATTCAAGTTTTTGCAACTCTAAATTCATATACCGAAGTGTTGCTAAAGCTCTATCTTTTAATGAACTAATAGAAAGTAGTTCTTGCTTTTCTGCAACTGACAAACTCATATTTGAAGTCACAAAATTGATTAAAAACGACTGACTTTCAATGTTTTTAATAGCAAATGTAGCTTCGCTTGGAATATTTGGATTTTCTTTAATAATTTGAATCGCCAATTCACGAACAGAATCCAGAATGGCTAAAAATTCACTGTCTTTTTTGCTTGGTCTTTTTTCAGCAACATCTTTGATATTGGCAGTAAAATATGGATTTTCAGAAACAACTGATTCTATCTGGAAACGCTTTTTTCCTTGAAGGATTACCGTTACATTTCCATCTGGCATTTTTAAAACCCGTAAAATTCGTGCTACAGTTCCAATTTTATGAATATCACTTTTGGTAGGATCTTCTACTTCTTCGTTCTTTTGGGCAACAACACCAATGATTTTTCCCGCAGCATAAGCGTCATTGATTAATTTTATAGATTTATCTCGCCCAGCTGTGATTGGAATGACAACGCCTGGAAATAAAACCATATTTCGCAAAGGCAAAATTGATAAATTTTCGGGTAAATCTTCGTTGTTCATTTCCTCCTCGTCTTCGGGAGTCAATAAGGGAATTAATTCAGTTTCGGCATCAAATTCTTGAAGTGACAGATTGTCAAGAGTACGTATTTTATGATTTGACATAGTATAATTTAAGTCTTTTTGTCATTAAACGATTCATTTGGGCAACAAATATAAGGGAAGAGTGCATCAAATAGTAATAAAACGGATGGAAAATGCCCTAAATTCATTTAACCCTAAAAAAGACAATCTTTATGCCAAAAAAAATCCGCTCTCAGTAGAACGGATATTGAATCTTTAGAACTATTTAATTCTAAGATTTTATATAATTTGCTAAGTACAAATTATTGTACGATATATGATGTAAAAAACTCTCCTTTTGTAAACACTTTGGTTGATGTTAGATTATCATTTTTTCCACTAAAATTGAATGTTCCTTTAATTGTTTTATTGGTTGTATTTATCTCAGTCAAAGTAATATTACCAGGACTTGTATTAAAATCAGAATAATCGGATGTATAAATAGATGTTCCTTCTGTATAACCACAAGATACGACTGCCCAACTAAGATTGTAAACACCTATTTTAGAAATATCGTGTAAATTTAAAGTCATTGAAGTTAAATTTATAGGATCAGAAGCAATAATTGCATAAGTATTTAAAGCTGTAAAGTTTAATCCTTGAACTATTGAATATTGTTTTACTACACCATCTTTCGTAACTTTAAGGTAATAATCACTAGTAGTCCCACCTCCTGTTCCAGTCCCATTACTAGGAAGTGAGTTACTATCAACTGGTTCGTAAACGCAAGAAGTAAATAAAACTGAAGCAAAGAAAAATACGGTAATAAACTTTAAAAAATTCATCTTTTTAATTTTAAATTTCATCAAATGTACTATTTCTTTTTAACAAATAAAACCATAATCATTCGATTTTTTTTTAATTTATATTATAGAAAAATACTACTAAAAAAAATAATACAAAGTCAAGAATTAAATATAACTCTGCTTATAATTTCCTTACTATTCATACCAAATATCTTGTTATTTTGACGACAAATCGCAAAAAAACAAAGCTTAATAATTTTTAATTGAATTGGAATTATCGAACAGGATCTGTTTTCTTCATAAAACTTAGTACAATATAACCTAGCAAAAAGAATACAGCCAAAATAAAAATAGAATTACGCATTGAATGGGTTATGGAACCTACAAAACCAAAAATAAAAGTTCCTAAAACGATAGCAATTTTCTCGGTTACATCAAAGAAGCTGAAGTAAGTCGTGTGATCTTCGGTTTCTGGCAATAATTTGGAATAAGTAGAGCGCGACAACGATTGAATTGCACCAAGTACCATTCCAATTGCTGCGCCAAGAGAATAAAATTGCAAATGTATAAAAGGATTATTTTTGTCTAATAAATAAGCGGCAAAACAGATAAATCCCCAAATAGCTATGGTTAGTTTAAGCGTTTTTATGTTTCCGATTTTTTCAGATATTCTAGCGAAAAGAAAAGCACCAAAAATGGCGACCAATTGAATTAGTAAAATAGTAATAATCAACTGACTCGTTTCGATCCCGAGTTCTACTTTTCCGTAAATTCCAGCCAATAAAATAATCGTTTGAACACCAATACTGTACAGGAAAAAAGCAATTAAAAATTGTTTCAAATAAGTCAGCTTTTTCAAACTAAAAAAAACAATTTTCAACTCTTTTACTCCTTTAAAAATAAAATCTTTATTCGGTTTTTTATTGTAAACATTGGAAGGTAAATAATGAAAGGTTACTTGTGCAAATCCCATCCACCAAATTCCAACAGATAAAAAGGAAATTCTAGCAGGCAAAGTGGGATCTGTAATTCCATACCATTCGGGTTTCATTACCATCGTTAAATTGAAAGTTAGTAAAAGTACGGAGCCGAAATAACCATACATAAACCCTTTGGCACTTACTCTATCGTGCTGTTCAGGAAATGCAATTTCGGGTAAATACGAATTATAAAAAACAATACTTCCCCAAAAACCAATACTCGCCAGAATGGTTGCAGCAATTCCAATCCACAAAGTGTTCGTATCTTTAAAAAAATACAAACTCATCACCGCAAAGGAACCCAAATAACAAAAAAACTTCATAAAACTCTTTTTGTTACCTGAATAATCGGCAATTCCAGATAGAATTGGAGATAAAAAAGCCACAATCAAGAATGAAAAAGATAGGGAATAAGATAGTAAAGAACTGTTGGGTAAAGATACCCCGAGAAAATTTACTATTCCACCGTTTTCACTAGTAACCGACTCATAATAAATAGGAAAAACCGCCGTGGCAATTACCAACGAATACACTGAATTTGCCCAATCATAAAATGCCCAAGCATTGATTAATTTAGGACTTCCTTTTGGTAAATTTTCCATTCGTATTATTAGTATAAAATTTATATTTTTTGAAGATTCAGTTTGCTGTTTTTTCGGCTAAATCCAAAGTAAATTAAAAGTCCAATCAGCAACCAAACAGTGAAATAAATCCAGTTCCAAACGCTTAATTCTGCCATCATATACAAACAACAAATTAAACCCAGCAATGGAATTAATGATAAATTAGATTTATTAGACCAAATCGTTAATCCAATCATCACAATTAAGAAAATCCACATTGGAATTTTATGTTTGAAAAGGCTAAAACCGCTTTCATATTTCAATGTTTGCTCTATTGGTAAGGAATCTACAAGTGTTTTATATAGCGTATCATCTTGGCTAAAACTACTTAGTACTTGCTCTAAATCTTCCGAGGCAATTTTTTTATCTCCATAATTTTTGGCAATAAATTCATAAACTTCTTTCGATTTTTCTTTGTCTAATGAAGTTACAATAATAGCTGGCGTACTAATTTGTTTTTCATTGGTCAAAAAAGCCATGGTCGCTTTATTGTTGTATTTAAAAGCGAAAACCAATGCTATAATCACCAAAAACGGAATAACATATTTTGAATTTACATAAGGCGTCTTGAATTTTCCTCGAGGAATATCTGGTTTATTTTGCAAGACCAAAACTCCGGCACAAACCAAAACAAAAGCAAATAAAGTTCCGATGCTACACAAATCAGTTACCATTGTTAAATTCATAAACAAAGCAGGAATAGCCACCACAAAACCCGTTACAATAGTGGCATAAGAAGGTGTTTTGAATTTTGGATGCACGTTCGAAAAACGTTTAGGTAACAATCCATCACGACTCATACTCATCCAAATTCGCGGTTGTCCCATCTGAAAAACTAATAGAACACTAGCCATGGCAATTACTGCGCTTACGCCGATGATTCCTGACATCCAGCCAATATGTAATTTGTCAAAAACAAAAGCTAACGGATCGCCTACATTTAATTCGCTATAACTTACCATTCCTGTCAAAACCAAGGCAATAGCAATGTATAAAATGGTACAAATAATTATCGCCCACATCATTCCACGAGGTAAATCACGTTGCGGATTTTTACATTCTTCGGCTGTGGTAGAAATGGCGTCAAAACCAATATAAGCAAAGAAAACTGCCGAAACCCCCTTCAATACTCCAGTTGCTCCATTAGGTGCAAACGGATGCCAATTATTAGTGTCAACATAAAAAATACCGACCGCAATTACTAAAAGAACAATACATAATTTAACGACAACCATCAAATTACTGGCATTTCTAGATTCTTTCATTCCGCGATAAACCAACGCTGTTATCAACACAATAATCAATAAAGCGGGCAAATCAGCAACAAAATGAAAAGATCCAATAACTGGTGAAGTCGTCCAAGCGGTGTACGAAGCCTGTAATCCAGAACTTAAATTTTCGAAAGATTTTCCTCCATGCATCAATGCAGTAGCATCTTTAAATCCATTGGAAGCCGTTAGATAATCCATTTGAACCCATTGCGGCAATTTTATTCCTCCACTTTCGAGTAAACCTGTAAAATAATCACTCCAAGAAATGGCGACCGTAATGTTGCCAATAGCATATTCCATAATCAAAGCCCAGCCAATTATCCAAGCTACGATTTCACCAAAAGCGACATAGGAATAGGTATAAGCACTTCCAGAAACGGGAACCATCGAAGCAAATTCGGCATAAGCAAAAGCGGCAAAACTACAAGCAATTGCAGTAAATAAGAATAGAAAAATTACGGCTGGACCTCCATCGGCACTGGCTTTTCCGATAGTGCTAAAAATCCCTGCACCAACAATTGCAGCTATTCCAAAAGCGGTCAAATCACGCGCAGTCAAATGTTTTCCTAAGGTATTATGACCATCGGATTCGTTTTTTTCGACCTGTTTTAAAATATCTTGAACTGTTTTTTTTCTAAAATAATCTGAAAACGCCATAGATGAGTTTTATAAATTTATTCGACTACACTTTGAAAAATAGGGTGCTTTTGTAATTCAAAAATTTTTCAAAGCCAAATATATAAAACAAATTCAATTTAAAAGTTTTGAGTTCTAATTTTTTAAAATCTTAGGGTAATAGTATAGGAAGAGATTATTGACTATCAAAAAAATATTTTTTTTTACTTCCCTATTCCAGTTTTAATCCAATAAATAAATTCCCCCTTCTATTAGTGAAGTCCATACTTTTCCGTTTTCGTCAAGAACAAAACCGTTTATACTTGAGTTTCCTAACTGAATTGTTTTTATAATTTCAAATTTCTTGGCATCCACAATTACGACCTCTCCTTTTCGGCTTCCTAAATAAATTTTTCCTTTGTTTTCGAGGATTGCTGCGGGATTGTGTTCGTAACCTAATTTTAAATCTAAAACTTTACTTTGGGTAATTAAATTTTCCTCTGTCAATTCTAAAGTATCACTTAGCGGTAATCTCAACAATTCTCCATCCATTGTTTTCGCATAAAAAAATAGTCCGTCTTGACTTTTGCCCATTGATTCTCTCACTTTCCATTTTGAAGTTCTCAATAAAGTTTTACCAGTATTGATGTCTAAAATCGTTAAAAAACGTTGTGGCGTAACAAAATAAAGTCGGTTATGAGAAGAAACCATCGTTACATTTCCGGCCGAATACAATTCTTGTTTTTCATTTCCATTGTTCCATTTCCAAATAAGTTCTCCTGTATTTTTATTTAAACAATACAAATAACTATCCCAAGCTCCAAAAATAATTTTGTCTCCGTGAATTAAAGGAGTCCCTTGTGAATAGGACTTTGGCAACTTATTTTCCCATAGCAACTTTCCTGTAACTGCGTCAATACAAATAAATTTTTTGGAACTTGCTGTGTACAATTTATCGTTTTCAACAATTGGAGAACCAACCAAAATTCCTCCAATTATAATAGTCCATTTTTGTTTTCCTGATTGTGTATCTAATGCAAAAATATTACCCTCAATTGTACCAACTACCAAATTATTTTTTACAATTGTAGGTGCAAAATAAATGGAATTTCCTGTTTCGAATTTCCAATTTAACTTCTTATTCTTCAAATTCATAGATTGGATTTCTCCTAATGAATTGGCGAAATAAATATTCTTTTTATCAAATGCAGGAGCACTGTAAATGGAAGCAACATCTTTTATGGCAGGAGGATTATCTTTTTCGAAATTATCTTTTTGAATATCAATAGTCGAAGGTTCCGCCGAAATTGCTAATCTAAAAACACCAGCTTTATCAATTTCCTTCTGATAAATTCGGATACTGTCATTGCTGATGACTACCTCATTGTAACTTTTTGTTTTTCCGTCTAAAGAAGTTATTGAAGTTCCCATAACTCCATTTAATCCAGAAAAATTATATTTTCTTAAAGTATGTCCATGACCGCAAAAATCAGCAACAGTAGGATACTTTTTCAATACAGAAAGTACTTCCTTATAATTACTAAGACTATTGTCTAATGGATAATGAGCAAAACTTAGTACTTTTTTTAGACTGTTTTTAAGGCTGTCTTGTAACGTTTTGTCAAGCAATAAAATATCTTCTTTTTTTACAAAACCATCTCCCATTTTCATATAAGGACCACACGGAAAACCGACAAAAAGATAATTTCCTTTCGAAAAAACAAAACGATCTTTACCCCATAATTTTTTATAAGTTAAACCTGCACTTTCACTCCAAGTGGTTTCGTGATTTCCAGAAACAACATAATAAGGGATTTTTAAATCAGCAAGAATAGTATGAACCCGATTAAGTTCATCATCGTCTCCCCTATTTGTCAAATCACCTGTGATTACTACAAATTCATTTTTAGAACTGTTGATCTCTTTGACAATATTTTGCAATAAAAAATCATTATCGTTTCCGGTAGAAACATGCAAATCCGTTAGATGTACAAATTTTATAAGAGGCGTTTTCGCACTATCTTGACAAAAACCAGATACACTTATAAATAATACTAAAATGGTTGAATAAATATATTTCATATTTTTTTTTGTTAGCTGATAAAATAATTTTGTTACTGTAAAGATACTTTCTGTCCTACTTTTAAATAATGGTAAAATACTAAAAATCAATTATAATTCTAAAAATCAGATATATAACAAGTTTTTTACAATAGCTTCTTCATTCCATTCAAAACCGCTAATTCAACATCTGCATCACTTCTGACATTCGCTTTTTCTAATAAAGAATTCAACTTTGACATCTCTACGGTTTGCTTGTTTTCGATTATAAGTAAAAGCTGCTCAGATAAATCACTTAAACTTTTTGACAAAGGTAAAAGCGGTTGAACCAGCGGCGCATCTTGACTTAATTTAATCAAATCAGCATTCATACTCATCCATTTTCTAAAAAAATGAGTCAACACAACTTGATTTTCTACACTTTTATTACTTAAATAATTTTGGACAGCCACATTAAAATCTAAAGCATCAGAAGCATCGGCAGTACAAGCATCTGCAAAAAGAGTAAAGGGCGAATAGGTTCTATATTTTAATCCGCCACCATTGCGTTGGTAATTTTTTAATGGTTCACAAACATTCGAAAAATCATTTAAAGCAACGGTTCTTTGATTATTACTTATGTTTCTCAAAATGACTTCCTTGTTTCTAATGTGTGTTATTCCGAGTTCTTCCAATCGAAATGAAATTGTTTTTAATCGCTTATATAAACTAGTCAAGTCGGTTACATTTTCATTTGACCACAATCGTTCCGCAATTGCTGCTGTTCTAGGCCAAATTCTTGAATCTATCGTTAATGGTGTAACGAGTTCACTCCACATTGTTGCTTCTCCACCTAATATTCTGGCTTTTTCTTCGGGCGTAAGTGTCACCTTTTTAGAAATTGGGTCATTTAAATAATGTGATTCTATTCCTAGCATTAAATCGATATAAAATCCATTTGACAAAACCGTTTTATACCCATTTTTAGCCGCTTTGATTAAAGATCCTCCTGCTTCAAGTCCTTCATTTGTTCCTCTCCAAGCATGAATTATAGCATCTTTAGGCATATTTTCGGTCATTATTTCCTCCCAACCCATCAATTTTTTGTTGTGCTTTTTTAACATTGGAATTAACTTCATGTTAAAGTAAGTTTGCAAATCGTGCTTATCCTTCAAGTTATTTTTCTTCATAAATTCCTGAATTCTTGGATTGGAATCCCATTCTTTTCCATTGTTCTCGTCACCACCAATATGAAAATAGGCAGATGGAAATAACGGACAAATTTCGTCAAAGAATTCTCCTAATAAGGTATATGTTTTTGGATTTGTAGGATCTAACACAGCATTAAAAATTCCAGAATTTGTTTCTACTTGGTAACTTTCTGGTCCATTTTGCGCTTTACTACCTATTTCAGGATAAACAGCAAGTATTGCCGAAGCATGACCTGGAATGTCAATTTCTGGGACAACGAGAATTCCTCGCTCGTCAGCATATTTGACTATATTTTTTATTTCCTCCTGCGTATAAAAATTCCCATTTGATGCCAAATCAGTCATTTTAGGATGGTTATTCAGTTGAATTCTCCATCCTTGGTCATCGGCTAAATGCCAATGAAAAACATTCATTTTCATTGATGCCATTGCATCTAAATTCCTTTTCAAAACAGCTACTGGTTGAAAATGTCTTGCCGCATCAATCATCAATCCTCTCCAAGTAAATCGAGGGGAATCGTTAATTTCTACGTTAGGAAAATAATAGGATGTACTATTATTTTGCAATAATTGTAATAAAGTTTCCAGACCATGCAGTGCCCCTAAATCATTGGCGGCATTGATAATTATTTTATTGGACTGAATAGTAAGTTGGTAACTTTCGTTTTCGTTAATTTCTATTTTGCCACTTCCAATACAATTTATTTGCAATTCAGCATCAGGACTTTCGTTGACTTTTGTTAGAAAATTTTGTTGTAAAAACAAACCTGTCCTACCATCTAATCTTCGCAAGAAATTAGTGGCGCCAATAAATATTCTTGAATTTGGATTCCCTGTAATATTTATTTTAAAATTTTTGGTCAAGGCAAAAGTCCCGTTTGTCAAATTAATCTTTTGTGGCCAAGGCATCAGGTTTAATTGTTCTTTTTGAATTTGAGCGTAAGACATAAACATTGTAAGCAACAGAATTAAAGTGTATTTCATATTTTAATTTTAAAAAATCTATAATTTTCAATATTTGAAAGAAAGAATGACCTTCAATTGTGTAAACGAAACCATATTGATAGCTAACTTTTACATTATTATTTTTATCTTCTAAAATAATAACCTGAAGTTTCTTAAAATCTTGAAGCATTTATTTTGTTAAACCGTTGGGTTTAATTATTAAAAACCTAAACACATCGTACCATTACAAGAAAATACTTTTTATCCCAGTTCTGCGGTTCAGATAACTATGAGATTCTTAAAATAAATTGAAATGCTATTAAAGTTTCTATTTGTTAAAAAAAACAGCCATAAAACCCATAATTTCAGTTTGTTATAGATGAATAACGGATTGGCCTTTTTATTTAAATTACCTGTTTATTGATACTCGCTAGACTCTCGATTTAAAAGATTTTCGTAACAAATATAAACAACAAATCAAAAAAATATTATCTTTTTGCATTATTTTAAATAAAATTTGCAAAATAACGCAAAATAACGCAAAAAATTAAGCTATAAAAGCGCAACACCTGCTTTCAAATACTCTTCAAAAATGGTAGACTTAGGATTCAAATCTGTAATAATAGTATTCAATTTATTGAGTTCACAAACAAGATAAGGAGTTTTGGTATTTAGCTTTTCGGAAGTAACCATGCACACAACCTTGTCAGAGGCTTGCATCATTGCTTTTTTTACAAGAGAAACTTCATAGCCTGTTTCCGTTAGACCTAACCTGACATTTATACTGCTAGATCCCATAAAGCAAATATCCGCTTTTACTTTTGACAAAACTTGCACAACGTCCATACCTATTGTTACCATTGCCTTTTTTTGCATTTTTCCTCCAATAAAAACAAGTTCTAAATTAGGGTGTTGGGATAGCTGCATGGCTATTGGTAAACTATACGTATATATTGTGGCTTTTAGATCGAGAGGAATTAATTTTGAAAAAGCCAAGTTTGTAGTTCCCCCGCTAATTATAATCACCTGTCCATCAGATATTAAAGAAAGTGCTTTGTTTCCAATAATATCTTTTTTTGCACGGTTGACAATATTAATATCAAAAACGTTAGTAGGCTTATCTACAATAGGAAAAGCACCACCATAAACTTTTTCAAGCAAACCTTTTTTGTTTAATTCGTTTAAATCCCTGCGAACGGTATCTTCCGAAACCTTCAATTCTAAAGCGAGTTTTATGGTACTAACTTTATTGTCTAAACCCATTTTAGTTAGGATAAATTTCTGTCTTTCTGCTTTTAACATATTAAATCTATCAAATATTTATTTCAAATATATTAAAAATAATTGCTAACTATTAGGAATAAAAAATTATTTTTTAAATAATAAATACCATTTTCTATTTTTAATTTGTTACCAATTTAGAGACAAAAAGCAAACACATTGCGTTATTTTGCGTTATTGCAATTATTTATTCAAAAAAAACGCATGTGAATTTACTTTTAATATAAATATTTATTAAGTTTGTGTTAATTAACCAAATAAATTAAAAAACTATGAAAAAAAAGTATGTAATCCTTTTGCTGTTTTTCGTTGGAATAAGCATGACTTATTCTCAAAATAGCACAGTAAATGGTAAAGTTACAGACTCAAAAGGTATCTCGCTACCTGGAGTAAATATTCTTGTAAAAGGAACTAAAATAAGTTCTTCGACAGGAATGGATGGAGATTTTAATTTTAAAGCGCCAGCCGAATCAGTCTTAGTAATATCCTTCGTTGGTTTTGATACTAGAGAAGTAAAATTTACTGGAACTGCATTAACCGTTGTTTTGAATGAAAGTTCTCAAAAATTGGACGAAGTAGTAGTTGTTGGATTTGCTTCGCAGAAAAAAGCAAATTTGACAGGTGCAGTTGCTAAAGTCGATGTAGATAGAGTGCTTGGAAGTAGACCTTTAACCGATGTAAGCAAAGCTTTACAGGGTACTACGCCAGGATTAAATATCTCTTTCAATTCCGGAAATATTGGAAAAACATCTAACATAAATATTAGAGGTGCAGGGACAATTGTTAACGGTGTTGTAACAGGATCTCCTTTAATATTAGTAGATGGTGTTCCATCTGATATGTCGCTTCTTAATCCAGAAGATATTGCTACAATGTCTGTTTTAAAAGATGCTGCTTCAGCGTCTATTTATGGTGCTCGTGCTGCTTTTGGAGTAATTTTAATCACCACCAAAAATGGTAAAGATGCCAAAGGAAAAGTTAAATTTTCATACAGCAATAATTATGGATGGAGCAATCCTATTTCATTAGTAGAGTTTAATGATCCTACGATAGAACTTCCAGCAATGATTAACGCGCAAGCTCGTGCAGGAAATGCTAATCCAGAATCTTTTGGAATGAATTACAAAACATTACTACCTGGTATTATAACTTGGCAACAAAAATATGCTTCAACCAGAAATAGTGGAGATAAAAATATGATTTTGGGAGAAGATTTCGATGTTATTGGTGGAAAAGAATATTTCTACAGAGTTTGGGATCCACACAAAGAAATGTTGAAAAAAAATGCAATCACAGCATATCACAATTTTTCGGCTCAAGGTTCATTGGGTGAAAAAAGTTCGTTCATTGTTTCTTTAGGTGTTTCTAACCAAGAAGGGATTATGAACATTAATACTGAAAACAATGAGAAAATCAATTTGAATATGGGAATGACTACCCAATTAGCAGATTGGCTTACAGGTGATTTCAAAATTTTATCTTCGTTTCAAGAATATAAATCTCCTTTTAATTACTACAACAGCGGTTTAGATACTGCTGGAAATGGTTATTTTGGATACTATATGCGTTGGGGGGCTTATTTTCCTTACGGAACGTATAAAGGTGTTTCTTTCCGTCATGCGCCGGGCTATATGAACAATGCTTCTATGAACAAAAGAGTGGAAAATGATACTCGTTTGAACGCGAAACTAACTGCTCAAGTAACCAAAGACTTTAATATTATAGGAGAATACAGTATTGATAAAAACTTTTTGAGTAATAAAATTAATGGAGGTCAAATTCCGTTATGGGATTGGTGGACAAGTGCTGCCGATTTAGTTTCTGGACTTCCTACTATGATGGAATCAGGTAATGATTTTGTTGCTCAAGCCAAATCGTCTTACACAATAAATGTGGCTAACCTTTATGCAAACTATACAAAAACTATAAACAATGTTCATAACATTAAAGTTTTAGGGGGTTTAAATACAGAATGGCAATCTTTTGAGCGAACTTATGCTCGTAGAAATACACTTTTAGATAAGAATAAGCCAGAATTTAATTTAGCCATTGGAGATCAATTTACTTCTCCCCTTTCTTCTAATTCAACTTTAAATCCAGGTTTGTCTCAATATGCAATTGCTGGTTTTTTTGGACGTATCAATTATGATTATGACGGAAGATATTTAGTAGAGTTAAATGCTCGTTATGATGGTTCTTCTAAGTTTCCAACACAAGAACAATGGGGCTTTTTTCCATCAGCATCTGTAGGATATCGAATTTCGAATGAAAAATTTATGGAAAGTTCTCGTAGCTGGTTAAATGATTTAAAAATACGTGCTTCCATTGGTTCTATAGGAAATCAGAATATTGCCAATAATGCATTTTTGCCAGTAATGTCAAATTCAAATCCATTTTGGTTAGGAAGTGGATCTACAGTTCCACCTTCCGTTTCTCTACCAAGTAATGTAGATGCAAATTTGACATGGGAAAAAGTAACTACTCAAGATATTGGTTTAGATATGCGAATATTTAATATGCTTGGCGTAACTTTTGACTATTATCAAAGAGACACTAAGGGAGTTTTGTCACCTGGTAAAACGCTTCCGGGTTCATTTGGTCAATCTGCTGCCAATACCAACTCAGGAAATCTTAGAACTAAAGGTTGGGAATTAGGAATTAATTTTAATAAAAATTTCAGTAAAGATTTCGCAGTTTATACAGATCTTACTTTATCTGATTACACAACGGAAGTGACGGAATGGAATAACTCTTCAAAATTATTAGGTTCTTTCTACGCAGGTCAAAAAGTAGGAGAAATTTGGGGATTGACTACTGATAGATTAATCCAAGCCTCAGATGTTGTGGATGCTACAGGATTGATTGTAAATGGAGTTGATTTTAAGAATGTAAGATCAGGCGCCTTTAAATATGGTCCTGGAGATGTATTGTATAAAGATTTAGATGGAGACAAGATAATTTCGAGAGGAAAAGGAACTGCTGATGAATCTGGTGATTTAAGTGTAATTGGAAACACCACTCCAAGATATCAATATGGTATTCGTTTAGGAGGAAATTTATATGGTTTTGACCTTGATGCTTTCTTTCAAGGAGTTGGTTCTAGTCAATATTGGGCTACTTCAGATATCGTACTGCCTTTCTATAATAGAACAGATGCAATGTATGCAAATATGAATGATTATTGGACTCCTACCAATACAGAAGCCTACTATCCAAATCCATATCCAAATCATGCTGCAAATGCCTTTGGCGGATATGCACCAGGTTCAAATAATTTTGTAGCTCAGACAAGATATTTATTGAACATGTCTTATTTAAGATTAAAAAGTTTGACGGTAGGTTATACGATAGATAAAAATTTGAGCAAAAAGGTAGGATTAGATAAGGTTAGGTTTTATACCTCTGGTTTTAATCTGGTAACTTTCAAAGATAAAAATTTACCTGTAGACCCAGAAATTAACGACTCTGAAGCAGCTTGGGGAAGAACGTTCCCGTACTCTAAAACATGGTCTGTTGGACTTCAACTTGCATTTTAAAAAAAATAAAAAATAAAGAATATGAAAAAACTTATAAAATACTTTAAGATAAAGATTGCAGTACTTGCTATTTTAGTAGCAGGAATATCATTTAGCTGCTCTGATTTTTTAGACACTCCTCCTAAGGATATATTCACCGATAGTAACTATTGGACATCTGAAAACAATGTCCGAACTTTCTCTTGGTTAAATTATGATACTTTCTTGGGTTACGGAAATAACGCTGGCACCACTGCAGACTTTTATTTTCAGACTGCAAACAATTTTGATGATAATTTTGATATGAACGTTTTTACAACGTTCCCGACTACAGCCAATGCAACAAACGCAAATTGGAATTCTTACTACACATTAATACGTCGAAGTAATTTAATGGCACAGAAAATTCCAACCGTTCCAATGGATGATGTAAAGAAGAATCACTTTTTGGGCGTAGCCAAATTTTTTAGAGCGTTCACTTATTTCCGCTTGACACAAGAATTTGGAAATGTACCTTATACTAATTTATATTTAGACCAAAATGATGTAAATGTGTACAAGCCAGCTTTAAACAGAAATGAAGTAATAAATAATGTGATCAAAGATTTAGAAGAAGCTATAACTTTACTACTTCCTGTTGATGATAAGAATATCACTGTCAATAAATTTACAGCTTATGCTTTACTCAGCAGAGTTTGTTTGTATGAAGGAACCTATCAAAAATACAACCTTTCACAACCTGGAAATGTGTATCTTCAAAAGGCAAAAGATGCATCGTTAATGGTAATGAACAATTCAGCGTACAAATTGAATCCTGATTGGAAAGCGTTATACAATTCGCTTGAATTACTTGGAAATACTGAGGTAATATTAGCTAAAAGATACTTGAAAGGGATTTTAGGAAACGCTATTCAAGCATATACCAATACTTCTACTATTCAAAGTGGCTTATCCAAATTTGCTTCAGATAGTTACACAACAATTAATGGATTACCGATTAATCAAGTGGGTGGAAATAGTCAATATCTTGGCGACAATACCATTGCTAATGTTTTTGCCAATAAGGATCCACGTTTTGCAAAAGCCTTTAGCAATGTTGATTATGCTTACTCTGACAAGCCATGGAACGGGTTAACTTCTATCACTGGATATGTTTTTCAACTCTATAACAATCCCGCAGCCACAGGAACAGAGGTAACTACGATAGGGCAAAATCAAATCGATGCGCCAATATTTACTTTAAGTGAAGTATATTTAAATTATGCAGAAGCTTGTGCTGAGCTAGGAACTGCTACAACTGCTGATTTGAATTTATCTTTAAATAAAGTAAAAGCACGTGCAGGAGTTGCAACACTTACTACAGATGGTACTAATGTTACTGCTGGCGCAATTCAAATAAATGATCCACAAAGAACATCTGCTTTAGAACAAATTTCTGGTGCTGTAAATCCTCTTATTTGGGAAATACGTCGCGAAAGAAGATTAGAATTCATGAGTTGGACAACTTTGAGGAAAGCGGATATTTTACGTTGGAAAAAAGGAGATTATCTTGATGGTGTAAAAAATCCGGACGCATTTTTAGGAGCTAGAATTCCATCATTAATTGGAACAAGTTCTAAAACAAAAGTGAACGCAGATGGTTATGTGATTCCATATACCGTAACGAGAACATTCATTTCTCCTAAACACTATTTCTCAGCAATTCCAACAAATGATATAAGTCTTTATCAAGCTGAAGGTGTAGAATTAAAACAAAACACAGGTTGGTAATCCATACCTATTTTTATTAAGTTAAATAGCTCTGGGCCTTAAAATCCTAGAGCTATTAATTTTAAGCTGCATATTCTCCTCAATATTAAGAGTTGAATTAAAGCACAATTATACTATTTTCTAATAAATCGTGTAATAATTTTATTATAAAGACAACTTTAACTCTTTTGCCAAGTGAAAAAAAATTACATGAAAATTACAAAAATATTATTCGCAAGTTTAATATTAATCAGCTCGTTAACTAGCAAGGCGCAATGTCCAACAGATCCCGAATTTAGTAAAACCAATCCAAAACGCGATTTGAGAGGAGTGTTTTTAGCCTCGGTTTATAGTTTAAACTGGCCGACAAATCGTTTGGCAACACCCGCTGTTCAACAAGCAGAACTGATTGCAATTTTGGACAATTTAAAAGCAAATAATTACAATACCGTTTTCCTTCAAGTACGCTCAGAGTGCGATGCTCTCTACAATTCAGCTATAGAACCTTGGGGATATTATTTAACAGGAACACAAGGTTTAGCTCCTGATCCAATATGGGATCCATTGGAATTTGCTGTAACCGAAGCGCATAAAAGAGGACTCGATTTACACGCTTGGTTAAATCCTTACAGAGCCAAAACGACTTCTACTTATGCTACATCTGCTAATCATATCACAATCACTCAACCTACTTGGTGGTTTAAATCATCGGCTGATGCTCAAAAAATATTAAATCCAGGTTTGCCTGCAGTAAAAAATTATATTGTTAGTATTATTCAAGATATTGCTACACGATATGATGTGGATGGAATTCATTTTGATGATTATTTTTATCCTAATGGCGGAATGGCAACCAATCAAGATGCGCAAACCTATATTGATAACAATCCAAAAAACATTGGAAATATCTCTGATTGGAGAAGAGATAATGTAAACCAAATGATTGCCGACACTTATGATGCCATACAAACTATAAACATTAATTTAAATAAAAATATTGTTTTTGGTGTGAGTCCTTCTGGAATATGGAAAAGTGGAACGCCAGCAGGAATTTCAGGCAATTCAGCCTATTCAGCACTTTTTTGCGACCCTATAGCTTGGCTAAACGCTGGAAAAGTAGACTATTTGGCCCCACAATTATATTGGCTTATTGGCGGAGCTCAGGATTATATAAAATTATCACAGTGGTGGAATGATCAAATTAAAACAAATTCAAAACAATTGTACGTAAGTGAGGGTTATTATCGAATGGCTGATGCGAGTAATTGGTTAGGAACTGATATACAAAATCAAATTATTCAAAATAGAGTGTCAACTATGAATGCCACTTTTGGACAAATTGCTTATAATTATGCTACAATCAAAAATAATTCTCAAACCATAAATGATCTTTTAAGCAACGCACAATTTAAATACAAATCATTTGCTCCACCAATTTCAGGTAAAGATATCGTTTGTCCCAACGCTCCAGCAAACATTCGATTTGTGAGTACAACGCTTACTTGGGACACTCCTGCTCCAGCTCCGGATAGTGATTTACCAGTAAAGTACGTCGTTTACGCTTTTAACAATGCTGCGGAAGCTATTACTAACAAAGACGATGGTTCAAAAATAATAGATATTGTTGTTGGAAATGAATTAGTTGTTCCGCAACCATTAATAGATTCTAAGTATTTTGTGGTTACTTCATTGGATAAAAAT
>JBBQSZ010000070.1:0-18449 GCA_038234745.1 Flavobacteriales bacterium | reverse complement strand
GAATGTTCGTGCGTGTAAAGAATTCCGTCCATTTTTTGGCAATTTGAATTGAGCATTTGTTGCCTAAAATCAGGACCACAATCAATAACATAAGAATGATTATCCCAGTGAATCCAAACGGAAACTCGAAGTCTTTTATCTTTTGAATCGGTACTTTTACAAACGGAATGATTACTACCAATAACAGGAATTCCTTGAGAAGTTCCACTACCTAAAAAATACACATTCATCAAATATAATCTTTGTTAATAATTATACAAAAATAGCAATAAATCTCTTCAAATTGAAACATTATTTGTTAACTTTGCACCAAAACAGCGATTTCTTTATGAAAAGAGACACAGAAATTAAGTTAAAAGGGGATAAAGTCATTGAACAAATTCCATCTTTAAAAGACAAAGCCCTTCGTATCAATTTGAACGAAAATATATATGGAACTTTTTCTGAAATTGGTGCTGGACAAGAAACCGTGAGGCATTTTTTTAGAGCAGGAGGTTCGTCAGGAACAATCGCAAAAGCAATGTCTGCTTATGACAAAGATTTTAGTGATGCAGTTTACGGAGTCGAAGAAGATGGACGTTATGTTACAGAAACCCGTCTCAAAAAAATTCTTACTCACGAAGCCGCTTTAATTGAAGAACGTTTGAGTAGAAAAACGCATCCGAATAAAATATTTTTTAGTTATGCCAATACTGTTGCCACCATTGACTTTGCCAAACAATTCAAAGGACATGGATGGGTTGGTCTAAAATATCAATTGGAACCAGAAGAAGAATATAACGAAATTATCTTACACATTCGATTTAAAGAAACCGATGTTCGTTTGCAACAAGAAACCCTCGGTATTCTAGGTGTAAATTTAATTTATGGTGCCTTTTATAAATATAACAATCCTAAGCATTTGTTGCGTTACTTATATGACCACCTCGATAAAGACCAACTCGAAATAGACACGATTAACTTTTCTGGACCACGTTTTGCAAATGTTGACAACCGTTTAATGAGTTTGCAATTGGTAAAAAACGGAATGACAGATGCTGTGATTTTTGATCCTGAAGGTAAAAATGTTCTGCCAGCTGCCATTTTGTACAAAAAAAATATTCTTACCATTAGAGGAAGTTTTCGCCCTGTGACAAAGGTGAATATGGATATGTACGAGGAATCTTTGAAAATGTTTCTGAATGAACCAAAAGTCAATCCTGAAAATGCACTGGTAATTTTCGAAATTACTTTGTCTAATTTACGTTCTGATGGAGAAATCGATGAAATAGATTTTATGGATAGAGCTCAACTTCTTTGCTCATTGGGACAAACGGTAATGATTTCTAATTTTCAAGAATATTATAGAGTGGTCGAATATTTCTCAAAATATACTAAAGCCAGAATGGGATTGGCAATGGGTGTAAATAATTTGGTCGAAATTTTTGACGAAAAATATTATCGACATTTAAGTGGTGGAATTCTAGAAGCCTTTGGAAAATTATTTTATCGGGATTTGAAAGTTTATTTATATCCAATGATAGATGAAAATGGAGTAATTCAGAATTCTGAAACATTAAAGATACATCCGAGAATGAAAGAATTGTATAAATTTTTCAAATTCAATGGAAAAGTGGTCGATATTGAAAACTACAATCCTAAAAACTTAGAAGTTTTTTCGCGTGAAGTTCTTAAAATGATTAAAGAATGCAAACCAGGTTGGGAATCTATGCTACCTTCTGGTGTTGCTACTATTATTAAGAAAAAGAAATTATTTGGCTATGATCCAAATATACTTTTGAAAAATAACAAACAAAAAGAAACAAATAATTAAGATAAAAAAGCCAAGATGAATTTTTATTTTTGGCTTTTTTTGTTTGTCTATTATTTGAGTATTTGAGCTGCGTGAGCTTTAGTTTTCACTTCCGAAATCACATCATCGATGATTCCGTTTTCATCAATGACAAAAGTGGTTCTGTGGATGCCGTCATATTCTTTTCCCATAAACTTTTTGGGACCCCAAACTCCAAAAGCTTCAATAACCGATTTGTCTTCGTCAGCCAATAATGGAAAAGGGAAACTATATTTTTCTTTGAACTTGGCTTGCGCTTTGGCTGGATCTGCGCTGACTCCTAAAAGTGCATAATTGTTAGCTTGAAAACGTTCGAAATTATCTCTTAAATCGCAGGCTTCGTCTGTGCATCCTGGCGTATTTGCTTTTGGATAAAAGAAAACAACTAACTTTTTCCCTTTATAATCTGCTAATTTCTGAGTGTTTCCGTCTTGGTCAATTCCAGAAAAACTGGGTGCTTTGTCACCTTTTTTTAATGTTGTCATATTTATTTTAGATTTTAGATTGCAGATTTTAGAATTAAAATTTGTCATTTATTTGAAAATTTTCATTGACATCGCAATTGAAATTGTTATTGCCATTGAAATTTCTTTTCTTTACCACTCAAATTTAATCAAAAATGACCAAACAAGAACGTGTAACGTTTGTTATAAATACGTTAAAAGAATTGTATCCTGAGATTCCAATTCCGTTAGAACACAAAGATCCCTACACGCTTTTGATAGCGGTTTTGCTCTCGGCACAATGCACAGATGTTCGGGTGAACCAAATTACACCTTTACTTTTTGCGAAAGCGGATAATCCGTATGATATGATAAAAATGTCGGTCGAAGAAATCAAAGATATCATTCGTCCTTGTGGTTTGTCACCAATGAAATCGAAAGGAATTCACGGTTTGTCCCATATTTTGATTGACAAACACGGTGGCGAAGTACCTCAAAGTTTTGAATATTTGGAAGAATTACCAGCGGTGGGACATAAAACAGCAAGTGTGGTAATGTCACAAGCCTTTGGAGTTCCTGCTTTTCCTGTGGACACGCACATTCATCGATTGATGTACCGATGGAATTTATCGAATGGAAAAAATGTTGTCCAGACTGAAAAAGATGCTAAACGTCTTTTTCCAGAGGAAACTTGGAACGATTTACACCTACAAATGATTTGGTATGGACGCCAATACTCGCCAGCTCGAGGTTGGGATTTGGATAAAGATTATATTACCAAAACAGTGGGAAAAAAATCTATTTTGGAAGATTATTATAAAAAAACGTCCCGATAGTTTATCGGGACGTCTTCTTAATTAGCTATAATTTCGAAACATTTATCATTTACTTTTATTACGCTTAACGCTTTTGAGTAATTTAATAAAAAAGAAATAGTCTCTTTTTTTGGTTTCATTGAATGGATAACTAATGATTCTTTAGAGTAAATTTTTGCCATATAGTAATAAAATTATTGTTTTTTATTACAACGCTAAAATTTACAACATAGTATTAATTAGTTAAAATAATTTGATGTTTGTCAATAACTTTTCTCATATTCATCAATGCGTAACGCATTCTTCCTAAGGCAGTATTGATGCTAACCCCTGTCACTTCTGAGATTTCCTTGAAACTCATGTCTTGATACATTCTCATTACCAATACTTCCTTTTGATCCGCCGGAAGTTCTTCGATAAGTTTTTTTAGGTCAATTTCGACTTGCTCTTGAATAATCCTGTTTTCAATGGTAAGTGAATCGTCAGACATAATTGAGAAAATAGAAAATTCCTCAGTTTCTCTGAACATTGGCATTTTTTTATTTTTTCGGAAATGGTCAATGATCAAATTGTGGGCAATTCGCATTACCCAAGGCAAAAATTTACCTTCCTCATTATACGATTTAGATTTTAAAGTTCGGATTACTTTAATAAAAGTGTCTTGAAATACATCATTAGAAATATCTCTATCTGGGATTTTGGAATATATGAAACCGAAAATTTTCGATTGATGTCTATTGATTAAAAGTGTCAAAGCATTTTCATCGCCTTCAACATACTTTTTAACCAATAAAGCGTCTGGAATTTGAATATCAGCCATCGTCGTACCTTTTAGTTTTTTAATAAAATTGGAGTAATTTTCTCTAAAAAGTAGTTCTATTTAATAGGCTAATGTGTTTTGTGTAGATTATTATTGGTCAAATTTAACTAATAATTATATTAAAACACAAGTAAAACTAATAAAATTAACATAAAACATAAAAAACAATACAAAAGCTTCGTTCTTTATTGTTAGAGAAGCCATTATTTTAAATGTAAAGAAAATTTATTTTTCATTCTGAAATGAAATTTCAACCTCAAATTTAAAATTTTGGATTCGTGCCATACGCTTTCTCATTTTAAAAATGATTACTTTTGTGAAAATCCACTTTTTGTATGCCAATTGACATTTCTACATTAGATCCAAAGAAAAATATTATCATTAAAGGAGCGCAAGTTCACAACTTAAAAAATGTGGATGTGGCGATTCCTAGAAATAAATTAGTTGTGATTACAGGACTTTCTGGTTCTGGAAAATCTTCTTTGGCTTTCGATACTTTGTACGCAGAAGGACAACGCCGTTATGTGGAAAGTTTGTCATCTTATGCGCGCCAATTTTTAGGCCGACTAGACAAACCAAAAGTGGAATATATTAAAGGAATTGCTCCTGCGATTGCCATTGAGCAAAAAGTTAATACCACAAACGCCCGTTCTACAGTAGGAACTTCGACCGAGATTTACGATTATATTAAATTATTATTTGCTAGAATTGGGAGAACCTATTCTCCAATTTCGGGACAGGAAGTTAAAAAAAATACCGTTTCGGATGTTATTAAGGATGTAAAAGATTTTGAATTAGACAGCAAATGGTTGCTCCTCGCTCCTATTCATTTGGAAGAAGGAAGAGCTTTGTCAGATAAATTGAAAGCCTTGCTCAATCAAGGTTTTTCTCGAATATTGGTTGAAAATGAAACGGTTCGTTTAGACGACTTCTCGACTGCGCTCGAACTGACCGATAAAAATATTCTAAAAAATAAAAACATTCTACTAATTATTGATCGAATTGTAGTCAAAGAAGAAGAAGAATTTTATAATCGTCTTGCCGATGCTGTGCAAACTGCTTTTTATGAAGGAAAAGGAATTTGCCATTTGCAGGAATTAAATACACACAAACGCTTTTCGTACAGTAATAATTTCGAAATGGACGGTATCAATTTTTTAGAACCAAATGTTCATTTGTTTAGTTTCAACAATCCTTATGGCGCTTGTCCTGTTTGTGAAGGCTACGGAAACATCATTGGAATTGATCATGAATTGGTAATTCCAAATACTTCTTTATCTATTTTTGAAAATGCTATTTATCCCTGGCGCGGCGAAAGTATGGGCTGGTTTAGGGACGAATTGGTAAACAATGCTTATAAATTTGATTTCCCTATTCACAAACCATTTTTCGAACTTTCGGATGCGCAAAAAGAGTTGGTTTGGACAGGAAATAAATTTTTCCAAGGCTTGAATGCGTTCTTCAAAGAATTAGAAGAAAAAAATTATAAGATTCAAAATCGTGTAATGCTATCGCGTTATCGTGGAAAAACCAAATGCTACTCCTGCAAAGGAAAACGCTTGCGAATAGAAGCTTCTTATGTAAAAATCAATTCCCAAACTGTTTCTAATTTAGTTGATTTACCCATTAAACATTTGGTTACATTTTTCGAAAATATTGATTTGGATATTTATGAAAAGCAAATTGCCAAACGATTATTGTTGGAAATCAATAACCGTTTGTCTTTTTTGACCGAAGTTGGTTTGGATTATTTGACATTAAATAGAAATTCAGCAACGCTTTCTGGAGGTGAATCACAACGTATTAATTTAGCAACTTCATTAGGAAGTAGTTTAGTAGGTTCGATGTATATTTTGGATGAACCCAGTATTGGTTTACATCCAAAAGACACTGAAAGATTAATCAAAGTTTTATTGTCTTTACGTGATTTAGGGAATACCGTTATTGTGGTAGAACACGACGAAGATATTATGAAAGCCGCTAATATGATTATTGATATCGGTCCAGAAGCAGGAACTTTTGGCGGAGAATTAGTAGCTCAAGGAACTTTCGAAGAAATTCTGAAATCGACTTCTTTAACCGCAAAATATCTCAACGGCGAACTCGAAATAAAAACACCTCGAATCCGAAGAAAATGGAGCAATTATATTGAAATTTTAGGCGCAAGAGAAAACAATTTACAAAATATTGATGTCAAATTTCCATTGGAATGTTTGACCGTGATTACTGGAGTTTCGGGAAGTGGAAAAAGTACTTTGGTCAAAAAAATCTTGTTTCCAGCAATGCAGAAAAAACTCGATGGCGTGGGCGAAAAAGCCGGTCAATTTACTGAAATGCGTGGTTATTATCACAAAATTCAACATATTGAATATGTAGATCAAAACCCAATTGGAAGAAGTTCTCGTTCGAATCCAGTGACGTATATCAAAGCCTACGATGAAATTCGAGAATTGTTTGCCAAAGAAAAACTATCGAAAATTAGAGGGTATCAAGCCAAGCATTTTTCGTTTAACGTTGATGGTGGAAGATGCGAAACCTGCAAAGGTGAAGGAACAATTAATGTGGAAATGGTTTTTATGGCCGATGTTCAATTGCATTGCGAAACCTGCAACGGCAAAAGATTCAAAAAAGAAGTTTTGGAGGTTACTTTTGACGGAAAGAATATTCACGATATTTTGACGATGACCATTGATGATTCGATTGCTTTTTTTGCAGCCAATAAGCAAACAAAAATTACTCAGAAATTGCAGCCATTACAAGATGTTGGTTTGGGTTATGTACAATTAGGACAGTCTTCTTCTACTCTTTCTGGTGGTGAAGCGCAACGTATAAAGTTGGCTTCCTTTTTAGTAAAAGGTGCTACCAAAGAAAAGGCTCTTTTTGTTTTTGATGAACCCACAACAGGATTACATTTTCACGACATCAAGAAACTTTTGGCTTCGTTTGATGCTTTAATAGATAAAGGACATTCGATATTGGTGATTGAACATAATTTAGATTTAATAAAATGTGCCGATTGGATTATTGATTTAGGACCCGAAGGTGGCGAAAATGGTGGGCAATTACTCGCCGAAGGAACTCCCGAAGAAATTATAAAAAATAAAAAATCGGTTACGGCTAAGTATTTAAAAGCAAAATTGTAGGGTTTGAAAAGCTATTTGATTTATTTTATTTCCTTAAAATAGTCCACATGTGTAACATTAAATTTTATAATAATTAAAAATAATAATGTAATGCAAATTTCATTGATTTTTAGAGTTTTGTAGCTTGTATAAGACTATGGATTTCATTAATCAAGATTGAATCCAAAAGAGTTTTCTTAGCCTATGAATACGAAACTGAAAAATATTTTGCAAAAAACAATTCGAGTGGTACTTTGGTGCGTGATTTCGATACTTTCGTTTTTTTTACTACTCACCATTTTAATTCAAGTTCCTGAAATTCAAAACTTTGCGAAAGATAAAGCAGTTACTTTTCTGCAAGACAAAATCAAAACTAAAGTTTCTTTAGATCGGATTGCAATCAATTTTCCAAAAGAAATTGTATTGGAAGGCTTCTATTTTGAAGATCAAAAGAAAGATACTTTACTAAGTGGAAAAAGATTAGAAGCCGATATTGATTTATTCAAACTTATTGGGAGTGAACTTGAAATCAATTCTATTTCTCTCCAAAATTCTACTGCCAATATTTATAAAAATAAAGAGGGTATTTTTAATTTCGACTATATTATTCAGGCATTTAAATCGGATACACCAGTAGACCCGAACAGCAAAACGTTCACAATTAATGTTGTAAAAGTCAATCTTGAAAACATTAAATTTAGATTTAAAGATGATTTTTCTAAAAATGATATTCGCGTAAAATTGACTCATTTTGATACTCAATTCAAAAAATTTGATTTGGATAAAATGGATTTCAATATTCCAGATATTGATTTAAAAGGTTTGAAATTAGTTTTGAATCAGAATATTGTTGAAAAAATTGCCGAAACATCCATAAAAACCTTGGATACTATTTCAAAAAGAAAAGATTTCAAATTGCAATTAGACAAAATCAGTTTGTCTAAAATTGATGTTTCCTATGATAACAAAGACTCTAATTTAGATGCAGGAATTCGTTTGGGAAGTCTTGAATTATCCGTTAATGAAATCGATTTGAATAAACAAGTGTTGGATTTTGACACTTTCGAAGTAAAAAATCTAAACGGAAATTTGCGATTGGGTGAAAATGATAATCAACTTATTACTCCAAATTTAGACTCCACATCCATCAAACAAACGGGATGGAAAGTGAAACTGAATGCTGTCAATTTGCACAATATTGCTTTTCAGTTTGATAATATGAAATCAAAACTAATTCCAAAAGGGATTGATTACAGTCATTTGGATTTCAAACAATTTAATCTGCAGGGAGAAAAAATATATTACGGAAATGATACCATTTCTGGAGCTATAAAATCACTTGCCGTTATAGAAAAAAGTGGTTTGCAAATTCAAGCATTAAAAACAGATTTTTTCTATGGTCCTAAAAATGCTTATTTGAATAATTTGTTTTTAAAAACACCTCAAACTCTACTTCAGAATAAAATTAGAGCTTCCTATGCTTCGCTTGAGTCTTTAAAAAAAGATCTAGGAAATATTGGTTTGGATGCTAATTTGAATCAATCAAAAATTGGTTTTAAAGACATCCTTCTATTTGCACCCGATTTACAAAATACAAATCCTTTCAAAAGTAATCCAAATGCAATTCTATACTTAAAGGCTCGTTTGAACGGGAAAGTAAAGGATTTGACTATTCCACAACTAGAAATTAGCGGAATTGGAACTACTAAAGTTGCTCTCTCTGGAAAAATTAAAGGGTTGCCAGATGGTAAAAAAGCATATTACGATTTGAATATTAAAAAACTTTCCAGCAGTTCCAAAGATGTGTATGCTTTTTTACCAACAGGAACAATTCCAAAGTCAATTCAATTGCCATCGCAGTTTGACATTCGGGGGAAATTCAAAGGTTCTATTCAGAATTTCAAGACTAATTTAGCTCTAAATAGTAGTTTTGGAAATGCAAATGTAGATGGATTATTGGATCAGCGCATTAAAAATCAAGAGAAATATGATGCCCAAATTTCATTTTTAGATTTTGATTTAGGAAAGTTAATCAAAAATGATTCTGTTGGAAAAATTACGCTTCAAGCAAAAGTAAAAGGAACTGGTTTAAACCCAAAAACGGCTCAAGCGGCATTGGATGGAATTGTTCAAAAAGCGGTTTTTAATAAATATACGTATCGCAATTTGACCTTGAAAGGAACTATCAAAAACGGATTATTTGATTTGAAATCTGGAATGAAAGATCCAAATTTGAATTTTGATTTGGTTGCCAACGGAAATACAAAAGACAAATATCCATCGGTAAAATTAAAATTGAATCTTGATATTGCCGATCTTCAAAAACTAAATCTTCACGCGGGTCCAATGAAATTGCGTGGAAACATTAATGCAGATATTGCCAATAGTAATCCTGATTTTTTAAACGGAAAAGTATTTCTTTCTAATGTCCAAATTTTGAAAGATACAGAACCTATTGTGTTGGATTCTATCAAAATTTTGGCTGTTTCTACAACAGAAAAGAACACTATTAAAATCAGTTCTCAATTTCTAAAAGCAGAAGTTGACGGAAAATATAAACTTACAACATTAGCAGCAGCAGTTAAAAAATCATTATCAAAATATATTGATTTAGGAAGTCCTGAAACAAATGTTGCCACAAGCGAACAACGATTTTCTTTTAACTTAACAGTAGATAACGATCCTATATTATTTAAGATTATTCCAAAATTAACAGGTTTAGAACCCATAAAAATCACTGGAAAATACAATAATATTGCTGATACCTTGATTGTAAACGGCACGATTCCGAGGATTGTTTACGGCAGCAATACTATTGCAGATGGAAAAATAAATGTGGAAGCCAAAGGAAAAGCATTAGAATATGATATTTCTGTGGCAACTATTGAGAGTGGTTCCATCAAAATTCCGTTAACGAGTTTGACTGGAAAAGCCGAAAACAATATTCTCGCCTATGCATTGGAAGTACAAGATGCGGGCAAAAAACAACAGTATTTTATTGCGGGTGAATTGCTTCGTGAAAAAGCAAAAAATATCGTAAAAATTGATCCAGCAAATTTTGTTTTGAATTATGATAAATGGAATATCAACGCTGAAAACGCTATCGAATTTGGCGATAAACGACTTTTTATCAACAATTTTTATTTGGATAATTCTGGAAACGAATTAAAAATTCAGTCGCAAGGAAATCAAGATAATGCACCTTTGAAAGTTGATTTTGCCAATTTTAAAATAGAAACTATTTTGAATATGGTTAAGAAAGATAAATTGTTGATGCAAGGTTTGATTAATGGTTCGGCTCTGGTAGAAAACGTGATGACAAAACCAACTTTTACTTCCGATATAAAAATTGAAGATTTTGGGTTTAGAGGGGAAGCGGTTGGAAATATTGACTTAAAAGTAAATAATAAAAGTAAAAATTTATTGGCTGCCAATATTTCGCTGACTGGCGAAGGAAATGACGTTACTCTTGTTGGAACGTATAAAATTGACGACAGCAATTTGGATCTAAATTTAAACTTAAATAAACTGAATATCAAAAGCATTCAAGGCTTTAGTATGGATAATATCTCAGAAGGAGCGGGATATTTATCTGGGAATTTTAAGATTACAGGCAATACAAATGCACCCAAATTAAATGGAGAATTAAATTTTAATGATGCAGGTTTTAGAACTACGAAACTCAACTCCTTCTTTAAAATTCCTAATGAAAAAATTAAATTTCAGAACGAAGTAATTGCCTTTGACAAATTTACTTTATATGACGAAAATGATAATGAACTGTCGCTAGATGGAACAATTAAATCAGGAGATTTTAGAAATTTTGATTTTGGCTTGACCATTGTTGCTAACGATTTTAGAGCGATTCATTCGAAGGAAGCAGACAACGATTTGTTTTATGGCGATTTAATTTTAGACACAAAATTGAACATTAAAGGAACAGTTGACAATCCGATAGTTGGTGGAAATATTAAAATAAAGGAGGGTACAAAATTTAGTATTGTTTTACCTCAATCCGATCCTTCGATTGCGGATCGAGAAGGAATTGTGGAATTTGTAAATGAAGATAATCTGTATCTGAAACAGACTTCTGCCTTGAATAAAAAACTTAATCAGTCCGTCTTAATTGGGATGGATGTGAGTGTCGCTATTTCGATCGTAAAAGAAGCGGAGTTGACTTTGGTTATCGACAAAGGAAATGGAGATTATCTGAATGTTGTAGGTGAAGCCGAACTTACTGGAGGAATTGATCCTTCTGGAAAAACAACTTTAACAGGTAAATATGAGTTTTCGGAAGGTGCATATGAGATGAATTTTAATTTAATTCGACGAAAATTCGATATTCAAAAAGGAAGTTATATTGTATGGAATGGTGAACCAACAATGGCAAATTTGAATATTACAGCGATTTATAAAGTAGAAACTGCCCCAATAGATTTACTTGGCAATCAGTTGGGAGCATTGAGTCCAACCATTAAAAATACTTACAAACAGAAAATTCCGTTTCAGACTATTTTGAAAATGAATGGTGAATTAATGAAACCTGAAATCGCGTTTGACATTATTCTTCCTGATGGAAATTATGGCGTTTCCACGGATATTGTAACGGCTTCACAAGCAAAATTAGAACAGTTGCGACAAGAACCTGCGGAATTAAACAAACAGGTTTTTGCTCTTTTATTGCTAAACCGTTTTATTGGCGAAAATCCTTTTGCTAGTGAAAGCGGCGGAACCAATGCCGGATCATTGGCCAGACAAAGTGTAAGCAAAATACTTTCGCAACAATTAAATGATCTTGCTGGAGATTTAATTGCAGGAGTTCAGTTAAATTTTGATTTACAATCAACCGAGGATTATACTTCGGGAGCGCTGCAAAACCGAACCGATTTGAACGTTGGCGTTTCCAAAAAACTATTTGATGATCGAATAAAAGTAACAGTAGGAAGTAGTTTTGCTGTGGAAGGTCAAGAACGTGCTAATGAAAATCTTAATAACATTGCGGGAGACGTAGCACTGGATTATCAACTGACAAAAGACGGTCGCTATATGGTTCGCGCCTATCGAAAAAATGAGTATCAAGTTGCTATCGCAGGACAAGTTGTGGAGACTGGACTTGCTTTTATTGTTACTATGAATTACAATAAATTCAAAGAACTGTATCATCGAAGTGCCGAAGAGAAAGCAATGATTGAGAATGAAAAAATTCGCAAGGAAAAAGAAAAGCTGAAAGAAAAAGAAGCGAAAAAGGAAAAAGAGGATAACAAGCAAAAAAAATAAAACTATGAAAACCCAATATATAAAATGTTTTATAGTGCTATCCTTGTTTTTTATTTTTGGATGCAGCAATACTAAATATTTGCCCGAGGGCGATTTATTATTTACTGGAAGTTCCGTAAAAGTGAAAGATTCTGTTATAAAAAGGAAGGATAGAAAAGCATTAGAGAAAGAATTAAAATCCTTGCTACGTCCTCTTCCTAATAAACAAATTCTAGGATTGCGTCCTAAATTATTGATTTATAATTTGGCTGGCGAACCTAAAAAAGAAAAAGGAATTCGCTATTGGTTAAGAAATAAAGTGGGTGAAGCGCCCGTACTTTTTAGCAAAGTAGATTTAGATTATAATGCGGCTGTTTTGAGAAATTTTACAGAAAATCGGGGTTATTTCAAAACTCGTGTCAGCGCCGATTCGACTGCCAAAAACAAAAGAGCAACTGCAGAATATACCGTTTGGCCAAAAAGACAGTACAAAATAAAAACAGTAACCTTCCCAGAAGATTCTACAACTTTAGGAAAAGAAATTGCCAAAACAAGTCGTCGAACTTTACTGAAAGAAGGTAATCCTTATGATTTAGAAATTATAAAACTCGAGAGGGATCGCATCGATGCAAGACTCAAGGAAAAAGGGTATTATTATTTTAATCCTGATTATATTTTGGCTCAAGTGGATAGTACCAAAGGAGATTACGAAGTGAATATCAAACTAAAAATAAAAGAGGAAACTCCTGAGAAAGCTGCTACGGCTTATAAAATAAACAAGATCGTCGTCTATCCAAATTTTTCGATTTCGAAAGATACTGTTGTGTATAAGAAAGAGGATATTGTGCAATACAAAGACTTTACAATTATTGATTCGGCACATACTTTCAAATCTAGAGTTTTTGACCGAACGCTGTATTTCAAAAAGGGTGATTTTTACAACCGAAAAAATCATAATCTCTCCTTAAACCGATTTGTAAATCTGGGTACATTCAACTTTGTGAAGAATGAATTTAAAGTCTCAGATAGTTTGAAAAATACTTTAGATGCATATTACTATCTAACGCTTTTACCTAAAAAGTTTATTCGGGTCGAAGTTTTAGGCAAAACCAATTCAGCCAGTTACACCGGAACCGAAATTAATTTAAATTGGAATAATAGAAACCTATTTCGAGGTGCAGAATTACTAACGGTTTCCCTATTTGGCGGTGCCGATTTTCAACTTGCTGGAGATAACAAAGGACAAAATATTTTCAAGTTTGGAACAGAAGCTAGTTTAACTTGGCCCAGACTAATTTCACCTTTTCCTATTAAAAGTAGCCAAGAATTTGTCCCCAAAACTAAAGCAACCGTTCGATATGAATTCCAAAATAGAACGCAGCTTTATGCGTTAAATTCCTTTAAAACGTCTTTTGGATATATCTGGAAAAACAATATCCGCAAAGAAAACCAATTGAATGTTATTGACATTACTTATGTTAGTCCAAATAATGTAACTCCTGAATATCGAGCCGATATTTTGGCCGATGCAACATTGGGAAAAGTAATCGAAAAACAATTAATTTTTGGGCCAACCTATTCGTATACTTATACCAATACGATGCAAAAGCGGAAAAAGCATACTTTCTATTTCAATGGAGAAGTAGATTTGGCTGGAAATGTTACGGGTTTGTTATCGGGAGCAAATATCAAAAAAGGAGACACCATAAAAGTTTTTGATGTTCCGTTTAGCCAATATGTGAAAGTAAAAGCCGATTTTAGACATTATTTAAAACTGGGGAAAGAAAGTCAATTAGCAAGCCGAATTATTGTTGGTGCTGGATTTGCGTATGGAAATTCATCCACATTGCCTACAACGAAACAATTTATCGTCGGAGGAACCAATAGTATTCGCGCCTTCAGAGCCAGATCGCTAGGTCCTGGAAGTTACCAATCTCCTCTGACTTCAAACTCGTTTTTGCCAGATCAAGCTGCTGATTTAAAATTAGAATTTAATACTGAATATCGAGCCAAAATTTATGGATTGATGAAAGGAGCTTTATTTATAGATGCTGGAAACATTTGGCTTTTAAATGCCGATCCAAACAAAACTGGCGCAGAGATAACTAAAAATTTCATGAAAGATTTAGCTGTTGGAGCTGGTATAGGTTTACGTTTTGATTTTTCATTTTTAATATTAAGAACCGATTTGGCAATGCCACTAAGGAAACCTTATTTACCCGAAGGTCAAAAGTGGGTGTTAGATGACATTGATTTTGGAAGTGGTTCTTGGAGAAAAGAAAATTTAATATTAAACGTCGCTATTGGTTATCCTTTTTAGATAAATTAATATCGGATAGTAAAAAAATGCATATATCCGATATTAGTTGTATCTTTGTCGGGTTATGTGGAAAATAAACTTAGGATATCGAGCAGAATTTCAATCTACCTTTGAAAGATTGTATCAAAAAAAGCAAGATTTGCAAGACAGCAGACCTTTGCCTACTATTGCTTTGAACAAAATTAGAGAAAATTTATCCATAGAATGGACCTTTAATTCCAACAGCATTGAAGGAAATACATTGAGTTTGCGAGAAACCCAAATGGTGCTTCAAGAAGGAATTACCATTAAAGGAAAATCGCTTCGCGAACATTTTGAAACGCACAATCACGACAAAGCCATTGATTATTTATTTTCAATAATAAACGATGGTTATACTTTGCGAAGTATTGATATTCTGTCGTTACACGGCTTGGTTTTACGCTCCATCGAGGATGATTTTGCAGGACGTTTGCGCAATGGTGGCGTTCGTATTTCTGGAGCAAATTTTGTTCCGCCTAATGCCAATAAAGTTTCGGACTTCCTAGATGAATTGATTGATTTTATCAACACCAATCCATTAGAATTGAATGACATTGAGTTGGCTACCATTTTTCATCACAAACTCGTTTGGATTCATCCTTTTTTTGATGGAAATGGTAGAACCGTTCGTTTAAGTATGAATTTGTTATTGATGCGATGTGGCTTTCCGCCAGCGATTATTCTTAAAAATGATAGAAAAAAATACTACGAAGCACTCAATCAAGCCAATAATGGCAATTATCAAAAACTTATGCTATTGATGTGTCAAGCCTTGGAACGCAGCTTAAATATTTATTTGAATGCAATGCCTGGAAGCGATACTGATTTTCAAAAAATATCTGATATTGTCAATGAACCAAGTTCACCTTATGGTCAAGAATATGTAAGTTTATTGGCTCGAACAGGAAAAATAGATGCATACAAAGAAGGTCGGAATTGGTACACTACTAAAGATGCTATTGAAGAATATATCGAAAATAGAAAAAGAAAGCGCTAACATTGATTAGCGTTTTTTTATGCCTTATTTTAACATAAACTTCCAAAGTGTTGTACCGAAAGAATAAATCAAAATGGTAACTTTGCATTTTGCCAAAATTTATGCTAGAAAACGACAACAACATAGAGGTATTGGGCGCGAGAGTGCACAATCTAAAAAATATAGACGTAAAAATTCCACGAGAAAAACTGGTCGTGATTACAGGTCTTTCGGGTTCCGGAAAATCGTCTTTGGCGTTCGATACGATTTATGCAGAAGGACAACGTCGTTATGTCGAAACATTTTCTGCTTATGCGCGGCAATTTCTTGGCGGTTTGGAACGTCCTGATGTCGATAAAATTGACGGACTTTCTCCAGTTATTGCGATTGAACAGAAAACGACTAGCAAAAGCCCTCGCTCGACTGTAGGGACGATTACTGAAATTTATGATTTCCTACGTTTGTTGTATGCACGCGCTGCCGATGCTTATAGCTACAACACGGGAGATAAAATGGTTTCTTATGATGATGAACAAATCAAGGATTTAATTACTAAAGATTTTATAGGAAAACGAATCAATATTTTAGCTCCCGTTATTCGGGCTAGAAAAGGACATTATGCCGAATTATTTCAGCAAATTGCTAAACAAGGTTTTCTGAAAGTTCGGATAAATGGTGATATCAAAGATATTAGCACAGGAATGAAATTGGATCGCTACAAAACCCATGACATCGAAATTGTAATCGATAGAATGGTTATTGAAGATACGCATGACAATGAAAAACGATTAACCGAAAGCATCAAAACAGCGATGTATCACGGCGAAAATGTATTGATGGTTTTAGATCAAGATTCGAATGAAATTCGGTTTTTTAGTCGGAATTTAATGTGTCCAACTACTGGAATCTCTTATCAAAATCCGGAACCCAATTTATTTTCTTTCAACTCTCCAAAAGGAGCTTGCCCACATTGTAATGGTTTAGGTACAATAAATGAAATTAATCTCAAAAAAATCATTCCCAATCCAAAATTATCTATTAACAAAGGTGGTTTTGCCCCTTTGGGCGAATACAAAAGCAGTTGGATTTTCAAACAATTGGAAATTATTGGTGAGAAATTTGATTTCAAATTGACTGATGCCGTAGAAACGATTTCCGAAGAAGCGATGGAAATGATTTTGAATGGTGGAAAAGAAAAATTCGCAGTAGAATCAAAAGTATTGGGCGTCACCAAAGAATACAAAATTGAATTTGAAGGAATCTCGCATTTCATCAAAAACCAACATGACGAAAGTAATTCTTCCACCATAAAACGTTGGGCAAAAGAATTTATGGACGAGGTAAAATGTCCGGTTTGTGAAGGTTTAAGATTAAAAAAAGAAGCTTTATTTTTCAAAATAAATGAGAAAAATATTGCCGAATTGTGCGATATGGACATTTCGGATGTAACAGCTTGGTTTTTGGAATTAGACAACCATTTATCCAATAAACAAAAGAAAATAGCAACTGAAGTTATCAAGGAAATCAAGGATAGATTGGCATTTTTGATGAACGTAGGTTTGGATTATTTGGCTTTAAGCCGAAGTTCTAAATCACTTTCGGGTGGAGAAGCGCAACGCATTCGATTAGCAACGCAAATTGGTTCGCAATTAGTTGGAGTTTTGTATATTTTAGATGAACCTAGTATTGGTTTACACCAAAGAGACAACGCAAAACTAATTCACTCTTTGGAACAATTGCGTGATATTGGCAACTCGGTTATTGTCGTAGAACACGATAAAGAGATGATTGAGCAAGCAGATTACGTGATTGATATTGGTCCAAAAGCAGGAAAATATGGTGGAGAAATCATCAGCATCGGAACACCAGCGGAAACTTTGAAATCCAATACAATTACAGCACAATATTTGAATGGTACGATGAAATTAGAGATTCCAAAAAAACGTCGAGAAGGCAACGGAAAATTTCTAAAACTTTCGGGAGCGACTGGAAATAACTTAAAAAATGTTACCATAGATTTGCCTTTGGGCAAAATGATTTGCGTTACTGGAGTTTCGGGAAGTGGGAAATCGACTTTGATTAATGAAACCCTCTACCCTATTTTGAACGCCTTTTATTTTAATGGCGTTAAAAAACCAAAACCTTATAAAAAAATTGAAGGTTTGGAACATATTGACAAAGTAATCGATATTGATCAAAGTCCGATTGGAAGAACGCCACGTTCGAACCCAGCAACTTATACCGAAGTTTTTACAGAAATCAGAAATTTATTCACAATGACTTCGGAAAGTATGATTCGAGGTTATAAAGCGGGACGTTTTAGTTTTAATGTAAAAGGCGGACGTTGCGAAACCTGCGAAGGTTCGGGAGTTAGAACGATTGAAATGAACTTTCTGCCCGATGTTTATGTGGAATGCGAAACTTGTCAGGGAAAACGTTTTAATAGAGAAACGCTCGAAATTCGCTATAAAGGAAAATCCATTTCGGATGTCTTGAATATGACCGTGGATGAAGCAGTTCCCTTTTTTGAATTGATTCCTAAAATATACCGAAAAGTGAAAACCATTCAAGATGTTGGTTTGGGTTATATCACTCTTGGACAACAAAGCACAACACTTTCTGGTGGTGAAGCACAGCGCATCAAATTGGCGGGAGAATTATCGAAAAAAGATACTGGAAATACGTTCTATATTCTTGATGAGCCTACAACTGGCTTACATTTTGAAGACATTAGAGTATTGATGGAAGTCATTAATAAATTGGTTAACAAAGGCAATACCATTTTGATTATAGAACATAATATGGATGTTATCAAACTTGCTGATTACATCATTGACATAGGTCC
>JBBQSZ010000069.1:0-18578 GCA_038234745.1 Flavobacteriales bacterium | reverse complement strand
AAAGAGGGGCAATTTGTCCTTAAAGTATTAGACGCTGGAGAAAAAGCCAGAAAAGTGAGAGAAGGTTATGTTCTTCGCGTAGCAAATCAAACAGAAACTTCATTTCAATTAATAGATAATATTAATGTTGGAGGACAAAGTAAAGAAGTGGTGTACCAATTTCAAAAGTCTAATTAATTAAATTATATAAAGATGAAAAAATTATCTATTTTAGGATTAAGCAGTTTGTTTCTATTAGCAACTGTTTTTGGAAGTTGTGATTCGATAAAAAACACAAATAAAACACAAAGAGGAGCAGGAATTGGTGCAGGTGCAGGAGCTTTAATTGGTGCCATAATTGGAAATAATACAAAATTAGGAACAGCGGGCGGAGCACTTATTGGAGCTGCAATTGGTGGAGGAACAGGTGCTTTGATTGGAAACAAAATGGACAAACAAGCCAGACAAATTGACCAAGCATTGCCAGGAGCAAAGGTAGAAAGAGTAGGAGAAGGAATTCGTTTAGTTTTGAATGAAAATGCAGTACGTTTTGATACTGGCAAATCGACATTAACTACTGCTGCCAAAGTTAATTTGGATAAATTGATTCCTGTGTTTAAAGAATATGCCGATACCAATATTGAGATTTATGGATATACAGATAGTACAGGAAGTGAGCCGTTTAACCTAACGCTTTCTCAAAAAAGAGCCGAATCGGTTAAGGATTATTTAGCTTCAAAAGGGCTAATGAGTAGTCGTTTTAAAACTACTGGATTAGGAATTGCCGATCCAATTGCAACCAACGATACTGCCGATGGAAGAACTCAAAACCGTAGAGTTGAATTTGCTATTTTAGCAAATGACAAAATGGTTGAAGATGCTAAAAAAGAAGCAGGTCAATAAAGAATCTTAATTTAGTAAATACATAGAAAGCTGTTTCAATTTGAAACAGCTTTTTTATTTTGTATTATTTTGTATATTTGAGTTTTAAAAATTCTTTCAAAAATGGAAAATCCGAAGAAATCTTCAATTGATCAAAAACAGGATTCCGTTGAGGAACCTACAGCAATTTACGGGGCTGGGAATAATATGATTTCTACCGATCTGGAGGTATTACATCCTGTGCTTGAAAAATTAATTAAGGAAAGCAAACAAGATTCTAAAGAAGGGAAAGGAATTTCTCACGAGGAAATGATGCGAAGAGTGAAAATTAAATATCCATTTTTAAAATGATTTATGAGTTTAAATGGCAACCGAATTCTGAAATAACATATTATGAAGAAATCGATTTTATTTTTTTAAAGTGGAATTTTAATGAAGTTCAAAAGTTCCAAGATTTAGTCGTTGAAAATTTAGAAAGATTGTCTAAAAACCCTGAAATCGGAATATTTAATAGAAAATTGAAGACCTACTCATTAGTGATTTCAAAACAAACAACATTATATTATAATTTTAATTTGAGTTCTAAAGTTATTGATTTATATGCTTTTTGGAACAATTTAAAAAATCCTGACGACTTGACTAAGTTGCTTTAAATTTATATTTCACTTTATGCAACTATCCATCATTATCCTTAATTACAACGTGCGTTACTTCTTAGAACTTTGTGTTCTAAGTGTTCAAAGTGCGATTCAAAATCTTGATGCCGAAATTATTGTAATTGATAATAACTCTCCAGATGATAGTTGCGAGATGATGAAACAGCGTTTCCCAAATGTAAAACTCATTGAAAACAAAGAAAATTCAGGCTATCCAAAAGGAAATAATATTGGTGTTGCGATTGCCAAAGGAGAATATATTTGCATTCTAAACCCCGATACGGTTGTTGCCGAAGACACTTTTACAAAAGTATTGGCTTTTGCCCAAAAGCAAAAAGATATAGGAATTGTTGGCGTAAAACTCATTGATGGAACGGGTAACTTTTTACCTGAAAGCAAACGTGGAATTCCTACTCCTTTTGTCGCATTTACAAAAATTACTGGATTGTACAAAATATTCCCAAAAGCTTTTGGTAACTATTATGCGAATCATTTATCCGAAAACGAAACAGGAAAAGTCGATATATTAGTTGGTGCTTTTATGCTAATGAAAAGGAATTTATATGATGAAATTGGCGGTTTCGATGAAGATTGTTTTATGTATGCAGACGATATCGATTTGTCTTATATGGTCTTGCAAAAAGGAAAATCAAATTATTATTTTCACGAAACTTCGGTAATCCATTATAAAGGAGAAAGCACTTTTAGAGACGGAACTTATATGAAGCGATCTCGTGAAGCGATGAATTTCTTCTACAAAAAACATTTTAAAGCTTCCTTTTTATTTTCTGTTTTTATGGAGCTAGGTATTGTGTTTTTTTCTTTCGTGAAAATGTTTCAAGGGAAACCAAAATCCAAAACGTCACCGGATAACATTGTGCTGGTTTCTAGCGATGAAATTTTGAAAGATAAGTTAGAAAAGAGATTAGGTAAATCGGTTCATTTTCAACAGGACATTTTTCAATTGTTTTCAAAAAACGGAAAAACGGAAATTATTTTTGACCAAAATCAGTATGATTTCAAATCGATAATCAATGCTTTAGAATCCAATAAAAACAGGGGATTTACTTTCAAAATTCTTCCAAAAGATGCTTCTTTTTGCCTTGGAAGCAACAGTAGTTTTGATAGAGGGGAAATAATTAAAATATAAAAAATTTTGAATTAAAAATTTTACAAATTCAATGCGTCTGCTGAAACTAAAGTTGGTAAAATAGATATAATTCCTGTTTATTTTTATTAATTTTGCAATCAATAAATCAATATCACCTATTAGGATAATACTATGGCAAGATTTGAATTAAAGCTTCCAGCAATGGGAGAAAGCGTTGCAGAAGCAACCATCACAAATTGGTTGAAACAAGTTGGAGACAAAATTGAAGTTGACGAAGTCGTGCTTGAAGTTGCTACCGACAAAGTGGATACCGAATTGCCATGCGAAGTTTCGGGAATTTTAGTCGAACAATTGTTTGCCAAAGACGATATGGTTCAAGTAGGACAAACCATTGCGATTATCGAAACTGAAGAGAATTCTATTTCAGATACTGCTCAACCAGAAATGATAGCGCCAATAGAAGTGGAAGCCATTGAAAAGATAATAGAAGTTGCCAAAGAAACCCTTAACACCCCAACTGATTTCTCAGATTCTGAAAAATTCTTTTCGCCTTTAGTAAAAAATATTGCCAAAGAAGAAGGTATTTCTCTTACTGAATTAGAAAATATTGCAGGTTCAGGTAAAGAGGGAAGAGTGACAAAAGAAGATATTTTGGGTTATGTTGCGGATAGGAAATTAGCGCCAATAGATAAGAACCAAGAGCCAAAGGTTGTTTTGCCTACGCCAACAATCCAACGTCAACCGTCCGTTCCTGTTTCTGTAAACGGTGGCGACGAAATCATCGAAATGGACAGAATGCGCAAGCTGATTTCGGGTTATATGATGGCTTCTATTCAAACTTCGGCTCACGTACAATCGTTTATTGAGGTTGACGTGACTAATATTGTAAAATGGAGAGATAAAGTGAAAACTGCGTTTGAAAAGAGAGAAGGAGAGAAGCTGACCTACACGCCAATCTTTATGGAAGCTGTTGCTAAAGCTTTGAAAGATTTTCCAATGATGAATATTGCTGTCGATGGCGATAAAATCATCAAAAGAAAAAATATCAACCTTGGAATGGCTGCCGCATTGCCCAACGGAAACTTAATTGTTCCAGTAATTAAAAATGCCGACCAACTCAATTTAGTTGGAATGGCAAAAGCTGTTAATGATTTAGGTGGTCGAGCCAAATCAGGAAAACTAAAACCCGATGATACGCAAGGAGGAACGTACACGGTTACTAATGTGGGAACTTTTGGCAGCGTTTTTGGAACACCAATTATCAATCAACCCGAAGTAGGGATTTTAGCTTTAGGTGCCATTCGAAAAGTGCCAGCGGTTATTGAAACTCCCGAAGGCGATTTTATCGGCATCCGCCAAAAAATGTTTCTTTCCCACAGTTACGATCATCGTGTTGTAGATGGCGCATTGGGCGGAAGCTTTGTAAAACGCGTTGCTGAGTATCTGGAAGCATTTGATGTGGATAGAAATTTTTAATATAATGTAGATTAAAGTATTAAACCCGACTGTTTTTTGGCTTGTTGGGTTTATTCTTTTTAGTCCATAACTTTTTTAAATAATCGACGAACGGTACGTTCAAAAATATATATTTGTCATTCTAAAATAAAAAAATGGAGCTTAAGCTTACTAAACCAATTTGTTTTTTCGACTTAGAAACTACAGGAATTGATGTTGCCAAAGATAGAATTGTTGAAATAGCAATTTTCAAAGTTTTTCCCAATGGGAATAAAGAAAGTAAAACGTGGTTGGTTAACCCGACTATTCCAATTCCTCCGCAATCGACCGCCATTCACGGCATAAGCGATGAAAAAGTAGCTAACGAACCTACTTTTAAGGAATTATCAGCTGTAGTTTACAACATGATAAAGGATTCGGATTTGGCAGGGTACAATTCCGACCGTTTTGACATTCCATTGTTGGCCGAAGAGATGCTTCGAGCTGGAGTTGATTTTGACATGAAAAATCGCGTTTCTGTCGATGTTCAAACTATTTTTCACAAAATGGAAGAAAGAACATTGAGCGCAGCCTTGAAATTTTACTGTGGTCAAAGTCTAGAAAATGCGCATACTGCCGAAGCTGATACGATGGCAACATACGAAATTATGAAAGCGCAGTTAGACCGTTATCCCGAATTGCAAAACGATATGAAAGCCCTTTCTGAATTTACAACTAGAAAAAAAATAGCCGATTTCGCAGGAATGATCGCTTTTGATAAAGATGATAACGAAATTTTTTCCTTCGGAAAACACAAAGGAGTTAAGGTTGATGTGGTTTTAGAAAATGAACCCGGTTATTTCAGTTGGATTCAAAACGCCGATTTTCCTTTATATACTAAGAAAGTTTTGACAGCAATTAAATTGAGAAAATTAAATACTAAATAAGTTTCTAAGATTCTAAGTGTCTAAGGTTCTGAGTTTTTTTTACTTGCCTTAGAAACTTAGAATCTCAGCAACTTAACAACTCAAAAAAAATGAAAATAATCTGTATCGGTCGTAATTACGCCAAACATATTGAGGAGTTGAAGAACGAAAGACCTTCGGAACCCGTAATTTTCATGAAACCCGATTCGGCCATTTTGTTGAAACAACACCCTTTTGTGATTCCTGAATTCTCCAATGATATTCATCACGAAATCGAACTAATTGTTAAGATAAGCAAAGTGGGGAAATATATTGACATCAAGTTTGCCCATAAATATTATGACGAAATTAGTATAGGAATCGACTTTACGGCTCGAGATTTGCAAAATGAATTGAAATCCAAAGGATTGCCGTGGGAGAAATCGAAAGCATTTGACGGCTCGGCAGTAATCGGTGAATTTTTACCAAAAAATAAATTTAATTCATTAGAAAATATTACATTTGAATTAACCAATAATGATAAAACGGTTCAAAAAGGGAATACCAGTCATATGTTGTGGAAGATTGACGAACTCATTTCGTATGTTTCTCAATTTTTTACTTTAAAAATTGGGGACATCATTTTTACAGGAACTCCAGAAGGTGTTGCAGCCGTAAAAACCGAGGATGTTTTAGAAGGATTTTTAGAAGGAAATAAATTATTTAGCATACAAATCAAATAAATGGCACTACATTACAACCTAGCAAAAGTGTACGCACTCTCAGACAACGATCCAGAATTTGTTCTACAAATTGTCACGTTATTTGTTAACGAAATCCCCGAAGATATAGCACAAATCAAAGAAGGAATCAAAAAGAAAGATCATAAACATGCTTATGCTTATGCCCATAAAGTCAAACCATCATTGGATTTATTGGGAATGAAAGTAGCTTTCGAAGAAATTCTTCAAGTAGAAGCTTGGACAAAAACCGAAGGAGAAATCAAAGAAATCAAAGAAACTTTTAAAAGCGTCAAACATCAAGTAAAAGATGCCGTAAAAGAATTAAAAAAAGACTTCGATTTATAAGGAGCAATTTCCTGCTGTCCGTTTCAAGTTTTTTTTAAAATTACTTTTTTTCTATAAAAAATAAAAAAGGAGCTTCCTCTGGTCGCTCTTTTTTATATAGAAAAAATAGTAATTTTAGGCAAAAAGCTTTCCACTTCCATCAGGGCTAAACCTAAAAGCATAATGAAAGCAACCATAATTACCATTGGTGACGAGATTTTAATAGGACAAATAGTCGATACAAATTCGGCTTTTATTGCCAAATCCCTAGACAGAATTGGAATTGAAATTCACGAAATGATTTCGATTAGTGACGACAAGCAACACATCCTTGATACCTTTTCAAAATTACAAAACAAAGTAGATTTAGTTATTCTCACTGGCGGTTTAGGACCTACAAAAGATGATATTACTAAAAAAACGTTTTGTGATTATTTTGATGATGAATTAGTTGTAAATCAAGAGGTTCTAAAACACGTCACCCAGCTTATCGAAGGGTATTTTAAGCGACCAATTACTCAAATCAATAAAGATCAAGCCTTAGTTCCTTCAAAATGTACTGTGTTGCACAATCAAGTAGGAACAGCGCCAGGAATGTGGATGAAAAAGGAAAATACCGTTTTTATTTCGCTTCCAGGAGTTCCATTTGAAATGAAATATTTGGTCGAAAGTGAAATTATTCCCAAAATCGTGGTTGAATACAAGCGACCGTACATTATTCATAAAACGGTTTTAACGTACGGAATAGGCGAAAGTTTATTGTCAGAAACCATTGAAGATTGGGAAAATAATTTGCCCGATTTCATAAAATTGGCTTATTTGCCCAGTCTAGGAAGTGTTCGTTTGCGACTCTCAGCTCGTGGAACAGATAAAGAATTTTTAGAAAAATCAATATCCGAAAATATAGCTTTGTTGTCTAAAATCATTGGAGACAGCATCGTAGGTTTTGAAGATGACGAAACACTTGAGAAAATTATTGGAAGACTTTTAACCCAACAAAACAAAACCATCGCCACCGCCGAAAGTTGCACTGGAGGAAAAATTGCTCAAGTTTTAACCGCCGTTTCTGGTGCTTCCAGCTATTTTAAAGGCAGCGTAGTTTCCTATGCAACAGAAATTAAAGTGAATATCTTAGGAATTCCAGAGAAATTAATTAAAGAACATTCGGTGGTAAGTGCAGCAGTGGCTAAACAAATGGCGATTAATGTGCGAAATTTAATGAAAACAGATTATGCAATTGCCACCACTGGCAATGCTGGACCATCAAAAGGCGATTCAGATGCCGAGGTTGGAACAGTTTTTATTGCATTGGCAACACCAAAAGAAGTGCTAGTTGATGAGTTTAATTTTGGTCAACCTCGTGAAAAAGTGATAGATAGAGCGGTCGTAAAAAGCTTGGAAATGTTGCGAAAAGAAATTTTAAAAAATGTTCAATAATTTTTTTGCTTAATAGGTTTATTTTTCTTTTCTTTGCACCCTGATTTTGAATAACGATAAAAGATAAGATAATGTCAAGAGTTTGCGACCTTACAGGTAAAAGAGCGATGGTAGGAAATAACGTTTCTCACGCTATGAATAAAACTAAGAGAAAATTTTCTGTTAACTTAGTTAAAAAGCGTTTTTATCTTCCAGAAGAAGATAGATGGATTACTCTAAGAGTAGCTGCATCTACGGTAAAAACAATTAATAAAAATGGAATCGCTGCAGTTTTGAAAAAAGCTCAAGCAGGTGGATTTATTAAATAATCCATTCCTAAAACCTATATATCAAGATGGCAAAGAAAGCAAAAGGAAATAGAATCCAAGTAATTTTAGAATGTACCGAACACAAAACAACTGGTGTTGCAGGAACTTCAAGATACATAACAACTAAGAACAAAAAAAATACTCCAGACAGATTAGAGATTAAAAAATTTAATCCAATCTTGAAACGTGTAACTGTTCACAAAGAAATTAAATAATAAAAATTTTTACTTCAAGTAAACGTTTTAAAAAACATTGAATCATGGCAAAGAAAACCGTAGCATCGTTACAAACAGCTTCAAAGAGATTATCAAAAGCCATCAAAATGGTGAAATCTCCAAAAACTGGTGCATATACATTCGTTGAATCTATTATGGCTCCTGAAGCAGTTGATGAATTCTTGAAAAAGAAATAATTATCAATAACAGTCTATAGAAAAGCTACTTTCATTCGGAAGTAGCTTTTTTATTTATATATTTGCTTCGCCTGTTTGCTATTGCTCGGGTGTCTATCCAGTTTTTTAGGAGCTATTTCCTGCTGTACGCTTTATCTTTTGTGGCTCCCGATAGCTATCGGGACGCCACAAAAGGATGTCGCTTCCATCAGGGCTAGGTTGCTGGACAAATGATATGAAATTTAAAATCGATAATCCTCAATCAACTATCCGATGAGTTTTTTTAAAAAATTATTTTCTTCCGAAAAAAAGGAGTCACTTGACAAAGGTTTAGAAAAATCCAAAACCTCTTTTTTTTCTAAATTAACCAAAGCCGTTGCTGGAAAATCAAAGGTGGATGATGAGGTGTTGGATAACTTAGAAGAAATTCTAGTTTCGTCTGACGTTGGAGTAAATACAACCTTGAAAATCATCACCCGAATAGAAAAACGAGTTTCGGAAGATAAATTTCTAGGAACTGATGAGCTCAATCAAATTCTTCGGGATGAAATTGCAGGTTTGCTCTCGGAAATTGATTCTGGTGAAGCCACTGAATTTGTAATTCCAAATACTACAAAGCCCTATGTTTTGATGGTCGTTGGAGTGAATGGTGTTGGAAAAACGACAACTATTGGCAAACTAGCGTATCAGTTTAAAAAAGCAGGTTATAAAGTGGTTCTTGGCGCAGCCGATACTTTTCGTGCTGCAGCTATCGACCAATTGCAAATTTGGGCTGACCGTGTGGGTGTTCCAATTGTAAGACAAAATATGGGAAGTGATCCTGCTTCTGTTGCTTTTGATACCTTGCAATCAGCCGTTGCGCAAGATGCAGATATTGTTATTATTGATACTGCAGGTCGTTTGCACAATAAAATAAACTTGATGAACGAGTTGACCAAAGTCAAACGAGTAATGCAAAAAGTAGTTGGCGATGCGCCTCACGATGTTTTATTAGTTATTGATGGTTCGACTGGACAAAATGCTTTTGAACAAGCCAAACAATTTACTGCCGCTACCGAAGTAACTTCTCTTGCTGTTACAAAATTAGACGGAACTGCGAAAGGTGGTGTTGTTATTGGGATTTCCGATCAATTCAAGATTCCTGTGAAATACATTGGAGTAGGTGAAGGAATCGAAGATTTGCAGGTTTTTAATAAGTATGAGTTTGTAGATAGTTTTTTTAAATAATAGTTCAATGAATTTATCTTCTTTCAAAAATATACCGCCCATTTTTCTTTATTTTATAAGTATCATTTCCTTCGTTTTGTCGAATGTTGTAAGAGACAAAAACATGATGTTGTATTATATTTTACTCGTTTTGGGTGCAGGTTTTTTTATTTTTGGATTCTTCAAAAGTAGAAATAGCAAAAAATAATTTATTGATATAGCGCATTGATTTTTTGCCAAAGTGCATCATCAAAATCGGATAAAGCAAAATTTGTTCCATCAGCAGAGTCTCCCATTCTAATAACCACCATTTTTTTACTTGGAATAACATAGATTTTTTGGTCGTTTTTGCCCAATGCCATAAACATGTCATTGGATCCAGAAGGAATTAAGCTTCCGTTAAATTGCAATTGCGATTGAGGTAAATGATAACTTGCTTTTCCGTTCAACCACCATAAATAACCGTAGCCTAAATTAATATTTTGCGAAGTATTTGTGGCTTGATTGAAATAGTCTTCGTTCAAAATTAAATTGTTTTCCCATTTTCCTTTGTTGAGCATTAACAAACCAAAACGTGCCATACTTCGGGCAGTACTCCAATACACGCTGTTGTTATTGTCTTGTATCCAAGTTCCAGACATTCCAATTTTATCTCTCAATTTTGAGTTGAAATAATTGGACCAAGTTTGTCCTGAAGCACTTGCAACTACATCTTGCAATTTCACATAAACGTTATGATAAGCCCATCGTGCGCCAGCATCTGCTTTGTAAATCAGTTTTGCGGGAGTTACATCATCAGTAGCATCATCAAGTCCAGAAGTCATTGTTAGAAGGTTTTTACAACTAATTTGATTTTCTTGTGCTAAAGTTTCACTCGTCCAACCCGTTCCAATATAATCGGAAACTTTGTTGTTGATGTTGAGTAAATTTTCCTGTTGAGCTATTCCAGTTACCGTTGCTGTTAATGTTTTTCCGGCACTTGCCCAATACCAAGGTAATGACGCAGAATGTCCGTTGAAATAATTTTCCATAACAATTCTTCCGTTGACCAAAATGATAAAACCTTTGGAATGTTTGAGTGTCAAATAATCCAAAAGAGGTTGAACAGCAGCTTGTTTCCAACCTAAATCGGAAATCGATTTTGTTTCCCAAACATCGCCAGAAAGTGGTGGAAAATATAGTGTTTCAGATGGATTAGAATTGGGTTTTGAAGTTTCGGAACTACAACTGAAACAACAAACAACAATGAGCAAACTATAGATTATTTTGTTCATAACAATGTGTTTTAGAAGTAAGACCAAAAGTATTGAAAATAGTTTAATGAGTTTTTTATAATTTGTTTTTCTTTAGCATTTAATAAGATTAACTTTGTTGAAGAGAAAAAGTTCTTATTAACCTAAAGTCCTAGCCCAGATTGAAGAGGAAATCCTTTTTTGTTTTTTTTTAAAACAAAAAAGATTGGAACGGAATGCTGGATTTAGCTCCAAAAAATTATGAAAAATATAGTTGGTTTTTTTTTCGTCGCTCTTCTTTTTAGCTCTTGTCAGCAGGAGATAAAACCAGGAGATATTGCCAAAATTAATGGCTATTGGGAAATTGAAAAAGTAGTTTTTGAAGATGGAAAATCTAAAGATTATTCCATAAACGAAAGTTATGATTATTTTGAAATTGGTAAAAACAATAATGGTTTTCGAAAGAAAGTAATGCCTCAATTAGACGGCAGCTTTTTGGTAAATGACACGCAAGAAAGTCTAAAAGTACGATTCGAAAAGGATAAAGTTTTCTTTGATTATGTTACTTCTTATGCCAAGTGGTCAGAGGAATTGACGGCAATTTCAAATGAAAAAATGGTTTTTTTGAATGCCGAAAAAAAAGAATATCATTATAAAAAGGCAACCCCAATAAACATTTTTGATAATGGCAAAAAGACTAAATAATCAAAGTACAGTTGGTGCCATTTTGCAAGAAATTATCCAAGTCAATAAATTACAACCAGGAATGGATCAGATTGATGTGAAAGAGGCGTGGAAAAATTTGATGGGAAATGGTGTCAATCATTATACAAAAAACGTAGTTTTAAAAGGAAGTACTTTGTATGTTGAACTTTCTTCGGCGGTTTTGAGAGAAGAATTAATACATGGAAAATCGAAAATTGTTGCCATGATAAACGAAGAATTGAAACGAGAAGTGATTAAAGAAGTAGTATTGAGATAAAGATTTGAGATTGTTGATGAACGATTGTCGATTTCAGATTTTTGAGAGTAAATAAAAAAATGCCATTTCAAATTTGAAATGGCATTTTTATTATAGCTGTAATCTACATTCTGAAATCTTAATTCTAAAATTAGAATTGCTCTCTTCCTGCGAAATGAAATGCGCCTTCTATAGCTGCATTTTCATCGCTATCAGAACCGTGAACTGCATTTTCTCCGATAGAAGTAGCGTAGGCTTTTCGAATAGTTCCTTCGGCAGCTTCGGCTGGATTTGTTGCTCCAATCAATGTTCTGAAATCGGCTACAGCATTTTCTTTTTCAAGAATTGCCGCAACAAGTGGTCCGCTTGACATAAAATCGACCAATTCTCCGAAGAATGGTCTTGCAGCGTGAACAGCATAAAAAGCTTGAGCATCTGCGACAGTCAGTTGCGTTAATTTCAATGAAACGATTTTGAAACCATTATTGGTAATCATTGCTAAAATGTTTCCGATGTGTCCGTTTTTGACAGCATCAGGTTTGATCATTGTAAAAGTTCTATTTGTAGCCATTTTTATTTTTTATTTTTTATTTTTTATTTTTGGTTGGGCGCAAAAATAAGATTTATTAATTGGATAATACTGTAGTCTTTGTCCAAAATTGGAAAAAAAATGTTCAATTTAGATGATTTTTGCTATTTCTCATACTTTGAAAAATATTTTATTACGATAAAGTACCCATAAAATTAAACTCCAAAAAACGGCATAAATTAAGGCAAAGGTTAAGGAAGCGGCCTTAGAATTTTCGAAAAATGGTACAATGCCGTAATTGTAAAAATAGCTTTGAAAACCGAGTGGTTGGCCCGGAAGTTCAGGATGTTCTACTTTGATCATCGTGAGTACTCGTGGAATAATTCCTGAAAAGAAAAAAACGATAATTGGATTTAGACCCCAAATTAGGAAAAATTTCATTCCTTTTTTATAATTGGCAATATCGATAATATAATACAAAAAGCTCAATCCTAAAGTTGCTAATCCGGATGTGAACAATACAAAGGAGCTCGTCCAAATGGATTTATTTATAGGAAATTGAAAGTTCCAGAGAAATCCTAGAAATAGTAAACTGAAACCAATTAGCAATAATTTTTTCAATATTTCTATTTTTGGTTGCTGATAATTTAGTAATTGGCCCACTAATATACCAATAATTCCGGATGCAATGACAGGAAGGGTAATTAATATTCCTTCGGGATCCCAAGTCTTTAAGTGGCTTCGCATATGGTTTTTTAAGAAAATGTTGTCAATGTAGGAGGAAAGATTTGTCCCTATTTCGAGATTTGCAGGTCCAATTCCTGGAACGGGTACGAGTGTCATCAAAGCCCAATAGCCTAATAATAGTATAACTAGCACCAAAATTTGAGTTCTTACATTTGACTTTAAATATAAAAGCGATGAGAAAAAATAAACAATACCAATGCGTTGCAAAACTCCTGGAATTCTAACTGTTTGATAGGCTGATGAGAAATCGCTGTACGCTAGAATAAATAAAATTGCTAGTACGAATACCACTAAAAACATTTTAATTTTTGGACTAAACTTTCCTAATAATGCATAAGCTACGGCAAAGGTTATTAGTAGTCTCCCTATCAATAAAGGCATTCCTGCCAAACCAAAAAGTTCGATTGTATTAAAAAAACTCAAGAATAATCCTAAGCAAAATATTCGCAACGATCGCACGAGTATTTTGTTAAAAACTTTGCTATCGAACTTTTTGTGCGGCATTGCAAATGGGATGGCGGTTCCCATAATAAAAATAAAAGAAGGAAAAATCAAGTCCGTTGGTGTGCATCCATTCCAGGCTGAATGTTCTAATGGCGCATAAATTGCTCCCCAATTTCCAGGATTATTGACGATGGTCATCATTATTATGGTAAACCCGCGGAATACATCTAATGAAGTCAAACGCTCTTTACTCATCGTGTTTATTTTTGTTGCAATTAAATATTGTCTACAAAATTCTAAAGTATTAAAATCTTCCTTTTGGACTTCTTTAGGAAACTGCTATAATTTCAAACGTAGATTCCAAAGGTTTTAGGTTCAACATCAATTTATTGATGAGATCTTCCCCATTTTCCAAATAAAATTCCGAAAAATTGGCTTGACGTTCTTGTAAACTTTGATTTGGAAACAGTTCGTTTTGTAAGTTGGTAATTCGTTCTAAAGTTTCAGCATATTTTCTTTTTTGAGCTTTTAACAATCTTTTTTCTAAAGTTTCTAAACCCTTTATTTGTTTGGCTTCTTGTGCTTTTACGGCACCCAAAAAAGATTTATCAGTTTGATTAGCAATGACTAAAAGCGCCTCAAATTGTTTTTTTAAATGTTCTTTTTGAATGCTAAAATCAATTGGAAAATCTGATAATTGAGCTGTTTTTTGATTGACCAAATCGGTTTGTTTCGAAAACAAATCGCTCCAAGAAAGTCCTAATTTGTCTGCTTTTTTGATTTGTTTTTCGGTAGCTAATAACACGGAATTTCGAACTAAAAGTATTGGGAAAGTTACTTTCACCGTATCGAAAAAAGATTTTAGTTCTAGCCAATAAGCGATTTCTCCGCCGCCGCCAATGTAGCATAAATTAGGTAAAATCACTTCTTGATACAAAGGACGCATAATCACGTTGGGACTAAATTTTTCGGGATGATTTTCTAATATAGAAAGAATTTTAGATTCCGAAAAGTCTATTTTAGTGTTGTTTACTTTGTAAATTCCATTTTCTAAAATAATACGTTCTCTCAAATCGTCTTCCGTATAAAACAAATTAATCTCACGTGGATTAACTTGAATGGAGTAGTTCTTCAACAACTCAATGGTTTCAAGTACTTTTTTATAAGAAGTTTGATTCGTTAATTCTTCTTTTATGTATGGAATAAACGTTCGCTTTAAATGGTTGTCGTCTGCATCCAAAATAACCAATCCGTATTCACCAAAAAGTTCGTTGGCGAGAAAACGAGTTGCATCGGCTAAATTAGAATGATTCAAATACGATTCTTGAAATAGTTTTTTGATGGTATCGGCATTTTTTCCAGAACCCAATTCACTAGCGTAAACCTCATAAAATTCAGCTAATCCTTCGGTTGATAATCGCCCAACTGGACCAGTACTTTCTTTGTTCCAACGAATTTTTTTACCTTTAAAATTAAAATAATTGATTTCGTCAAAATCGTGGTCTTCGGTCGCCATCCAATAAATGGGAACAAAGTTTTGAGATGGATATTTTTCTTTTAATTCTTTCGTCAAATTAATCGTCGAAATGATTTTATACAAGAAATACAAAGGACCGGAAAACAAATTCAGTTGATGTCCTGTGGTAATCGTAAAAGTATCGGAATTTAATAAAGCTTCAATGTTTTCTTGAGTCAGAACCGAAGTGCTAATTTTAGAATATTGTTGTTGTAGAATAGAAACTAAAATTTTTCTTTTTGCATTGCCATTGAAATTGTCGTTGGAATTGCCATTGAAGTTTTCTTTTTTTTCCTTTATTTGTGCTTCGAAATTTTCAATATTTGGAAAACGGTTGTAAAGCGACTGTAAATTAGGTTTTTGGTCTAAATAATCATTCATCAAAGAAGAGAAAAATCCAGATTTTTGGTAGGGTATACAGTCGGTTGGCATATTGAAAATTATTTGATGCTAAAATACCAAAATATTGGAATTGAATCTTTGAAATTTTCGAAAATTAACATCAATTTTAGAAATACGAAACAATACATTATGCAAGATACAGATAATCCTAAAAAAGTAAACTCGTTGTTTCACGTGCTTTTTGGCAGTTTAATAGGTACAACCATTGAGTTTTTCGACTTTTATATTTATGCAAATGCAGCAGTTTTAGTTTTCCCACAATTATTTTTCCCAGGTTCTGATCCTACCACTTCCGTAATAGAATCCTTGGCTACTTTTTCGATAGCTTTTTTTGCAAGACCTATCGGTTCGGCAGTTTTTGGACATTTTGGAGATAAAATTGGTCGCAAAGCCACGTTGGTTGCCGCTTTATTAACGATGGGAATTTCCACGGTTTGCATTGGATTATTGCCCACTTATCATAGTATTGGAATTGTCGCTCCTTTATTATTAATGCTTTGTCGATTTGGGCAAGGACTTGGTTTGGGAGGCGAATGGGGCGGAGCAGTTTTGTTAGCAATAGAAAATGCACCTCCGGGAAAACGCGCCTGGTACGGAATGTTTCCGCAATTAGGAGCGCCAATTGGTTTGTTACTTTCGGGAGGTACGTTTTTACTCTTGAGTGATATATTGACTGAGCAACAATTTTTTGATTACGGTTGGAGAATTCCGTTCATTGCCAGTTCCTTATTGGTTGCGGTTGGTTTTTACATTCGATTGAAAATTACTGAAACGCCAGCATTCGAGAATGCTTTAGAAACTAAAAAACAAGTAGATATCCCGATGATGACTATTTTAAAATCCTATAAATGGGAATTGATTTTTGGAACTTTTGCTGCGGTGGCAACTTTTGCTACTTTCTATTTAATGACTGTTTTTAGTTTGAGTTGGGCCACAACCGCTTTGGGTTTTAGTCGTCGTGATTTTTTAATCATTCAATTGTTTTCGATTTTATTTTTTGTGGTTGGAATTCCATTTTCAGCAATTTTGGCTGATAAATTTGGTCGAAAAAAGATTTTGGTTTTGATTTCCATTTTGATTGTGGTTTTTGGATTCACTTTTTCTTTTTTTATGGAATCTGGAAGCACAGCAATGATCACCACTTTTGTGTGTATCGGAATGGGTTTAATGGGATTGACTTACGGACCTCTCGGCACATTTTTATCGGAATTATTTCCAACAGAAGTTCGCTATTCTGGAGCTTCGCTGACTTTTAATTTGGCGGGAATTTTGGGAGCTTCATTTGCACCGCTGATCGCTATTTGGTTAGCAAAAAACTATGGAATTGGGTATGTTGGTTTTTATTTATCGGTGGCTGCCACGATTTCAGTTTTGGCGCTTTTGGCTATTCCAAAAAAGGAAGAAGAGTTTTGAAAATGGTTTATCTTATTAAACTAAAATGTCCTTTGAATTCTTTGCCGTTTGCTCTTGTTACAACAAACCAGTAATCTGTAGCTGGAAGATTAGCTTCGTTGAAAGTTCCGTTCCATTCGCTCGAATTGTTAGCCAATGTTTTTATTAACTTAGCATATCGGTCAAATATTTTAATTACTGATTTTGGTGCTAAATAGGCAAAATCAATTGTCCAAGTATCATTATAACCATCACCATTTGGTGTAAAAAATTTCGGAAAAGGAAATTCATCTACATAATTAATGCAATCAGCAGTTGTGGCTTCATGAATTTGAATTGCGATGGGAGTCCTTTCACTTTCGCAACCAGCAATTGTTTGAGAAGCGTAATAAGTAATTCCATTTTCAAGAGGAGTCGATTTTGATAAATTGGCACCTGCCTTTATTGCATTATACCATTTTATATTTTGCCCAGAAATTTGAATATTATCAATCGTAGCATTTTGTTGTACACAAAAATCTTGATTGGTTTCGGTATTTGGTGTTGGCGTTTCTTCAATTTTTACAGCAATTGCAAGTCTTTCACTTTCGCAATTAGTATTGGTTTGAGTGGCATAATAGGTTTTGTTTTGAAGTGTTGTTGTAGTTGGTAAAAGATTTTCTGTAGTTGGAGAATCGTACCATTTTAAATTTGTTCCTGTAATTACAATATTGCTTATCGTAACATTTTCATCAATACAAAAAGTCTGTGAGGAGATTGCATTTGGCAAAGGAGCATCATTTATGTTTACCAAAACAGCTATTCTGTCACTTTCGCAGTCTATTGTTTGTGAAGCGTAATATGTTTTATTTTTTTCTAATAAAGTAGCTATTGGTAATGAAACTACAGCAGAATTTGTATCGTACCATTTTATGTTTTGTCCTGTGATTTGGATATTGTTTAATGTTGCATTTTCTTTTTTACAGAAGGACTCAGTTTCATTTGCTATTGGTGGGGCAGGAGTGTTTACAATTGAAACATTCACCCCAAATCTTTCACTTTCGCAATTATTGACAGTTTGTGAAGCATAATAACTCAAACCGTTTTGCAAATTGGTTGTGTTTGACAGCAAGTTTCCATTGGTTGGAGCATCATACCATTTTATATTTTGTCCTGTAATCACAATGTTTTGCAAAGTTGGGTTTTGAGTAGAACAAAATGTTGGATTGGTCTCTCCAGTTGGAACAGGTGTATTTTGGATATTTATAGCAACAGGAATTCTTTCGCTTTCGCATCCGTTGATGGTTTGTGAAGCGTAATAAGTTAAACCATTTTGTAATACAGTAGTGTTTACCAGAAGAGTTCCATTGGTTAAAGCATCGTACCATTTAATATTTTGTCCTGTGATGGAAATATTGGATAAAGTAGGGTTTTGTTCGACGCAGAAGGTTTGGGGTGAAGTTGTGGTTGGTAAAGTGTTATCTTTTATGTTAGGAATAACAGGAATTCTTATGCTTTCACAACCATTTAATATTTCTGTTTGTGTTACAAAATACGTAGTATTGTTTTGTAATAGAGTTGTCTCAATAATTATATTTCCTCCAATTGAATTATCGTACCATTTTAAATTGGAACCTATAACTGTTATATCTGATAGTTTTGGATTGTCTTTTTTACAAAAAACTGAATTTGTTATGATTGGTAAATTTACAGAAGGATTAATAGTAGCTTTTACGGCTAATCTAGTTATTCCTTCACAGCTTTCGTTGTATGCAGCATAGTATATATTTCCATTGATTAATGATGTTGATTGAGCTAAAGGAGTTGTTGCGATTTGCGAATCATACCAATTAATTATATCTGAACAAGGCTTTAAATCTGAAATTCTTGGGTTAGTTGAAGCACAAAAATATTGATTATTTTCCGCCTCTGGTGAATTTGAAGTACAAGGCGAATATTTTAAATTATAGCCTATTTGATTATTGCTCCACCCTCCACCA
>JBBQSZ010000068.1:0-18625 GCA_038234745.1 Flavobacteriales bacterium | reverse complement strand
TGCTTCGCTACGCTCCGCCCATAAAATTTTTCAAAAGAAAAAAAAGAAAAAAAGAAAGCCAGTCGTTCAAGTGGAGGGTTTCAAAAAAGCAAGTTTTTTTGAAAAAATACTACCCGATACATCTTCGGAAGTGTGGGCGTGTAGTCGGAGGTGAATGTTGTCGCGAACCGTTATGGGTGGAGATTTTTTCAAAAACCCGTAGGGCTTGAACTTGCTTTTTTGTAAACCTGGAACTTACCTTTGCTGTCTTTTTTTTTATTTTTTGTTTTGATTTCATTTACCAATCGTCATCGTATAATCGGATTTTGTTAGAAGGATTGGGAGTTGTTTTGGAAGAGGGTCGTCTTCGGAAAGGGTATCAAATTCTTTGGATGGATAAAAAATCCAAATCAAACAATAGAAACGCTTTTTATCCGGCCAAAGAATTTGATACTCTTTCTTGGATTTGATTTTTGAGGATGCTTTAATGTCCTATGAAAAAAGGTATTTGATTTTTAACGGGAAGTTGTACTGAAAATGGAAAGCATCTTCAAAAAACAATGCATTATAATACCAAGTGCGACGGTGCAGTAGCGCGTGCAAGTGTATCATTTTTTTATTTGCTGATTGGGATGTTTATGATTGCTTTTGTGGAAAAGTTGATGCCATAGATTTGAAAGAAAGAGAATGCTTCAAGCTTGTAATACTTATCATTAGCAACGGTATGGCATCGGCTTTTCCGCTGAAGCAATTACTTCGGGTTTTCTGGCAAATAAAAAAATGATACTCTTGCTGGCTTCACTTGATTTTGTGGGTGTTGTAAATTGCTTAATCCTATATCGTGAATGTTACAAATAGAGTTGATAAGCGATTTACAACACTTACAAAAGCAATGCAAATACTTACCGCTTTAAACATCAAGTTGCTAAAAACAGTGACCGTGAACGTTTTTGAAAGTAACTAAGTTCGAAAATGTTCTTATGAAATAGCGAAGGTTGTTGAAGACAGTGGCGAAGGACAGCTTTTTTTATTGCCGGCTGGTGCGAGGAAGCAATTAAAAAAGCTGTCCTGGAGCCACTGGCAAGCGCGTTGGGTGTGGCGGCTGTTTTACATAAATGATATTATAGCTTCATTACAAAAACAAAAAAAACAATATAAAAGCTTTGTAATGAACTATAATACTCAATTATGTAACACAGCTTGGGGAAAAAAATTACTGGCGCAAGTTGCGAAGCGTACGTGTTTTTGATAAAAACTGTGCCAGTAATTTTTTTTGGAGCGTTGGCAAAGGAGTGGCAACTGAAATATAAAACGTCCTTTTTAAACCGAACGAAAAAGAATGTTCTTGTTATTGGAAACGGAATTAACGAAATGAAGCAAACAAAGATGTGAGTTTAGGAATACTTGGACTAAACGAGGATTTTGTGCAGCTGAATGAGGTAATGATTGTTTTTATCATATAAATTTCTAGTTAAGCCATTACAATAATTTATTCTTATCGGTTGTGATTGTGAAATTAATTTTATCAATTGTTATTTTATTAAAGCCTATAATTGGAACTTTTCCATTTATCTTTTCATCGTTCAAATAGGTTCCAATACTTTCCAAATCATAAAGCCAAACATTATCTTTACTATTGATGATTATACAATGTCTTCTGCTAACCAGTTTAGCATCAATAACTTCAATGTCATTTTCGTTAAAACCTTCTCGACCAAATTTAATGATAGAATTTGTTATTGATGCAGAATTTACATTTTCATTGTTACTTTCCAAGAACGTAATTGTGTTTTCTTTCATTGTATTAAAATGAAAATCCATAAACAGTAACTTTGATTTTAATGTAGGCAATCTATTAAAACTATGACTTTTTTTATCTTCCGATAAAACTGAATAATTATAATCAATGAATGGATTGTCGATTACTTTTAAAATTGATTTTGGGATTATTGCTTTTCCTTGATTGTGTAATACGTAACTGATGTAATAATTATTTGCAAAACAAGGTAAACTTGTATTTGTGTCCATTAACATTTTTGATAATTCCATTGCTGGTTCAAATCTATTTGTTTCATAATAACAACGAATTAATAAATTATACGCTTCATAGTCTGAAGGATGTCTATGTAAATGGTCTGAAAGTAAACCCATAGCAATTGGGTACTTTTTATTTTCTAAATTAATCCAACCTAAATCTTTTTGTACATCCAATCTAGGGTTTAATCGCAATGCTTTTTCTAAATATTCTTTTGCTTTTTTGATTTGTTGTATTCTTAAATAATATTTACCGAATGCTTGTAGTACGGCTACGTTATTTGGATAATTGGTATTTGCTAATTCCAAATATTTGGCAGCACTACGCCACTTATTTGTTTTTAATGCTTTTTCTGCGTGCTCTACTAATTCTGCGGCTTTTAATCCCTCTTTTTTGAAAATTATCGGAACAGATTTTGCCTTTATCGCTTCTTCAAATTCGACCATAAATTGAAATCTTAACTCCGGTACTTTATTAATGGATTTAAGAATTATTTCCTGTTGCCAGTTTGGTAATTTTTGAATTGGGAAATCTGCTTTTTGATGTTTTTCGATTATATCCTCAATTGATAAATAACTGAAAGGATTTTTACCCGTTAAAAGTTCCATAAGTGTTACTCCAAGCGCATAAATATCAATACGAGGATCTTGCTTAGTATCACTATCCCAGGAAAATGATTCGGGACTCATATAGGATCTTGTGCCAATATCTTTATTGGCTATACCAAAATCAGAAATTTTAATGATGCCATTCTGAGAAAAAAGTATGTTATCTGGCTTAATATCGTGATGGATAATTCCTTTTTTGTGAACAGTTCTTAAGCACTCTGTTAAAGTTTGTATCCATTGCAGTGCCTCCGAAGCTAAAAATTTACCTTCTTTTATTTTATCTCGTAGACTACCACCTGAACAATATTCCATTACCAGAAACAATTTGTATTCTTGCCAAAAATGATGGTAATAGTTAACAATATTAGAATTGTCAAATTTTGATACTATTTCAATTTCGTGAATAATATCTTCCTGTTCTGTTTTGTCTGTGTTTTTTAATTGTTTGATTGCCACGTACCGATTTGACACTTTTTCTTTTGCCAAAAAGACTTTGCCAAAGCCACCGTCTCCAAGGTCTTTTATGAAAGAGTATTTGTTATCGTATAGAATCATTAATAGGGGTTTCTAAACTAAAGTTTTATGTTCTTTTTGAAAGATAATAAAAACAAAGTAACGATTTATATTATGAATGATGTAATGAGAGCCTGACAAAAAAGCATTTTAATTGTTATTCCCAAAATTAAGAATCCTTTATTGAATTCAAAATATACCATTAGATGATTTGTAGTATGTTTTTTATACATTTGAAAGAAATATAGTTTGAGCCATTTTTGACTTATATGCCTAATTATAAGAGTATTGAAATGATTTTGTTAAACCAATATACAACTCATACAATATTTTTACGTCCGAATTCAACAAATAAAAATAAATGATTAAAAAGGTAGCAAATAATGTAACTAACCAAGAACCCATAAATCTTGAGCCAATCGAAAAAATTATTGAAAAGCTAGATTATTATCGTTCACTATTTCAAGAATTAACTTCACTAAGTCAAGAAGAACTAGACATACTTACCCTGAATATAAAAACGTTTTTTAATATTAAACCAATTGTTAATGTTAAGACTGTACCTGAATATCTTTTTAGGATATCAATAAATAACAGAATTTTAGAATCAAATAAATTAGATTTTTTTACTGAAATAAAATATTTACTTGCGCCACCAATTGATAAGTGTAATTATAATAGATGTAATATGAAAGGTGAACAGGTAATTTATTGCGCAACAGATGAACTAACTGCATATTGGGAAACTAAACCTGAAAAAGGTGATGTGATTACAATAAGCAAATTTAAAGCTAAACCAAACGCAACATTAAACTCTGCTTTAATTGATTATAAACGTGTAAAACCTAAAAAATATGAATATCAATACGAAGAAGTTTTTCATATATTAAATGAATTTTTCATTGAAGTTTTTACAATGCCAATTAAAAGAGAAAATCCAATAAATTATATTTTTAGTGCAATTCTTAGTTCTGAACAATTATTCTATCCTATTTATTATGACCAAATTATTGAAGCAATAATATATCCAAGTGTTCAAAGAAAAATGAAAGGTCAAAATGTTGCGTTAAGAAATGATTTAATTTTTGAAAAATATAATTTAATTGAAACGACAACACGTTTTATAGTGGAAGATTATGAAAATACTGACCCTCATTCAAACGATATCCCATTTGATGATTTAATAGCCTCAATTACTATAAAAGATTTTGATTTTGAAAACGGAAAAATAATTTATCCCATAGAATTTGAAGACAAGTTTGAGTTATTTAGATATTTACAACAACTAGATAAAAAACAAATGCGCTTCATAAATGAAGAAGATAGCGATGAGTTTTTAAAAAATTTGAAATTTGAGAAAGCCCAAAACTCAATACAAATATTGGAAAAAAAATATAATCGTAATGACAGGATTACTGTTCTCTACTATAATAATGGGCCTGTAAAGAAATCCATAAAATATAAACTAGTTGAACAAGACTTGAAAGATAAAAAGTGTATGATTTTAAAAAACGAATAAGAAAACATAGTTAAACAATGGTATAATTTGGCAGAAGTTTTAAAGCATCTTTATATCGAATTTTTTTTATTTACTTTTCCTTACTGAAAGCACATTGGTAATTTCACTGCCAAATAATTTTATCAGCTTTAATCAATATTTCAGATTTTATATATAAACTGACCGAATAAACACAGAGAAAATATTATTAGTTTTAGAATTATTGAAATGAATTATAAATCTTATTAAATACAAATTCAAGTAGACTATCGTCTATTGTACAATTGTCTACTAAACACGAATTTGGTGCAATGAAAGATATTAGAACGAAATTTGGTGCAAAAGTTAAAGATTTGCGAATATCCAAAGGATATTCGCAAGAGAAATTAGCTGAACTTTCCGATTTAGACCGCACCTATATCCCTGGTATTGAAAGTGGTAAAAGAAACGTTTCTCTGGTTGTAATTGAAAAAATAGCCAAAGCATTTAAGTTACGCTTATCTGAATTATTAAATGATTTGTAATATTTGATCAATTGAATACTAATTTTAAAACAACTAAATTTCCTATAACTTTAAAAGTATCATCTACGAGTGATATGATTCCTTTTGAGTTTTTTGGAGAAGTTATTCCAATATCTAAGAAAATACAATTCAAATTAGGATATTTTAGTTCTACTTCCATTAGCACCTTATCTTATGGCTTTGCTCAATTTATCTATAATGGCGGTACAATTGACTTTTTAATAAATCATTTTGTTTCTGAAAATGATTACAAATTAATTAATGACGAATTCGTTTTAGAACCTGATTTTTATAATACTATTCAGCAAAACATACTAAATGATATAGAAAAACTAAACGATGTTTTAACAAAAAAGCAGGTCAACCATTTTTATAATTGTCTAAGATATTTGATTGACCATAAAAGAATTAGTATTATTCCGGTAACTACAAAAAACGGAGAGATTTCACACTACAAGGAAGCTTTATTTTGGGACAATGAAGACAATATAATTAATATTGTTGGTAGTTGTAATTTTACGTATAAAGGTATTGTTTGTAATGGAGAAAGCTTTGTTATTAATCGTTCTTGGGGTGAAGCTTCAGAAAGGGCAAATATCAAAAATGAGATTAAGGATTATGAAAAAATCTTTAAAAAAGAATCAAAGGATTTTATTTATTTGAATCCAGAGAAACTTATCAATATTATAAAACAAAAATCTATTTCACTTGATGAAAAACAGCTTTTAGATGAAGAATTAAATCTAGTTGAATTAAACGGAGAAGTATATACTGAAGAAGAGCATAAGATTAAAAAAGTTACTAATTCTCTAAAAGAAAAATTTAACAAAACAGTTTTTAAAATTGTTAATGAGCCACGATTTCCACCTCCTTACAAGCCTAGAGAATATCAAGTTAAAGCATATGATAATTGGGTTAGCAATGATTTTACAGGTGTTTTTGGTATGGCAACCGGAACTGGAAAAACGAAAACCTCACTGAACTGTGTGCTAAATGAGTATAAAAAAACCAATACTTATTTTACAGTTATTTTAGTACCATCAATAGCATTGCTTAATCAATGGGAAGAAGAAGTTTTATCCTTTAATTTTCAAAATATTATTAAAATCGGCGGTGGCAATAATTGGGAAAAAGAATTCTCTAATTATGTCAGCAATTTCAATGCTGGTTTAAGAAAGAATGTCGTCTTGATTTCAACCTATGCTAGTTTTACTTCAAGTAAGTTTCAAAAGTATTTTAAAAAAGTTGAGAAGGAATTTATTTTGATTGCTGACGAAGCACACAATATGGGTGCAAAAAATATCAAGGCTGCAATGAATAATTCATTGATAAAAAAGCGAATTGGTTTGTCTGCAACTCCAAAACGAATTTACGACCCTGAAGGCACAGAATTTATTGATAAGTTTTTTAAAGATAAAGAACCTTATACTTATAGTTTCTCGATGAAAGAGGCTATGGATAATGATTTCTTATGTAACTACAAATACTATCCGGTAATTGTTGAATTAAACGAAAATGAACTAGAAGAATATATCGAGATTTCAAAAAAGCTTTTGAAGTTTTTTGATTTTGAAAAAGGTGAATTTAAAAAAGACCCAATAGTAGAGATTTTACTTTTAAAACGAAAAAACATCATTCACAAAGCAAATAATAAAATTGAATGTTTTAAAAATATTTTACTCGAATTAAAACAAATTAATAAGCTCAAGTATATTTTTACTTATATCCCAGAAGGTTATGTTTATGAGGAAGATGGAACATCTGAACGAATGCTAAATAAATTTTTAGTAGCTGGACACGAAATGTTACCTAATTTAAAAATGAATTCATACATTGCGGATGGACAAAATTTGAATGATTTGTTAAGGGGTTTTTCCGAAGGAAAAATTGATATGCTATTTGCAATGAAAATGTTAGATGAAGGTGTTGATGTTCCAAGAGCAGAAGTTGGTATTTTTGCAAGTAGTACAGGAAATCCTAGACAGTTTATTCAGCGAAGAGGTAGATTGTTAAGAAAGCATAATAAAATACAAAAAGTCTAAAAAAACCAGCAACAAATATGACATTGACAATTATAATGATTGCGATTGCACTGTTGGTACTTTTTATTATTTACCAACAATCGCTAGAAAAGAAGAAATATCAAGACCCCAAATACCTATCTAACTTACACCAAATTGCTTCGTTTTTTGATATTATTCAAACGTTAAACGACTATGCTACTTGGGTGCAACGTGACCAAATAAAATCAAAATATGTAGAAGTTGGGAAGTTTTTTAAAGGCAAAACAAATTTTTACAATAAAGAAGAAACTGTTAAAAAATTCAATGAAATTTTCAGCGATTTTGACAACTATATTGTCAGATACAACCAAAATTATGTTCGCGCACAAAAAGAAAAACTAAATCAATATTTTGATGATATCGAAGGCAAAAAATTAGACGACCAACAACGAACTGCATTAATAACAGACGAATATTCAAACCTAATTATTGCTGGTGCAGGTTCGGGAAAAACATTGACAATTCTTGGAAAAGTTAAATATTTGATTGAACAAAAAAATGTAAAACCTGAAAATATCTTACTTTTATCATTTACAAAAAAAACGGTCGATGAATTAAATGAACGGCTAAAAAACATCGAACTTGGTGCAAGGGCAACAACTTTTCATAAACTTGGTTATGACACTATAAAAAAACACCTTGCTACTGTTCCAGCATTGACAAATGAAAATACATTAGGTAATGTTGTCAAAGAATATTTAACAAAAGAAATCTTCAACAATACCGAAGCATTAGAAGCATACATTGTGTATGTTGCTTGTTATATGAACATTCCAGAAGAACACGAAAGTTATAATTCACTTGGCGAAAAATTAGATACTGAAAAAGGTGTAGATTTTCAGACTTTAAAATCTAAATGCGAACCCGAATTCAACAAAGTAGCAAAAGCAAAACTTGACACAATTCAAGGCGAAAAAGTAAAAAGCGTTGAAGAACTTACCATAGCAAATTTTTTGTACTTGAATGGAATTGAGTACGAATATGAAAAACCATATCCATTTGGCGAAACAATGTATCGCCCAGATTTTTATCTGAAAGATTACAACATTTATTTAGAACATTTTGGAGTTGACAAAAATAATGGTGCAAAATGGCTTACTCCGTTTAATGAACAAAAATATGTCGAAGAAATGGAGTTAAAGAGAGAAACGCATAAAACTCATAACACCAAACTTTTAGAAACATATTCCTATTACAATAGAGACCATATTTTACTCAATAAATTACGAGTAATGCTGGAAAACGAAAATGTAATTTTTAAGCCAAGAGACACAAAAAGTATTTACACAAAAGTAACGGACAACGATAAAAATTTTGGAAAAGAAATTACAAATCTTATTGTAACATTTATCAATCTTTACAAATCAAGACAATTAAATTATAATTCAATAATCGCTTTGTTTTCAGACAAAAACAAAGCTGTAAACGACTTTATGCTCGAAAGACAAGATATCTTTTTGAAGTTTGCACTTCCAATTCTAAAAAAGTACGATAATGCACTCAATGAGAAAAGTGAAATTGATTTTAATGATATGATAAATCAGGCAACGGACATCCTAAAAAAAAATAACCCACATTACACCTTCCAGTATATTATAATTGACGAATACCAAGACATTTCATATTCTCGTTTCAACCTAATTAAAGAAATTCGAAAATTATCAGGAGCAAGACTAATCTGCGTTGGCGATGATTGGCAATCTATTTATCGTTTTGCAGGTAGCGACATTTCTTTGTTCAGTAATTTTGAAAAATATGTTGGAAAACACGAGCAATTATTCATTGAGCAAACTTATCGCAATTCTCAATCACTCATTGATATAACTTCAAAGTACATTCAAAAAAACACCAAACAAATATCTAAAAATCCAAAATCTAAGAAAGAACCTTTAGAAAATCCGATTAAGTTTGTTTATTACTCACAAGACAACGCCGAAGATGTTTTCATAGATGAAGTCAAAGCACTTATAAGCAAAAACGGCAACAAACCTATTTTGGTTTTGGGTCGGCACAGTTTTGACATCAATGAATTTATCAAACTTACACCAAACAGCAAAATAAAGTATTATGAACGAAGCGATAAATTAGAAGTAAAAGGATTTGATGATATTGAGATTAAATACATCACAGTACACAAATCTAAAGGATTAGAAGCAGACAATGTAATTGTGTTAAACCTAAAAAATCATTTACTTGGGTTTCCAAACAAAATGACAGACGACCCAATGTTATCATTATTACTCAGCGATGATGAAGAATATCGGTTTGCAGAAGAACGAAGATTGTTTTATGTAGCATTAACAAGAACTAAAAACGAAGTTGTATTGCTTATTCCGACTGACGTATCTTTATTTGCAGAAGAATTAGTAACAGACAACGAGTTTTTATTTACCGCAAACAATGAAAAACTAAGTAAAACAGATTGTCCGTATTGTCAAACAGGGCATCTTGTCATTAGACAAAATTCATTAAAAAACAATCAATTTTTAGGTTGTTCGCATTACCCAAGTTGCAATCAGACATTTAATAACATAGAAATTTTAGAGAACACTATACTTTGTCCAAGTTGCAAAAGTGGTTTTATGACTAAAAGAAGCGGACAATATGGTAACTTTTTTAGTTGTACAAATTATCCCAAATGCAGAAAGACAATAAATTTAAAATGACAATACCCGAACAGATAACAAGGGTTTTAGGGCAAACTTTAAAGTTTGTGATGTACTTTTAAGGTCAGTGATTTAGGTAAAGTTAGGGTATTTTTATTCCCCAGCTTCTTGTAACCAGCAAACGTTATAAGATTTTTTAAAATATTTGCTTTTAATCAAAGTGAATTAAAAACCAGATTGTTAAGTTTGAAATTATTTTAAAACTTAAAATTATTTTGCATTTTTAATACTCTTTCTTAATTGGAATAACTCCACGAATTCCACCTCTTGGATTTTCGACATCGCCATTATATCTTGGAATTATGTGAATATGTGAATGCCAAATTGTTTGTCCAGCATCCGCATTTATATTTATTCCAACATTAAAACCATCAGGATTATATTTTTCTTGAAGAATAGCTTTTACTTTATTTGCAACAATCCAACAAGCGGTTTGTTCCTTTAAAGTCAAATCAAAATAATTTGAAACTAATCTTTTTGGAACTATTAATGAATGACCTTTTGAAACTGGAAATTTATCATAAAATGAAAATACAGTAGCAGTTTCAACTATTAATTCTCTTGTTTCTTCTCCAACTAAAAACGGACTTAAATCTGTATTTCCTTTGTTTAAAGTTGTGTAATGTTCATATTCATATATTTCACAGTTTTCATTCTTAAAAACAGACAAATAAGCCAATTTAATCAAACATTGGTACGTTTCTTTCTTATGAATTTTATGAATTCTAAAACCTTCGTATTGTATATCTCTGCGAACAGCGAAATATGCTTTTCCATTTGGTTTTAAAAGATTAGAAACGTTCATCAATACTTCTGCTTGTTCTTCTGGAAGTAAAACATTCAAAACATAAAAACACAAAATTGTATCAAATTTTTGAGTTGGAAATTCTGGAAAATAAAATGGGTCAAATCCAACAATATCAATTCCTTTGGTTTTTAATATTTCAACATCTTTTCCAATACCACAGCCAAAATCAAGAATTTTACCAATAATTTTTTTTTGATTTAATACAATTCTAGCTGGATATGAAAGGGAAGTTCTTTCAATCGCAGTTAAATGGCTATTTGAATTTGTATTATTCATTCTTCATATACAAAAATCCATTATTACTAGCGATTGTGATTAAAGGTTGAATTGTATTTGAAAATTTTTCTTTTTCAAAACTATCAATATTTGGAAAAATAGATAAATATTCATCCATATATCTGCTTTTTGAATTATGATGTTTATTTATTTCAAAAGCTACTTTTTGTAAATTGTAAAACTTATCAAAATGTTTATTGAACAAAGGAAGATTATCACTCTTTCTTGAATTAGCAGTTTTTTCGATAGGAATTAAATTCCAAATTAAATCGTGTGAAACAAATGCGTGTGGAACAAAATGGTCAATTGCAAAATTTTTATCTTCAAAATACAATTTGGTTCCAGAAAAAATACACTCAATAGAACCTAATTCCTTAAATACAATTTTCCAGTATTCATTTGTCTGTTTTGTTAAACCATTTCTAACTGGTGGTTTAATTAGTTTGTTAGGAATATCAGGAACATTTGGATTTCTAGATTGTAGAAATAATGATAAATTCCAATAGCAAAAATCTTTCAGTATTTTAGAATTAGACTTTAAATAAGTAATCCAAATTGGATTAATAATGATATTTTCATCATACAAACCATAAAGACATCCATTCTCAAAATTTTGAGAATTGGAGTAAATTCTTTTTTTATAATTTGAATTGTTTTCGTCTTTTAGTTTTGGAAACCAAGGCGATAAGAACCAATGCGGAACATTTAAATTAAAATGTTCAAGTGATTTTTTAGTTTCAATTTTTTTGGAATTTTCTAAAATTGAAAGCAAATTATCTTTTTTGATATCCTTTGTTAAACTTTCAAATTTTAAAATATCTTCGACAGCATTTTGAATTAAATCTTGTTTCCCAAAAGAAACGAGGAAATAATTTACTGTGTACCAAGAATTGCTAATCATTCTTGAAAAAATTTCTCTCTTTTTAATATTTACTTGTCCATTTTCAACTAATTCAATAATCGCAATTAACCAATAAAACTTATAAGTTGCAGAAGTGTTTGCAAATGAAGCTGCAAGTTTATGGGTTGGTAAATTATCTGAAAAAGGTAAATTCATCAAAATTTGGAGGTATTTTAATTATGCAAATGAAAGCATTTTTTCATTTACAAAATTTTCAATTCTTTTTTCGACATCGTTATGAAGTCCGTATTTTGATATCATCAATGTTTTGGTTTCTTGTAAAGCAATCAAATTATCAATCAAGTGATAATAATCTGGTTCTTCTTTACAAACGTCTCTTAATATTCTTCTTTCGGTATCATCGAGCGTTTTGATATTGTTGGTGCTGATGTCTTTATTGAAGATTTCTTTGTATAATTCGCCTACGCTGAAATCAAAAATACCGTCTCTATTCCAGGTTACTTGTATGGCAATTAATTCTTGGTTATTGATTAAAGTGATGTGTGGTCTTTCTTTTTGCACTTCTTTTTGCACCAATAACAAATCTTTTAGAATTTGGAATCTGTAATGCGCATTGTAATTCCCGTTGAAAGACCCATCTTCCCTTACTGCTTCTTGACCGTTTCTTCTGGTTTCGGAACGATTTTCAGTTAGGTTTCTATTTTCAACTAATCTATTTCTAAAGTCTAATAATGGTTGCATCCAATTTTGACCATTGTCAACCAAAGCTGTCATTGATTTATCGCTTTTCACAACTGTACAAGTCCAACAACCAAATCTACTTTGTCCGCAAGAGCTATGTTCTTTATTTACAACAACTGTTGGACATTCGTAATCATCAGCACTGGCATCAGAATATATTTTGAAAAGAATGGAATTATCGAAACCCCAAGGAGATTGAACCGTGTTAATAATATACCATACCTCTTCTAAAAACATATCTTTTATTGGCGCATAAACATAGGTATTTGCAGTGCTATTGTGTTTTGATAATCTACTACCCGTTACCTCGTGTTTCCTCATAGAACGCTCTCTAGTAGCACTTTCTTCATATCTTGTGCCAAGTAAAACTATTGCTTCGCCTTTCTCGTCTATTTGGTCTAAAAGGAAGTTTGACGTAGGTCGAATTTTAAGTTTATCGGTACACCATCTAAAAGCATTGTTTGGCACAGGATACCCTTTTCCTATTACATTTACCCAAAAGGTTTCTTCTAATTTTGGAATTGTTTTTTTTACAAAAATTGGTAAATCTTGATTTCTAGCTTCTTCGCCTATTTTTGATAATACATCTTCAACATAATTTGATATAATTGGATTTTCAACCATTGTATCGTTACAGACTATATATACCGGTCTTCTTAATTGATATGGGAAGGGCAAATCTTTTCTAATTCTTTGAAGTGCAATCCAAACTAATGTTAGTAAAACGGTAGAGTCCTTCCCTCCGCTAAAACCAATTATCCAAGGTCTATCTGAAGTATCAGCATACGCGTATTGGTCAATGATTTCTTCTATTATACCTTCAACTTTTTTATTTCGTATTGGTGTCATTCTTTATTTTTATTTAGCTTAAAAATATATTTTCATTTATCATTTTATCCGAACTCAATATTTATATTTTCAAAATTTATTAAGTTTACTATTTAATTTCTCTTTTTATTCTTGATTCTCATTTTCCTCTCCAAAAATATCTAACTCTTTTTTCACCTCTTCCAATAATTGTTTTTCAGTTGGAAGATATAAATGATATTGGCTTGCTATGATGTTTTTATTATCCTCTGGTAATGAGAATTTAACCACACCATCGTTTTTCTTGGCACAAAGTAATATTCCGATAGTTGGGTTTTCATTTTCGGTTTTCTCTACTCTGTCGTAATAGTTCACATACATTTGCAACTGCCCAATATCTTGGTGGGTTAACTTTTCGGTTTTGATTTCGATAATTACAAAGCATTGTAGTAAACGATTGTAAAAAACTAAATCTACAAAGAAATCATCGCCATCGATATGAATTCTTTTTTGCCTTGCTACGAATGCAAAACCATTTCCTAACTCTAAAAGAAAATCTTGTAGGTGCGTGATAATCGCACTTTCTAAATCTCTTTCGTAGTAGGAAGCTTCACGCTTTAATTCCAAGAATTCTAAAATCATTGGATCTTTTATAATCTCCCTTGCATCAGATGGTAATTTTTCGTTTCTAGCCACTGCCAAAACGTCTTTTCTATTACTACTCATTAAAAGTCGCTCGTACAAACTACTATTTATTTGGCGTTCTAACTGGCGTGTATTCCAATTATTCTTAACTGTTTCGGCAATATAAAAATCCATTTTATCTTGGCTGTCTAGGCGAATAATATGTTTGTAATGCGTCCAACTCAATTGCGAACGCAGTGCGTTCGCAATTGGAAATGTGCGATAAAATTGTCTGCATAATTCGATTTGACGCTTTGAATATCCGCTGCCGTAATCCGGTTCAAGTTGTTGTGAAATGAATTTTGTTAGATATTCTCCATATCCTGCACGGTCTTTTCCAGCTTGCTCTTCTTCAAAAATACGTTGTCCAATATTCCAGTACATTGTGGTTCGCTCATTATCAACTGCCTTAACTGCATTGTCTTTGGCGGTAGCAATAATTGCCTTTATATCAGGGATTATGGATTGATTTTGAAGCATTTTAAAATGGTACTATTGAATTAATGGTATAATCTACAAACATACTAAAAAGCAATGAAATGTAAAAGGGTGAAATTGAAAAAGGATAGGCAGGATAACCAAAAAACGTAAGAAAGATAATTATGTTTTTTTATAAAATAAAAAACGGATTTAATTGGCTGTTTGAGTGCAAACTAATCTAACCTATTCACTATTTTGCTTTAATTCTGTTGGAAGTTTTCCGAAAGTTTAAATTTAAAAAAAAACTAAATATGTTTTAGTTGAAATTTGGTTATCCTGCCTATCCACTCAAAAGGATAAAAAAGAGTGTATTTACCACCATTTACTATGTACTTGCTTTTTGGTGCTAATTACTCGGCTTCAATTTCCTTATTTTTAACATCTACTTCTTCGTAAGTTAGTTCTTTGACTGCATAAACATAGCCTGTTTTCTTGCTTATTTTGATAAAGCTGTGTTTCTTTAACGCTTTGCCTAACTTATTAATTGTAGCATCGTTTAGGTTTAATTTTGTTCTATCGGCAAGTTTAGCAGCTATTTGAGAAGCATTTAAAAATAAGGTTGCTTCTTCTTTTGGACAAGGTTCGAACCAGGTTAATAAAAGTTCTTCTTCTGGGCTGTGTAACTGGTATTGTTCATTATTTGCCGTTATTGATTTAATTTCTTCTTGGTCAAACCAAAATCTAAACCCACTTTTGAAAAGAAATAACGCTTGTGAAAAAGCTAAATTTATATCCACATCGTGTTGGTATTGTATGCCTTCCAACTCGAAACAAAGAAATCTTCTGCTTCCTGTACTGTCATTCAAAAATTGTGCAGTATTGACACTTCCCGCAAACGATGCCCTGCGAGGCATTGTTTCGTTGTTGTGTCCGTAGGCTTTTCGCATTCGGATTTGGGTTTTTGTGATGATTTCTTTGAGTGATCCAATTTCGGAACGGTTTAAGTTTTCGAGTTCGTCCAAATTAATCAACATACATTCTGCCAGTTGCACCAAAGTATCTTTATTATTTGGGTTGATGGTTCCGGAAAACAAATATTCTTTCAATTGTTTTGGAACTAACTTTTCGACCCAAGTTGTTTTTCCTAATCCTTGTTTGCCACTAAACACAATGACGGTATGATTAATTACTTTGTCATCGAGAACACAACCCACCATTGCGACTAACCATTTTTTGAAACATTGCTGCCATAAGTCTTGTTTAGTGGTTGTTATTGTGTTGGCTAATTCGGTAATATAATCGGTCTTTTCGTCATAAGTAGGTAAATTGAAAAAGTAATCTTCAAAAGGGTTGAACAGCTCACAAAAATCAGAATAAAGCAAGTTTCTTAACGATGATAAATTAGTTTTAATTCGCCCTTTTAAACACTCCCTAAGCATTGAGTTTTCTATAAAATCATTCATTATATTCCACTTCTTTTTACCGAAATATTGGAACTCTAATTTGCCTGAAACGATATTGTGCCGAAATACATATTTGTTTGATAAAAATAGTTCTAAACGGTCAATTTGGGTTGGTTTTGGTTTGTCTTCGTCGTCATCCTCACCCCAGCCCTCTCCAGAGGAGAGGGAGTTTAAAACTGGTTTCTTTTTTAAAGAAGAGTTTACTTCGTCGTTCCTCTTTGTAACGAGGAGTTTTTCATTCTTCCCAAACTCGTGACTATTACCATAAGCACTGTTTACCGCTTGTGTTACTTCTTTTTCATCATATCCAAAATCTGTTAAAATATATCCCAATGCTTCTTGGAGCGATACACCTTTTCGGTTAAGGTTACACGCTAATTGATGTACGAATACGTTCCGGCTACCATTCACATATTGCACTTTTTTTTCGGTAAAATTTACGCAATGGTTGTAAATAGCGTCGTAATCTAAAAGTGGTTCAAGATTTTTGGTTTTAGGTTCTGGTTGTGTTTCGGTTAAAGGCATCTCGACTGCGCTCGATGTGACAAATGTTGAAGCATCAGGATTGTGGTATAGATTTTCATCCCAAGAGTAAAAACATAATCTTGTTAAGTCTTTGCCCGATTTGTCTATTTCCAGTTTTAGAATACTCTCATAATGTGCTTGTATTAGTAAAAAAGCTTCTTTGTGATTGGCTTTATCTGAATTTATTTTTACTAGAATCTTTAATCCGTTACCTGATGGACTTATGAAACTGGCAAATGTGAATTCACTTTGATTGGCCAAATGCTTTGCATTTTGCAAATCGGCAGCACTTAATTTGTCAATGTCCAAAATAATACAATTTGAATATTTCGCAAGGAATTCCAATTTTCGACCACCAACAAACTTTCCCGAAGGTGTGAATGCTGGAAGTGATTTTTTTGCTTTATTGTAAGCTTCCGTTTTGTTTTCGGCAAGTGATTTTCGCAAATAAACGATGCCCGGTTTATACTTACCTGTTTTGATTTCTTCTAAAATTGTTGCGATTGTTTTGTGTTCTACAACCTCGTTGAAATTCTTGAAAATGGTTACCATAGTTTTAATTTAATGGTTAATAGTTGCCCTTCGACAAGCTCTGGGTGCCAGGTTGTTGGTTCTCGTTTGTGTGAGTTTTGCAATCGCAAAACTCACAAGTTCCGTTGCAGCTGCTCATACTATCTTCCTTTAAATGATTTGTTGTAATGTTCTGTTAGCAGTTTTTCAACATCTGAAAGTTTGTAATAGATTTTGTTTCCAACTTGACTAAATGAAATTTTGCCTTCGTCTCTCCAGGTTTGAGCTGTTCGTTTTGAAATTTTCATTAATAAAAGAAATTCTTGATTGTCTAGAAAGGTTTCTTTCTTTGGGTCAGCCTTGATTGAGATTTGGCTTTGAATAGTGTCTAATTTGCTCATTAGATCTGTGAACTGGTCTTTTGTGAAGATAATTGCATCCATTTTTAAAAGTTTTAAATTGTTATGGTGCAAATGGAAGAAATAAAAAAAAGTCCGATAAGTACTTTTTAGTCCGATAATACTAAATAGTTTGTAAGGTGTTGATTATTATATGTATTACAAATAGTAGGTTTTTACGAAATCGGACTAAAATCTAACTTTGATGTCATTATTGGGGTCTTTGTCGGTGCGATTTGGTGAAAGATAGGTTTGGACGGTGGCTTGTGAAAGTGGTTCGCCTTTTTCATCTTCAAATACAATGCATATAATTTGACTAATATCTTTGATTTTTCCTTGAATATAAGGTTTTCCATTTGGTTTCACATCAACCATCATTTGTTTAAAAGCATTAGTAATTATGTTAGTTGGACCATTTAATTTGATTTTTTGAAATGGAATATTTGAACTGTTTTCAGTAGCTTTTTTTCTTGATTTTCTTTTTCAAAATCGTTTTTAACTTTACGCATTATTTGTAATTGCTCAATTAATTGATTGCATTGTTTGTCATAAGGTTGCAATTTATTATTGAGAGAAACGATATCCGCTTGGTTATATTCAAAAATTTCATCCATTAAATAAATAATCTTGTCATTAAAATTATCTAATGAATTTATATAACTTTTTGCTTCAAAAAAAGAAAAATACCTTTCGTCGGTATCAGCGTTAATTTGTCTTTTAGTAGCTTTTGGTTTAGTGTCAATTACTCTCAAAGATTGCAGCTCTGTTCGTTTTTTCTCGATTAAAAAGTACAATTTATTGTATCTACTCATTGCCGTTTTGGAGCTGAAAAAAGCTTCATTATTGGCTAATAATTTTTCGAGTTTACATATCCATATTTCCGGGTTCTTCACCTGATTGAATTGATAATCGATAAATGCAGGAAATTGAGATTGTTTGAGTTCTAGAATTTTTGCAATTAAAGCATTGCAATAGTTTTGAATGTTGATTTTGTCTTCAACGATTATATCAAATAAAGGATTTTTGGACAGAGCCGCAGGCACTGCCAATAATTCTACAAACGGAGCTGTTTGCATATTTTGATCCTTTGAATTCAAATTGTAATATGTTTTTTTTGGTATTCATTTAGTATTGAAAGGTAATTAAAAGCGGTTTTAAATTGGTTGCTTTTTGGAAGTCCTAGTGTTTTCTACTAGAGTTCGTTTATCACTCGTTTCGAATGCTTTAAAAATTACTTGTTTACTT
>JBBQSZ010000067.1:0-18764 GCA_038234745.1 Flavobacteriales bacterium | reverse complement strand
GGTCAAAAATATCAAATTTCAAGTGAAAAAGGAGGTTATACTATGCATTATCCTGATGGTAAAAAATCTGCTATTTTAAGAAGAACATCCAATAATAATTATTTTTACAGAACGAATAACATCACTTCATTTGGATATTTTGATGCCGATGGAAATCTAAAATTAGAAAGTTATGACCCAAAAACGGATCAAATAACAACGACAACTTATACAATTTTAAAACAATAAGAAATCCTTGTAAAGTATATTAAAGCAAAAATCCTGTTCGGTTTTAAACGGAACAGGATTTTTTTCTTCAATTTTTATTTCTCTATTCGTTATGCAAGAATGCTTGACGATTGAGCAATGTTTCTTCACTTTCTACGTGATTTTCATCAGGAATACAGCAATCTACTGGGCAAACAGCAGCACATTGAGGTTCATCATGAAATCCTTTACATTCGGTACATTTTCCTGGAACTATATAGTAAATATCATCTGATATTGGAGTTTGAGCAGCATCAGCATCCACTTCTTCGCCCGATGGCAGTACTACTTTTCCTTTAATTCTTGTTCCATCTTTATATCTCCAATCATCTGCTCCTTCATAAATTGCAGTATTTGGACATTCTGGTTCACAGGCACCACAATTGATACATTCGTCGGTTATAATAATCGCCATATTGTTTTTGGTTTAAAGTTTTATAATCATAAACTAAGGTCAATTTCGCTTTTACTTAAAACTTTTCGAAATAATTATCCTTAGTTTTGCACAAAATTACAATCAAAACTTTTCATAAACAAATTACAAATGGCACAAAACGATAAAAAACGAGTATTTATTGAATTAGGAAAATTTTTAAGTCAGTTTTCCGAGCTTGGAAATAGAAAAAACTCCAGCGTTTTGCATAATGATTTGTTTTTTGAAGATTTTGAAAATTTAATTCAACTTTCGCAATCGCATAATGGTTGGTACACTCCAGAAAACGTCTATTTTGCCATTCAATCCTGGGCTACTGCACTAACAGAAACAACTGTAGAAAAATGGCTTTCTAATTATAATTTAGAAAGTAAACAACCTAAAAATATTGGACTCATATTAGCGGGAAACATTCCATTGGTTGGCTTTCACGATTTTTTATCAGTACTTATTTCAGGAAATAATGTTTTGGTAAAAACGGCATCGAATGATCAGTTTTTATTGCCATTTTTAGCAAAATATTTGATCGCAATTGAACCCGAATTTGCCAATAAAATTACTTTTGTAGATGGGAAATTAGAAAATTTCGATGCTGTAATCGCCACAGGAAGCAACAATACCGCGCGTTATTTTGAATATTATTTTAAAGATAAACCGAGTATTATTCGAAAAAATAGAAACTCGGTTGCTGTTTTAAACGGAGAAGAAACTAAGGAACAATTGATTGCTTTGGGCGAAGATATTTTTAAATATTTTGGTTTGGGATGCCGCAATGTTTCTAAACTCTTTGTACCCAAAGGATATTCGTTCGTTCCTTTTTTTGAAGCAATTTTCGAATATCAAGACATCATTCATTATGAGAAATATGCCAATAATTATGATTACAACAAGGCGGTTTTCTTGATGAGTAATTTCAAATTGTTGGACAATGGATTTTTAACTATCAAAGAAGACGAAAGCTATTCTTCGCCCATTTCGAGTGTGTTTTATGAATTTTATGATTCTATCGAAAATTTACAAATTCGTCTACAAGCAGAAAATGAACAAATTCAATGTATTGTGAGTAATAATTTGGTCGAAAACAGTATTGATTTCGGTCGCACTCAAAGACCAGATTTATGGGATTATGCAGATAATGTTGATACTATGACTTTTTTGTTAACATTATAGAAAAAAATAATCGAATTATTCCGAATTATTTAATGCTTATTCAACTCTGATTTCCGAAATTTGCAACTTAATTTTTTGGACATAAAATATACCATGAAAAAATACAACTACAGCGCAGGCCCATCTATTTTACCACAAGAAGTTTTTGAAAAATCGGCAGAAGCCATTTTAGATTTCAACAATTCAGGGTTATCAATTTTGGAAATTTCGCACCGAAGCAAAGATTTCGTTGCTGTTATGGAGGAAGCTCGTTCACTAGCATTAGAACTTTTAGGATTAGAAGGCAAAGGCTATCAAGCTCTATTTCTTGCTGGCGGTGCTAGTATGGAATTTTTGATGGCACCGTACAACTTGATGAAAGAAAATGGAAAAGCCGCTTATCTTGATTCTGGAACTTGGGCAACTGCTGCGATAAAAGAAGCTAAATTTTTTGGTGAAACAGTTATTGTAGCTTCATCAAAAGAAGACAATTATAACTATGTTCCTAAAGGTTACGTGATACCAAGTGATGCTGATTATTTTCATTGTACCAGTAACAACACCATTTTTGGAACTCAAATGAAAGAATTCCCAACGACCACGGTTCCTGTAGTTTGCGATATGAGTTCTGATATTTTTTCCAGAGTTATCGATTTTTCTAAATTCGACATTATTTATGCTGGTGCTCAAAAAAATATGGGTCCTGCAGGAGCAACTTTGGTCGTTATCAAAGAAGAAATTCTTGGTAAAAACGGAAGAGCAATTCCAAGTATGCTAGACTATGCCAAACATATCAAAGCAGAAAGTATGTACAATACTCCACCTGTTTTTCCTGTTTACGCTGCTTTATTAACTATGCGATGGATTAAAGAAAAAGGTGGCGTTGCAGCAGTCGAAAAATTGAACAATGCTAAAGCTGCTTTATTATACGGAGAAATTGATAGAAATCCATTATTCAAAGGAGCGGCAAAAGTGGAAGACCGTTCTACTATGAATGCAACTTTTTTATTAACTAATCCAGAGCACACTGAAACATTTGACAAAATGTGGAAAGAAGCACAAATTTCTGGTTTGCCAGGACACCGTTCTGTGGGTGGTTACAGAGCTTCCATTTACAATGCAATGCCAATTGAAAGCGTGCAAGTCTTAGTAGATGTAATGCAAGCTTTGGAAAAAAGTGCAAAGTAATTAATTGTAGTTTTCCTTTTAAAACAAATAAATAAATTGAGGTTGAGATTCATTCTTTCCTCACAATGAAATAAACAAAAATGAAAGTATTAGCCAATGACGGGATTTCAGAAAGTGGAATTCTAGCCTTACAAAAAGGTGGATTTGAAGTTATAACTACAAATGTAGCGCAAGAACAAGTAGCAAATTATGTAAATGAAAATAACATAAGCGTAGTTTTAGTAAGAAGTGCAACCAAAGTTCGTAAAGACATTATTGATACTTGTCCAGGATTAAAAATTATTGGTCGTGGTGGTGTTGGAATGGATAATATAGATGTTGACTATGCAAAAAGTAAAGGGATTCACGTCATTAATACACCTGCATCTTCATCAGAATCAGTGGCTGAATTAGTTTTTGCTCACTTGTTTTCTGGAGTTCGTTTCTTACACGATTCTAATAGAAATATGCCTCTTGAAGGAGATTCAAACTTTAATGGTTTGAAAAAAGCATATGCTGACGGAGTGGAATTGAGAGGAAAAACTCTTGGTATTGTTGGAATTGGTCGTATTGGTCAAGCAACTGCAAAAATGGCTTTAGGTTTGGGAATGAAAGTTATCGCTGCCGATATGTTCATCCCAAAAGTAGATGTAAAAGTGGAATTTTTTGATGGTCAATCAATTACAACTACTATTGTTTCGCAGTCGTTAGAGTCTTTATTCAAAGAATCTAATTTCATTACTTTGCACGTTCCTGCTCAAGATGGTTACATCGTTGATGAGGCTGCATTAGCCACTATGAAAGACGGTGTTGGAATTGTAAACTGTGCTCGTGGTGGTGTTATTGACGAAATTGCTTTGATCAAAGCATTGGATTCTGGAAAAGTTGCTTTTGCAGGATTAGACGTTTTTGAAAGTGAACCAAAACCAGAAATGACCATTTTGATGCACCCAAAAATCTCGTTGACTCCGCATATTGGAGCTGCAACAGGAGAAGCACAAGATAGAATTGGAACCGAATTAGCCTCGCAAATTATTAGTTTGTTGGGATAATTTTTTTATAAAAATAGTTAAAAAGCTCATTGTTAATTTATTTTAATAGTGAGCTTTTTTTTTATTAAATTTGAATTCTAAACTAAAATCAAAAATTATGCTCGAACAATTAACACAATTAGTACAACAATTTGGAAATGATGCTGTTGTAAAAAACAATGCGATTCCAAATGAACAGAACGATGCCATATTGAACGAAACAAGTAATTCAATATTCTCTAGTTTACAAAAAATAGCTTCGGGAGGTGATTTATCGCAATTAGCTGGTTTATTGCAATCTAAAAATCTGGACAGCAATAATCCTGCGATAAAACAAATTACCAATTCGGTTTCGAGTTCACTTTCTGAAAAATTCGGATTAAATTCTGAAACTGCAACTGGAGCAGCGACAAGCATGATTCCTCAAATATTAGGTTCGTTAATGGCAAAAGCAAATGATCCAAAAGATAGCAGCTTTAATGTCTCAGATTTAATTACTTCTTTAACAGGAGGAAATACTGCTGAACATGCTGGAATTATGGAAGCTATTTCAACATACGGTATTCATTTTGGATTGGATCAGAATGCTGATGGAAAAGTTGACTTACAAGACGCTATGGAATTGACTAAAAAAGGAGGATTGTCTGGGATTTTTGGAAAACTTTTTGGAAAATAATACTTTTTTACTTCAACTAAAAAAAGTCATTTGTATAAATCAAATGACTTTTTTTATGCAATAATTAGAAATCAAACCTATGTTTTTGTAACTTTATCATTCAATTCTTCCAAATGAAAAATTGTTTCTACATAGTCATTCTAACTCTTTGTATAATTGTAAGTTGTACAAGCAAAATAGCAACGGTTTCTAATAAAGACGAACCTATTGCGATACTAAAAAATGCTGCAAAAACAAAAAGCGATACAATTCGTATTGCAAATGATTCTTTGCAGTATGAAGTCATTATTATTGATCCCGGTTTTAGTACTTGGCTCGTAAGCAATTCGTATTCCAGAGGTTATCATTCTCAGTCCTACCTAGAAAATAAAAACCGAATATATGTTTCTGAATGGAATAGTCGTGTGATGCAGCCTCAGCGATACAATCCGAATTTATATGAAATGACAATTAATTATGACTCTTTTATCAATTATGGATATGAAGTTAATTATTTGATTTACAATTACATGATTTATTTCCAAAACACCTACAGACAAAAATTAGATGGTTATGTACCAATACGATAATCTCACTACATTTGTACTCATTTTAAAAGAAGATGAAAAATTTAAAAAAACGGTGGGGCATTGCATCTAATTTTCAATTAGTAATTATAATTGTAGTTTTCGCCATTAATGGCTCATTATCTGCAAAAATTTCTGCATTTGCAATGAATTATTTGGGTATCAATAATGAAAACACACATTGGATACCATACTACTTAATTCTAATTATTTTGGTTTTACCACTCTACCCTTTCCTGCTAATGTTTTTTGGTTATCTTTTTGGTCAATCTAAATTTTTCTTTCCCTTTTCTAAAAAAATGTTGCGAAGTATGGGTTTGGGATTCATTTTTAAAGAAGAGAAAAATTAATTCTTTGATTTTCGTATCCAATAGGTATAAATCCAAGTCAGCGTAAAAGAGGGAATAACATCCGTAAACGGAAGAATTTCTTCTAGAAAAGCAAAAATACCTGCAATTTTACCAATATTTCCTTTATACATTTTAGTCATCAAAAAACCCGCAATTGGTGCCCAAACGACATCCGAGAACTCACCAATAAGGGGAATAGAAAAGGATAACATTCCAATTCCATCAAACAATAAACCTAAAAGCAGATCTCTATTTTTATTGTTGATCCGTTCCGTTTGAATTTCTTCTTTCATTTTATCACATTTTCAAAACAAAGATACAAATACCAAACCAAAAATATTTTAGTCTTTATTTAACTTCAAAGTCAAAAGATAATTTTAGAAATCAGCTAAAATCTTTGTTTCTTTGTGAAAACTGTTCCAAATAATGATACAAGCAAAAAACATACATAAATATTACGATCAACTTCACGTACTTAAAGGAGTTGATTTGCACATTCAAAAAGGAGAAATTGTTTCCATTGTAGGCGCTTCGGGTGCTGGAAAAACAACACTTTTGCAAATTCTTGGAACATTAGACAAACCAACAATCGAAAATGGAATAGAATTACGCATCAATAATGAGGATATTTTAAAGATGAATGATAAAACTTTATCTAAATTCAGGAATTTGAATTTGGGTTTTATCTTCCAATTTCATCAATTATTACCTGAATTTACGGCTTTAGAAAATGTTTGTATTCCAGCGTATATTGCCAATAAATCAAGACATGAAACAGAAACGGAAGCCAAAAGATTATTGGAATACCTTGGACTTTCTCATCGAATCAATCACAAGCCCAACGAACTTTCTGGTGGAGAACAACAACGAGTAGCCGTTGCCAGAGCTTTAATAAACAAGCCAGCAATTATATTTGCCGATGAACCTTCGGGAAATTTGGACACTCATTCTGCTGAAAATTTGCACCAATTATTTTTTAAATTGAGAAATGAATTTGGACAAACCTTCGTGATTGTAACACATAATGAAGAACTCGCCAATATGGCAGATCGAAAATTGGTAATGGTGGATGGGTTAATTTCAAATTAGTATAAATGATTTTAATTGCATTCACTTGGTTGGTTTTATTAGTGTTTTTTATTCCCACGGGAATTACTTTCACAGCCCTATTAAAAATAAAAACCACTGACAGATATATCCCGATTTTTTTAGGTGCATTTCTACAATGTTTAGGATTAACTATTTGTAGTTTTTTCTTTAAAATTGGATTGCTTGTGTTCATTTTTAACTTTTTAATTATTACTGGGTTCTCAATCTGGAAATCACAGGAAATAAAAAACAGTTTACAAGAAATAAAAATCGATTTAAAATCGCTTTCCAGAAGTTCCAAATTCATTCTTTCTACACTATTTCTTTTTTCCTTATTTAAATGTGCGCAACAGCCCTTTGTCATCGATAATGAAAGCTATTATTTGCAAACTATAAAATGGATTAACGAATATGGTTTTGTAAAAGGATTAGCAAATCTTCATATTTATTTAGGACAAACATCCCCTTTTCACGTTTTACAAGCTGGATTTAATTTTAGTTTTTTGACGGATAGAATTAACGATATAAATGGTTTTTTTCTAGTATTGTCCTCTATTTATTTCATTACGGAATTCGAAAAAAGATATTCAAAAAACGGAGAAATTCATTGGATTGGATACATATTAATCTTCAACATTCTATTTTTTCAGTTTATAAACGCTCCTTCTCCTGATTTATCAATAATCCTAATATCACAAATATTTTTTTATTATTTTTTAGAAAAAGAGGATTCTTTGAATAATTTTAAGATCATATCGCTCTTATTTCTCTACATATTATTAATAAAGATAACCATTGCTCCATTTGGATTACTTCTTGTTTATCTACTCCACTTCGACAAAAAAAGAATATCCTTTTTATTAGTTTTCGGAATGATAATCGTTAGTATTATGATTATTAAAAACTTAATTGTATCTGGTTATCCATTCTATCCGTTTGATATTCTACCTTTAAATTCCGATTGGAAATTACCACAGGATTTATTAGATTATACAGCTACAATAACCAAAAAATCCGGATATATAGAAAATGGTAAGCTACACTCTTCCTTATTATTAAATTTAAATTCGTGGTTACATCTCGGCGGAATCAAACGAGTTTTCAATCTAGGAATTTTACTTTTATTTGGATTTGGATTTTTTATAATTAAGTTTAAGAAACAGTTCAAGTACACCTTATTATATGTAATTCTTGCCATCAATTTTACAATCATACTTATTATTTCACCTCAATTCCGTTATTTCCTTCCTGAATTTATATTTCTATCAATTTTAACTATCAGTGTCTTTTTTACTTTTTTAAAATTGAAAATGAAGCTTATACAATACATACTTCTCTCTTCAATTATTCTGCCTTTATTAATAATCAACCTTATAGATTATAAATTATTTACCTCTAATAAATTGCTTCAGCAGAAAGAAAAATACAATTGGAGTCAGATTTTGATTCCCGAAAAAAACTCTAAATATCCTGAAATAGCATTCGAAAAAATTACAGAAGGCAATTTGAATTATTATTCACCAAAAGAAAACTTCTTCTTTTATGGAACTGCAAATGGTAATCTACCTTGCGTCAACAAAGTGCAATTAAATTATTTCAAAAAAAAATATCACATCATTCCACAACTGCGCACTTCCGATTTAAGTGACGGATTTTACTCAAAAAAACTCTCTCTAAATGACTCCATCCGAACTCAAATCCTTCCTTGACGAGAAAGTCATTCAATACAACACACTTGATTTTATCGAAAGTGATCCTGTACAAATTCCGCATTTATTTTCGCAAAAAGAAGATATTGAAATTGCTGGTTTTTTGAGTGCCACAATCGCTTGGGGAAATCGAAAAATGATTATTAAAAACTCCCACAAAATGATGGATTTGATGGGAAATTCGCCTTATGATTTTGTGATGTCGCACTCTTCAAATGATTTGGAAAGATTGGAATCCTTTGTTCATAGAACCTTCAACGGAAAGGATTTTTTGAGTTTTATAAAAGGACTACAGCACATTTATAAAAACTACGGCGGGTTAGAAGCTATTTTTGCCAAACACCAAGAAGCGAATTCGATGCAAAAAAGTATTTCTGAATTCAAGAAAATATTCTTCGAAATTCCGCATCAAAATCGAACCCAAAAACACATTTCAGACCCAATGAATGGCTCCGCTGCAAAGCGCATCAATATGTTTTTGAGGTGGATGTGCCGCCAAGACAATAAAGGCGTTGATTTGGGAATTTGGAAAAGCATTTCACCTTCACTGCTATCTTGTCCGTTAGATGTACATTCTGGAAATGTTGCTCGAAAATTAGGCTTACTTTCCCGAAAACAAAACGATGGAAAAGCATTGGCCGAACTCGATTTAAAACTCCGTGAACTCGACCCAAACGATCCTGTAAAATATGATTTTGCCTTATTTGGCTTGGGGGTTTTTGAAGGGTTTTAATCCTGAAAATTAGTGCATTGAAGTACTAGATTGTCCAAAACATCAAACAACCTAGCCTTCTAACCATCAATTTAACGTACCTTTGCACAAAATTTACGTTTTATGACCACTTTCGAACAATTCAATCTTCCAAAATCAGTACAAAAAGCAATCGATGATTTAGGATTCACAACACCTACTCCCATTCAGGAAAAAACTTTTTCTGTGATAATGTCAGGACGTGATATGATGGGAATTGCACAAACGGGAACTGGTAAAACGTTTGCATACTTATTGCCTTTATTAAAATTATACAAATTTACACCGGGTCATACTCCAAAAATTGTAATCTTGGTTCCAACCCGTGAATTGGTGGTTCAGGTGGCAGAGGAAGTGGAAAAATTGACCAAATATATGTCGGTACGTACTGTTGCGATTTTTGGTGGTGTCAATATTAATACCCAAAAAACGACTGTTTATCAAGGTTGCGACATTCTTGTTGGAACGCCAGGACGAGTGATGGATTTAACGTTAGACAACGTAATTCGTTTTGAAGATATGCAAAAATTAGTCATCGATGAGTTTGACGAAATGCTGAATTTAGGTTTTCGGACCCAATTAACCGCGATACTTGCGATGATGCCTAAAAAACGTCAAAACATTCTATTTTCAGCTACAATGACTGACGAAGTAGATAAAGTTTTGAATGATTATTTTGATTATCCTGAAGAAGTAACTCTTTCAGCATCAGGGACTCCACTAGAAAATATAACGCAAATTACGTATCAAGTTCCCAACTTCAATACCAAAATTAATTTGCTGAAACACTTGTTGCAAACCAACGAAGATATGAGTCGTGTTTTGGTTTTTGTGAACAACAAAAAGATTTCGGATATGGTTCACGAGCGAATCGAGGAAGATTTTGAAGGACAATTTGGTGTCATTCACTCTAATAAATCACAGAATTATCGTTTGAGCACGATGGCTGAATTTCAAGAAGGCAATCTTCGCGGATTAATTACCACCGATATTATGGCGAGAGGTTTGGATATTTCGAATATTACGCACGTCATCAACTTCGAAATGCCGGAACTTCCTGAATTGTATATGCACCGTATTGGTCGTACAGGCCGCGCCGATGCGACAGGAACAGCAATAAGTTTAATTGCACCTCGTGAAGAAGAATTTAAATTTGCCATTGAATTATTAATGGATATGGAATTAGATACCAAAGCTTTTCCTGAAGCTGTTGAAATATCCTTAAAACTAATCGAACCTGAGAAAGACCGTCAACCAATTAAATTTTTGATGAAAAAACAAAAATTAGAGGGTGATGGAGCATTTCACGAAAAAACTAAAAAGAATAAAAAAGTCAATTTGGGTGGACCTGGTGTAACAAAGAAAAAAACACACGGATCTGTCAATAGAAATATGTTGAAAAACCAAGCGAAGAAACGCAAGGACAAGAAATAAAGTGGTCAGTGGTCAGTTTTTTAGTAGTCAGTCCTAAGTTGAATACTAAAAAACTGAACACTGAACACTTAAAGCTAAATCTTCGTAAAAACCAAACAAACTGGCGAACATAATGCTATTTTTTTTCCAGTAGCTGTAAGCGTTCCTGTTTTTTTATCTCTTTTAAAAATAACAATATCATTCGTATATTGATGACCAACTAAAAGGAAATTTCCTGTTGGATCAATCGCGAAATTCCTTGGTCCTTTTCCTAAAGTACTTGTTCTTTGAACAAAATCTAATTTTCCGTTTTTCAAAATCTTGAAAGCCGAAATATCATTAGCCGTTCCTCTATTTGTAGCATATAAGAACTTCCCATCTGGCGAAATATGGATATCTGCTGCTCCAGTTTCTCCTTTAAAATCAGATGCAACTACTGATGTTTGATTTACTTCTTTCAATTTACCATCAGCATAACTAAAGGATGTTAGTGTTCCGTCTAATTCTTGCAGTAAATAAACATATTTTCCATCTTTACTAAAGGTTAAATGTCTTGGCCCACTTCCTGGTTTTACAGAAACTTCATCTTTAAGCACTAAAATTTCATTCGTTGAATTCGAATTATACTGATACAAATACACTTTATCGGTTCCTAAATCGTTAGCCAAAACATATTTATGGTCAGGTGAAAAACTTACCATATGAGCATGCGCTCCACTTTGTCTACCGGCATTGATACTTTTTCCTGAGTGTTGAACCAGTTGTTTGATTTCGGAAATACTTCCGTTACTATTCTTTCCAAAAACAGATAGGTTGCCACTTCCATAATTGGCAGTAATAATTGTTTTATCATCATTTATAACGTAACAAGGTCCTTTCGCATTTGCATCTTGACTATTTAGCAGGTCTATTTTTCCGCTTTTACTATCCAATTTAAAAGAGCTAACCGCTCCTTTGCCATCAATTTCATTTACTGAATAAACAAATTTATTATCATTTGATACAGTCAAATAACTCGGATTAATAATTTTTTCTGTACTATTTTTAAGATTGAATTCTCCTGTTTTAGAATCGAATTCGTAAACATAAATTCCTTTGCTTTCACAAGGTTTAGTATAAGTTCCAACAATTAAATTGAATTTGTTTTCTTGTGCTTGAAATGTTGTTAAAGCAAAAATAGAAAGAAGAGCAGCATAAATATTTTTCATAATTTGTGGTATTGTATAATGTATTTATTGTTTTTTATTTTCCAAAAGTGTCTTGGCTGATTTACTCGTAACCACTTTTTTACCAGTCTTGGCTTCTAATTCTTTCAAGGCAACTTTGGCAACATTTCCACCTTGTTGAGCCACTTTTTGACTTTCCGCAAAATTCTTTGGGTTTACAGCTTGCGAAATATCTTTGGTTGAGGCTTCGGCTAGCATATTCAAAATTAACTCGGTATTGCTCATATTATCCCGAAGATTTTCTTTTTTCAAACCTTTCAAAATTTTATATTCTTTAGTGGTTTTTTCAGACCAAGCTTTGGTAATAATATCAGTTAATATGGCAAATTGAGCGCCTTCTTTTAATCCTTTACTTTTCCATTCATCAGTAAGTTCTTTACGGATTTCAATGCTTTTTAAACGCTGATTAATCCAATTTTCGGAATAGCCCAATTGCAAATAATGTTGCAAAGCCCTGTCAATTCCTATTTCGGGATCTTGCATTTCGTCTAATCTCTCACTTCCTACTTTGGCTAACCAAAGCTTGAAAGGTTCTGCTTTTGGCGAAGGAATAGATTGAATTAAACGAAAAAGTCCTTCTGTATTTGAACAATCGGTAGAATATTTTTTTCCATCTTTAGCTTCCATTTTCAGTTGTCGACAAATTGTCGATAACTCAATCCCTGATAGTTTTTCTCGTTTTTTCATTCGGTACCAATAATCTTTTGGGTCTAAACTATCAGTTAAAACTTGAACTACATCTATAACCGAAAAATACCATTGTTCCTCATTTTCATTCCAGTGAGAACGCACTTTATTGTTTTCAAATAATTTTACAGCATTCATACTTATTTTATTTTAAAAATAATTTCATTCTTCAAATATAACAAAATTTAAAACTCGAATTCGAAATTTAAAATCAAAATGCTATCTTTGAAAAATGCAATTCAAACACCCAGAAATCCTTTATTTTCTCTTCTTGTTGGCAATACCAATTCTGGTTCATTTGTTTCAATTGCGACGTTTCAAAAAGGAATATTTCACCAACGTGCGTTTCTTAAAAGAACTTTCTATTCAAACTCGAAAGAGTTCCAAAATCAAAAAACGGTTGCTTTTAGCCACACGATTGCTTTTGTTAACTTGTATTATTATTGCTTTTGCACAGCCTTTTTTCAAAGCCAAAGATGCTAAAAACAGTTCCAACGAATTGTACATCATTTTGGACAATTCCTTTTCGATGCAAGCCAAAGGCCAAAAAGGAGAATTACTAAAAAGAGCCGTTCAAGAATTGCTAGAAAACACTCCTGAAAATCAAACTTTTTCTTTGATTACCTATTCCGAAACTTTTTGGAACACAGATATAAAATCCATTCGAACCGAATTACAAAACCTAAAATACAGCGCTTTGCCTTTTCAATTGGAAAGTGCGATGGCGAAAATAAAATCCAGAAAATCAGTTTTCAACAAAGATATTATTGTGATTACCGATGCGGTTGGTTTGGAAGCTAAACAATTAAAAAGCATCAATAAAGATTTCAATACCTATTTCATTATTCCAGAAACGGAACAAAAAAACAACGTTTCGATTGATAGCGTTTTTATACATCAGACTTTGGATGATTTTTATGAAATTGGCTTAAAATTATCAGCTTTTGGCGAAAAAAACAAAGCAATTCCAGTGGCTTTATACAATCAAAACAAATTGATTGCTAAGACGTTGACTAAATTTGAAACCAAAGAAAAAACCATCTATTTCACGATTCCAAAAAAGGATTTCAACGGTTATGCTTCCATTACCGACAACGGATTAGAATATGACAACACTTTGTATTTCAGTATTTCGAAACCCAAAAAGAACAATATAATCAGCATTGGAACACCTGAAAAATCGAATTTCTTATCGAGAATTTATACCAATGACGAATTCAATTTCAATAATTTTAATATTGAAACTTTAGATTACAATGCCATCGAAAAACAGAATTCCATCATAGTAAACGAACTTGATGAAATTCCGCAAGCCTTGCAAACTACCTTAAAATCTTTTGTAGAAAAAGGAGGAAATCTTGTTTTTATTCCGTCGGCGAAAGCGTCAACAGTAAATGTGAATTCGTTTTTGAAAAATTTTGGAAATATCCAAGTTAAATCATTGGAAAAAAAAGAAAAATTAATTACCAAAATCAACTTCAATCATCCTTTGTTTAGCGGTGTTTTTGAGAATAAAGTCAATAATTTTCAGTTTCCAAAAACAAAAACTTCCTATGGAATCGCTAGTTCAAATCCAGCAGCATTATATTATGAAGATCAAACGGCTTTTTTGACTTCCATCAACAACGCGATTTCTTCCGTTTATATTTTAGCCGCTCCTATTAATCTGGAAAATTCTAATTTTCAACAATCACCCTTGATTGTTCCTGTCTTTTACAAAATGGGAATAAACAATCAAAATAATGGTGTGAATGCGATGCAAATTGGCAACAATAATCCCTTTTTGGTGGATGAAACGTTGTCAAAAGACGAAATTTTAAAAGTAAAAAATGATGTTGAAACCTTTATTCCCGTTCAACAAATCTTGAATGATAAAGTAAAAATGACTTTCAATGATTTTCCAGAACAAGCTGGTAATTTTGGCATTTTCAACCAGAATAAACGCTTGCAAAATATCAGTTTTAACTATAACAGAACGGAAAGCAATTTGGAATTAGCTAATAAAGATGCTCTTTCTGATTACAAAACCATCGATTCAATAAATACCGTTTTCGACAGCTTACAAACCGACCGAACTGACAATCAAATTTGGAAATGGTTTGTTATATTTGCATTGCTTTTTCTACTGACTGAAATGGCAATTATACGATTCGTAAAATAAAAAACTAGACACAAATTTTTACCACAAATTCGCAAATTATTCTAATTGCAAGCGATTAAAAATTTTTGGTAAATAATTATATTTTATAGGCAATGTTTGAGAAGGACTCAAGAAATAACGAACAAAAAAAGTACTAAAATGAATACAGACTTTAAAAGCGTAATGTCAAAACAAACTGATGAAGACCTTATTAAGATTGTTACCGTGGACAGAAACAGCTATCAACCTTTAGCTATTGATGCAGCTGAAGAAGAAATCAAAAAACGGAACATTGACACAACAAAAATTGAGCGAGTAAAAGTTGACTTGACTGCTAAGATTGAAGAACAAAAAGAATTCTACTCTAAAAAAGTGAATTCATTTACAAGATTTATTCATTTCATAGTAGATACAATAGTTTGGTTATTAATTGTAGCGATTCTAACTTATCCATTAAACGCAAAAGATGACTTTCAAATGTTGCTCGGTTATTTAATCTTTTTTTCAAGTTTTATTGGATACTATTCATTTATGGAATCAAAGTATCAAAAGACAATTGGAAAGTTTATAACCAAGACAAAAGTTGTGAATGAAAATGGAACCAAACCTAATGGTGGTAATATTTTACGAAGAACATTTTGTAGACTAATTCCTTTTGATAGAATATCGTTTATATTTACACCAAATGGTTTTCACGACAGACTTTCTGAAACTACATTAATCAAAGATGAAAACTAACAAAAGAAAATAAGAAACACAGCCTATTACAACAAATTGGAGAACCTAAATAATTAGAAAGCATAATGAACACAATCATCCGAAACGCCAAAATTATCGATTCCGAAAGTCTATTTCACAACAAAATCGTGGATGTTTTAATTGTTGATGGCATCATCGAAAAAATTGGAACATCCATTCCTAATTCAGAAAATGCCCAAGAAATAAAATTAGATAATTTGCATATTTCTCAAGGTTGGTTTGACTCTAGTGTTTCCTTTGGAGAACCCGGTTTTGAAGATCGAGAAACCATAGCAAACGGTTTGAATGTGGCTGCCAAAAGTGGTTTTACAGCGATTGCTTTGCAACCCAACTCCTACCCGATTATCGATAATCAATCGCAAATAAATTTTGTAAAAAACAAAGCTACTGGTTTTGCCACCGAACTTTTCCCGATTGGTGCTTTGACCAAAGGAAGCGAAGGAATTGATATGGCGGAATTATTCGATATGAAAAATGCTGGTGCTGTTGCTTTTGGAGATTATAATAAAAATTTAGACAATGCTAATTTGCTGAAAATCGGCTTGCAATACGTTCAGGATTTTGATGGATTGATCATTGCTTTTGCCCAAGATTCAAAAATAAAAGGGAATGGAGTTGCTAATGAAGGAATCGTTTCCACCCGATTAGGATTGAAAGGAATTCCAAATCTGGCCGAAGAATTACAAATCGCCAGAAACTTGTTTTTATTGGAATATACTGGTGGAAAACTTCACATTCCAACTATTTCTACAGCAAAATCGGTACAATTAATTAAAGAAGCGAAAGCAAAAGGATTAAATGTGACTTGTAGTGTTGCCGTTCATCATTTGGTTTTAACCGATGAAAAACTAGAAAATTTTGATACTCGTTGTAAAGTTTCGCCGCCTTTACGAACAGAAACAGACAGAAAAGCATTGCTTGCTGGAATTCTACACAATACAATTGATATGATTACGACCGACCATAATCCAATTGACATTGAGCATAAAAAAATGGAATTTGATTTGGCCAAAAATGGAACAATTGGTCTAGAAAGTGCGTTTGGTGCTTTGTTAACGGTTTTGCCTTTAGAAAAAGTAATCGAAAAATTGACTTTTGGAAAAGCAACTTTTAGCATTGAAAATACAACTATTTCCGAAGGAGAAAAAGCCAATATCAGCTTATTTAATCCCGATGGGAAAAGTATTTTTACAAAAGAAAACATCCTGTCGAAATCTAAGAATTCTGTTTTTCTGGGAACTGAAATAAAAGGACAAGTTTATGGAATATTCAATCAAGGGAAATTAATTTTAAATTAAACATACCTGACAGGTTTCAAAAACCAGTCAGGTATAAATACATAAAAATGAACAACTCAATCGAAAAAGGAAAAACTGCCGCCATAACCAGCTATATTTTAATCATTGGAGTTTTTATTGCGATGTCAATGAATTCGGGTGAAGAAAAGAATTCATTTGCTTCTTTCCACATTCGACAAGCCTTGGGATTATCCATTACTTTTATTTCATTGGGATTGATTATCAGTAATTTTGACAATGCTATGATTTCTATATCTATGTGGGTTTTTCTCTCCGTTTTATGGACTTATGGGATTTTTAGCGCTATCAATGGCGAAACAAAACCAATTCCTTTGCTAGGAGAAATTTTTCAGAAATGGTTTAAAAGCATCAATTGATTTTTGATTTCAGGATGGCAGAACTGATTACTAAAAAACTGAACACCGAACACTAAAACAATGAATCTATCTTTAGAATATAAAATAAGAGAACCCAAAATAAAGTTGGACAAAAATCCGCTTTTACTATTAATTCACGGTTATGGCAGCAACGAAGAAGATTTGTTTTCGTTTGCCACTGAACTTCCTGATGAATATTATATAGTTTCGGCTCGTGCTCCATATAGTTTGCAATACGGAAGTTATGCTTGGTATGCTATCAATTTTGATGCCGACCAAAACAAGTTTTCTGACAATGAGCAAGCCCGAACATCTCGAGATTTAATTGCAAAATTTATTGATGAAATGATAGAAAATTTTCCAATTGATGCTAAAAATGTGACTTTAATTGGCTTTAGCCAAGGAACAATTTTGAGTTATGCTGTAGCGCTTTCGCATCCCGAAAAAGTACAAAGAGTGGTTGCGATGAGTGGTTATATTAACACGGAAATTCTAGAAGAAAATTATTTGAAAAATTCGTTTTCGAAATTAAAAATATTCACTTCACACGGAACTGTAGATCAAGTAATCCCGGTGGAATGGGGACGAAAAGCACTTCCTTTTCTTGAAAATTTAGGCATTAATTCTACTTACAAAGAATATCCAATAGGTCACGGCGTTTCTCCACAGAACTTTTATGATTTTAAAATGTGGCTACTTGATTAATATTCAGTATTCAGATTTTTAGTATTCAGTGGAGCACTGACCACTAAAAATCTGAATACTTTTATTTTTGGTACAATAAACTTTGAAACGTCTCAAAAGAAACCGTTTCATCATCATTGACAAAATACTTGATTAATACTTCTCCCCAATATTCTCCATCGCTAAAATCGGCAATTATCCAACGGTGGTTTAAGATTTTCGCTTTGTTGATAATAAATTTATTAGCGCCAATCTGATCTTGACCAACATAAGGATTTCCTTTTGGATTGGCATTTAAATCCATCAATTTTTCGGTTACTAGAGGAATTAATTTTCCGATTTGAATCGTTTTTGTGGCATTGTCTGGATTAAAATAGTTTTGAGCGTTTTCATTATGTTCCAACGAAAAATAGTTGGCATCGGTCAATTTTGTGTTGGCAGCAACTGAATCTTTCTTCATCTTTGCCTCAATAATTGCAGAGTGCTGTTTTTCAAAAGACAATTCTTTGCTAAAATACATATAGGTAAATACATTGAGAAGCAAAACAATAATAAACAGATAAAGCATTAATGATTTTTTCATTTTTAGGGTAAAATTAAATTGTAATTTCTAAATTATCGTAAGCTAAATAAACGTTTTTCGGCAGTTTTTGTTGCACTTCTTCGTGAAAACCCATAATATGGCTAATGTGAGTGAGATAAGTTTTTTCGGGTTGAATCAAATCGATAAAATCTAAAGCTTCTTGCAAATTGAAATGAGTATTGTGCGGCTCTTCACGCAAAGCATTTACAACCAGAACCTTTAGATTTTTGAGTTTCTCTATTTCGCTTTTTTCTATTGTTTTAACATCTGTCAAATAAGCAAAATCATCAATTCTATATCCAAAAACTTGGAGTTTTCCGTGAAATACATTTATAGGAATCACAGTTTTGTCGCCAATTCTAAAAGATTGATTATTAACTACTTCAATAGGTTTTACGGAAGGGGCTCCAGGATATTTATTCTCAATTTC
>JBBQSZ010000066.1:0-19434 GCA_038234745.1 Flavobacteriales bacterium | reverse complement strand
TGAATAGCGCACTTGATTACGGCTCAAGAGGTTGCTGGTTTGAATCCAGCCGCGGTCACAAAACAAAATCCTAAACATACTTATTATTAGTAGTTTAGGATTTTTTGTTTTTGGACTTTTCTAATTAAAATAACGAAGCATATTTTTCTCTGTTTACATACATTATCCAAAGCAAAATAGCACTTAAAACAGTAGCAATTGGCAAACCACTACTATCCTGCACAATATTGGTAAGGACAATTCCAATCATTATTGGAAAAATCATTAAAGCGCCTAATGCTCGCGTTTTAGGGAAAATAATCAATACACCACCCAAAATTTCAACTGCACCAACAAGTGGTAATATCCAGCCTATTTCCATAAAGGCAGCCATTGCTTTTTGCATTTTTTCAGGCAAATTTTCAGGCATTGGCATATAATTCAAAAATTTATTAAGTCCAGCATTGATAAACATCAATCCGAACAAAATACTTAAAATGAATGTGACTTTGTTTTTCATTTTATTAGGGTTTAGAAATTAATAGATTGTGAATATACATCTTTTCAGTTTTAAAATTATTTTTTTTAGTAAAGCCAAAAAAAAGCCCTAAACAATTTGCAATGTTTAAGGCTTTTTGGCAACAAAAAAAAGATATTATTTCCAACCTCCTCCAAGATCTTTGTAAACAAGAACGGAGGCATTGAGTTGTTCTTTTTTGGTATCGATTAGTTCGAGTTTGGTTTCCAAAGCATCGCGTTGCGTCATCAAAACTTCAAAATAATCAACTCTTGCGGATTTGAACAAATCGCCAGACACTTCAATCGAGCGGTTTAATGCTGCTACTTGCTGCGATTTCAGGTCATAACTTTTTTCTATATTATCTATTTTAGAAAGCTGACTGGAAATTTCTAAATAGGCATTCAAAATGGTTCGCTCATAGTTGTATAAAGCTTGCAATTGACGAGCGTTTGCTGAGCTATATTCGGCTTTAATCGCATTTCTATTGATCAAAGGAGCGGCAATATCTCCAGCCAAAGAATACAAAATCGATTCTGGAAGTTTGAATAAATAGGAAGGCTTGAACGCATTCAATCCTACCGATGCTGTAATATCAAGAGAAGGATAAAATTCGGCACGAGCAACTTTCACATCTAATTTGGCTGCTTCAAGTTCCATTTCGGCTTGTTTGATATCGGGACGATTAGCCAACATTTGTGAAGGGATTCCCGATTCTGTTTTTATAGGCATTAAACTCACAAAATTAGAATTGTCTCTCTTAATCTCTTGTGGATATTGCCCTAACAAAAAGTTGATTTTATTCTCGGTTTCTTTAATATTTTGCAGAATATCAAACTCCATGCTTTTGGAAGCCAGAACCTCAGCCTGAAATTTTTGCACCGCTAATTCTGTTGTTCTTGCTGCTTCTTTCTGAATTTTTACGATTTCTAAAGCATTGGACTGCAAAGCAATATTTTGTTTTACAATATCCAATTGGCTATCCAAAGCCAACAATTCATAATAGGAACTGGCAACCTCGGCAATAAGATTTGTAACTACAAAATTCTTTCCCTCGATAGTTGATAGATACCTACTGATGGCAGCTTTCTTAGAATTACGTAGTTTTTTCCAAACATCCACTTCCCAATGAGCGTAGGCTCCTAATTTGAAGTCGCTAAGTGGATCTGGAGTTTCTTTGCCGGGCTTTATTTCAGTGGAAGCATCTCCAGCACCTTGACTGGTATATCTTCCCACTTTTTCAATTCCTGCTCCTGCTCCTAGACCAACAGTTGGCAACAGCAACCCTTTTCTCACTCGAACATCATTTTTTGCTATTTCAATATCTTGCAAAGTGATTTGCAATTCCTGATTGTTTTTAAGAGCCGTGTCAATTAGACTAATTAAATTCGGATCCTTGAAATACGTACGCCAAGGTGTATTTGAAGTATTAATAGTATCTAAACTTGTCCCGAAAGATTCTGGAACAGCTTTCGTTGCCACTAATGGAGCTAGAGTTGGAGTACAACTTGCTACCGCCAAGCAAATACCTAGCGGGAAAATAAATTTATATGATTTTAATTTAGGCATGATTGTCATCGAATTCTTCTGTTAATGGATTTTCACTTTGATTTTTTACATAGGTGTATTTTTCGGCAATTTTACCAAAAATATAATACAAGCCAGGGATTACAAATACACCACATATCGTTCCAATTAACATCCCTCCTACTGCGGCAGTACCAATAGTTCGGTTACCAATTTTACCCGGTCCAGTGGCGAAAACCAAAGGAAGCAGACCTGCAATAAAAGCAAAAGAGGTCATTAAAATAGGTCGGAATCTGGTTTTTGCTCCTTCGATAGCAGCTTCCAATACTGTTTTTCCTGCCGCATGACGCTGAATGGCAAATTCGACAATCAGAACTGCATTTTTGCCCAGTAACCCAATAAGCATTACCATTGCAACCTGAGCATAAATATTATTTTCTAATCCTGTTAAACTCAACAAAAGGAACGCGCCAAAAATACCTGCCGGCAAGGAAAGAATTACTGAAAAGGGCAAAATAAAACTCTCATATTGAGCCGCTAAAACCAAATAAACGAAACCTAAACAAATTAGAAAGATCCAAATGGCTTGATTTCCTTGCGAAACCTCATCAGCAGAAATTCCTGCCCAATCAATATCATAACCTCTTGGCAATTTTGAAGCAGCCACTTCCTGAATGACTTTAATGGCCGTTCCAGAACTAAATCCTTCGGCGGCAGCACCACTAATTTCGGTGGATGTGTACATATTATGTCTTGTAATTTCAGACAAACCGTAGACTTTTTCCAGTTTCATAAATGCTGAAAAAGGAACCATTTCCTCACGACTATTTTTTACATACAATTTTAAAATATCCTCTGGCAAAGCACGATATTCAGGCGCTGCTTGAACAATTACTTTGTAATTATACCCGTATTTAATAAAACTAATTTCATAATTACTCCCCACCAAAGTGGATAATGTATTCATAGCATTATCAATAGACACTCCTTTTTGTTGTGCTAAATCGTTATCTACTTTCAACATATACTGCGGAAAACTAGCACTATAGAAACTAAAAACGTTAGATAATTCTTTGCGTTTGTTGAGTTCTTTCACGAAATCATTATTTACCGCTTCCATTTTCTTGTAATCACCAGAACCTGTTTTATCTAATAGTCGAAGTTCAAATCCGCCGGCAGCTCCATAACCAGGAACAGCAGGTGGTTGAAAAAATTCGATATTAGCACCTGGAATAGCCTTAGATTTTTTTTCTAAATCATCCATTATCTCTTGAACAGATTGCTTTCTATCACTCCAATTTTTAAGATTAATTAAACAAGTTCCTGAGTTCGAACCAGTACCTTCAGTCAAAATTTCATATCCAGCTAGGGAAGAAACTGATTTTACTCCTTCGACTTTTTCCGCAATTTTCTGTAATTTTAAGGAAACATCGTTTGTTCTTTCTAATGAGGAACCGGGAGGCGTTTGAATAATGGCATAAAACATTCCTTGATCTTCATTAGGAATAAATCCAGAAGGAACCGTACTACTAATAAGCCAAGTTCCGCCACAAAAAACCAAAAGCGCAATTAAAGTAACCGCTCTTCTGTCCACAATTTTTGCTAAAACATTTTGATATTTGCCTTGAGCCAGATTAAACTTAGTGTTAAAACCATCTACGACTCTAGTAATTGGCGTTTTCTTTTTAGGTTTACCGTGATTATTTTTCAACATCATCGCACAAAGTGCTGGTGTCAATGTCAAAGCCACAATACCCGAAAGAACAATTGCGGTAGCCATTGTAATAGAGAACTGACGATAGAAAATACCCACTGGACCAGACATAAATGTCACCGGAACAAACACTGCAACCATCAAAAAGGTAATGGCAATAATGGCTCCCGCAATTTCGTGCATGGCTTTTTTAGTCGCATTTAATGCCGAGAGATGTTCTTCCTCCATCTTGGCGTGAACGGCCTCAATAACAACAATTGCATTATCAACAACAATTCCAATTGCTAAAACCATTGCGAATAATGTAATCAAATTCAACGAAATATCGAAGAATTGCATGAACACGAAGGTTCCAATTAGCGAGACGGGAATGGCGATAGCAGAAATAACTGTTGACCGCCAATCGCCCAAAAATAGAAATACGACCAATCCTACCAATAGAAAAGCTTCAATCAAAGTGTGAATTACTTTTTCGATGGATGCATCTAAGAAATTAGAAACATCATACGATATTTCATAATCCATTCCTTTTGGGAATTTTTTCTTTATAGTTTCTAATTTAGCTTTTACTTCTTCAATTACTTGATTCGCATTACTTCCAAAAGATTGTTTTAATACAATTGCTGCCGAAGGTTTTCCATCTAAATTAGAGTAAATATCATACATGGAACTACCAAATTCGATAGTCGCAACATCTTTCAATCGAAGGATTTCACCGTTTGGACTGGATTTTAAGATAATGTTTTCGTACTGCTCTTTGGTTGTAAATCGTCCAGAATATTTCAATACATATTCAAATGATTGCGAACGCTTACCCGAACTTTCTCCTGTTTTTCCCGGCGAAGCTTCCAAACTTTGACTCGATAAAGCTTCCATCACCTCATCTGCAGAAATTTTATAAGCCAACATTCGGTCGGGTTTTAGCCAAATACGCATCGCATATTCACGAGTTCCCAAAATATCTCCAGAACCAACTCCGTTGACCCTTTTCAATTCGGATAAAACATTGATATCGGCATAATTATACAAAAACTTTTGATCCGTGTTTTTATCCGTGCTAAAAAGGTTAACATACATCAGCATACTCGGAACTTCACGGGTAATTTTAACACCTTCTCTAACGACAATTGGAGGTAATTTATTAACTACTGAAGCGACACGATTTTGAACATTAATGGCCGCTTGATTTGGATCAGTTCCTAAATTAAATGCAATTTGAATACTGGCTTCACCATCATTTCCAGCATCCGAGGTCATGTATTTCATTCCAGGAACTCCGTTTAAAGCTCTTTCTAGTGGAATAACTACTGATTTGATCATTAATTCCCCATTAGATCCGGGATAATCTGCAGTTACATTTACCATTGCTGGTGAAATGGAAGGAAATTGAGTGATTGGCAAGTTCATCACCGCCAATCCCCCTAAAAAGACAATTATTAGCGATAAAACTATCGACATAACTGGTCTTTGAATAAATTTATTAAACATTTGTTTGTCTGTTTTTAATTAAACCAAATTTGAATTGTATCAGTCTCGCTTATTGAAAAAAAAATCATTAAAAACGAATTACTAAAAACTGATTACTGGACACTTGAATTTACTCTGCTTTTAGACGCAGATGGTTCATCACTTCTTTTGGAGCTATGAATTTATAATGAATTTTATCATTGTCTTTTACCTTCTGCACCCCTTCTAATAAAATTTTGTCGTTTTCGGATAGACCACTTTCAACGACATACAAATCAGGCATTTCCCCTTTGATAGTAATTTCTTTCGACCGCACCACATCATTTTTATCCACCACAAAAACATACTTTTTATCTTGAATTTCGTAGGTTGCTTTTTGGGGAATTACAATTACATCGTGCAGCGGCACATCCATTAATACTTTTCCTGTTTCGCCATTTTTGAGCAGTTTATCGGAATTTGGGAAGCGAGATCTAAACGCTATATTTCCTGTTTCGCTATCAAATTCGCTTTCGACAACCTCTACATTTCCTTTGTATTTTAGTGGAGTTCCGTTCGCCAAAAGTAAACCCACTTTACTATCAGCTCTGTTCTTAACATTGGTTTGATAATCCAAATATTCGGGTTCAGAAACATTAAAATAAGCATACATTTGACTATTATCTGAAAGACTTGTAAGCAATTCCCCTTCGTCAATTAAGCTTCCTATTTTCTTTGGAATTCTATCTATCGTTCCATCAAATGGAGCTCTAATTTCGGTAAACGACAAATGCAATTTTGCAAGGGAAACTTGAGCTCTTGCTTGGTCTAATTTAGCCTGAGCTACCGCTTGTTCATTTTTGGAAACTATATTTTTATCCGCAAGTGTCTTCGCATTTTGCAACTCAATTTCAGCTGCTTTTTCTTCGGATTTTGCTCCTAATAATTCTGCTTCATAAACTTTGGGCATAATTCTAAACAACACCTGACCTGATTTTACAAACTGACCTTCATCAACATAAATATTTTGTAAAAACCCTTTTTCTTGGGCGCGAATCTCAATGTTACGGAATGATTTTATTTGAGAAACATATTCCTTGGTGAAGGAGGTGTCAATTTTCACAGGATTAGTAACAGTATAAGTACTAACTTCTTCTTTTTCTTCTATCTTTTTTGCACAACTAGCAAAGGACAACACGGCAAGGATGCCTGCGAACGCAATTATTCTCTTCATAATATAAAATGGAAATTTAAGGTTTGAAATTTTGGAATATAGAAATTCCTTAAGCCAAGAAATGACCATCAAATACCAAGGTGAAACCAAAGTTGTCGCGGATGAAAAATATTTAATAAACCAAAACTAAATAAGAGAAAAACACACCAACATTTGACAACTAAAATCACACCTTTCGGTAAATGATGTGAACTAGTATCAAATTTTTAAAGCTCCTATTTTGAGGTAAATAGGATTATATTGACCATAAAATGGCTCAAAAAAACTATTATTTGTAGCAATTGTTTTAAAAAGGAACGACTCGGTAAAAGTGATATACCAATTGTTCTGAGAAAATTGATTATTCGTCGAAAGCGCATTAGAACCTCCATAATCAAACTCATTTTCTAAATGAAATTCCTCATCCAAATCGATGTCAGAACTTACAATTATTTTACTGTGATGAGTGGAATCTTTATGTTTAAAGTGCTGTTTTTTCTGTAGTTTCAAAGAAAATGAAGTATTTGAAGCGTCGAGAATTGAATGAGCATATCCATAATTTCCTCCACACAAAAGAAGAAAACTAAGCGAAATATAATAGATTATTGCTCTCATAACGGTGGCGAAGTTACTAACAAACAGAAAATGCTGTTCGATATTTAACTTTTTATTTTGAAATTTAGCCTACAAAGGAGAACAAACTTAGCACAATATTTAAATAAAAAACTGGACTATTCTAGCTGTTTTTATTGAATAATATCTGAAATTTTGACTAAATTTACTGCACTAAAATTGGTCGAATTTTTCAAAATTTAATGCAACTTTGAATGAAAATTAAAAAATTATGTAATGAATTGAGTTTGATTTTACAAGCTATGATTGACAATGAGTCAAAAATAGATGCGACACTCTCGCAAATTCATCCCGATTATAAATTAAGCGCAAAAAACTTATGCCGCTATTTAATCCTTCGCAGTTATGATTTAAGAAAATACCATGCTAACTTATCGGATTATGGCGTATCATCCTTGGGAACTTCAGAAGGATATGTTTATAGCAATCTTTATAGTGTTATAAAAAATTTAAAACTCATTCAAGGAATTCCAGTTGAAGAAAAATCGGAAATTGAAATAATAGGTTACGAAAGAAGTAAGGAATTGGTAAAGAAAAATGCCAATAAACTGTTTAATGACGTCCGTAAAAAACATTTTACCGAAATAATGGTTACCCTTCCAAACGAAGCTGCCGAAGATAAATCGATTATCGAAGAAATGGTTCGTAGTGGGATGGAAATTGCAAGAATCAATTTAAGCCACGGCAACATTGACATTTGGACCAAAATGGTTCAATTTATCAACGAAATTAAAATAGAAACCAAACAGGGAATTAAAATTTATATGGATTTGTCGGGTCCAAAAATCAGAACGTCATCAATAGAAATCCTTGGAAAAGATGGAAAAGTAAAAAATGGAATCCCCATAAGAGTTGGAGAAAATATTATTCTAACCAAACGATCAACCTTAGGAAAAAAATCAAAATTTGGAATAGATGATATTCAGCTGACGAAAGCCGAAATTGGCGTTTTACTTCCTGAAATAATAGATGATGTCAAAATAAATGATACTGTTTTATTTGACGATGGAATGATCAAAGCAGTAGTAATCTCAAAAACCGAAGATGACGTCGAATTGTTAATAACAAACTGTTATAAGTCGAAAATAACCTCTCAAAAAGGAATCAACCTCCCGGATACCAAATTAAATTTACCCGCATTAACCCAAAGCGATTTAGAAAACTTGCCCTTTATTTGCAAAAATGCAGACATTGTAGGTTATTCTTTTGTACGAACTGCCACTGATGTTCAGTATTTATACGAACAATTAGACCTTAACGATGCCTCTAATTTAGGAGTTATTTTTAAAATTGAAAACAAAGAAGCATTTGAAAACTTGCCTTTTATTTTACTTGAAGGTATGAGAAGAGATAAAATTGGCGTAATGATTGCGCGAGGAGATTTGGCGGTAGAAATTGGTTTCGAAAGAATATCAGAAGTTCAAAACCAGATACTTTGGCTTTGCGAAGCGGCACATATTCCGGTCATTTGGGCAACTCAAGTGCTCGAAAATCTTGCCAAAACTGGAATCCCAACAAGAGCCGAAATTAGCGACGTAGTTCAAGGCGTTCAAGCGGAATGCATTATGCTAAATAAAGGTCCTTATATTAATGATGCGATTAAAATGTTAAAAAATATTTTGATTAGAATGGAAGCGCATTCCTTCAAGAAAAAAAATTCTTTAAGAGCGTTAAATATTGCCAAAAACTCCATCAACCAATTAATTGGAGATATAAATACGAAACCAAAAGTAAAAAATGAAGTACAAAGGAATTATATTTGATTTAGACGGAACCTTAGTAAATTCACTAGAAGACATTGCAAATGCTATGAATACTGTTCTTCAAAATCTAGGATTTCCAGCACATAGTTATGATGATTATCAATATTTTATAGGAAGCGGTTTACGGAATTTGGTTTCAAAATCTTTGCCTTCATCCCACAATAATGAAAACCAAATTGAAAACTGCTTTCAATTGATGCTTTCTATTTATAGCGAAAATTGCACGATTCAAACAAAACAGTATGAAGGAATTCCAGAATTATTTGAATACCTGATTTCCAAAAACATCAAACTTTGTGTTTTCTCCAATAAAGCTGATCTTCTCACCAAGAAAGTTGTAGCCACTTTATTTCCAGATTATTTTGAAGAAGTGATCGGTTTGAGTATTGAATCACTCAAAAAACCGAATCCATTTGAAGCCTTGGAAATAAGTAAAAGATTGGGTTTAAAACCGGAAGAAATGATTTTTGTGGGCGATTCTGGAATAGATATGCAAACGGCAAACAATGCTAATATGCTTGCTGTTGGCGTTATTTGGGGTTATCGTCCCGAAGAAGAATTGATTGCGAATGGAGCAAAATATATTTTAAATCATCCATTGGATTTAATCCCAATTTTAGAGCTTAAAAAAAAATACAAATAATTTAGTGTAAAACAAAAATTTTAAGGGACGCGAATTTTACATGAAATTCAAACAAAAAAATAGTAATTTCGCTGCCATTACTAACCAAAGCTTGCTTCGTCAATTCTGGAAATACTTCCAAAATATAGCAGTTTCTAAAACAATACTATGGCATCAGGATTTTTCGCTCTTTTAGACGATATCGCAACAATAATGGATGATGTGGCAGCAATGAGTAAAATTGCCGCCAAGAAAACAGCAGGTATTTTGGGTGATGATTTGGCTGTAAATGCCGAAAAAGCATCAGGTTTTAATTCTTCCAGAGAACTTCCTGTTTTGTTTGCTATTGCAAAAGGGTCGCTCATTAATAAAATAATTATTTTACCAATAGCATTCCTTTTGAGCGCTTTTTATCCGCTGGCAATCATTATCATTTTGGTACTTGGTGGATTATTTTTGGCTTATGAGGGCGCCGAAAAAATATATGAGTATTTTTTTCCTCATAAGCATTCCGCTAATCATATAACCACTAAAGAATTTACAGAAGACGAGATTTTAGAACTCGAAAAAGTCAAAATAAAATCAGCAATTATAACAGATTTTATTTTATCCGTTGAAATAGTAATTATTGCGCTTGGAACCGTGATTGGTGAACCTATAAGTCAACAAATAATAGTAGTTTCACTCATTGCATTAATTGCAACTATTGGCGTTTATGGCATTGTAGCCTTAATTGTTCGAATGGATGAACTGGGTTTTAAATTGATTGCGTTGAATTCTAAAAAACGTAGTTTCACGTACTTTATTGGAAACATTCTAGTTCAAGCTTTACCCAAAGTCATTAAAAGCTTGGCTTTTATTGGTACAATTGCTTTAATTTTAGTAGCTGGTGGAATTTTTGCACATAATATCGAATTGCTACATCATTTATTTCCTCAATTACCAGCTATTGTGAAAGAATTTAGCCTGGGACTAATCTTTGGATTTCTTGTGTTAGGAATTGTAAATGGATTCAAATTGATTTTTGGAAAAAAGTCCTGAAAACTATTCTAATTCCAGTCTTTCTTGCTCCTTAAAATTTCACTATTTTTGCACTCTAAATTTTTTGCCTTATGCCAAATAAAAAATACAAAATAGCGGTTATCCAATTGAATCTTAATGATGTTGCCGAAAACAACCTGAAAAAATGTTTGTCTTGGGTTCGTGACGCTGCCACTCAAGGTGCCGAAGTGATTTCGTTACCGGAATTGTACAGCAGTCACTATTTTTGTCAAAGTGAAGATGTTGCTAATTTTGCATTAGCAGAACCATTGTACAGCACTTCCTTTATTGCTTTTAGTGCTTTGGCAAAAGAATTAGGAGTAGTCATTATCGTTCCTTTCTTCGAGAAAAGAATGGCAGGAATTTACCACAACAGTGCTTACATCATCGATACCGATGGTTCGGAAGCGGGTTTGTACCGTAAAATGCACATTCCGGATGACCCCCATTTTTATGAAAAATTCTATTTCACTCCCGGAGATTTAGGTTTCAAAGCTTTTTCAACTCAAAAAGGAAAAATTGGTACGCTTATTTGTTGGGATCAATGGTATCCTGAAGCGGCTCGTTTAACTGCTTTGCAAGGTGCTGATGTTTTGTTTTATCCAACCGCAATTGGTTGGCATCCTTTAGAAAAAGATGAATATGGCGAAAACCAACACGGTGCTTGGATGAACGTAATGAAAGGTCACGCTGTGGCAAATGGCGTTTATGTTGCTGCAGCAAATAGAATTGGTTTAGAACAATATATCGAGGGAACATCAGGAATTCAGTTTTGGGGTTCTTCGTTTATTGCTGGTCCGCAAGGAGAAATTTTGGCACAAGCTTCCCAAGATAAAGAAGAAATTCTAATTGCCGAAGTTGACTTGGATTTACAAGAAAATGTACGCCAAAACTGGCCGTTCTTTAGAGACAGAAGAATCGATGCTTTTGGAGATATTACTAAAAGAGCCATCGACTAATTATGAGTACCACCAACAGAAGATTCCCTGCCGAATGGGAAAAACAACAAGGTATTTTATTGTGTTTTCCACACAATGGCAACGATTGGCCCGGAAAATACGAAGCGATACAATGGGCTTTTGTGGAATTTATCAAAAAAGTAGCCGCTTTTGAAGAAGTTTTTTTGGTCGTTGCTGATGAAAAACTAAAAACAAAGGTTTCAGAAATGCTAGAAACTGCTCACGTAAAAGTGGCCAATGTTTCTTTCATCATTCATAAAACCAACCGAAGCTGGATGCGCGATTCGGGGCCGATTATTGTTCAAAACGGAACGCAAAGAGAAGCTTTGAATTTTAATTTTAATGGTTGGGCAAAATATAAAAATATTAATTTAGACAAACAGGTTCCTTCTAAAGTCGGCGAATTTCTAAAACTTCCTGTAACCCAAGTTTTATATAAAGGAAAACGGGTTATTGTAGAAGGTGGAGCGATTGATTCTAATGGAAAAGGGACTTTACTCACTTCTGAAGAATGTTTGATGCATCCAACAATTCAAGTTCGAAATTCCAATTTTACCAAAGCCGATTATGAAGCTGTTTTCAAAGAATATTTGGGAATTACCAACGTAATTTGGTTAGGAGACGGAATCGAAGGTGATGATACTCACGGTCATATTGATGATTTGTGTCGATTTGTAAACGAAGATACGATCATTACCATTGTAGAAAAAGATATAAAAGACAACAATTACAAACCATTGCAAGATAATTTGAAACGATTGCAAAATGCTAAATTAGAAAACGGAAAATCTCCTAAAATAGTGGAATTGCCTATGCCAAAACGCATTGATTTCGAGGGATTGCGATTACCTGCTAGTTATGCTAATTTCCTTATTCTGAACAACTGCGTTTTAGTTCCTGCTTTCAATGATGCCAATGATCGAATTGCTTTGAACATCATCGCTGATTGTTTCCCGGATCGAGAAATCATCGGGATAAATTGCATTGATTTAATTTGGGGTTTTGGAACTTTGCATTGTTTGAGTCAGCAAATTCCACAGTAATAATATCTTCTCTTCGGGGATTTTGATGAAGAAAAGCGGAAAAAAAGTATATCGATAAACTATTTTGATACATAAAAAAACCTCAGATTCTCAGATTAAATTAATAATCTGAGAATCTGAGGTTTCCTTTTTTATTTTTATTTAGCAGACTTCCAAGTATTATTAGTTGCATTACAGTCCGGGAATAAATGATCTGGATCGATAACAATACTTTCTATTTCTTCATTAGAATCATATTTAAAAGTCCAATCCACGTTTTTCTGCCAAATCTCAACTGGTAATTGTATTCGAGACAGTTTTCCGCTTTTAGTTTTTATCTCCATAATTACGGGCATTGCCATTTTTTCGAAATTTTCTATGGTGATAAACGCACCAGCTTTCGGATTATTATTGACATAACGAACCGAATTAATTCCTTGGTCTAATTTCCAATTGTTGACAAACCATCCTCTCCAAAACCAGCTCAAATCTTCGCCGGCAGCATTTTCTATAGTTCTAAAAAAATCATCGGGAGCTGGATGTTTATATGCCCAACGCTCCACATAAGTGCGGAAAGCAAAATCAAATCGTTCAGCACCCAAAATATTTTCACGTAAAATTACTAATGCTGCACTAGGTTTTCTATAGCCTAAAGTACCAATATTAGCTTCCTTCATATTATCAGGAGAAGTCATTAACGTTTCCAGATTTGAGCCTGTATACTTTTCGGAATTTTTTTGTAAATCATCTGGTTTTTCAAAATATTCACCTTGGTTAAAATCTTTAGCACTTATGGAATTGATAAAAGTATTCAATCCTTCGTCCATCCAAGCAAATAGCCGTTCGTTCGAACCTACAATCATCGGGAACCAAGCGTGACCAAACTCGTGATCAGTAACGCCCCATAAATCTTTTCTTTTGTCTTTATAATCACAAAAAACGATTCCAGGATATTCCATTCCACTAACAATTCCCGCAACATTTGTCGCTGCTGGATACGGATATTCAAACCATCTTTTTGAGTAATTTTCAATAGAAGTTTTTACATATTCGGTCGAACGACTCCAAGCATCTTTGCCATTACTTTCCATTGGATAAGCAGAAATTGCCATCGATTTTTTCCCGCTTGGCAAATCAATTTTTGCAGCATCTAAAATAAAGGCTGCCGACGAAGCCCAAGCAACATCTCGAGCATTTTTGATTTTAAAATGCCAGGTTTTCGTAGATTGAGAAACAACATTCGATGTGTTTTTAACGTCATCAACTGATCGTATGATAACGGTTTGGTCACTTTTTGAGGCTAACTCCCAGCGCTTTTGCTGTTCGATAGAATATACTTCTTTGGAATTAAGCAGTTCACCCGAACAAACCACAAAATGATTGTTTGGAACAGTGATATTCACATCAAAATCACCATACTCTAAATAAAATTCAGCAGCTCCTTGATACGGATTTGTATTCCATCCTTGAATATCATCATAAACACACATTCGGGGATACCACTGACCCATTGTGAAAATTTTACCATATTTAGAACCTAATATTCCCAAACGATCCGATCCTTCATTGGGAATGATAAAGGAATAATCGATTTTAAATTTAATAATTCCTCCTTTTGAATTTAGTTCTTGCGGAAGGAAAACCTGCATTCTGGTATCTGTTATTAAATATTTAATCTCTTTTTCAGAAGAAACACCTTTGTTTGAAACTAAAATTTTGACTGATTTAATTTTAAAACCACCATCAAAAATTTGTCCTTGCGCGCCATTTCTACTTCCAGTTATTGGAATCACAGCATTTCCGCGAGAATCGGCTTTAAATAAATTTTGATCTAAAGTCAACCACAAAAAAGACATTTTGTCTGGACTATTGTTGGTGTACGATATAATACTTGAACCTGAAAGTTCATTTTTACTTTCATCTAATTTTGCAGACAATTGATAATCAGCGCGGTTTTGCCAATATTCAAATCCCGGTTGCCCACTTGCGGAACGCGTATTTGTTCCGTTTTTTGTGTAAAAAAAAGGACCAAAAACATCTTGATAACTATATTTTGATTTTTGATTTGTTGCAGAAGTAGATGAAACTTGTTGCGACCATACTGTTGAAACCGAAATTAAAATAGTCAACTGAAGTATGACTTTCAAACAAATATTTTTCATTTAGATAAATTTTTATGTTGCAAATTAATGAAAAATAAATGTACTACTTTGAAACAATTTCTTAATTATTGGTTAAAAATATTCGTTTCACAATTAATAATTTTTTATGATAAAATCTAAATTTATCAAATATATTTACGCCAAATAAAATTTCAATAATCAAAGAGATACTAATTTTGACTACAATTATTTCAAATTCAAATCTAACAGCACAAATAAAACACTTGGGCGCTGAATTATTTTCTTTAAAAAATGACCAAAACAAAGAATACATCTGGGAAGGAAATCCTGAATTTTGGGGAAAACATTCTCCAATTTTGTTTCCAATTGTAGGTACATTAAAAAATAATTCTTATCGCTATAACGGGGAGGAATTTCAATTAAACAGGCACGGTTTTGCAAGAGAAATGGAATTTGAATTGATTAAAAAAACGGATGAAAGTGCCACTTTTTTATTAAAATCAACATTAGAAACAAGAAGAGCATTTCCGTTTGACTTTGAGTTGCAGATCATTTATTCATTGGATGAAAATAAATTAAATATTGACTATAAAGTCATTAACAAAAGTGAAGTAACAATGCCTTTTTCTATTGGAGCGCATCCAGCATTTTCATTGCTAGGTAATTTTGAAGGATATAGTCTCGAATTTCAAAAGGATGAATCTTTAAATTATTATCTTCTTGAAGATGGATTAATTTCAAATGATACGAATGAAATTCATCTTAAAAATCGAAAACTTAGTTTAAATTATCAGCTCTTCGAAAAAGATGCTTTGGTTTTTAAAACATTAGAATCCAAGTCGATAACTATTGTAAAAAACGACAATCCAATATTGAAAATCAATTTTTCTGATTTTCCAAATTTAGGGATTTGGACTCTTAATAATGCTCCGTTTTTATGTATTGAACCTTGGTTTGGTTACTCTGATACAGTTAGTGGACAGGATGATTTTTCAAAAAAAGAAGGAATTCAATTTTTGGAAAGAAAACAAACCTTTACTTCCAATTATAATGTTGAAATTTTATAAAAAGAAGATAAATATTTTGAAAGATGAATTTATGATAAGATGAATTGTTCAATAATTGCTAATAAATTCCTAAATGTTTAAATCAATTTCTATTCTCTTTCCAAATTTTAATCAAAATTTTATACTTGTAAAACTTTATTTTATGAAAAAACTTTTCATTTCTGCTTTTTTATTGATTTCAATTTGTTCACAATCACAAACTTATATAAAAGCAAATGCGCTAACGGCTTTAGTACTAGTCCCCAATATAGGAATAGAAACTAGTATTGGAAAAAAATTAACTTTTCAGGCTGATGTTATGGCTTCATTTTGGAAATCATTTGATGGACATAATCCCTTGGAATTTTATTCTTTAGTGACAGAAGTACGCTATCATTTTAAGCAAAAATACAATGGTTTTTATTTTGGCGGAAATGCTGGAGCTGATCGTTACATACTTCAAAAATGGAACTATTGGAATACTCCTTATTACGAAGATGGATTTGGATACAAATTTGGAGCAACAATTGGCTATGAGAAAAAATTAAATGATAAATTGATGCTCGATTTCTTTGTTGGTGGTGGTTGGCATGAGGGTTTTTATCACGGTTATTACAATGATGGAAGACTAGGCAGGTATGACGGAGCAACACACTGGAATATAAGCGGTGACTGGTTACCTTACAGAGGTGGTGTTATGATTTCCTACAAACTAAATTAGACCTAGAATTTAGAAATCGTTTTTAAATACAACTCTTCGACTTTTTTTCTAGCCCAATCGGTTTTTCTTAAGAAGGTTAAACTCGATTTGATACTCGGCTTCTCGGTAAAACATTTAATTGTGATTAATTCACCCAAAGTTTCAAACCCATAATGATCGACGAGTTGTTCTAAAATTCTTTGCAGTGTAATTCCGTGTAGCGGATCTTTTGATACTTTGTTTTCCATATTGCAAATTTATGGCATTTTTATATATTTCTTTGGTGTTTCATTCAATTGTATCTACATTTGCCAACCCATGCTAAAAACAATCAACATACTCAATAAAAGAGCCCGTTTCGATTACGAAATAATCGAAAAATTTACTGCTGGAATTGTTTTGGCTGGTACCGAAATAAAATCTATTCGACTAGGAAAAGCAAATATTACAGAAAGTTTTTGCGAATTTAGTGGTACAGAACTGTTTGCTATTAACACCTATATTGAAGAATATGCTTTTGGCAATCAATTCAACCACAAAGCTAGAAGTGAAAGAAAACTATTGCTGAACAAACGTGAATTAAAAGGTTTAGCACGAAGTGTTCAAGCCAAAGGGTTGACAATAGTCCCATTGAAATTATTTACCAATGAAAAGGGAATGGCAAAGTTAGAAATTGGACTTTGCAAAGGTAAGAAGACCTACGATAAACGCGAATCCTTAAAAGAACAAGATACCAAACGAGATCTTGACAGAATAAAAAAATCTTTTTAATATTTAAGTAATAATACTTGATATAAATTTGGGTGCTATTTTTTTTTATCTCAAATTTATGACTATATTTGTCAAGACAAATAAAAACATATAAAAATGAAAACACTACTCAAAAATGCAAGAGAGCAAAAAGGATTGAAGACCAGAGAAGTGGCTCAAATTTTAGGAATTGACCAAGCATTAATCAGTAAATTCGAAAATGGAACTCGAAAACCAACTAAAGATCAAGTGCTTAAATTGGCTTCTTTGTTAGGAATAGATTTTGAAACATTAATGGTTGCTTGGTTGAAAGAAAAAATTCTTTATGAAATTGGTCAGGATGAATTTGCACTGAAAGCTATGAACATGGTTCGCGAAGAGATGGAGAACAATTTTGCCGTAAGCAAAAAATCACTTTCAAAAAACTTGACTGTTATTCTCAAAGAAATAGATGCCTTAAAAACAAAATTAGATCAATTTCGTCAGTTTGATAGTTATAGAATTGCACAAGCATTGGAACTTGAATATACTTTTGAAAGCAACCGCATCGAAGGAAACACGATGACACTTCGCGAAACTGATTTAGTTGTCAACGAAGGTTTGACTATTTCAGGAAAAAGTATGCGCGAACATCTTGAAGTGATCAATCATCAGGAAGCTATTACTTATATCAAACATTTGATGGATAAGAATACTCCTTTGAATGAGAGAGAAATTTTGTCTATTCACAATTTGATTTTGCGAGGCATTAATCCAGAAGATGCTGGTCGCTATCGTCGTGTTCAAGTGATGATAAAAGGAAGTTCGTATATGCCTCCGCAACCGTTTATGGTTTCAAAGGAAATGGAAGATTTTTTTATTTGGTATGAAACCAATAAAAACGGTTTGCATCCAATAATTTTGGCTGCCGAACTTCACGAACGCTTTGTAACTATTCATCCTTTTATTGATGGAAATGGAAGAACATCCCGTTTGGTTATGAATCTTATTCTATTGCAAAATGGCTATGTAATTGCCAACATAAAAGGTGATTATGATTCTAGAATGCAGTATTATACTGCGCTTGAAACTGCTCAAACAAAAAACAATAACGAAGATTTTCTGTTGTTTATCGCTCAAATCGAGAAACAAAGTTTGGAACGTTATCTTGAAATTATTGGTCAATAAAAAAATCCCTCCTCATTCTAAAAACGAGAAGGGATTTTGATTTATTTTCTATTTTCTAACAAAGGAACGAACATAAAATCACCAACTTCATGTTTCTCAAATTGAGTTTCATTTTTTCGAATTAATAGTGTCATAATTTGTACTTTGTCTCCAACTGGAATGACCAACCTTCCTCCTATTTTTAACTGTGCCATCAAAGCATGTGGAATTGTAGCCGCGCCAGCAGTAACAATAATACTATCAAAAGGCGCATGATTAGGTAATCCTTTATAACCATCCCCAAAGGAAAGGTGTTTGGGCACAATTCCTAATTTAGGCAAAAAATTAGAAGTTTTTTTAAACAATTCCTTTTGACGCTCTACACTATAGACTTTGGCTCCCAACTTACACAAAACAGCTGTTTGATAGCCCGAACCTGTTCCTATTTCAAGAATTTTATGCTCTTTTTTTACTTCTAAAAGTTGACTTTGAAATGCCACCGTATAAGGTTGCGAAATGGTTTGCTCTGCTCCTATTGGAAATGCTTTGTCTTGATACGCAAATTCAGAAAAACTAGAATCTAAAAACAAATGCCTCGGAATCTCGCTTATGGCTTTCAAAACACCAGTATCTGTAATTCCTTTTTCCTGTAAAAGGTTCACTAATTGATTGCGAAGTCCTTGATGTTTGGCGTTATCTTTCAAAATTTGAGGTTATTTGTTTCGGTAAAATTAAACTTAAAATAATCAATAATCAAACAACAATTTCCAAAACTTTAAAGGACAAAATTTAAACAATAAATAAATAAATTATACATTTGTTAAAAATCATTTTTATGTTAAAAGTAGGAGTTTTAGGTGCCGGACATCTTGGAAAAATACATTTAAGATTATTACAACAATCTGAAAAATATGAATTAGTAGGTTTTTATGACGAAAATCAAGAAAATGGAGAAAAAGTAGCCAAAGAGTTTGGTTATAAACAATTCTCCACAATAGCTTCTTTAATTCACGCTGTCGAGGTCATAGATATTGTCACCCCAACCCTTTCTCACTACAAATGTGCCAAGGTTGCTATCAAATCTGGAAAACACGTTTTTATAGAAAAACCCATATCCAATACAGTTGCCGAAGCCGAAGAAATCATTGCTTTTGCCAAAGAATATAATGTAAAAGGGCAAGTAGGGCACGTCGAAAGATTCAATCCTGCTTTCAAAGCCACCAAAAATATGAT
>JBBQSZ010000065.1:0-19750 GCA_038234745.1 Flavobacteriales bacterium | reverse complement strand
ATCGTGTTGCCAATGAGATTAATGCAGCCGGAGGAAAAGCAATTGGAGTTTCAGCAAATGTATTGGAAAGGGAATCATTGGAAGCAGCCAAAAAAGAAGTAAATGAAAAATTGGGAAGTTGCGATATTTTGGTCAATGGGGCAGGAGGAAACCATCCATTGGGAACCACATCAAATCCATTTTTATTGGAAGAGGACTTGCAAAATACAACCGAAGGTTTCAAAACTTTTTTTGATTTGGATGCCGAAGGAATTAAGTTCGTTTTCAATTTAAACTTTATTGGAACTTTATTGCCAACGCAAGTTTTTGCAAAAGACATGATTGGTAAAAAAGGATGTAGCATTTTGAATATTTCTTCGATGAATGCCTTTACGCCTTTAACAAAAATACCAGCATACAGTGGCGCAAAAGCGGCAGTATCTAACTTTACACAATGGTTGGCAGTCCATTTTTCAAAAGTGGGAATTCGAGTAAACGCCTTGGCTCCTGGATTTTTCTTGACAGACCAAAATCGTGCTTTATTGACAACCGAAAACGGTGAATTGACTCCTAGAGGGAATACCATCATTGGGCAAACACCGATGGGAAGATTTGGAGAACCTGAAGATTTAATTAGCACCACGCTTTATTTATGTGATGACGCATCCTCTTTTGTGACTGGTGTAGTTATTCCTATCGATGGAGGTTTTAGCGCTTTTAGCGGAGTTTAAAAAATAGTACTTAATACATTAAACATATAGTTATGGAACAAACATGGAGATGGTACGGACCAAATGACCCAGTAAAATTATCAGATGTAAAACAAGCCGGCGCAACAGGAGTTGTTACTGCCTTACATCACATTCCAAACGGACAAGTTTGGGAAGTGGACGAAATCATGAAACGTAAAAATGAAGTGGAAGCTGCTGGACTTACGTTTTCTGTAGTGGAGAGCATTCCTGTTCACGAAGACATCAAAAAACAATCTGGAAATTATTTACAGTATATTGAAAACTACAAACAAAGTATCAAAAATTTAGCAAACTGCGGAATTTACACCGTTTGTTACAATTTTATGCCTGTTTTAGATTGGTCAAGAACTGATTTAGCTTATGAAATGCCCGATGGTTCAAAAGCGTTACGTTTTGATATTAATGAATTTGCTGCTTTTGAATTATTTATTCTCAAAAGACCTGGAGCAGAAAATACCTATTCAGAAGCTCAAAAGGCAAAAGCAAAAGCAACTTTCGAAAAATTATCAGCTGCAGAAAAAATAAAGTTGCAACAAAATATTATCGCAGGTTTGCCAGGTGCAGAAGAATCCTATACAGTTGAAGAATTTCTGAAAGTATTGCAAGGATATGACGGAATTGACGCTGCTAAACTAAAAGAAAATTTATATTATTTTCTGTCTGAAATCGTTCCAGTTGCGGAGCGTGTAGGTGTAAAAATGGCGATTCATCCAGATGATCCACCTTATCCTATTTTAGGTTTACCAAGAGTAGTTAGCACAGAAGTTGATTTAAAACAATTATTGGATTCTATTGATTCACCGTCTAATGGATTCACAATGTGTACTGGTTCTTATGGCGTAATTGCTGAAAATGATTTGTCTGGAATTGTTGATCGTCATGGCGATAAAATGCACTTTATACACTTGAGAAGTACGCAACGTGATGCCGAAGGTAATTTCTATGAAGCCAACCATTTAGAGGGAGATGTTGATATGTATGAAGTAGTCAAATCGATACTTAAAGTTCAGCATAAAAACGGTAAAAAAATTCCAATGCGTCCAGATCATGGTCATCAAATGTTAGATGATTTGAACAAAAAAACAAATCCAGGTTACTCAGGAATTGGTCGTTTACGTGGTTTAGCTGAATTAAGAGGTTTAGAAATGGGTATCGAAAAAAGTATTTTTAAATCGTAAGTAATGACTAATCAGAATTTTATAAATAACGATTTTCTCCTACAAACAGAAACTGCAAAAATATTGTATCATGATTTTGCAAAGAGTGAACCTATTTTAGATTATCACAATCATTTATCTCCAAAAGATATTGCTGAAGACAGACAATTTTCAACCATAACTCAAATTTGGATTGAAGGCGATCATTACAAATGGAGAGCCATGCGTGCCAATGGTATTGATGAAAAATTCATAACGGGTAATGCTTCTGATTTAGATAAATTTAAAAAATGGGCAGAAACAGTTCCCTATACATTAAGAAATCCATTGTATCATTGGACACACATGGAACTTAAAATTTATTTTGGAATTACTGAATTATTAAATGGTGAAAATGCAGAAGAAATTTACCATAAATGCAATGAATTACTGCAAAAACCAGAATATTCTACAAAGAATTTACTTCGAAAACTAAATGTCAAAGTAGTTGGAACAACAGATGATCCGACAGACAATTTAGAGTATCATAAAAAACTACAGCAAGATCAATTTGAAATAAAAGTATTGCCTAGTTTTCGACCTGATAAATTTGTGAATGTCGAAAACCACGCAGATTTTTTATTATTCCTTCAAAAACTTGAAGATCGGGTTGGGTATTCTATTGCGAATTATGGTTTGTTATTACAAGCATTAGACGAACGACATGCATTCTTTCACGAAATGGGTGGGCGTATTTCTGATCACGGACATACCACTTATTTTTTTGAAACCACATCGGTTGATGAGGTTAGTCTATTGTTTTTACGATTAAAAAATAAAGAAACGCTTACACAAATTGAAATCGATAAATACAAAACACATACTTTGCTTGAAATGGCAAAAATGAACCATAAAAGAGGTTGGACACAACAGTTTCACGTTGGAGCTATTCGAAATAATAATTCCAGAATGCAACAAACTCTAGGACCGGATAACGGATTTGACTCTGTTGGTTCTTTAAATAAAGCTGAAAAAATGAGTTTGTTTTTAGACACTTTAAATACAGCTAATCAACTCACAAAAACAATTGTGTACAATTTGAATTCTAGCGAAAGTGAAATGATTGCAGCGATGGCAGCAAACTTCAACGAAGGACCAATTGCAGGAAAAATGCAGTATGGCGCAGCTTGGTGGTTTTTAGATCAAAAACACGGAATGGAAAGCCAAATGGAAGTATTATCGAACTATGGTTTACTAAGCAGATTTATTGGAATGGTAACTGATTCTAGGAGCTTTATGTCTTTTTCAAGACACGATTATTTCAGAAGAATTTTATGTAACATAATGGGGAATGATGTTGAAAATGGATTATTACCTAATGATATGGAATTAGTAGGAACCATGGTTAAAAACATTTGCTACAGTAATGCTGCAAACTATTTAGACGTATAAAATTGTAGATTGATTGTGTTAATAAAATTTGGTCGATTAGTGTGGATTATATTTTTTGCATCCATTGTTTAAATTTTGAACGACAAAATCCAAATCTAAATTTAGTTTTATACTTGCATTATTAAAGGCAAAAAGGTGGAAGAAAATTTAATTTCTTCCACCTTTTTTATGCTAATAAATCAAAAATTGATAAACGTGATCTTCTAGTTTTTCTAATTCTTTTTCGAAAATCTTTACAAGATTTGATTGAATAATAACAGTATAAAATTAGCTTTCAGTTTACAGTAATTTCAAACTGAAAGCCAATTGGGTATTATTTTATGGAATTGATGATGCTTAAAACAGCCACAGTTTCAGATTCAATTTTAGCGTAATCTTTGTCAGCCATTAATTGTTTGCTGATTAATTTGCTTCCCATTCCTACTGCAGAAACTCCAGCTTTGAACCAACCTTCGATGTTTCCTCTTGTAGTATCTACACCACCTGTTGGCATAAATACCAATTTAGGGAAAATATCTTTAATTCCACTCAAGAAATCTGGCCCTAGCATATTTCCAGGAAACAATTTAATGAAAGATACTCCTGCATTTTCAGCAGCAATAATTTCGGTTGGAGTCATACAGCCTGGGCTGTACAAAATATCTTTTGGAATTAAAAAAGCAGCTACTTCAGGAACAAAACCTGGACTGATAAAAAAATCAGCTCCTACAGCCAAATACTCTTCAGCTTGTTTTTTATTTTTGATTGTTCCAATACCTAATAATAAATCAGGCATTTCAGCATTACGAACTTCGACCATTTTAGTGAAGTTGCTCAAAGCAGTTTCGCCACGGCTTGTATATTCTACCGCTTTAATTCCAGCTCTGTAAATTGCTCTTAATACTTCTATTGTTACGTTTTCATCTGCATTAAAATACAAAGGAAGCATCCCTTGTTTTATAATTGCATTTGTTACATTTTGAATTTTACTCATTATTTTTAGATTTTAACTTTAAATACTAATTTTTTGATTTCACCTTCCCCAATCATTGGTGCGTGAACATCTTCAGGATAGAATATTGCAAACTGATTGTCTGTTAATTGAAAATCCATATCTGGAGTATCGTTAAAAAAGCGTACATCTTTCTCTGGATTGTATTCTCCATTAGGGATGATGCATTTTTCTCTTGGTTTCCAAGCTATAGTTTCCAATCCTTTTACACAAACCTGAATATCAATGTTTTTGTCGTGACATTCAAATTTGGCCAAACTAGTTTCTCTAGTTTTTCAGTTTCCAGTAGCCACAATTACTTTTAGACCATCTGAAATTTGAATGGTACCATTTTCAAGTGTTGCAATGTCATTTTTTTTCATAAAATCAAATGCGCTTGCGAACAAAGGATGTAAGCTCGTGTATTTTGATCCGTTTTTTAGTGTATCTACAATCATAATTTTTTAATTATCTAGCAACTCTTCCAGAAGCATCGCCTCCCATAAGTTTGGAAACTTCGTCTACAGTAACCAAGTTAGCATCCCCTTTGATAGTGTGTTTCAAGCAAGAAGCTGCAACAGCAAAATCCAAAGCGTTTTGGTCGTTATCAGGGTAAGTCAATAATCCGTAGATTAAACCTCCCATAAAGGAATCACCACCACCAACTCTATCCACAATATCCGTAATTTGATATTGACGTGTTTGTAGCATTTGTTTTCCATCGTATAAAACTCCGGCCCAAGTATTGTGAGATGCCGAAATAGAACCTCTTAAAGTGGTAATTACTTTTTTAGCTTTTGGGAATTTTTCCATCATTTGTTGGCAAACAGACAAGAAAGCTTCTGCTTTTACATCGTGTCCTGCAGTTTGAACTGCTGCTCCTGCTGGTTTGATTCCAAAGTGCATTTCAGCATCTTCTTCGTTTCCTAAAATAACATCACAGTAAGATGTTAATTCAGTCATGATTTTCTCACGGTCACCACCGAATTTCCATAATTTAGCGCGGTAATTCAAATCTGTAGAAATCGTAATTCCTAATTTGCTAGCTACTTTTACAGCTTCTAAACAAGCATCGGCAGAGCTTTGAGAAATTGCTGGAGTAATACCAGTCCAGTGAAACCACTCCACTCCTTCAAAAACTTTTTCCCAATTAATCATTCCCGGTTGAATATCTGACATTGAAGAATGGGCTCTATCATAAACTACTTTACTTCCTCTGCTTACAGCTCCGGTTTCAAGGAAATAAATTCCTAAACGTTCTCCACCCCAAACAATATTATCAACTCCAACGCCTCTTTTGCGCATTTCCATCATCGCACATTCTCCAATATCATTTTTTGGTAAACGCGTTACAAAGTCAACTGGAATACCATAATTTGCTAGTGAAACCGCTACATTAGATTCTCCTCCTCCATATACAACATCAAAATTGTCTGCTTGTGAAAATCTTAAAAATCCTTGTGGTGCTAATCTCAACATTATCTCACCAAAGGTTACTACTCTTTTTCCCATTATTTTAATTGTTAATTGTGTTAGTTATAATTTGTATTCAATTTGTTTTGTGTGTTAGCACATGTATTTTTTAAACAGAATTCCTTTCAAATTCAGGAGATTCTGTTCTAAATAAATTTATTTTTTGATTACCTAGAAACTCGACCTCCGCCAAATCCACTCATCAAAGCTTTTATTTCGTTGACAGTTGCTAGATTTATATCTCCGGAAATGGAGTGTTTTAAACATGTAGCTGCAACAGCAAATTCAAGAGCAGTTTGATGGTCTTCTGGCCAACTAATTAATCCATATATTATCCCAGCCATAAAGGCATCTCCGGCGCCAATTCGATCAATAATATGTGAAATGTTGTATTCTCGCGAATGCAATAATTCTTTCCCGTTCCAAATAGAAGCACTTACTGCATTTGATGAAGCATTCGCACGCATTCTATGGGTGGAAGCAATATTTTTTAGCCTTGGATAAGTAAGCATCCATTTTGTAAAAATTTCTTCGTCCATATCAGCTTCATTTACTTGCACTCCCAAGACTTTTTCAGATTCATCGGTTCCACCTAATAAAAGGTCGCAATGTTTGACAAGGTTTGGCATAATTTCATTGGCATTTTTGCCATATTTCCATAAAGTAGGTCGGTAATTTAAATCTGCCGAAATAGTTAAACCCATTCTTGTGGCTACTAATAAAGCCTCTTCACACAGTTCAGCCAAATCTAGTGATAACGACGGTGTTATACCTGACCAATGAAACCAATCGGCATCTTTGAAAATAGACTCCCAATCAATCATTCCTTTTTTTAAAGTTGAAAAAGAGGAATCTTCACGGTCATAAACTACCTTTCCCGGACGTTCGGAAGCTCCATGTTCAAAATAATAAATTCCGAGTCGCTTTCCTTGAACTAACGCAAAAGGTTCTACTCCAAAGGAACGCAACATGCTCAACGATGATTCACCCAATTCATTTGGAGGAACTGCTGTTATAAATTTAACAGGAAATCCAAATTTTGCCAGTGATGCTGCGACATTTGCTTCGGCACAGCCATAATATAAATCAAATGACGTTGACTGAGTCAATCTTAAATGACTGGGAGGTGAAAGTCGGAGTAATATTTCTCCAAAAGTTACTATTCTTTGCATAATTTTAAATAAAATGTATTTATGCTTCTTATTTTCTTATCTATTTATTACAGTTTGAAGAATTGATTGACGCTACTTTACCAATTTTCAGTAATCATTTTCAATACTAGATATCTCTCAAGATTCATCTAGTATTGAATATAATTTTATACTTTTTATTTGGAATTATAAATCAGTTATAGGTGAATATTTAGGTACTAACGATTTCATAACCACCCATCCAATTAAGTAACATACCGAACAAATTGAAAAAATGATAAAGTAACCTGCTTCAATTCCGTGGAATCCCATAAAAGACATATTGGTTTCTTTTGTATAATCAAATAATAATCCAGAACCTTTATTTATAAATGTAGAACCTAAACCACCTGCTAAACCACCAATTCCAGTAATGGTTGCAATGGCTTTTTTAGGAAACATATCCCCAACAGTAGTGAAAATATTGGCAGACCAAGCTTGATGCGCTGCTCCAGCAATACCAATTATAATTACAGGCAACCAGTAACTAATATGTCCTAAAGGTTGTGCTACTAATGCTAATAATGGGAAAAATGCAAAAATCAACATAGCTCGCATTCTTCCTTCGTATGGATTCATTCCCATTTTCTCTACAAAATAAGTTGGAAGCCATCCGCCAATAATAGAAAGTAGGGTTATGGCATATAAAATAAATAATGGGAAAGCAGCCTCGGTAGAATCCATACCGTAGACAGAGCTTAAATAGGCTGGTGTCCAAAACAAGAAAAACCACCAAACTCCATCGGTCATGAATTTTCCAAAGGCAAATGCCCACGTTTGTTTGTATCTAAAGCAATCTTTAAAAGTTACTTTAACTGCAGATTCAGGAACATATCCAACTATCTTACTATCAGCTATGTCATCTTGATTAATATATTCGAGTTCAGCAGCGTTAACTTTAGGATGCTTTGCTGGTTTGTCATACATAAAAATCCAAAATCCCATCCAGACAAATCCTAAAGCTCCAATAATGATAAATGCCATTTCCCAACCAAAAGCTTTTGCAATAAAGGGAATAGATATTGGTGCAGCCAAAGCTCCAACTGTTGCCCCTGCATTGAAGATACTTGTAGAGAATGCCCTATCTTTTTTAGGAAAATATTCGGCAGTAGTTTTAATTGCGGCAGGGAAATTTCCAGCTTCTCCTACTGCTAAAACAAAACGCGCAAAAATAAATAAGGTAACACTCACATTGATAATTAATGCAGTATCTTGCACAGTACTTAGGGCATCTTTTGCTCCTTCAAAACCAACAAACCATTCGCCTGTAATTATTCCTGATGTGGCAATACCACAAAAGGCGTGCAAACAAGCTCCTAATGACCAAACCCCGATTGCCCATAAAAATCCTTTTTTTGTATCTAGTAGGTCTACTAATTTTCCAGCAAACAATAAGGAAACGGCATAAAAAATAGAAAAAAGTGCAGTTATGTTTCCATAATCATTGTTGGTCCAATGGAATTCTGGAGCTATAAAATCGTTCCATGTTAAAGAAAGTACTTGTCTGTCTAAGTAGTTGATTGCAGTTGCGAAAAATAGTAAAGCGCAAATGCTCCATCTATAGTTGCCGATTTTTTGGTTCTTCATAAGGATTAATTTTAAATATTTAAGTTAGTGTTTATTTTTATAAAAAGACAATCGATTACATTTTACTCCGATTACTATATAGATTTTTTATTGTTTTTTGAAATAACGAAAGTTTTAGTTGGTAAAGAATTGGAAAATAATTAAAGTAGCACTCATAAAATAGACATTACAAGAGCAAAGGTTTACTCAGAATTAACTCAAAACATGTATTTTTTAGACTGTTATTTACTATGTTGTTTTTTATTATAGTACCGTATTTGTTGAAAACAATAGCGACCATTTGATAAAAAAAATGATGGTCAAATATATAAATATATTTTCAATTTTCGACTATTTTTTTTTGTCAATATTGGAATAATCGCTGTAAAGAAAATCCTTTTTTAGCCTTCAATTTATTCAAAATCTTTAAAAAAGCAATGGCGGTTATGTAGGCATCTCCCATTGCCGTATGCCTGTCTTTTTTTGAAATGTCGAATTTATCGGCAAGATCATCTAAACTATAGTTTTCTTTTCGAACAAGTAGAGGCGAGTTTAAAAGTGTTTTCTTGTATAGGAATGCAGTATCTAGTATCTTGTTTTTTAAATGTGGCAAACCATTTCTTTCTAGCCCATTATTGATCATCGTGATGTCAAACCCAGCGTGATGAGCAACAATTATAGAATCTCCTAAAAAAATTAAAAATTGATTTAATCCTTCTAATTCATTGGGACGATCAAGTACAGATGCTCTTAAAATACCGTGAATTTGTGCACTAGCTTTATTGTAGTGCTCTTGCTGAATATAAACTTCTAAACTATCATGAATTGCAATTCTTCCATTATGCAAAGCGATAGCGCCAATACACAAAATCCTATCTGATTTATAATCAAAACCTGTCGTTTCGGTATCCAAGACTACAAAACGTGTTGAATCAAGATCTCCTTGAACTTCATCGGCTGATGCATTGGAATTACCCATAACTGCTTCTAAATAAGTTTTGAATTTAAGAAAGAGTCCCATTACAATATATTTGAAGGATTGAAGCGCAGTCTTATAAGTTCTTGCAACTCTTTAATGGTTTTAAAAGTACTTTTTAGCTTTATTTTTTCCGCTTTTGAAAGTGCTTGCAGGGAAATATACTGCCCAGAGTCGTTGTGCAAAAGTCCTTGTTTGGTTCTGAATTTTAATAGTGCTTTAAATGAATAAGCGCAAGCTTTATACAATTCGCTGTTGTTGGTTTCTAATTCTGCTAATTTTTCAAAACGTTCGGCAGTATTACTGATAGATTTAACCGAATGAGAGAGAATTAAAACTCGTGCTGCATCTGCTAGTGGCATTAAAGCTCGATTTTTTATATTGAAAAAATCTTTGTGAGCACCATCTTCTTCTAATAAAAAATCTCTAAAAAAACCTGTAGGCGATGGACTTTGTAGCGCTCCGCTAACTAAATGTCGGTAAAACGAAGGGTTTTCTTTTACCTCTTCAAAAATAAAATCCGATAAATTATTAACGAGTTCGATATCACCGTAAGTCAAACTGTAATCAAAAAAGATAAACGATAATAGTACTTCGTTTTTTCCGGTATTGGTAATCCAATGATGAATTTTATCTTTATAGTCACTAAGACTCCCACACCAATTTGGATTCGAAGCCATCATTTCGGCCGGACAATATTCATAACCAATTTCAAAAAGACCTTTATTTATTTTGGTAGACAAGTCTAAAAAATATTTTTTAGTTTCAGCTTCTAATTCTTCCAAAATATCCTCATAAACCAAAGCATTATCTTGATCAGTTTGCAATAATTGTTCGCTCCTGCCTTGACTTCCCAATGTTAACCAAGAAAATTTTACAGGTGGAGGAGTATCTGATTTTTTTAATACAATTGAAATTACTTGTTTGGTGCAGGCATCATTTAGTTCTGAAATTATTTTTGAAGTAAGCGTCATAGGTATATTTTGATCTAAATAACCTTGCAATAAATGTAAAATTTTAGCTCTAATTACCTTTATTTTTTTAAACTTCTTGGCTCTTTTAATTTCAGTTAGCAAAACAGAAGGATTGTTGCCAATAGAAACCATAACATCATGTTTGGATAACATTCCTACAGCTTTAGAATTAGCCGTTCCATCCTTTGTAAGACACAAATGACTAATGTCGCTTTTCATCATAGCAATTTGGGCCTGCGTTACCGTCATTTTTGTGGGATAAGTAATCACTGGCGAAGTCATTATTTCAGAAACTGGAGTGGTAATCGGGAATTCTCCTGTTACAATTTTGTTTCTTAAATCCTTGTCTGTAATGATGCCAATGGGTAACGTTTCTGCCATAACAAGAATGGCTCCTACATTTTTATAACGCATAATTTCCGCAGCGTCTTTAGCAGTTGTTGTTGCTGTGCAACTAACGATCTTTTTAGAATATTTAACTTCCTGCAAATCAAGTAGTTTTGTGTCGATTTCAAGAGATTCTTCAGCATATAATTTACCTCTATGACTTTTTGAAAAGGGATTCAATGTATTCGAGGCAAAACTTTCAATTAAGAAATTTCCAATCGCTTTGTTTTCAAGTGCATATGGTTTAAAAATACTGATAGGAATAGCATAAAGTATGGTTTCTTCATAAGCTCGAGCTTCCATTTTGTAGTTTTCATTGGCTATTAATGGTCTTAATCCAAAGACATCTCCCTCATCACACATATCCAAAATTTCACTTTGAAGTGGAGCTCTCAAAGCCACAGCTCCTTTATGCACTACATAGAAACTGTCATGCATTTCTTCATTTTCAGCAAAAATTACGCTGTCTTTTTCTTTATAAATTATAGTTATTTGTTCGGAAATAATTTCCAAATCCCTTAGTTTTAAATAGCTAAAAGGAGGGAAGTTTTTTAAAAAGTCGGCAACTCTTTGAGAGATTGTATTTTTCATGATTATTATTAATTACAATTACCTTTTAGTAAATTTTGAATAAGAAAAACCTCAAAACGGGTCTAGCTTTTTGTGGGCAGTCTAAACATTCCAGTTTTTGTAATCTTTTTTCGTTTTTCTACGGGAAATTTTGCCGTAACGACCTACATCAAAATAATATTTTTTACTGCTGCTGGAATACTATCGCGAAAATTGATTATTCTAATCATCTGAACTCAAAAACACAAACATTTAACAGGATTTGTCGGTTAAAATTTAGAGCTTAGTTACTGTTCCTCGTTGTTTTTGATCACTACCTACGATTCCGAATTCAAAAGTATAAGAATCTTTTGAAGTAGTCAGAATTTTCATCAAAACGGCTTTTTCTTCAGCCATATTCTTCGGATGGGTTTTTTGCAAAATGTATTCACAATCATTTACCCATCTAATGCTGGACGTATCAGTCTTGCCATCAAATGTTTCAATTTCGATGCTGTCTTTTCGTTCAAAAAGAGTCGTTTTTTTAACACCATCAACTTCATAATCAAACTTGAATTTACCAGTTTTAAAATCTTTGCAATTGCGTTCCACTTTGTAACATGACAAAAGTGAAAGTAGTGGAAGAAGGAAGATAATTTTTTTCATTTTTTTTAGGAGCTTAATCCTGCTATACGTTTTAATCTTTTTGTCCCGATAAAAATCGGGGTAAAAAGGATTTCCACTGCTATCAGGGCTAGTTATTCAATTTTAATATCATATTTGTCCAAAAGACCCACAATTCCTTGGGTCGAAAACTTGGCTTTCCGCATCGGATTGTACTCAGGATCTATTTTGTAATTGTACGCCGTTCTAAAATCAGAACCAGCCAATTGTGTGTCATTAAAAATAGCATTATCCAAATTACAATTCTCGAATACCGAATTCGTGAGATTCGTTCCACTAAAAGTAACTTCTTTCATTGAACATGTATTGAACTTGGTTTTCGGCATTTTCTTATTGGCAAACGATGAATAATCCAAAACGCAATCCTGAAAACTCACGCCAAACATAAAATCAGCACAAGAATTAAATTGAATTCCCAGCAATTTACAGGTTTTGAAATGTACCGTTTTCAAACTTGTTCCTTCCAGTTGTGTCATTGATAGGTTGCAATCTATGAATTCGCAATCCATAAAGGTGTTGTTGCAAAAATTGCTATTGGAGAAATCGCAGTTCTTAAAAATGCAATCTTCAAACTCCCGATTGTTGACTTTCTTGTCCGTAAAAGATACTTTTTCGAACGTTTTATGTGTGTGTATGAGATTTTCCATTAATCGTTAAATAAACTGCGCATCATTGTTTTGAGTCCTATAAACATCAAATAAACTGCCGTTAAACATGCTGCGATTCCTATTGCTAAAACCAAATAATGCCATCCATTTTCTTTGTTAATAAAGGCATTGTAAATCAACGAAGGGCCAATAAAAAGCATAGGTAAAGCCCACGCTAAATATTTTATTGATTTGGATAAAAGTTCTTTATTAGTTGCCATTTTGAATTTTATATTTTTGCTCTTTAATAATTTCAAGAGTATGTTGGTATTAGATTTGAAAATGAACCCAAAATTAGTATTTAAATAAAATATGCCAATACAATCCCAATCACAATCATCGAAACTTTGGCAATATTGAACTTATGTCCTTCGCTACTTTCAAAAATTATGGTGGAAGAAATATGGAATAAAATTCCAATGACTACAGCAGTGATTTCGGTGTAATAGTCGTTTAAAATCGGTAAAAAATCAGAAATAAAAGTTCCCAACGGTGTCATCACGGCAAAGGTAAGCATAAAGGCAAAAACGGCTTTTTTATTGAGTTTTCCGTTGATAAAAAACAGTGTCAAAATGATGGCAATCGGCAAATGATGAATGGCGATTCCGATAGCGAGATTGTGATGATGACTTACCGGAAATCCTTCTAAGAAGGCGTGAATACAAAGGCTGATAAAAAGCAACCAAGGAATATGAGTCATTGTTTCGTGTCCGTGAACGTGTCCGTGTTCCGCACCTTTAGAGAAAAATTCTAATATAATCTGGAACAAAATCCCAGCCATAATAAAAACACCAATATTGTGATTATTACTTTCGTAAACATCAGGCAACAAATGCATGACGGTTAACGATAATAAAAACGAACCGCTAAAAGCGAGCAATAATTTGAGGTTGGTTTTGCTTTTTGGTTTTATAAACAAAGCAATTCCAAAACCTAGAAGAACTGAAAATAAAGGTAAAAGGTAGTTCATTTTTTTTAACTCATTAATCGTTTTTTTTTTTTTGACTAAGGACTAATTACTAGGGACTAATAACTCTTCTATTTAAAAATCATAATCAATCGTTCACTTTCGGTTTTGTGGAATTTTTTTAATTTATAATCTCCAAAAGTATCCAGCAAAAATATTCCAGCTTCTTCCATCATTTCTTCAAAATCTTTTAAAGTCAAGGCTCTTACTTTTTCGGTAAAATGGAATTTTTCGCCCTCATCTTCAAAATCAATTTCTTTACAAATATGTCCACCACTCAAATAGCGTTTGATATGAAATTCAATTCCATCGACCGTTTTTACTTCATCCGGAACTAAATTATTCACCACATTATTAACGTTCATAAAGTCGATTACTGCAAAACCATATTCGGTTAAGCTTTCTTTCATCGCTTTTAATGTAATTAAATTATCCTCGTCATTTTCGAAATATCCAAAACTGGTGAATAAATTAAATATAGCGTCAAACTTATCATCGAAAGTTTCTCGCATATCGTGAACTTCGAAATGAAGCGTTTCGTTTTGGTTTTTATTGGCCTCGGTAATACTGTTTTCAGATAAATCGGCACCCACGACTTCAAATCCTAATTGATTGAGATAAATGGCGTGACGTCCTTTGCCACAGCACAAATCTAACACTTTTGCCTTTTCGGGAAGGTTCAGATAATGCGTCAAATTATCCATAAAAACCTGAGCTTCTCTATAGTTTCTTTCTTTATAAAGGATGTGATAATATGTAGTGTCAAACCAAGAGGCGAACCAATTGTGTGTTTTAGTTTTTAGTGAATTCGGCATTTATTCTTTTTCTATTAATTCAAGTCTGCAAATTTAGTGTATTTTTGCACCGAATACTTGATTTTACAATGGAAAATAATTTTAGAATGATTGCCAAAACCTTTTTTGGTTTTGAAGAAATATTAGCTAACGAATTGAAAATGCTCGGCGCACAAGATGTGGAGCAAGGCGTGAGAATGGTGAGTTTTAAAGGAGATAAGGGTTTTATGTACAAAGCCAATTTGTCTTTGAGAACCGCTTTAAAAATCCTGAAACCTATTTATTTCTTTAAGGCAAGAGATGAAAATGCGTTATATAAAGGAATTTCTGGAGTCAATTGGTCAAAATTTATCAATGCTAACCAGACTTTTGTGATTGATGCAACGGTGCATTCTGAGTATTTTAATCATTCGGAATTTGTTTCCCAAAAATGTAAAGATGCCATTGTGGATCAATTTCGAGAAAGAACAGGATCACGTCCAAGTGTCGAAAAAATTCATCCCGATTTGAGAATTAATATTCATATTGACAAAGATCAAGTTTCGGTGGCATTAGATACTTCTGGAAATTCATTGCATCAAAGAGGTTATAGAACGGCGACAAATATTGCTCCAATCAACGAAGTTTTGGCAGCGGGAATTTTGTTGTTGTCGGGTTGGGATGGTCAAACTGATTTCTTGGATCCAATGTGTGGTTCGGGAACTTTCTTGGCGGAAGCGGCAATGATTGCGTGTAATATTCCAGCAAACATTAACCGTAAGGAATTTGCTTTCGAAAAATGGAATGATTGGGATAATGATTTATTCGACTCTATAATGAATTCATTATTGAAAAAAGTTCGGGAATTTCATCATACCATTAAAGGCTACGACAAAGCACCATCGGCAGTTCAAAAAGCCAAAGACAACATCAAAAACGCCAATTTAGATGAGTATATTTCGATAGAGGAAAGAAACTTTTTTGATACGGAAAAAACTTCGGAAGGGAAATTGCATATCGTTTTTAATCCGCCTTATGACGAACGTTTGGACATTCATATGGAGGAATTCTACAAGAATATTGGTGACACTTTGAAGAAAAATTATCCTGGAACCAATGCTTGGTTTATCACTGGAAATCTGGAAGCTTTGAAATATGTAGGACTGAAACCTTCGCGAAAAATCAAATTGTTCAACGCCAGCATAGAAGCGCGATTAGTGAAATATGAAATGTATGAAGGAAGCAAGAGAACTAAATTTCAGATTACAGAAGGGAGAGATCAGTAGTCAGTTTTTCAGAAAACGATAACTAATAACTTATATTATAATGTCAAAATTACAAGTACGTGCATTTCTATACCAATTGGGATGTTTTGCAATATTATTTATTTCGTTCCGATATTTGATTGGAACTTACACTCATTTAGAGGGATTGTGGATTCCGTTTGGAGCCTTTATAATCGGAACTATTTTATCTCCAAAATTTCAAGCTGCTAAAACCAAAGACGGAGAGAAATTGTTTATGTCTTGGTTGTTTATTAAAGGAATTAAAGAAATAGGGTAATTCCCAATTACGAATTCCCAGTTACGAATTTCAAATTAAGTTTTGATTGAATTTTTATTTCTTTAATGAGAACAAAATAATGTCTCATTTTGAAAAAAATATGACATTATTTTTTTCTCATTACTTAATTCGTAATTCGTAATTTATTTTTTAATTACTTCCTTCGGTTTTACCGTTTTCTTATACAAAGGAATAAAATAAGTTACCGTATAATTTATGCCTGCCCCAAAATTCCCTGCATACGTTCGGTTAAATCCTGGAATATAAAGATTTTCAAAGTCTCCACTTGGTTTTTTCTGAAACAGAAGTGTGTTCATTCGAAGGCTGAAACCCACGAATATATTGTTGTAAACCTTTACTTTTAGTCCAGCAACCACCTCGAGCCAGCCTGCGGTTAATCCGCTAAAGGTTTGTCCAGTTGTAATCGGTGGTATTTCGCCCCAATAAGGATGTGCATTGTAGATTTTGAAACTGTTTATTTCTTGGCTAAAAGTACTAAAACCGCCTCGCAAACCAATGGAAATGATGTTTTCCATATCCAACCAATTTTCATAGGCATTGTAATCAAATCCTACTTTTAGGTACGTTCCTTTGGTGGTGGAATTCAATCGATCGTCTTCCGTAGTTTTATTTTCACTCCCAATTTCGGCAGCCAAATAATAATTTTTGGTAAAGCGGTAGTCACCAACTAACTCAATTCCTTTATAATTCTTATCATAAAAACCACGAGTTAATTTATACAAATCTGCGCCCACTCGAACACCATATCGATCCTTTTTTACAGGAACAATTGTGTCTGTCTTGATAGTTGATGAGTTTACTTTCGCTTGTTTTGGAGGTTCCGGAACTAGAACTTCTGTCCTCTTAACATCGGAAGATTTAGTAGCTGATTTTGTGTCTTGAGCTTGAACAAAAAACACAAAAAAGAGAAGCCAAATACTAAAAAAATACTTTAATGTGTGTTTCATTTTCGTTGGCTATATTACTTTTTTCGACTGAAATGGCTTGCATCCATTTTGCTTTCGTGGCTGGAATGGCTGTCTGTAGTATTGGGTTTATAGGATCTAAGGTAAAAACGGTTTTAAAACCGCAAGCTCTCGATACAAAAATATTTTCTCTTGTGTAATTAAATGTCAATTGGTCAGTGTCTGTCAATGCGGGATTTGGATCGCCAGAATTTAAAATAAAAGTAAATTTGGTTGAATTGGCATCCGTTTTTAAAGGAATTGAAATAGTGCTTCCACTGGTTAAGTATTGACCTTCACCAGTTGCATTTGGATTAAAAACGACTCCATCAGTTTTACCATCTCCAATCACTTTTAGATTGGTTACCATTTTCTTAATTGTTGGATTGCTCCTATTATAAAAATCAATCACCAATCGTGGAGTTGTGGGCGTATTGGCATCGCAGATATCGTCTTTCTCACAACTAGAGCTAGTGAAAGAAAATACAATTAATAAAAGGGCAACTATTTTTTTCATATCTTTTTGTTTTAGTCCTTAGTTTTTTAGTCCATAGTAGTATCACTGCTAAGTACTAAGGACTAATCACTGGGGACTATCTTATCTTCTCTCCAAAAGTACAACATTTTCGACGTGATGCGTTTGTGGAAACATATCCACTGGCCGAACGCGTGTTACCTTGTATTTTTCGTCCATTAAAGCTAAATCTCTAGCTTGGGTTGCCGAATTACAACTGACATACACAATTTTTGAAGGCTCTATTTTTAGAATTTGTTCAATAACGTCTTTGTGCATTCCATCTCTTGGAGGATCGGTAATAATCACGTCGGGTTTGCCGTGTTGTGCAATGAAACTTTCGTTAAAAACTACTTTCATATCTCCAACATAAAACTCACAATTGCTAATATTGTTACGTTCTGCATTGGCTTTAGCATCTAAAATCGCTTCGGGAACGCTTTCGACTCCAATTACTTTTTTGGCATTTTTAGATACAAATTGAGCAATTGTTCCTGTTCCGGTATACAAATCGTAAACAATTTCGTTGCCCGAAAGTCCAGCAAAATCCCGCGTAATTTTATACAATTCGTATGCTTGGTCGGAATTTGTTTGGTAAAAAGATTTGGCGTTAATGCTAAATTTCAAGCCTTCCATTTCTTCCAAGATGTAATCTCTTCCTTTATATAATTTAATATTGGTATCGTATAATGTGTCGTTTGCTTTATTGTTAATCACATACTGCAAGGAAGTAATTTGTGGAAATTTTTCATATATATGATCCAAAATCAATTCTCTACTCACTTTATCATTTTCGAAAAACTGAATCAAAACCATCAGTTCGCCAGTTGAAGCAGTTCGCAACATCAAGGTTCTTAGCAATCCTGAATGTTCTCTGGGATTGAAAAAAGTGAGGTTATTTTCATTGGCGAAAGCCCTAATTTCATTTCGAATGGCATTCGATGGATCTTCTTGCAAATGGCATTTGTTGATGTCTAGAATTTTGTCCCACATTTTTGGAATATGGAAACCAAGTGCATTTCTATTGCCTAAATCTTCGCTGCTTCCAATTTCTTTTTCGGTTAGCCAACGACTGTTCGAAAACGAAAACTCCATTTTGTTGCGGTAGAAAAATTGTTTTTCGGAACCTAAAATCGGTTCAAATTCGGGAAGTTCTATTTTTCCGATGCGTTGAAGGTGGTTGAAAACCTCATTTTGTTTGTAGTACAATTGCTGACTGTATTTCATATTCTGCCATTTGCAACCGCCACAGACACCAAAATGTTCGCAAATAGGTTCAATTCTGTGTTCAGAGAATTCGTGAAATTTTACTGCTTTTCCTTCATAATAAGACTTACGCTTCTTGAACGTTTGCACATCTACCACGTCGCCGGGAACGACATTGGGAATAAAAATTACTTTTCCATCGGGAGCTTTTGCCACCGAAACGCCTTTTGCACCTGCATCAAGGACTTTTATATGATCAAAAACGATCTTGTCTGTATTTTTCTTAGCCATAGCGCAAAAATAATGCTTTGAATGGTTTTATAAATTTTAATTGGGAAATATTTTCAACAAGTTCGTGTTAATTCGTTTAATCAGCGACAGCAGTGGTTTTTTTAGCCACAGATTTACGCGGTTTAAAACTGATTTTAAAAACCTTGAGGTTGGCATACCTTGAATCTGGTAGCTAATTGAAGGTACAAACAGGCTTAATTTTTATTGATAATCGTTGTTTTTTTATTGCGGATTGTTCGGGAAAGGTACGGGAAAGGTACGGGAAAGGTTGCAGGATGATTGCTTCAATCTTCCTCGTTAAATAATTGAGGTAGAAGCCATCATTTTTGCTATTTATTATTTTATAAATTGCTTCATATGAAAGTGATATATTCGATAGCGGGATTAAAATCAAGAAAAGATCTAATAAGTTGTAAAATTGTCTTTTTCTTTAACAATTATTGTTCCTATTGAATTTAAATTTCCAAGATAGACCAAACTTTACAGCAGTAAGCATCAATTTTGTTAAGCTACTGCTAGTAAAATTAAAATATGTATATCTTTTTTTTTAAAGATGTATATCTTTTATATAATTCTTGTATAACTTTTATTTTATTTCTGTACATCTTTTTATAAATTTGTTAGGACAAAAATTTTATTAAAACTTATTCAACCCTTTTTTATGGCTATATCTTTCAAAATGTTACCAAAGAAAAACAATTTGGTAACACCACCTCAAATAAAATACTATCCCTGT
>JBBQSZ010000064.1:0-19994 GCA_038234745.1 Flavobacteriales bacterium | reverse complement strand
TTTTCGTCATAAAGTAGCTATGGAAGTTCGGAAATATCTTTCGGATTTGGATTTTTGCGAAATAGAAACACCTTATTTAATCAAGTCAACTCCCGAAGGCGCTAGAGATTTTGTTGTTCCGAGTCGAATGAACGAAGGACAGTTTTATGCTTTGCCACAATCGCCACAAACTTTCAAACAATTATTGATGGTGGGCGGAATGGATAAGTATTTTCAAATCGTGAAATGTTTCCGAGACGAAGATTTGCGTGCCGATCGTCAACCCGAATTTACACAAATCGATTGCGAAATGGCTTTTGTGGAACAAGAAGATATTTTGAATGTTTTTGAAGGTTTGACCCGTCATTTGTTAAAAGAAATCAAAGGAATTGAAGTAGAAAAATTCCCTCGTATTACCTATGATTATGCGATGAAAACATACGGGAATGACAAACCAGACATTCGTTTCGGAATGGAATTTGGCGAGTTGAACGCATTTGCACAACACAAAGATTTTTCTGTTTTTAATTCGGCCGAATTAGTTGTCGGAATTGCAGTTTCTGGAGCTGGAAATTATACTCGCAAAGAAATTGATGCTTTAATTGATTGGATGAAACGTCCGCAAATTGGCGCCAGCGGAATGGTTTATGTAAAATGCAACGAAGACGGAACCTATAAATCATCGGTGGACAAATTCTATGATCAAGAAGATTTGAAAAATTGGGCAAACACAACCGGAGCCAAAGCTGGCGATATGATTTTTGTGCTTTCTGGTCCAGCCGATAAAACTAGAACCCAACTTTCAGCTTTAAGAATGGAAATGGCCAATCGTTTGGGATTGAGAAATCCAGCCGAATTTGCACCGCTTTGGGTCGTTGATTTCCCATTACTAGAATTTGAAGAAGAAACAGGTCGTTATCACGCGATGCACCATCCGTTTACTTCTCCAAAACCCGAAGATATGCATTTGTTGGAAACCAATCCAAAAGCGGTTCGTGCCAATGCCTATGATATGGTTTTGAACGGAAACGAAATTGGGGGTGGTTCTATCCGAATTCACGACAAAACGACTCAACAATTAATGTTTAAATATTTAGGATTCACACCCGAACAAGCCGAAGATCAGTTTGGATTCTTGATGAATGCTTTTCAATATGGTGCGCCACCTCACGGAGGATTGGCTTTTGGTTTGGATCGATTAGTTTCCATTCTTGGAGGTCAGGAAACGATTCGTGACTTTATTGCATTTCCTAAAAATAATTCAGGACGTGATGTTATGATTGATGCACCATCCGTAATAGATGAATTGCAATTGAATGAATTGCACATTAAATTAGATTTGTAATAGGTTAAGAAAAACTTTATTTTTCTTTTATAATTAATCCCTTGTCGAAAGATGTAGGGATTTTTTGTTTTTATGTAAAATACTTCGTTTTTTAGTAATATTCTTAAAAAACGAAATAAAACAGAAACAAAACACGCCATTTAATCAGGGCAAACGCATGAGTTTTAAAAAATAAAAAAGTTGACACGACCCGAGCGAAAGCGAACAGACGAAGTAATTACACGAATTGACACGAATTTGGATGCTGAAAAATTACACAAACGCAACAAACTAATGAAAATTTGTGTAATTAGATTTTTAAATAACTTGAATTAGTGATAAGTCGTGTAATTCGTGTCTGAAAAAAACTGGTGCGTTTGCCCTGCCATTTAATAAACATTTCATTTTGTTATTGTTTTTTATGTATTTTTAAAAATTATTGGGGTAACAATTACAAAAGTAAATTGATATAGCGATATAAACTTTAAAACCCAAAAAATTATGAAAACTATAATTCACATATTCGAAAAAAACAATTTTGAAAACAATACTACGAAAACGAGAATAAATTTTACATCAATAGCAATTGGTTCTTTCTTTTTAAGTCTATTTTTTGTTGGATGTTCATCCACAGATTCTACACCTGTAGCACCAATATATAGTTTTGTTTCTATTCATTCGGCAAATGCAAATACTGCCGCAGGCGATTGCAACAGTTGGGACTTAGTATATGAAGCACCCGGATTTTCAGTGCCAGATGTAAAAAGAACGGATAGCTTTGCTCCTGATTTATTGTTTTCAAAAGTGAGAATGTCACAATGTTCTGCATACAATAAACTAACCCAAACATTATTGATTGGCATTGGCGATAGAATTGTTAAATATCAATACGGACCAACTTTTGCCTCAGCAACACCAGTTGCAACGCCACCAATTGTATATCTCGGAAGTACTGTTCAAGCAATTGAATATATTGGCACTAGATTGTTTATCATCAAAAACAATATTTTGTCAGAATACGACCCAGTTGCAATAACACCTTTAGCCACATTTACTCCAATAACAATTGCATCGGGTGCTTATATTTCAAATTTAACTTCGTTGGGCACTAAATTATATTTTATAGCAAATGATAAATTATACGGTGTAGACACTACACTTTCGAGATCTGCTTTAGTAACAATTGCCTCAGGTTTGCTTCCAGCTGCTTCTGGTGTTTATAATTATGACGGATTAGAAGTGAAAGATGCAACAACATTTTATGCGATCAATAACAATACTTCAGCTTCAATTAGCACATTTGTAAAAATAACGAGTAGCGGAATTATTTCTACTGAAATTACAGGATTACCGACAGGAACAATACACAATAGATTGTCTTCCGCTTATGATTATACTACAGAATTTTATTATGGCGTCAGTTATGACCAAAGCACAAATACAAGTTCTATTTACACTATTGATATCACACCGCTTTCGGGACCTCTAACTGTAAGTAGTGTTCCTGTTTCTGGTTATACATTTGGTTTGCAATTGTTAGATTAAAGAACTAATAAAAAGAACACCGTTTTTAAAACCAAATTTTTTAATTTAAAATTTAAGAACTCATTTAGTTCCCGAAAAATTCCTACTAAGTATAGTTACACTTTTTAGAGAAAAAATATGGCACAATGTCAGAGCCATCTCAAAATCTGACCAAAACAGCGAAGCCGAAAACTGTATAGAGTAAGCAACCTAAAAAACGTGCGGAGTCAGCACGATAATCACTGACAACAAGATTATGAATAAAGTAAAAAATTATGTCAGAAATGCAACTTTGATGATTGCATTACTTGTCTTGCCGCAGACAAAAGCTTTGGCTTGTATGAATGTATGCTTTTCAGGTGGAGAATGTTATGAAATGGAAGGAGACTGTTCTACTGTTTGTGCCGGTGAAAACGGATTTCCCACCTGCTCACCAGCTATCGCTTTTAACCCCAATACGGGGCATATATTCACCAATGCAGTTGGTGCAGCTTGGATTTTAGATGGAGATATTAAAATTGCAATAGCCTCTGACGCACTTGTGGATTTCTTAAAAGAAATGAAAGAGAAATACGGTACGAAAATAAAAGATGCAAAAATTCAAGCAAAAATAAATGCAGAATTTGCAAAATTTAAAAAAACCGATAATAAAATAGTTTCTAAAGAACGTTTGGCAATCATCAGTAAAGAAAGTGGTTTGAAAATTCAAAATAATGAAAAAATGCTAAAACAAAGGATGAAATAAATTTGAAATAGTAGTTGCTAAGAAAGGTCAAACAGGAAATGAAACTGTTTGATCATTTCTTTTAAATTTAAAACCAGCGAAACCCTTTGCTTGACAAACTTTCTCATTGCTAAATTTAAACATTTTATGATTTTTATACAAAAGAAGATTAAATACTATAAATATATAAAAACACCCTGCTTAAATGATAACAAATAGTAGTGATTTAATTAAATTACAATAACTAGGGTAACAAATTTAAAGCTAAATTGATATAACCATATAAACATTAAAAAACCAAAAATTATGAAAACAAATTTTAAATTAAAAACAATTGTAGTTGCTTTCTTTTTAGGAGGAATGCTTTTTGGAAACGCTCAAGTAAACGCTCGAAAAGGTTGGGATGGCGTTGTAAAAGGCAAAGCAACAAAACAGGAAATCAGTTGTCCTGATGGTTCAACAATGACCAACGGCAAGTGTGTTCCCAATGAATTATTAAAAGCCAAATGGCTTGACTTGGAAACAGGACAAATTAAATATTTTGAATATACCCAAGACACACCTATAGACAATCCTGCAATTTGCAAAGCATTGGGCGTTGAAACTTGCGTAATTCTCAAAGGTAGATATATGGTAGATCGCTCTGATGATTCTGGCGGAAAAATGACACTTAGAATCGCACCTATAAAATGGATCAACAGACCACCAATTCCAGAATCGAGAGCATTTGCTTTTGAAGGAACGAATCCAAAAGGTCAAAATTGTAGTGGTTTTGGGAACTCTTGTTTTTATGCGGTTCCAACTCAGGAAGACGCAAAAGCTGGAATGAAATTGCCTTATTTTATCACTCCTATTATAACTCAAGAAGTGTGTAGAAGTATAGAAGTGCAATGGAAAGGAGTGGATCCAAGAAATCCAGGATTTTAAATTATAGCAATAAGAAACGAAAATAAAATAAGATTGAATTGAAAAGCTATTCAATTGTCGCTAATTAGTTTTAGAAATGGTTGAATATCAATTATTTTAATAAAAACTTTATATTATTATCGTTCGTATTAGATTAAATATTACATTTGCCACATTATAAATTATTATTACTATTACAATGCGTACAGGTACAGTTAAATTTTTCAATGAGTCTAAAGGTTACGGATTCATTACAGACGAAGAAACAGGAAAAGACATTTTTGTTCATGCATCAGGAATCAACGCGGAAGAACTTCGTGAAGGTGACAGAGTAAGCTATGAAGAAGAAGAAGGAAGAAAAGGAAAAGTTGCTGCGAAAGTAGCAGTTATCTAAGCATAAAAATTCATTTTTATTGCCTAAGAAGGTTTAAAGCGTCCCGACATTGTCGGGGCGCTTTTTTGTTTTATAATCTGTCTGAAAACAAAATAATTACATTAAAATTTTTCGAAATCGATATTGTTATAGATTTTATATAAATTTTAAATTTAACTTGTGTTTAATTGACATGAAGTCTATCTTTGTGGCTTATTTAGACTAAACCAATATTATTTATGCAATCAAGTCAATTAGATTATATTCCTATTCTAATGCAAATGCTATTAGCGATAGGATTTGTTGTGGGAATAATTATAATTTCAGGAAAATTAGGGCCTTCAAGATCATCCGAAATCAAAGACGAAAACTTTGAATGCGGGATTAAATCTATTGGAAATGCCAGAATTCCTTTCTCTGTGAAATTTTTTGTAGTAGCCATTCTCTTTGTCCTTTTCGATATTGAGGTTGTTTTTCTTTACCCTTGGGCAGTAAATTTCAAAGAATTGGGATTGGAAGGAATGGTGAAAATGGTGATTTTTATGATTATGTTGTTGATAGGGTTTTTCTATATCATCAAAAAGAAGGCATTAGACTGGGAATAAAGAAATTTTAGATTTTAGATTTTAGATTTTAGATTTGGGACGTCCCTAGGTTTAGAATATTAAATTTGAAACATAAATTTCTCAAATTAAGAGATTGATTTAAAAAAATGATTTTACTTTTTTGAATTCTACAAAAATCTAAAATCTAAAATCTAAAATTAATATGAGTGATTCAAATATAAAAATGGTTGAAGCACCTGAAGGTGTATCGGGAGAAGGTTTTTTTGCAACTACACTCAATGATGTTGTAGGATTAGCAAGAGCCAATTCACTTTGGCCATTGCCTTTTGCGACTTCTTGTTGTGGCATTGAATTTATGGCCACAATGGCATCGCATTACGACTTAGCTCGTTTTGGTTCTGAACGTGTGAGTTTTTCTCCCCGTCAAGCCGATATGTTGCTTGTTATGGGAACCATTTCTAAAAAAATGGGTCCTATTTTACGCCAAGTTTACGAACAAATGGCAGAACCAAGGTGGGTAATTGCCGTTGGAGCTTGTGCCTCGTCTGGAGGAGTTTTCGACACTTATTCTGTTTTGCAAGGAATAGACAAAGTAATTCCAGTTGATGTTTATGTGCCCGGATGTCCGCCAAGACCAGAACAAATTGTAGATGGCGTTATGAGATTGCAAGATCTAGTAAGGAGCGAGTCTGTAAGAAGAAGAAGTTCGCCAGAATATCAAGAATTATTGAAATCTTATAATATAAAATAAGAAGATGAGCCTAGAAACCATACAAATTCAAGATCAGTTACTGGAAACATTCGGAGAAAGCGTTTTTCATTTCAATCAAGAAAAAGACATTTTTTCGTTTGAGGTTGCTCCAGATAAAATTACAGCAATCGTTCTTTATTTGAAAAATGACCCAACTTTGCGTTTTCATTTCCTGACTGATATTTGCGGAATTCATTATCCAGATAACGAGTTAGAAAGACAATTTGCAGTGGTTTATCATTTGCACAATTGGTATGAAAACAAACGCATCAAAATAAAGGCTTTTATAAACGGACAAACTCCAGAAATAAAAACTTTGACAACTATCTTTCCAGGAGCAAATTGGATGGAACGAGAAACTTGGGATTTTTACGGCATCAATTTTATGGGTCATCCACAATTGAAACGTATTTTGAATATGGATGAAATGGTTTCGCATCCCATGAGAAAAGAATTCCCGATGGAAGACGGTGGACGAACAGATAAAGACGACCGATTCTTCGGGAGAACACAATCTAATAAATAATTCATTCAGATGAAACTGATCGAAGATAACAAACAAAAACTAAATCAAATTTGCATTGACCACAATGTGAGACAGCTTTATTTGTTTGGTTCAATTCTAACAGATAAATTTAAAGACGATAGCGATATTGATATGTTGATTCAATTTTCAGCAATGGATTTGAATAATTACTTTGATAATTATATGGACTTTAAGGAAAAAATGGAATTGCTTTTTAATAGACCAATTGATTTAGTAGAAAATCAAGCTATAAAAAACCCTATTTTCAGAAAAGTGGTTGATAGAGAAAAGCAATTAATATATGGATGAGAGAATATTAAAATCTTTGTACGATATAAAATTAGCAATTGATGAAATTGATATTTTTTTAGTTAGTGAAGAAAAAACATTTTCAAATTACTCTAAAAACACTCTTCTGAAAAGAGGGGTTGAACGAAATTTAGAAATTATTGGAGAAGCGGTGCAGAGAATTTTAAAGGAAAACTCGAATTTTTCTATTACTAATGCCCGAAGAATTGTTGGTTTGAGAAACCAAATAATTCATGCTTATGATGCTATTTCCGATGAAAATATTTGGAGTATCGTTATTAATCATCTTCCAAAATTAAAAGAAGAAATAGAATTAAAAATAAATAATTCAACATTATAAAATGTCAGAACTATTATTATCACCAGAGCAGCGATATGCTAAAATAATCGAAGGTCATCCAAATGAAGACGGAAGTGAACTTTCGATTCTTAATTTAGGACCAACACATCCAGCGACACACGGTATTTTTCAAAATATTTTGTTGATGGACGGAGAGAAAATTATTGAAGCCGAACCAACAATTGGTTACATCCACAGAGCTTTCGAAAAAATTGCCGAAAACCGTCCGTTTTACCAAATCACACCACTTACCGATAGAATGAACTACTGTTCGTCGCCTATTAATAATATGGGATGGTGGTTAACGTTGGAAAAATTATTGGATATTGAAGTGCCAAAAAGAGTTCAATATTTAAGAGTAATCGTGATGGAATTGGCCAGAATTACTGACCACTTAATTTGTAATTCGATTTTGGGTGTAGATACCGGAGCGTACACTGGTTTCTTATACGTTTTTCAATTTAGAGAAAAAGTTTACGAAATCTATGAAGAAATTTGTGGTGCTCGTTTAACAACAAATATGGGAAGAATGGGCGGTTTCGAAAGAGACTGGTCCCCAGAAGCTTTCCGAAAATTAGATGTGTTTTTGAAAGATTTTCCAATAGCTTGGAAAGAATTTGAAAACTTGTTCGAAAGAAATAGAATTTTTATTGATAGAACTGTAAACGTAGGACCAATTACTGCCGAAATGGCGATGGCTTACGGATTTACAGGTCCAAATTTGCGTGCTGCTGGAGTTGATTATGACGTTCGTGTAGCTCATCCCTATTCTTCTTATGAAGATTTTGACTTCATCGTTCCGGTTGGAAAATCAGGTGACACTTACGATCGTTTTTGTGTTCGAAATGCCGAAGTTTGGGAGAGTTTAAGCATCATTCGTCAAGCTTTAGAAAAAATGCCAGAAGGGAATGTTTTTCACGCTGATGTTCCTGAATATTATTTGCCTCCAAAAGAAGATGTTTACCACGATATGGAATCTTTGATTTACCATTTCAAAATTGTAATGGGTGAAATCCCTGTTCCAGTTGCCGAAATTTATCATGCTGTTGAAGGTGGAAACGGAGAATTAGGATTTTATTTAGTAACCGATGGAAGTAGAACTCCTTATAGATTGCACTTTCGCCGACCTTGTTTTATTTATTACCAAGCCTATCCTGAAATGATAAAAGGTGCAATGCTGTCGGATGCGATTGTTATTTTGTCGAGTATGAATGTTATTGCTGGAGAATTAGACGCATAGGGATTTCAGATTTAAAAAAACTTTTTGACTTTGTGCCTTTGCGGCAAAAAATATAAAAATGGAAAGAACACATTACAAACAAGAAATAAATATAACTGAAGCATTGATGAATCGCATCAATGAATTAATCAGTCATTATCCTGATGGAAAGGAAAAATCGGCTTTATTGCCCATTTTGCACGAAGTTCAGGACGCACACGACAATTGGTTGAGTTTTGAATTAATGAACAAAGTAGCTGAAATTCTTCAAATCAAACCCATCGAGGTTTATGAAGTAGTTTCTTTCTACACCATGTTCAACCAAAGACCGATTGGGAAATATATGTTTGAGTTTTGTCAAACTTCTCCTTGTTGCTTGAATGGTGTCGAAGATTTAATGGATTATACTTGCGAAAAATTGGGTGTTGGAATTGGCGAAACCACTCCGGACGGACTTTTTGAAGTAAGAGGCGTAGAATGTTTAGGTGCCTGTGGATATGCTCCAATGATGCAATTGGGCGATTTTTATAAAGAACATTTGACCAAAGAAAAAGTAGATCAGATAATTGCTGATTGTAGAGATAACAAAATTATGTTACACGATAAATAATATGTCACAAAAAATATTATTAGATAAAGTAAATATTCCAGGGATTAAAACCTATGAAGTGTATCGCCAAAACGGTGGTTATGCTTCTGTTGAAAAAGCCTTGAAAACATTAACACCTGACGAAGTGGTCGAAGAAGTAAAAACTTCGGGACTAAGAGGTCGTGGTGGAGCCGGTTTCCCAGCTGGAATGAAATGGAGTTTTATTGACAAAAAATCAGGAAAACCAAGACATTTAGTTTGTAACGCCGACGAATCAGAGCCAGGAACTTTCAAGGACCGCTATTTGATGGAATTTATTCCTCATTTATTGATTGAAGGAATGATTACTTCGAGCTATGCATTGGGTGCAAACCTGTCTTACATTTATATTCGTGGCGAATATATGTGGATTTATAAAATTTTGGAACGCGCCATCGCCGAAGCAAAAGCTGCGGGTTGGTTAGGAAAAAACATATTAGGAACAGGATATGATTTAGAATTATATGTTCAAATTGGTGCTGGAGCTTACATTTGTGGTGAAGAAACCGCTTTAATTGAATCATTAGAAGGAAAACGTGGAAACCCACGTATCAAACCGCCATTTCCAGCTGTTTCTGGACTGTGGGCAAATCCAACAGTGGTCAACAATGTAGAAACTATTGCCGCAGTGCCTTGGATTGTAAATAATTCAGGTGCGGATTATGCCAAAATTGGAATTGGAAGATCTACAGGAACCAAATTAATTTCCGCTTCTGGGCACATCAAAAATCCAGGAGTTTATGAAATAGAAATGGGATTGAGTGTGTATGAATTTATGAATTCTGATGAATATTTGGGCGGAATGAGTTCTGATAGACCTTTGAAAGCATTTGTACCCGGAGGAAGTTCGGTTCCAGTTTTGCCAGCCCATTTAATATACAAAACAGCCAATGGCGATGACCGCTTAATGTCTTACGAAAGTTTGAGTGACGGTGGTTTCGCAACGGGTTCAATGTTGGGTTCAGGAGGATTTATTGTTTACAATGACACCTCTTGCATCGTTCGAAATACATGGAATTTTGCTCGTTTTTACCACCACGAAAGTTGCGGTCAATGTTCACCTTGCCGTGAAGGAACAGGTTGGTTAGAAAAAGTCTTAAATCGAATAGAAAATGGTTTTGGTCGTGAAGAGGATGTCGATTTGCTTTTGAGCATTCAAAGTAAAATAGAAGGAAACACGATTTGTCCGTTGGGTGATGCAGCGGCTTGGCCAGTGGCAGCAGCGATTCGTCACTTTAGAGAGGAATTTGAATACCATATCCGTTTCCCAGAAAAAATAAAAAATAGAGACCATTTTGTTGCCGAACCTTTCGAAAGTGTAAAGCATTTAGTTTCTAAATTAACAGTATAAAGTCAAGAATTTACTACGATGAAAGTAACCATAGACGGACATGAGATTGAGGTAGCTCCAGGAACAACAATCCTGCAAGCAGCCAGAATGATTGGTGGAGAAGTAGTTCCGCCAGCGATGTGCTACCATTCGAAACTAGAAGGAAGCGGCGGAAAATGCCGTTGTTGTTTATCGGAAGTTTCGAAAGGAAGTGAAGCCGATCCAAGACCAATGCCAAAATTAATGGCATCTTGTGTAACTGGTTGTCAGGACGGAATGGAAGTAAAAACCAAATCTTCGCCAAGAGTTCAAGAAGCTCAAAAAGCAGTTACAGAGTTTTTGTTGATTAATCACCCACTGGATTGTCCAGTTTGTGATCAAGCAGGAGAATGCGATTTGCAAAATCTTAGTTTTGAGCACGGAAAATCGGAAAGTCGTTTTATAGAAGAAAAAAGAACATTTCCGCCAGAAGATATTGGTCCGAATATTCAATTGCATATGAATCGCTGTATTCTTTGCTACCGTTGTGTAATGGTTGCCGATCAAATAACTGACGACAGAGTTCACGGAGTTATGGACAGAGGAGATCATTCGAATATTTCGACTTGTATTTCGCACGCGATTGACAATGAGTTTTCTGGAAATATGATTGATGTATGTCCGGTTGGGGCTTTGACCGATAAAACTTTTAGGTTCAAATCGAGAGTGTGGTTTGACAAACCTTATGATGCACATAGAGATTGTCCTACATGTTCAGGGAAAACTACAGTTTGGATGTTTGGTGACGAAATTCAAAGAGTTACAGGTCGAAAAGACGAATACCACGAAATAGATGAATTTATTTGTAACAGTTGTCGTTTTGATCATAAAGATATTAATGATTGGATAATTGAAGGGCCTAGAAAATTTGAAAAAGATTCTGTTATCAATCAAAACAATTATACTCAAAAATTAGAAAAAGTAGTCATAAACACTGAAGAAGGTATTCTTATGGGAAGGAAACAAGACCGATTAAAAATAAGTATGGCCGAGATTGATTACGACGAAAAAATAGACGGTAAACTAGTAAACCCAAAACAAAATGGATAGTACATTTATTATAGAAAAAAGTGTTATAATCCTAGTTGTGTTTGGTGTAACTATGCTTATGGCGATGTATTCTACTTGGGCTGAAAGAAAAGTTGCTGCCTTTCTTCAAGATAGAGTGGGTCCAAATCGTGCGGGTTGGGGAGGATTATTTCAACCGCTTGCCGATGGCTTAAAGTTGTTTGCCAAAGAAGAATTTGCTCCAAACACTCCGAATCAATTTTTATTTAGAGTTGGACCAGGAATTGCAATGGCAACCGCCTTGATGACTAGTGCTGTGATTCCTTGGGGCGATCGATTCCATCTTTTTGGAAGAGATATTTTGCTTCAAGCGACAGATATTAATGTGGGAGTTTTATATATTTTTGGGATTGTGTCAGTAGGAGTTTACGGAATTATGATTGGTGGCTGGGCTTCTAATAATAAATTTTCGTTGATTGGTGCAGTTCGTGCTGCTTCTCAAATGGTTTCTTATGAAGTGGCAATGGGATTGTCGATTATTGCCTTGGTGATGATGACGGGAACTTTGAGCTTAAAAGAAATTTCTGAGCAACAAGCTGGAATGAATTGGAATGTTTTTTACCAACCGATCTCTTTTTTAATTTTCTTAATTTGTGCTTTTGCAGAAACGAATAGAACTCCTTTTGATTTAGCTGAATGTGAAACCGAATTAATTGGTGGTTACCACACGGAATATTCCTCTATGAGAATGGGTTTTTATTTATTCGCTGAATATGCTAATATGTTTATTTCATCCACAATTTTGGCTGTTTTATTCTTCGGGGGATACAATTATCCTGGAATGAGTTGGGCGGTTGAACATTGGGGAGTAAATATTGCGAATAGTATAGGAATGGGAGCTTTGTTTGTAAAACTATGCGGTTTTATATTCTTTTATATGTGGGTTCGTTGGACGATTCCAAGATTTAGATACGATCAATTGATGCATTTGGGTTGGAGAATTTTGATTCCGCTATCGATTATAAACATTATGATTACTGGAGTTGTGCTTTTGAGAGGAGAAATAGTTGCTTATTTTGGGTGGTAACAAGTCTAACGGATGGATAAAATTGGAATTCCTAGTGAAATTATAACAAATAAGATTTACTTTATGAGAAATCAAAAAGTAATGATTGATAGTGATTTAGCGGAATTATATGGTATCGAAACCAAACAATTGAAACGTCAAGTTAGACGGAATTTAGAAAGATTTCCAGATGATTTTATGTTTGAACTTTTCGGCTGTTGAAAATGAAATCTTAAGGAGCCAATTTGGCACCTTAAAACAAGGAGAGCATTCGAAATATTTGCCAATGGCTTTTACGGAGCAAGGTGTAGCGATGCTTTCGAGTGTTCTAAATAGTCCAACAGCAATAAAAGTTAATATTCAGATTATTCGTGTTTTTACTAAAATTAGAGAAGCTTTGTCGGATAATTTGAATATAAAATTAGAAATTGAAGATATAAAAAAGAAATTATCACACCAAAGCAAAAATATAGAACTTGTTTTTAATTATTTAGATGAGTTGATTGACAAGCAAGAAAATAAAGTAGAAAGAAATAGAATTGGTTATAAAAAATGAGGTTGAATAAATACGGGATGCCCTAGCCCTGATAGTAGTGGAAATCCTTTTTATGCCGATTTTTATCGGGATAAAAAGATTGAAACGGATAGCAGGAATAAGCTTCAAATAAATAGAAAAAAATGTCAATACAAGAAATATCACTTTCTGGAAGAAAAAAGATGGTCTCGAATAAAGAGATGACTTTTTTAGAGCGAATGTACCTGATAGCCATCTTTAAAGGTTTAGGGATTACTATTAAACACTTTTTTAGAAAAAAAGCAACGATAAATTATCCGGAGCAAGTTCGTGAATTTAGTCCTGTTTATCGTGGTCAACATATGTTGAAACGAGATGAACAAGGTCGTGAAAACTGCACAGCTTGTGGTTTATGTGCTTTGTCTTGTCCTGCCGAAGCGATTACTATGAAAGCTGAGGAGCGTAAACCAGACGAACTGCATTTGTATCGGGAGGAGAAATACGCATCGATTTATGAAATCAATATGTTGCGATGTATTTTTTGCGGTTTGTGTGAAGAGGCTTGTCCAAAGGACGCTATTTATATGACTATTTCTAAAGAATTGGTTCCGGCGAGTTACAATAGAGAAGATTTTATTTTTGGAAAAGACAAATTGGTCATGCCTTTAGAAATGGCAATGCGAAATACTCAACTTAAAAACAGTAATTAATGATACACATTCCAGATATAGCAAACGCAACACCCATCCAAATTTTATTTTGTGTGTTGTCTGTTATTACGTTGGCGACAGCTTTTATGACCATTTACAGCAAAAAACCAATGCACAACGCTATCTATTTAGTGATTTGTTTTACTTCGATTTCAGGGCATTATTTATTGTTAAACGCCCAATTTTTGGCATTGGTTAACTTAATTGTTTACATCGGAGCCATTATGATTTTGATGTTGTTTACGATAATGTTAATGAATTTGAACAAAGAAAATGAAGTGCACAAACCTCGAATTACACGATTGGGCGCTATTGTATTATTCTGTTTGATGTGCCTGGTTTTGATTGCGATTTTTATGAATTCTAAACCTATTGCTGATGGAAGTTATGATGTAACTGGCGAGGATTATCAATCTATAAAAGTATTGGGTAAATTGTTGCTTAATGAATATATGGTGCCTTTTGAATTTGCTTCGGTATTGCTTTTAGTGGCAATGATTGGTGCCGTTCTATTGTCTAAAAAAGAAAAATTAGAGAAATAATATGGATAATATTTTAAACCAAATTGGTATAGAAAATTATATCTTCCTAAGCGTAATACTATTTTGTATTGGAGTTGCGGGAGTTTTATACAGACGAAATGCTATTGTTGTATTTATGTCAATCGAAATTATGTTAAACGCAGTTAATCTTTTGTTTGCTGCTTTTTCGACCTATCATCAAGATGCGCAAGGTCAGGTTTTTGTGTTTTTCTCTATGGCGGTTGCGGCTGCCGAAGTGGCTATTGGATTGGCAATTTTAGTTTCTATATTTCGAAATATGGGAACAATTGATGTTGGAAATTTGAAAAATTTAAAAGGATAATTAGCAATGGATACAAATTTAGTTTTAGTCTTACTATTAGCTCCTTTTTTAGGGTTTTTATTTAATGTTTTTTTTGGCAAAAAGGCAGGAAAAAGCATCGTTGGAATTGTGGGAACACTTTCGGTTGTGGTTTCTTTCGCCATCACTTTATATTTATTTGGAATCAGCCAAGTAAACCCAGAACCCGTTGTTATTCATTTATTCGATTGGATTTCTATTCAAAGATTTGACATAAGTTTTGGTTTTTTAATTGATCCATTGGCTATTATTTGGCTTTTGTTTGTTACAGGAATTGGTTCTTTGATTCATTTGTATTCCATCAATTATATGCATGATGACGAAAAAATGCATTCATTTTTCGCTTATTTGAACTTGTTTATTTTCTTTATGATTTTTCTTGTAATTGGAAGCAATCTATTAGTAATGTTCATCGGATGGGAAGGCGTTGGTCTTTGTTCCTATTTATTGATTGGGTTTTGGTATAAAAATCAGGACTTTAATGATGCTGCCAAGAAAGCTTTCATTATGAACAGAATTGGTGATTTAGGATTTTTAATCGGAATATTTATTGTTGGTTCTTTGTTTAATACTTTAGATTTTACCACTTTAAAAACGGTTATAACTTCAGCAAAGGATGTTAATGATTTCTGGATTGCTCTTGCAGCTTTCGCGTTATTCATCGGAGCCACCGGAAAATCAGCACAAATTCCATTATATACTTGGTTGCCCGATGCAATGGCAGGACCTACGCCAGTTTCGGCATTAATTCACGCTGCAACAATGGTTACGGCAGGAATTTTTATGATTACTAGATTGAATTTCTTGTTCGATTTAGCGCCAACTGTTCAAGAAATTATTGCTGTTATTGGAGCTGTTACTTCTTTGGTTGCGGCAACAATTGCCTTAGTTCAAACGGATATCAAAAAAGTTTTGGCTTATTCAACCGTTTCACAATTGGGATTAATTTTTTTGGCTTTAGGACTTGGTGCTTATGAAGTTGCTGTTTTCCACGTAATCACACACGCTTTCTTCAAAGCTTGTTTGTTCTTGGGTTCAGGATCGGTAATTCACGGTTTGAACGGAGAACAAGATATGCGCAAAATGGGTGGTTTGAAAAAAGCGATGCCTATTACTTTTATCACCATGTTAAGTGCATCATTAGCTATTTCTGGAATATTTCCTCTTGCAGGGTTTTGGTCGAAAGACGAAATCTTAATGACCGCTTTTCACGCCAGTCCAACATTGTGGGTGGTTGGTTCGATTGCTTCGATAATGACCGCTTTTTATATGTTTAGATTAATGTATCTAACGTTCTTCAACTCTTTTAGAGGAACAGAAGAACAGAAGCATCACTTACACGAAAGTCCTAGTTTAATTACAGTGCCATTAATTATTTTGGCTATTTTATCTTTCTTTGGAGGAATGATCAGTTTGCCTGGAAACAGTTGGTTAAACCATTATTTAGAGCCACTATTTTCGAAAGCTACTCACGAAGCCCATACATTAGGAAGTACCGAGTATATGTTGATGGCAATTGCCACAATTGGTGCACTTATAGGAATAGGAATCGCTTATAAAAAATATCTGAAAGACAATACAATTCCAAGTGAAGATGCTGAAATTACAGGTCTTTCTAAAGTGTTGTATAACAAATATTATGTTGACGAAATTTACGATGCAATTTTTGTTAAACCAATAAATGTATTGGCTAGTTTCTTTAGAGATACAGTAGAAACAACATTATCAGCTTTAGTTTTCGGGCTAGGAACAGTGACTAATGGAATAGCAATACAAGGAAAAAAACTGCACAACGGAAGTGTTGGTTTGTATTTGTTTGCTTTTGTCATCGGTATTATTGCGATACTAACTTATTTATTTTTATAATAATTTTACATAATGGATGTAACTACACTATTAATTATTCTTTTGTCTGGCACATTTGTAACTTATTTATCTGGTGATAAATGGGCTCCGAAAGTAGCTTTGCTTATTAGCTTGGCAGCTTTTGCAGGTGCAATTTGTTTGTTGAGTCAATACAATTTGGGACAGGAACAAGGTTATTCACAACTTTGGATAAGCAAACCAAAAATCTTTATTGCTCTGCAAGTAGATGGATTAGCTCTTGCAATGCTTTTATTGACCACAGCTTTAGCACCGCTGATCATTTTTTCTTCTTTTGGAAATACCTATAAAAACTCGAAAGCATTTTATGCACTAATTATCTTTATGACTTTTGCGATGTCGGGAACCTTTTTAGCTTCTGACGGACTTTTGTATTATATTTTCTGGGAGTTGTCATTGATTCCTATTTATTTTATTGCCTTGATTTGGGGTAATGGCGATGCCGAAGAACGTAAAAAAGCAGTGGTAAAATTCTTTATTTACACCCTTGCTGGTTCGTTATTTATGCTTGTTGCTTTTGTTTATTTACATCATAAAGCGGGAACTTTTTTACTTAGTGATTTAAATAAACTTAATCTTTCATCAACAGAACAGTTCTGGATATTCTTAGCCTTCTTCTTAGCATATGCCATCAAAATTCCATTGATTCCATTCCATACTTGGCAGGCCAAAGTGTATCAAAAAGCACCAACAGTTGGAACGATGTTGCTTTCTGGAATTATGCTAAAAATGGGATTGTACAGCATCATTCGTTGGCAATTACCAATCGCACCACTAGCGGCAAAAGAATACATGTCTGTGTTCATTGGACTTGGAATTGCAGGTGTAATCTATGGTTCGATAGTAGCTTTGCGCCAAAAGGATTTGAAAAGATTGTTGGCTTATTCATCAATGGCTCATGTTGGTTTAATTGCTGCAGGTGCCTATACTTTAACACTTGACGGATTCCGCGGTGCAGTTTTACAAATGATTGCACACGGATTTGTTGTTGTTGGTTTATTCTTTGTAGCAGAAATTATTTATAGAAGATACGAAACTAGAAAAATTTCTGAAATGGGAGGTATTCGTGCTCAATCCCCTAAATTCACCTCTATGTTTATGCTGTTGGTTTTAGCATCGGTTGCTTTGCCATCAACATTCAATTTTGTGGGAGAGTTTACGGTTTTATACAGTCTTTCTCAAGTGAATATTTGGTTTGCAGTTTTGGGCGGTACAACCATTATTTTGGGAGCATATTATATGTTGAAAATGTTTCAACACGTGATGTTGGGAGAAACAAATTCAAGAATATTTGCTGATGTCACTTTTAATGAAGGGTTGACTTTAATCCTAATCATTGCAGTAATTTTCTTCTTTGGATTGTATCCAAAACCAATTATGGATTTAATTACTCCAAGTTTGGAAAATATTTTAACACAAATAAATAGATTTAACTAAGTCAAATAAAAAATGAATACATTAATAGCTATAACAGGATTGGGTGTTTTATGCCTTTTATTTGAAATTTTAAATTTTAGAAAAGCCATTGTTCCAGTTACAATTATCGGTTTAGTAGCCGTTCTTGGATTGACTTATGTGGAATTTAATACTCCGATGAGTTATTATAACAATATGATTGTGGTTAGCAAATTCTCTTCTGTTTTTACAGGATTGTTTATTGTGCTGACGATTTTCTTGATTGCCTTGTCTCACGATTTCTACGAAGATCATCAAACCAAAATTTCTGACTTCATCGCCATAAAAATATTTATGTTAGCTGGTGCAGTAGCTATGGTTTCATTCGGAAACTTGGCTATGTTCTTTCTTGGAATCGAAGTTTTATCTATTTCATTATACATTCTGGCGGCTAGTAACCGTTTGAATGTGAAAAGTAATGAAGCTGGAATGAAATATTTCTTGATGGGATCTTTTGCTTCGGGGATTATTTTGTTTGGAATTTGTTTTATTTATGGTGCGATGGGATCGTTTGACGTTGCAGAAATAACAGATTGGTCTCGTTCGGCTGAATTACCTGTTTGGTTTCCGATAGGAATTTCATTGGTTACGATTGGAATGTTATTTAAAATTGCGGCAGTTCCCTTCCATTTTTGGGCGCCAGACGTTTATGAAGGTTCTCCAACTTTGACTACGACTACAATGAGTACTTTGGTAAAAGTGGTTGCTATGGCTACTTTATATAAATTGCTAACCGCAATGAATGCTGATCTTTCTGAAGCTTATATCACGATTATTATGATAGTTTCAATTGCTTCAATGACGGTTGGAAATATAATGGCTTTGAGACAAAATAATGTGAAACGAATGTTGGCTTACTCTGGGATTTCACACGCCGGTTTTATGTTGATGACTTTGTTGAGTATTAGTAACTCAGCGAATAGTTTATTGTATTATACTGCAGCGTATTCGTTAGCCGGAATTGCAGCTTTTACAGTGATTTTATACGTTTGTAAAAACAAAGACAACGAAGATATAGAGAACTTCAACGGATTAGGAAAAAACAATCCATTGATGGCAGCCATTCTTACTGCGGCTTTACTTTCTATGGCTGGAATTCCAATTTTTGCAGGATTTTTTGCCAAATTATTTCTGTTCAATCAAGTGATTGAAGCAGGCTATTTGGTCATTGTAATCGCAGCGGTAATCAACTCGATTATAAGTGTTGGATATTATTTCAAATTAATCTTGGCGATGTACAACAAAGAACCAAACGAAGAAGCCGCAAAAACTCCGTTTGTATTTTATGCAGTAGCCCTAATTTCCATACTTTTCAATATTGCAATAGGTTTATTTCCTTCTGCTGTATTGGATTTATTGCGGTAATTTTTGAATATTAAAGTAAATTATACAAAACCATCAAAAGCAATTTCGATGGTTTTTGTCTTTATTACACAAATAAAATATGTTTTTTAACTCGCTAACATTTGCTGTTTTTTTACCCATAGTTTTTTTACTCTATTGGTTTGTTTTTAACAAAACCAAAAGTGCGCAAAACGCGTTTCTAGTTGTGGTGAGTTATTATTTTTATTCATGTTGGGATTGGCGTTTCTTGTTTTTATTGCTTTTTTCGACCTTAATTTGTTATTTCACGGGAATCCAGATTGAAAATAGTAAACAAGAAAAAACTAGAAAATTTTGGTTTTGGTTGAGTATTACTGCCAACCTTGGATTTTTGGCAATCTTCAAATATTATAATTTTTTTGCCGCTTCTTTATCAGAAGGTTTGAACACCATTGGCATACATTCCAGTCCGCTTTTGTTGAATGTAATCCTTCCTGTTGGAATTTCTTTCTATACTTTTCACGGCCTATCTTATGTGATTGACATTTATTATAAAAGAATAAATTCTGAAAAGAACATAATAGACTACGCCTTGTTTGTAAGTTATTTTCCAC
>JBBQSZ010000063.1:0-20208 GCA_038234745.1 Flavobacteriales bacterium | reverse complement strand
ATACCTTGCTCGCTGTGAGCTATTAGCAATCCGTCTTCTATTTTAAATATTTTCGAATCATTTTGCAAGGCAGCAAAATCATTGGTAAACACAAAAGCATTTTTATATTGTGGATTGATCTCTCCGTTGATTCTAGTGTTTCCAGCACATAAATAGCAGCTTTCGTCGTGGCTTGGACGAACTTCAGTGCTAACGTCTTCGTTTTGTCCTTGCCAAGGTCTTTTGGCGCGATGTGGTGATACCAACACCCATTCACCTGTTAATATGTTGTATCTTTTATGCGAGTAATCTTGTAAATCTGTGTTCATAGCAAAAAATAATAGTGTTGTGTTGTTTTCTTAGTATATTAGACCCGTTCCATTAGAAAGTTCGACGGAATAAATCGTACATTCTTTATCAAATTTCTTTTTATAGGCTTCTGAAACGAATGCTTTAAAGGAATCCGTTTCTGTTTTTGCAATCAAATTAATGGTACAACCGCCAAAACCTCCACCCATCATTCGGGCTCCTAAAACATTCGGATTTGATTTTGCTTGTTCTACCAGAAAATCCAGTTCCTCGCAACTTACTTTATATTGGTGTTGTAAACCATTATGTGAAGCATAAATTAAGGCGCCTAATTTTTTCAAATCTCCGGATTCTATTGCTTTTGATGCTTGAATTACGCGATCATTTTCTTGAATAACGTATAAGGCTTTATGGTAATTTTCAGGCGACACTTTATCTTTGATGCTTTGCAAATCATACTCAGTTGCATCTCGCAATGCTTTGACTTTTAGCATTTCTGAAATAGATTCACAAACCGAACGTCTATCGTTATAAGCGCTATCCGATAAGCTGTGTTTTACATTGGTGTTGATTAAAATAAGTTCGTGGTCTTTAAAATCTATTTCATACGGTTTAGAAGTGACGGTGCGACAATCCAGCAGTAAGGCGTTGTTTTCGATGCCAAACATACTGGCGTATTGGTCCATAATTCCGCATTTTACACCTACATAATTGTGTTCTGCTTTTTGTGAAATCAAAATCATTTCTTCTTTGGTTAAGCCTAAATGAAAAAGTTCGTTCAATCCAAAAACGACACTATTCTCTAATGCTGCCGATGAGGACATTCCTGCTCCTCCTGGAATATCACCACCAAAAGCAATATTAAAATTACCAATGATTTTACTTCTATTTTGAATTTCGGCAACTACTCCAAATACATAGTTCGCCCAGCTACCTTCGGCCGAAGGTTTCATTTTGTCTAAATAAAATTCAATTTTTTCGTTTTTGTCTACTGCAAAAGCTACACAATTATTAGTTTCGCTCTTTGCAATGGCTGCGACTATTCCTTTGTTGACCGCTGCTGGAAAAACAAAGCCATCGTTATAATCGGTATGTTCTCCAATAATATTAATTCTTCCTGGGGAAAATATCATTAGAGGATCTGTTTGAAACGCTTCTTGAAATCTTGTTTTAATCTCGTTAATTAAAATGGTATTCATCTTTTTAGTTTAGTTGTCTTTAATTTTTTGATTCCCATTTATTGTATAGGTCTCATTAGAATGGAGTGTTTTTAAACCTATGCCATTATTGAAACTATACCAAACTCCTGTTGTAGGTTCGATAGCAATGGTATTTTTGTAAGGTGGTGTGTATAATTGCATAAAACTGTCTTTCTCTGAAGTTGATAATTTATTTAATATAATTAGTCCAGTCTTTATCGTCTAGTTTAAAATCTACTGTGTCATCAATTTCAAACAAATCAATTCTTATCTTAGCTACTATTTTTTTATCCTTTTTTAATTATGTTTAATTAGTCGGAATTGATAATCATTAACTGAATGCTAATTTTTGACTGTATATCAGTGATGTTTCAAATTTTAGCAAATGGCATTAAACTTAGTAATTTCGTTATTTAAATATTCTTTTTATTAGAAATATGTTTTATTTGTATAATTTTTTCGTCAAAAGTGAAATTCAAATGTAGACAACATTTTTATAAATACACACCAGTACCTACCAGTTTATTGTATCTTGCAAAAAAAATGCGATAATATGAAAGTTATTTCGATCAAAAACAACATCGGCGTCCCAAAGTATAGACAAATAATTCTTTCTATTGAAAAAGCAATCGAAGATGGGAAATTGGTAAAGGATCAAAAATTACCATCTATAAACAAAGTCTGTTTAGCCTTTTCACTATCTCGAGATACTGTTTTACAGGCTTATAATGAATTGAAAAAAAGAGGAATTATTTATGCTATTCTAGGCAAAGGCTATTATGTGAAAAGCATTGAATTTACTAGAAAACAGCGTATATTTTTATTGTTTGAAGAGTTGAATATTTTTAAGGAGGATCTCTATAATTCATTTCTGGAAAACATTGGAAAAAACGTTCAGGTAGATATTTTCTTTCATCATTTCAATTTTCAAGTTTTTAATAATTTGATAAACGATAGTAACGGCAGTTATACTAAATATATAATAATGCCTGCAAATTTATCAGAAGCATCTTCAGTCATCAAAACCCTACCAGTTAATGAAGTATATATTTTAGACCAAACAAATTCAGAATTAAAATCCTATCCTGCTGTTTATCAAAATCATAGGAAAGATATTTATAATGCGCTATTAAAAGGCAAATCCAAATTAAAAAAGTATCAAAAACTAATTATGATTTTTCCTGGATTTAGAGAACCTTTAGGTATGAAGGAAGGTTTTGAGAAATTTTGTATGGATTTTGACTTTGACTACGAAGTTATCCCGGAATTTATAAACAGAGATATTCAAAAAGGGGAAGTTTATATTATACCAAGTGATCGTGATTTAGTGAGTGTGATTGAAAAATCAAAATTAAAAAATCTGAAATTAGGACTTGATTTTGGGATTATTTCCTATAATGAAACACCCTTAAAAAAAGTTGTAGAAAACGGAATTACTACTATTTCCACTGATTTTAGAGCAATGGGTAAAATTATGGCCGAAATGATTTTACAAGGAAAGGAGGAGCAAATTGAGAATAAAAACGCCTTAATTATCCGAAATTCTTTGTAAATTGAAAATGGTCAGCAAAAAGCGGACTGATTTTAGTCAAAACTAAAAGAGAGTGTTTTCAAAATCCTTAAAGGAAAACAGTTTATTAATTTGGCAATATTAAATACTATCATCAATATTGAGAATGAAAGGATTTGCAAGTTATCATTTAAGAGTTTTTATACGTAGTTTCCTTTGCAAGGACTTTACTTTCCTTAGCAATTTTGTCTTATGCCATATAGAAAACCTCTTCTAGTTTTACAGAAACTGGGGAATTATCTCGGTTTACTTCCATAATGTCTGCCATAAAAGCCCACCATTTTTTTACAATAGGATTGGACGCTAAATCTTGTGAACCTCCTTCGCCTGATACTTTTTGAAAAGCAAAAAGCGTGTTGGTTTCTTCATCTAGAAAAATGGAATATTCACTTACTCCATTATCCTTCAACAATTGATGTAATTCTGACCAAAGCTCGTCGTGGCGTTTTTTATACGTTTCTTTTTGTCCTTGGTTCAATTTCATTTTAAAAGCAAGTCTTTGCATGATTATATTTTTTTTAGTTTATTATTTTTCGAAATAGAATAGTGAGTTTGACTTTCCATCTTTGGTTGCACCAATAGCGCAATATTCATTGACATTAAATAGGCTTCCACTCATCATAAACAAATCCTTCAAATCTTCAACTACTCCATTAAGATCATGAATTTGTTTATAGTCCCACTGTTTTTCTTCTTTGGCATAAGGTATTAAAAAGGCATAAGCAGATGAAATACTGGAGCCATTTTCTGCTTTAAAATTCCATAAATCGACGCCTGTTTTTGAACCTAAATAAGCCAACTGCGTAAAAGCTCTTAAATTCATAATCGAATAGGACAAAGCTTTTGTTCTTTCTAATTCATGAGGTTGCTTACCCTCTGAATCTATTTGATTTGAAATACGCTCTGCTTTCACCGATTCCAAAACTTGTTTGGCTTCTTCTTTTTTTTCTAAAAAAAGCATGATACTTATCACTTGAACGTCATACCAAGTGCCATGATTGTTTTTAGTATTCTTTTCGAAAACTCCATTTTCACTCGTTTGAAGCCAATGCAAATAATCGCTAAACCATTGTCGCAATCCTTGGCTAGTTTTCGCATCCATTGCATGATTATTTTCCAAAAGTTCAATGGCTGTGATGATGTTGGTAATTCCGGCAAATTCTATAATCCCGATTCCTCTGCCTGAATTCTGGCCTGGAATTCCTTGTGCAAAATTTAGGTTAGGATTCATTTTGGTTTCTGGATTGAGAAACCAAACTTTCAATAATCCTAATGCTTTGTCTGCGTATTTTTTGTTATCCGATAAAAAATAGGCTAGAGCCAAATTGCTCGTATTTTTGAACATTTTAGCTGTTGTTTCAAAATCGGTAGTTCCTTCTCTTGTTAAAGGATTGATTTGTCCGTCTTTTCGAATCCAAGGTAAACCATCTGCTTTGGATGGATCAGGCCACCAATAGGGACCAATGGATAAATAGTCATGTTTAGTCCCACTAAGAGGAGTTTGCGTTTTTTCCATAACAGAAAAAGAGCCTTCTGCTAGTGCTTTATCAGCCGTTTTCAAAAGTTTTTTATAGACTGTAGAAAACTGCTTCGAATCAATATTTTGTTTTACAAAGGCTAATTTATCATAATCTACAACAGTCAAGGTATTGCTGTTCTGGATTTGTTTTTCGGATAAACAACTTGCTCTGCTATTTGTTGACAAACTAATAAACAAACAAATAGCTGTTACTGTTTTTAAAATCATAATTGTAATTGATTTTAATTATTATTTTCTGGATGTTGCACTACATAATTCAAAAGTAATCCTTTTACATCATTTACGGTTGGTTGATTAATTCCGCCGGAAGTGGCTCCAGTAATCCAATACAGTATCATTCCGGCATCGGAACAATCGAATTTTCCTTTTTGAAATTTAACCACATCATCCACTTCCGCAATTTTCCCTTGCAACCAAATCCATTGGATGCGTGGATCAGAATGGTTTTTGGCCCAATCCCATTCAGCGATAGGCACTTGTAACTTTACATTTTGATCGGGAATACGCACTTCTTCTACTCCATAATCTAGTATTTCTTTCCATTTAAAAAAATCACCAGAATTATCGTTTGCAGGATGATGCGTAATTACTTTTACAAATTGGATTTTGTCTTTTTTTGCAGCTTTCAAAGCGTAGCCTATAATATCAGGTTCTCCTGCTTCTACAATCCAAAGTGGATCATTGGCAGAAGAAGCATTGATAGCTTTACATAAATCTTTGATGGTTTTCTTTTGATTCCATTTAGCATCAATAAATGTCCATTTTTCAAAACCACCCCAACGTCTGGCGGTTACATCACAACTACTTTGCATTAAGGCGTGACGTTCTCTTTCGGCTTTTTCCGAAATTTTTTGATTTCTAACCAAATCACAACTATGAGAATAATGAACCAAGCGATTCTCTAAACCTGCTGCTCGCAACAAAGCAATGGAAACGGCTGTACCTCCGATATCATCAGGATCTGGAGAGTTTCCATCGGCCACAATTGCAATTCTACCTGCTGGTGGTTTGATCGTTTGTGCCGATAGCATCGATACGGACAACATGGTGATAATTGCTAATGTGAATACTTTATTCATTCTAAATTTTTTATTTCTTGCACACCAAATTGAAATTTATATTATATTGTAAAACAACTATTTATTTATTAAAATCTACAGTATTACTTTATAGTTTTAAAAGCTCTTTTCTGAGCTTCTGCGTTCAGTTTATTTCCTTTAAAACTAATCGAGTCCCCTTCTCCAATGTACAAACTAATTACTGTTTTACCTTTGGTCACTTCGGTGCGCACGATGCCGTAGCGTCCTTTGAATTGAAGATTTAAATTTTTGTTTGAATAAGAAGCATCTGATTTGTCTTGTGAAATGATGTAATCGGTAATTTCGGTATTGCCCGCTTTAGATACTACTTTTACGCCAACTACTTTTTGCCCGTCTTTCAGCTCTTCAACATTCTGAACACTCGATTTTTTGTTGGTTGAAGGTTCGAAAATAGAGAGGAATGGTCTGTCCCAAGCTTCTCCTTGCTGACGAATAACCATTACTTGCGTTTTCTTTTTTATATACCCATTTTCAGCTTCACGAGTTGGAGGTGCTAACGCCTTAGTGTATTCGCGAGCTTGACCACTTGGAATAAACATATGCATAAAACGATTGTCTTGAAGAATATCAAAACGAACTTTTACGGCTTCAGATATAGGTTCTGTTGTATTTGTTTCTTCGAAATAACGCCATCCTGGAGACTGTACTTTGTCTCCCGTATCATTTTGGTAACGATCGGTTGGGGTAACTGCCAATTCCTTATCAGCATCATTGGTAATTACTGTATCATCTCCCAAATTGTGGTAGATATAATCTTGAAATTTATATTCGTCCAATGATTTAGATCTAAAAATATCCAAATAATACCCTGTGGTCTCACTAGTACGAATGATTCCTAATGTACGTTGTTGATCGCAATTGTTTACCTCATCTTTTAAAAATTGTGTGGCAAAGTTGAAGTTTTTTGAGATGGGGTCTTCTAAATGTTTGGGTTCTGAAGCTATGTTTACTGCTGTATTTTGCCATACAAAAGAGTCTCCTTTCCAAGCACCTTTGTCTAATCCGTGTGAATTACCGTTTACCACTACAGTATTACTACCTGCATACAATCTAAAATAATTTTCGTGAAGTGGCACTTGTCGCTCTTGTACTGAAGGTGGAAGTCCTGCGCTTGGAGCCATTACATAGCCCGCTCCGTAGAGTTCCATGGATATTCCAGTAAGATGTGAATGTACGTAATGCGCTCCGCCAATGATTCCGCAAAGACCATACAGTTCGTTATTTTTTTCAACATAATTGCGCTCTAAAGCCAATCCTGCGTGTTTTACTAACACAGTTGGTTTTTGAAAATCGATACTTCCTTCTACTGTCTTAGGTACTGGAATTCCCCAAAACAATTCGAGTGGATCGAAGTTGTTATAAACGTTATCTGTAATCTTTGGTTCGTAACCGCCAATCGCATCATAACTTTGTCTTAATGCTACTAAGGCTTGTTGTTTTCGGTCAGTTAATCCACGTCTGTCAGCAATATTTAAGGTGTATCTATACAAATCTCCCGTTCCGTCATTATTCCTTTTTGCATCACCAAAACGAACAAATTTACGATTGGGATATCTTAAATTATCAAAAAACATATTCCCTTCTAAAATATTTTTATGACCATCAATGACGTTCATTTCGGGTTTAATACGATCGACAATATTTAAGGTCAATGTAATAATTGGCATAAAACTATAACTAGTCGATTCTGGCCAAATTCCTTGTTCGCCAAACATAGGCAAAATAGTTTTGGTGAAGGAGTTTTGATGCGCTGTTCCTTTTTCCCAAAACACAGTAAACAAACGCTCTCTTTCTGCATCATTCTCGATACAAAAAATGCCAAACAAAGCACCTGGAGAAGTAAGAATAGGATGATTGGAAACAAATTTACCATGCGTATCTGGTTTACCATATTCTTGCAAAACATTACCCACTACATTTGCCATTGCTTTTTGAGCTTTGTTATTATCAAACGGAATGCGGGTTCCTGTTGCTTTGTTATAAACAGTTGCTCCGGGTTTGGTTAGATAATTATAGGTAAAATCATAAGCCAAAGCCAACGGGGCATAAGTGGTTCTTGGATCAAAAAACTCATAACCGCAAATGGTTGTCGTTTCTGGAGTTAAAGGTGCCAAAACATCAAAATAGGCAGCTAAAATATCGCCTGAAAATTGAGCGTACTTTTCGTCTTCGGTCAGGTAATAAAGCATTCCAGACTCTGAAGCCAATGCTAAAATTTTATTATGAGCCGCAGCAATAGGACTCGCTTTCTTTTCGGAGTTTTCACGATCACTTTTTGCAAATGCAGGAATTGAATTTAAAATTGCAGCTGGATTTGATAAATGTGTTTTTAAAGGACCATCGACATGCTCGTGCAATTGATCGGAAATGCTTTTTGCCCAAGCGTATTTTGCAATATCCGCTAATATTTTTGGTCTTTCTTCAGTTGTGACCCAAATTACGGGGTGTTTTAAAGTTTGGGCTGTGATTGGGTTCAGCAAAAAGATTAAACCCAAAATCATTACTAATTTAAGTGCTTTCATGCGTTTTTATATAGTTGTTAAAAATTAATCCAAATGCGTATCCAACATCATTTTTAAAATTTAATTGAATTGAAATCGATCCAAATGGGCTATATCTACTGTAGTTCCTTTAAAAACCAAGCAAATATCTTTTACTTCTTTCAAATTATTCAATGTACATTTCACGTTTTCATAGGATTTCCAATTGGCAGTTTTTGGAATTTTACAAGACCCCAACAATTTACCATCGGCTGTTTTATTATGCACTTCAATAATTCCGCCATTTTCGGAAGAAATATAAAAATTGATGGATCTTTTAGCATCTAAATTTTTAATATTCGGATAAACTAACGTGGCTTTATTTTGAATTTTCTGAATTTCAAAACCTCCGGAAGGAGATTCTTTTTTTTCTAATCCAGTAGCTTTCATATACCATTCGGCCTGAATTAAATCCCAATTGGCATCATATTGTCCAACACCTGTAGCAAAATGAGCATCCAGATAATCCACATCGTCCACCATACTTCCATCATCTTTATAATGAAGATAAGTCATATACGACTCCCTAAAATAGGCTACTTCTTTCCCTAAATGAAAGTGACACCAAGTATGAAACCATTGGTTGTTCCAAGTGAAATAATTACCGTGAGCTCTACTATCTAACCCATACTTATTGTTTCCTGAATTTCCGATTACGGTATAAGGACCATAGACATTTTTAGAAGTAGCATAATGCGTTCCTGCTGACAAATAGTAAATCCCGTTGCGTTTGTGTAAGTTTGGTTTATCATTTGCTTTCATTAAATCCATCACATTTTCAAGAAGAACTTCTTTTGGTTGTTCTGCCAATGAAATCATATCTTCATTGAGTTTGGCGATATACCAATTTAAGTCTTTATCATCATTTCTATAATGTCCAAAAACAATGTATGCTTTCCCATCATCATCAATCAAAACTGTTGGGTCATACTCTTTTGTAGTAGTCAAATTAACATCTAACATTGGTTTCCCAAGCGCATCTTTATAAGGACCTTCAGGTTTATCAGCTACCATAACTCCGGTATTAATATTTCCATTAGAAAAATAAAAATAATATTTTCCGTTTTTAGCCGCTGTTTCCGTTGCCCAGCATTTTGTTGATTCTCCCATATACGTTTCGGTTGGTAAAATACGGCGTTCCAATTTCCAATCAAGCAAATCATTAGAAGACCATATTTGCCAATCGGGCATCACAAAACTTTTAGCTTTGGGGTCTGCGTCTCTTGTAGTAAACAAATAGGCTTTATTATTAAAAATATAACAATGAGGATCTGCCATTCCAAAGTCTTTTTTAAGAGGATTTTGTCCTGCTGCAAAAGTTGAAATAATGAATGCAAGAAAAGATAGTTTTGTAATTTGATTTTTTAGTTGTTTCATTTGAATCTATATTTTATTTTTCAAGAATTGATTTCTAAAAACAGTAGTAATCATAGTTAAGAAGGCACTGTCTACTTAAAATTCCATATTCCAGGAACAATTTTAAAATCGATTGTTTGTTTGTCTTTCGACCATTTTAGTATTATTACTTTTTGAGTTTGCTCATCCCAAATAAAATTGGAAGGATCAAAACCTTTTGGACATTTATAGACTTCTAAACCTACATTTTTAAGTGGATTGTGAAAAAGTACAAAATCGGTATCAATAAGTATCGAAAAACCATCTGGATAATGTCTATTTGCTCCAACAAAAATTTTGGAAGTTCCTTTGCTGTTATCTGTTTTTATCTTAACATCTAGTGTTCGCGTAGGAAAATAGAATAGAAAAGTTTGAATATCTCCCGCAATAGTTTGTGGATAAGGTCTCGCAATAATATCGGTTATGTACTTGCGCTCAATTGTTCCAACCGCTTTTTTATCACTAAAAATTGACCAAGTAGATGGTCCACCAGGCATAAAATTTTGCATAGTTGTATTCCCCAAAAACCACGCTTTTATAGAGCCTACTCCCATACGATCAAATACCTCAGCGGTTTTGATATACATTTCTTGGTACTTGAATTGCCCTAAATTTCCATCCATAATGGTATCGGTAGTGGCAAAAGTAGGAAAACCCCATTCGCCGATAAGAATTGGCGCTTTGAGCATGGCGGATTCTTTATCAAAACGATCCATTACAGGTTTGACCAAATCAGGTTTATTTTGGTATATGTGAGGTGCAAAAATGATATTCTTTTTATTGATAGGAGCTACAATTTCTGCATATTGATTGTTATCAATTCCTTCGCCTTTATTCATAAAAATAGATTGCACCAGAATCATCTTATCGGCATTTATTTTTTGACTTTCATCTATAATTTGTCGATATAACGGAATTAAGTACTTCTCGGTAAGCTCATTATAGCTTATATTCATAGTTAATTTCCTTGGCTCATTGACAACATCGTATCCTAAGACTGAATCGTCATCTGAATATCTATTCCAAATCACTTTCCAAGCTTCAATATAGGTTTTATACTCGTTCTTTTTATTGAGCCAAAACTCTTCCCAAATAAATTTATCGACGCCATAAACAGTCATTTTAAAAACTGTTTTCATTCCTGAATTTTTACCTAAAGCTACTAGTGAGTCTAATTTTAAAAGATAATTATTATCTAATTTTCCACCCGGAAAACTACTTAATTTCCCTAATTCTAACCGAATTACTTGTGCATTGGCTCCCATTCTAACCATTCGCAAATAATCATCACTATTGAAGAAAACTTCGCCTGTATGGTCGTTTGTATTTACCACAAAACCGCGCGGAATGTAATGGCGACCAGCTTCATCGCGTAAACCATGCTTTATTTGTCCAAAAAAAACTAAGGGTAGCAGTAGCAATACCCACGATGAAAAATGCTTTTTCATAATAATTACTTTATTATTTTATTTAAAATTACTTCTTTGCTTATTCAAGCAAATATTTCCCAGAACCTAAAACAATAATAATCCAAGTATTTTGTCCATACATTAAATTTATTGAATGATTAATTTAATAGCATTGTAAAATAAAATAAAAAAGAATTATAAACTGTACTTCACTATCCTGTCTCTCTAAAAGGTTGTCAAATTCTTTCATACATTTGACTAAATGACTATCATTGTTTCTCTCATTTTTTAAAAATAAGTATTGCAAAAAAAGGCTATCCAATCTGAACAGCCTCATAATAATCAATTTAAAAAAAAACTTACATTGCTGCTGCATAAATAGATACCGCATCGGTTAAAGTTACTTGTCGTGGATTACCACCAGTACAAACATCAGCTATGGCATTATTAGCCATCTCTTGGAAGTCTTCTACTTTCACTCCTAATTCTTTTAATCCTGAAGGAATACCCACAGCCTTTGATAATGATCTGATAGCGTCAATGGCGGCTTTTGCTCCTTGAGCATCATTCATACCTACTACATCAACTCCCATAGCTTCTGCAATATTTTTAAATTTATGCTCACAAACTGGCATATTAAATATTTCAACATGAGGCAATAAAATTGCATTAGCAACTCCGTGTGGCAAATCATACTTACCACCTAATTGATGTGCCATAGAATGCACAAAACCAAGACCTGCGTTAGAAAATGCTTGTCCTGCAATAAATTGTCCCCAAGCCATTTTACTTCTCGCTTCTAAATTTTGCCCGTCTACAACAGCTTTCTCTAAACTCTGCGAAATCAATTTAATGGCTTCTAAAGCTAAAACATCAGACCATGGAAAAGCTCCTTTTGTTACATAGGTTTCAATCGCATGGGTAAGCGCATCCATTCCAGTAGCCGCAGTCAATGCAGCTGGTTTTCCTAACATCAATTCAGGATCATTTACAGCTATAGAGACCAAACAGTTTTTATCTACAATTACCATTTTTATATGACGTTCTTCGTCTGTAATCACATAATTTATGGTCACTTCACTTGCTGTACCTGCTGTAGTATTTATTGCTATTATTGGTAATGATACTTTTTTGCTCAAATGAATTCCTTCATAATCACTTACTTTCCCTCCATTTGTAGCTAAAACACCTATTGCTTTCCCACAATCTTGTGGCGAACCTCCTCCTAGTGTTAAAATAAAATCACAGGAATTGTCTTTTAATAATTCCAGACCATTGTTCACGTTGCTTACAGTGGGATTCGGTTTAACGTCATCATACAATATGACTTCTATTCCTGAAGCTTCCATTACATCTTGCACTTTTTTTGCAACTCCTAATTTTACTAAAATTTTATCGGTAACAAATAAGGCTTTTTTGTAAGGAAGATCTTTTAATTCTTCTCCAAGTTCCTTCAATGCTCCTGGTCCTATTAAACTTAATGGCGGTAAATATATTCTTCTGTTTTGTAACATTTTTTTATTGTAATTTTTATTATTGAAACTTTCTTAAATATTTATTATGACAAAAATTTCTTTCTTAAATCTTCGACTTGGTCATCATTTATTGGTACCATTTTACCTAAAGCAGTCCCTAAAACAATAGATTTTGCACTAAATTCAGCTACTTCTAAATAATCGAATGTTTGTAATAGTTTATCGCCTGTGATAATAACCGAATCATTCTCAATAATCAAAGCAGTTGTGCAGTTTTCTACTAACTCTGTGCAACTATCCTTTTTGAAATGTTTACCATAAGAAACCGCTGGAATGTCTTGTAGAAAAATCCAGCTTTCAGGAATAGTACGAACATTTATAGGTGTCCCTGTAACTCCAAATGCCATTAAATAAGGCGACTGAGTCATGATAATAGAATTCACTTTAGGATTACGTTTGTAAATTTCTTGATGAATCCACGTGGCTCTACTAGGAATTTTTCCTTCTTCTCTTTTACCATCTTTTATTTGAACAACATCAGCTATATCCATATCCCAACGGTTTACTCCTGTAGGCGTGATTAGAAAGTCATTGTCTTTCCAACGCATCGAAACGGTTCCATACGTGCTAATCATTAAACCTTGTTGGCAAGAACGCTGTACAATTTTACAAATTTCCAAACGTTTTTCTACTTCGTCAGAGGTGTATTCAACAGTTTCCATTTCTGGAATATTCTCAGGCACTTGTGCTTCAAAAGCATCAATTTGTGCATCTGTCAGGTATCTTGGTGTTCCTATTTGAGAACCGTATAAAATAGTGCTTGCACAAAATTCTAAAGCTTCAAAACGCTCAAATGCATCGGTTAAACTACTTCCACCTAATACCGTTCCATGGTTTTCCATTATAATGGCTTTGAAGCCTTTTTTGAACTCCTCGCCTATCACCTCTCCCAATTTTTCGCTTCCTGGTAATTCATATTTTGCATAGCCAATAGGACCACAAATATGCTTAGCCTGCGAGATAATATTAGTATTAGGAATTTGTCTAACGATACTAAAAGAGACAAGTGCTGGTGGGTGAGCATGAATAACCGACTTAATATCAGGACGGGATTCGTAAATAGCTTTGTGAAAAGGAAACTCGGATGAAGGCTTATGCTTTCCAATAATAGTTCCATCTTTTTTTACACAAATAATATCCGAAGCTCTTAATGAGCCTTTATCTACTGCCGATGGAGTTACCCAAATATCACCTTGTTCGTCTATGATTGAAATATTTCCGCCAGAAGTAGTGGTCATTCCTCTTTTATATATTCTACTAATGATTTCTGTAATCTGATCTCTTGGGTGAATTAATTTTAAGTTTTTTGACATTATATTTAATTTAAAATAGTTGTTTTTATTATTATTCTATGTGATTTTATATTCCGTTTATTATAAAAGGAACATGTTTTTTAAGCGCATAATTCTCTTTTAAAAATTTGGAATTCAACTTATTATCTGATATTGAGATTGCAGCTCCTAGAGCAGAACCCAATGAGGCATCTGTTGTACTCAATTTTTTATTTCTAAAATGATGGGAAAGTAATTTTATATAAATATCATTATTACTAAAACCACCATCTACATAAATTCTTGAAATTTCGCTGTCGCCTATGACTAATTTGATACATTTTATTTGAATAAGTACCAGTTCTATCATTAATTGATGGTAAGCTTGTTCATACGTCTCAAAATGCATTTGGCTTTTTTTTGGCATATTTTCCTCCGTAATACTTTCCCATTTATAACAATGGACAAAGTCTTCCATTAGCTCCGAATACAATTTACAATCAAACTTAACCGTACGATGGTATTCATCATCTACACCAAAATGCTTATCTAATTTAGCCACCTGAACCTTATATTCATTGCCTAAAAACATTCGAGTTGCCTTTACAGCTTTACCATTTATACGCATGTAATTGATAACATCTTTATTATTTGGTTCTGTTGAAATAGCTTCTTCTGCCGATGGATTAAAAACAATACTCCAGGTTCCTGTCGAAACTAAAATAAATTTTTTCTTGATGCTTCGAACGTAAGGCAGCAAAGCCGCAGAACTATCATGAATTCCAACACCAATTTTAATGCGACTACCGTTGTAGTTCATATTAATACTTGTTTCGGTTGAAACTATTGGCGGTAAAATTTTATCAATTTCTTCAGCATACACCCATTTATGGTAATCCTTTTTTTCATAATCCCATAATGCTGTATGACACCCAATACTGGTATATTCACTCAAAGGAATTCCCGTAAAAATATAACTGAGGTACTGCGGTAAGTGCAAAGAATACTTGATTTTCTTAAACACCTCTGGTTTCGTTTTTTTTAACCAATACAACTGCAATCCTGAGTTCAACATACTTAAATCAACACACCCCGTATTTTTTAAAAATTCATCCATTGGACCATATTGTTCAAAAAAAGACGATACAATCTGTCCTGGTAAAGATTTTGTATAATTATAAAGTGGCGTTATTGCATTGCCATGTTGATCTATGTGAACTAGACTTGCACCATAAGTCGAAAAATTAATTGCTTTGATATGAAAATGTTTGTCTTCTAGCATTCGATCAAAAACAGACTTTAACCAATTTTGTAAAGCCGGAAGGTTTTCGGTAGGATGACCATCTTCATCAACTATTTCATCAAAAGAGATGTATTCCTTATGTACTTCCTTAAAATCTTTGTCGAATAAAAAAAACTTCTTATTCGTTTTACCAATATCAAAAACAGCGGTTACTTTTTGTTTCATTAGAAATAGATTAAAGTCCCGTCGCTACCGTATTTCTACCTCTATCTTTAATAAGTTGCTCTCTAACTTTTAATGTTCTATAAGCGTTAATTGGATTTAAAACACCACCGCTTATTAAACGTGCTTTTTCTAACATTGGTCGAACATCTGTTCTAAATGCACCTTGCAAAATTTCTTGACATTTCACAACATCATGATTCAGTTGAGCCGTTCTTAATTCGTTTTGATCTACTAATAATGCTTTTGCATACGCTTCTTGAATAGCTTCTAAAGATTGAATTAAGTCTTCCAAAGGATCTTTGACATTATGACTAGCATCAATCATCCATGCTAGGTCTGGGTTTTGAGGATTATTTTTCATTCCATAAACCAATTCATTAAAAATAAGGAATAAGGCATACGGTTTAATACTTCCAGCAGTTAAATCGTCATCTCCGTATTTACTATCATTGAAATGGAAACCTCCTAATTTACCTTTCAACATCAAGATCGAAACAATTTGCTCAATATTACTATTTGGCAAATGGTGTCCTAAATCGACCAACGTATACGCTTTGTCTCCACAACCATTGGCTAACATTAATGATGCTCCCCAATCTTGAATTACAGTGCTATAGAAGTTTGGCTCGTAAGGTTTGTATTCGATCAACATTTTCCAATCATTTGGAAGGCCTTTGTAAATATCAATCAAGCTATTTTGAGTATTTTGAAATGCGGTTTGAAAATTATTTTGACCCGGAAAACAAGAACCGTCTGCTAACCAAACTGTCAAACTTTTAGACCCTAATTGATTTCCAATGCTTATAACATCTAAGTTATGTTGAATTGCTTGCTCACGAACGGCTTGATTAAGATTACTCAACGAACCGTATTTATAACTTTCTTTTGCATTTTTCTGATCTTGAAAAGTATTAGAATTTACAGCGTCAAATTTAACATCTAATGAGTTTGCAATTTCTTTAATCGCTTTATAATCACTTGGTACATCCCATGGAATATGCAAAGAAACTGCTCCAGCGGTTTTAGTTAAAGCATGTATTAGTCCTACATCTTCAATTTTTTGTTCTAAACTTGATGGTTCTCCGTAGAACGAAAAGCGACCAAAACGTGTACCTCCAGCTCCTAAAGCCCAACTCGGAATCGCTACTTGGAATTCAGCTAATCTAGCCACTAAAGCATTTACATCATGCCCTTTTCTTGTTAATGTGTTTGCTAAAAAATCAAAACTTTCTTTGTGATTCCCTAACCCTTTTTCATTGCAATCTAAAATTTGTTCTTTATCTATTTTCATAATTTCTGTTTTCTAAAAAGACAATACTATCCCATAAACCATAAAATCGTACTTATGGAACTTTTATTGACTAACGAATTCTTACAATTTAGTTTTTTGGTGTTACAAATGCATTTGCAACTCCCATCATCACTATTAATAATGCAGTCAAATTTAGAGATTATAAACAAGGCTCTTATCCTGAACTGTACTGTTATTACAAAAAATAATCAATAATAATTTTAAAATTAAAGTTTTTTATAGAAGACAATTTTGTCTTGTTTATAAATAAAATAAAACACGAAAGTATGAGAGGTTTGATACTTGTGTCCATTTTGTTTGGTTGATGCTCAAAAAAGGATTTAAATCTATTAATTGGTCTCTCCTTTTTATTCTTAAAAATTAAAAACAATTATTTTTTAATAATATATTTGGAAACTAAATAAAAACACATACTTTTGGTAAACCAATTTGGTTTTCCAATACTGACAAATCAAATCGATCAATTTACAACTTTCATATATTGAGAATTCAAATAAGTAAAAACAAAAAAAAATACGCGATTTAGAACTAATAAATATAGAACTTTAGGTAGTAATTAAAACAAAATAGATGACAACAAGACGAGAGTTTATCGCAAAAACAGCCCTGGCAAGTTTACTGCCTTTATCAGGTTTTTCTTTTCCAAAAATTTTTGAATTTGAAGATAATGAAAGTCTCGATGTGAATATTTTCTCAAAGCATCTGCAATTTTTAGATTATAAAACTCTAGGCGAAATGGTTGCCGAAATGGGTTTTTCAGGTGTCGATTTGACTGTTCGCCCGGATGGTCATGTACTGCCTGAACGTGTGAAAATTGATTTACCTGTGGCAGTTGAAGCTATTAGAAAAAGCGGTATTAACTGCAAAATGATTACCACTACCATCGAAAGTGTAAATAATAAACTCGACTTAGACATACTAGAAAGTGCTTCTGTTGAAAAAATAAGCTACTACCGTCCGAATTGGTTTAAATACAAAGACGATATGTCTATGGAAAATTCCGTACTTTTCTATCAAGAGGAAATAAGAAAGCTGAGCGAATTAAATAAAAAACTAGGACTTATCGGTTGTTATCAAAATCATGCTGGAAATAGAGTTGGCGCATCCTTTTGGGAGGTGAATAAAATTCTTGAAACTGCTGATAGTAAATACTTTGGCACCCAATACGACGTTAGACATGCAATGGTCGAAGGATATAATTCGTGGGAAAACGGTTTTCGTCTCTTGCATGAGAAAATCAAGGTTATTGTTTTAAAAGATTATAAATGGGGTCTAGTAAATGGAAAATGGGAAGCGATTAATGTTCCTATTGGTGAAGGAATGGTCAATTTTGACTATTATTTTAAATTATTGAAAAAAAATAAATTAAAACCACCCGTTTCCTTGCATCTTGAATATGATTTGGGAGGTGCAGAACAAGGTAATCGAACTATCACCGTAGATAAAAAAGTAGTATTCGACGCTATGAAAAGAGATTTAATGCGCGTTCAAAAACTTTGGAAAGAAGCCTAAAAATATTGAAATAATAAGAATTAAAACTAATTTTAAAATTAAATAATAATGAAAAGATTTGTCTCTATTGTAAGTGTACTAATTCTATTACTATCGTGTAAACAAGTGACTTTTGCAAATACTGTTAAAGTTAACAACATCAATGAACTGAAAAATGCGATTAAAAGCAGTACTGCAGGTGACAACATTGTGCTGGCAAATGGTGTTTGGAAAGATGTTCAAATCAAATTTTATGGAAAAGGAACCAAGGAAAAGCCAATCATTTTAAGAGCAGAAACTCCTGGTAAAGTTTTTATTGAAGGTACTTCCAATTTAAAATTTGGAGGAAACTATTTAGAAGTTAGAGATCTGTATTTCAAAAACGGTCATACGCCTTCAAATGCTGTAATCCAATTCAAAATTAATAACGATTCTATTGCCAACAATTGCAAATTTACACAATGTGTTATGGTTGAATTTACCCAGCCAGACCGAGATGTTAGCGACCATTGGGTTGAATTTTGGGGAAGACACAACGAATTGAGCAACTGTTATATTACGGGTAAATCTAATTTTGGACCAACTGTTAGAATCTTTCTGGACGGAAATGAGCACATCAACAATTACCACCAAATCGTAAACAATCATTTTGGACCAAGACCTCGTAAAGGTGGACCACACGGAGAAACTATTCAAATTGGTGACAGTGAAACTTCTATGACGCCTTCTCATACTTATGTTTACAACAATTTATTTGAGCATTGTAACGGAGAAGTTGAGGTCATTTCAAATAAATCTAATTTTAATGAATATAGAAATAATGTGTTTTTTGAATCAGAAGGTTCTTTGGTTATTAGACACGGAAATTATAATATAATTGACAGCAATGTTTTTATCGGAAACGATAATTCAGATCAAATGGGTGGTATTCGTGTTATTAATACAGGCCACTGGATTACCAACAACTATTTCTACAAAATCAAAGGCGAAATGTTCCGTAGCGCTATTGCTGTGATGAATGGAATTCCAAAATCATCTTTAAATAGATACAACCAAGTTACTGATGTTGTTGTAGCGCACAATTCATTTATAGACTGTAAATCGCCTTGGCAGTTTAGCGTCGGTTCAAATGTGAGCCAAAAAGCAGTTTTGCCAGCTTCTGAAATTCGGTCAGCTCGCCCAGAACGTGTCGTTTTTGCAAATAATTTAATTTACAATGAAGTGCCAGACACTAATCCTATCGTAAATTTTGATAAAGTGGATGGCGTTACCTTTAAAAACAACATTATCAACAATGAAAATAAAAGCGAAATTAAACCCAAAGGATTACAAACAAAAGACTTCGCAGTTACTAAACTATCGAAGGATTTATTTACTTTAAAAGAAAACAACACGGATTTATATGCTGGTTTTGATTTTGAAACCATTACAAAAGACTTTTTTGGAAATGAAAGAACAGCTACCAACAACAGTATTGGTGCTATTGTAAATCCAGTTAAAGGAAATCCAATTTTGGTTGACAGAACCAAATACGGAACCAATTGGTTTGAAGAAAATAAACCAAAAGCAATAGCTAATAAAATCACAGTTTCAAATTCAGGAGATTTGATAAAACAATTAGCCAAAGCCAATTCAGGGGATATTATTTTACTAAAAAGTGGAACTTACCAATTAAAAAACTCTTTGGTAATTGACAAAGAAATTACAATCGCTTCAAGTAATAAACAATCTAAAGCAAAACTTGTTTTCACTTCTGAGAAAACGGCTTTCGAAATGAACCCAAAAGGAAATTTAATCTTAAAAGATTTAATTCTAACGGGAAATAAAACTCAAAATGCTTTTACCACTTTAGACAAATTGATGAGTAAAGCGTATGACATTTCAATTGAAAATTCTGAAATATCTAATTTCAAAAGTGTTTTAGAAGTATCAAAAGGAGCGTTTGCTGACAATGTTACCGTTTCTAATTCAGTAATTAGTAATTGCGACAATGGGTTTATGCTGAACAAAGAAAAAAATGATGGTGGTGATTACAATGCAGAGTTTGTGACTTTCACCAATTCTAAATTTGATGCAATTCAAGGAGTCGT
>JBBQSZ010000062.1:0-20343 GCA_038234745.1 Flavobacteriales bacterium | reverse complement strand
TTGAGCGGTGCGATGTAGGTCGCTTGCCATTTTTTTAATCTTCCTTTATGGAGGATTTTTTTTGTTTTAAGACTTTTCTAATATGAAGGTTTGCATCACTTTATGTTTCATATTCAATACTTCAATAGGTTTATAATTCTTTTAGATCAGTAATTTGATAACATAATTTGAGAAATCGATTGTAAATAAACTTTTTAGCAATCTAAAAATTTTCAATATTTGGATTTTTCAAATAATAAAATAGAAATCGGAATAATGTAACTTTTTTAAAAAACAATACAACTTTAAACATTTGTTACTAATTACCTTTATTTTTGAATTTGGTATGTACAACTATAATTTAAGATGGTAAATTAAATCAAAATTATTTTGGTAAAAATCTGAATTAAAATAGTATTATTTCGAACCTAAAAATCAATTAATTATGGAAAATTCAAGTATGCCTTCAAAAGACAATAAATACACAAAATTCTTTGCAATGTTAGGAATGTCTTTCCTTGCAATGTATGTGACAATGTATTTGAACACGTATTCAATAGATCATATTTACTTTAGTTTAACTAGATTTTATATGACGTGTTTAGGCATTTCCGCAATGGCAGTTATAATGTTATTATTTATGTTTGGAATGTATAAAAACAAGAAAAAAAATAGCGCAATATTGCTAGGAAGCCTTGTTCTTTTTAGTACTGCATTATTTTTGGTTCGCGTTCAGCAACCCATTATTGGTGATGTTTTGTGGATGAAAGCGATGATACCGCATCATTCTATCGCAATTTTGACAAGTGAAAGAGCAGATATTAAAGACCCAGAAGTTAAAAAACTGGCAAATGACATAATTATAGCCCAAAAGAAAGAAATTGAAGAAATGAAGGTAATGATACAACGATTGGAAAACGAAAAATAAAAGCGTTTCATTATACTTTTCACTTCTTGAAATCCCAATAGTTTAAATCCTTGATACAAATAGTTCTCATTTATAATTTATAACTATAAAATAGGATTTTAATTTCGATCAAATTTAAAAATCATATAATCTTTCTTATACTGTAATAAAATATTTAATTATCTTTGATAGAGCTAATTGTATGTTTTTAGTAGACTAATTTTAGCAGCAATTTTTTACTTTTATAGAAAGAATTTGACTTGATAATAAAGCAACAATTTTAATTTTGTATCTTAAAAAAAATCGTATTTATGACACAAATTTCCACATTAAAAGATTTGAAGATTGCACATACAGAACTTGTTCTTCGGAATAAAGAATTGAAAAAATGTTCTTATGATTTAAAACTTGCCAGAAAGAATATAAAAGATAGAGAAGTAGAAAAAGAAAAGCAGGTTTCAATTACTAACTGTGATCTTGAAGAAATGATGTTTACAGTTTCGCACAAAGTTAGAAATTGTGTCGCGAATGTTATTGGAATTTCAAAAATGATATTCGACGATAATAATCTTGAAATTCATGAATGGAGAGAAATGATAAAAATAATTATCATTTCTGCTGAATCGTTAAATAAATCGACTGAGCAGCTAACAAAATTGATTTATAAAAAGAAGAAATGTCAAAATTAAAATAATATTTTACGCAGAAGATAACCGCCTTTTGTGAAAAAAAAAATCCAAATTTTTGAAGGAATAAAGCATATTTATATAGACTCATTTTAAAAAATCAAGAGGATTTTTGACCCTGATTAACATCAGGACAAAAATTCTTTTTTGTGTAACTTAAGTATAAAATTGTAGGTTGTTTTTTTATAACATCTTCCCGTTTTGTAACGATAATTTTATGTAGTGTACTCTGTTTATTTCACTACATTTGTTTTCTTTATGCTCTGCAGGTTTTTTAATAGATTGACGTCGTGTGTCATTCTTTGGAGACAGTGAAAACTTAAAATGTTCTAGCTTTTAACCAACTAAAATAGAATAACCAAAGACCGAATCGACAATAAATATTCTTTAAAAAATATAAAATGGCAAAAGCAAAAAAAGCTAATCCGCCTAAAACCGTCCAGAATTTTCCAATTGTTGGTATTGGTGCAAGTGCAGGAGGTCTTGACGCTTTCAAGAGTTTGCTAAAAGCGATACCCGATAGTTCCGGAATGGCTTATGTATTGGTGCAACACCTTGATCCTGCACACGAAAGTATTTTACCAGAAATTTTACAGCGGGTTACACAAATTCCTGTACTGGAAATTACGGATGACATACCACTCGCACCCAACCATATTTATGTAATTCCTTCAAATAAAATACTGACATCAACAGATGGCATTTTAAAATTGGCTAATCGTGAGAAAAAAATAAATCTTAGTATAGACGTTTTTTTTACATCGCTTGCTGATGTGCACAAAGAGTTTGCTGTAGGAGTTGTTTTATCAGGAACAGGAAGTGATGGAACACTTGGTTTGAAAGCCATTAAAGACCACGGAGGCATTAGTATTGCTCAGGATTTGGAGTCCGCAGCTTATGACAGTATGCCGCAAAATGCCATTAATGCTGGAGTGGTAGACTTTATTTTAGCTCCCGAAAAAATTCCTGCACACCTTTTGCAAATCAGCAGTTTTTATGAATCCAATCACTTTTTTAAAGAAGAAGTTCCTAAGGATGACGAATATATTTTCAAACAAATTCTTCTGGTCTTGCGCCAAAGAAGTGGTGTAGATTTTACTTATTATAAACAATCGACTTTTCAGCGGCGAATAACCCGTAGAATTGTCATTTCAAAAACGAAAAACCTTTCCGATTATTTGAAGTTATTGCGGATTGATAAAGCAGAACAGGATGCACTCTTTTTGGACGTGCTGATTCCCGTTACGTCTTTTTTTCGCGACCCAAAAACTTTTCAAACGTTATCCGATACTGTTTTTCCTTCTATCTTAAAAAACAAGTCGGCAGATGAACCCATTCGGATTTGGATTGCGGGATGTTCCACTGGCGAAGAAGCGTTTTCAATTGCCATTTGCTTACATGAATTTTTAGGAGCGAAATTATTAAATACAAAAATTCAAATCTTTGCTTCGGATATTTCAGAGAGAGCCATCAAAAAAGCTCGTGCAGCGCTTTACACCAAAGCTGACGTAGCAAATATTTCTGAAGCGCAGTTCAAAAAATATTTTGTAAAAAATAATGGAGGATACGAAGTCAACAAACTCATTCGGGATATGTGTGTTTTTGCACCGCATAACTTTTTGAAAGATCCACCATTTGCAAAAATGGATTTAATCAGCTGTCGCAATGTGCTGATTTACATGGATACTTTTTTGCAAAAGAAAGCATTCACGACTTTTCATTATGCCCTCAAAGAAAATGGTTTTCTTGTTTTAGGAAAATCCGAAAGCACTGGAACATCAACTGATTTGTTTACGCAGATTTCCAAACAGGATAAAATTTTCTCGCGTAAGTCTTTGCCAGGTAGGTTTGTTCATGTTAGCACCAGTCGCAAAGAAGAAGAGTTGACTACAAGATACCTGCCTGCCAAAAAAGTGGGCACAAGAATACTTAGAGAAGAAGCCACGCAAACCAATATCAAAAAAAGTGCAGAGGAAATAATGATTTCAAAATCTCCTGCCAGTGTGGTAGTGAATGAGCAAATGGACATTGTTCACATTCATGGAGATATTACCCCTTTTCTTCAAGCACCACAAGGCAAACCCACGCACAACCTAATTAAAATGGCGCGTGAAGGTTTAGCATTCGAATTGCGTAACGCCATTCACAAAGCAAAGAAGCTGGAAACAACTGTTGCCAAAGAAAATATTCCTGTAAAAATAGACGAAAACCAATCTTTGGTCGCTATTGAAATTATTCCGCTCACGGATACTGTTGAACCACATTATCTAATTCGATTTGAGAAAAAAAATTCTGTTGTACAGGTAGAAAAAAAATCGGCATCAGCGAAAACCATTGAAATTCAAAACAGTAATCTTCAATTAGAAAGAGAACTTGCGCAAACACGCGAAGACATGCGTTCCATTACCGAAGACATGGAAGCTTCCAATGAAGAACTGCAAAGTGCCAATGAGGAATTGCAAAGCACCAATGAGGAGATGCAGAGTTTGAACGAGGAATTAGAAACATCAAAAGAAGAACTGCAATCTACGAATGAGGAACTCACTATTGTGAATCAAGAACTGATGGACAAGCAGGAACAGCTCAATACGTCCCGCCATTATTCAGATAGTATCGTTTCGACCATTCGTCATCCGCTTTTAGTTTTAGATAAAAACCTGCGTATAAAAACGGTAAATGCTTCATTCAACAAAATATTTAATGCAGAAGAGCAAGATATAGAGGGAGAATATTTTTATGAAATACAAGATAGTCAGTGGGATGATACGATGATGCGTTCTATGCTTGAAAAAATTCTTCCACAACACGAGCGACTTGTGGATTTTGAAATTGTTTTGAAATTTCCTTCGCTTGGCGAACGCCATTTGTTACTGAATGCATTAAAAATTAATAATGATAAAACCAGTGAGCAATTAATCCTTCTTGCTATTGAGGATATTACTCAAAGGAAAACCGCAGAGCAAAAGCTGGAGAAAACCTGCCTTGAATTAGAAGAAAAAAACAAAATAATTGAAGGTAGCGAAAAGCGATTCAGCAGCATTCTATCGCAGTCTATTATGTCAATCGCCATTTTAAAAGGAGAGGATATGATAATTGCTTTTGTAAACGAACCGCTGCTTAAAATTTGGGATAAAGGTTCGGAAATCATTGGTAAACCTTTGTTTGAAGTTATTCCTGAATTAAAAAGTCAACAGTTTCCAGAATTGCTTAATGCGGTTTACACTACAGGAATCCCTTTTTCATCGAATGAAAACCGAGCAGTACTGATGCGCAATGGCATTCCCGAAGAGCGTTTTTTTAGTGTTATTTATCAACCCTACACTGACATTGACAATAAAATTACTGGCGTAACGGTTATTGGAACTGAGGTAACGAATTATGTGCAAGCAAAAAAGCAAATTGAGGAAAACGAAAAGGAACAAAAGAAACTGGCAAGTCATTTAAAATTGGCAACCGATTCAGCCAAAGTTGGAATTTGGTCACTAGATCTTGTTTCGTCTAAATTAGATTGGTCTAGTAAACATAAAGCGATTTGGGGATTCGATGAAAATCGTGAAGACCTAACGTATCAAGATTGGCAAAAATCAATTGTTCCTGAGGATAAAGAAATGGCATTTCAAAATGTAGAAGATGCAAATGTAAATCACACCAGATATGACATAGATTATAGAATTGTACGTGCCAATGATGGAGCTATTGTTTGGATGAAATCAACCGGAAAATTTCACTATGATGCATTCGGCAAAGCAGTTATGTTTGCTGGTGTAAGTATGGATATTTCGCAACAAAAAAAGTTTGATCAAGAATTGTTAGAAGCAAAAAGTAGAGCTGAAACTGACAAAGAAATCGCAGAGCATGCAGTTTTGGCTAAGCAACAATTTTTGTCTAACATGAGTCACGAAATTCGGACGCCAATGAATGCTATTATTGGTTTTACCAAAGTTTTGATACAAACAGATTTGAACGATAAACAAAAGGAATATTTACATGCCGTAAAAACCAGTGGCGATACCTTAATTGTTCTTATTAATGATATTCTTGACTTAGCAAAAGTTAATGCTGGCAAAATGATATTTGTAAATGAGCCTTTTAAAGTATCAGAGTCAATAAATACAATTCTTCATTTGTTTGAAACTAAAATTCAAGAGAGTAATTTAAAATTAGTAAAAAAATATGATGCTAAAATCCCCGAAATTGTGCTTGGCGATTCTGTTCGTTTGCATCAAATTCTAATAAATCTTTTGAGCAATGCTATAAAATTTACGCACAAAGGAAAAATAGTTGTTAGCGTTACATTAGTAAATGAAGAGAAAGAAAAAGTAACATTGGAGATTAAAATTTCGGATACTGGAATAGGAATACCGCTCAACAGAATTGAAGCTATTTTCGAAAACTTTGAACAAGCGCACAGTATTACTTCAAGTTTATACGGAGGAACTGGTTTAGGTCTTGCCATCGTTAAACAATTAGTCGAAAAAAAGGGAGGAACTATTTCTGTACAAAGCACTGTTGGTGAAGGTTCTACTTTTAGTTTCACTATGAGTTTTCAAAAAAACCTTGAAAAACTAGATTGCTATCAAGAAGAAGATGGAGCTGTAGAATTAGACAAAGAAATTAAAAACGTAAAAGTACTGGTAGTTGAAGATGTAATGCTTAACCAATTGTTGATGAGGATTATTTTGGACAATTTTGAATTCGCCTGCGATATTGCCGAAAATGGAAAAGTAGCGATTGAAAAACTAGAAACTAATGCTTATGATATTGTTTTAATGGACTTACAAATGCCCATAATGAACGGATTTGAAGCTACGGAATACATCCGAAATACTATGAAATTACAAATTCCAATTATTGCGTTGACTGCCGATGTTACTTCAGTTGATATTGGGAAATGCAAAGCAGTGGGAATGAATGACTACATTTCAAAACCTATTGATGACAAACTTCTGTACTCTAAAATTTTAGATTTGATTAAATAGAATTGATACCGCAAAACGGAACGAAAGCGCATCATTAGAAATTTGTAATTGCGGTTAAAATAGTTAAAAGGATTTCAATTTTTCGATATTTATCGGGAGTTGAAATTCTTTTTTTTGTATAAAATTGTTGAATCTTCTGTTATTTTCTAACACTTTTGAATAGCATACTTTTATACTTTATTTTAAAATAAAACACTAAATTTACCAACAATAAATTGCAAATCAATAATGAGTAAAGTTGTTCTAATTACAGGTGGTTCTTCAGGAATTGGAAAGTCTATTGGTGAATTTTTGCACCACAAAGGATTTATCGTTTATGGAACGAGCCGGAATCCAGATCGAGTTTTAAATTCGGTTTTTCCATTACTTACTTTAGATGTTCGAAATACCAATTCTATTCAAGCGGCTGTTACTAAAATCATTGCCACTTCTGGGCGATTGGATATTGTCATTAATAATGCTGGTGTTGGTATCACTGGACCATTGGAAGAAATTCCGACCGAGGAGATCAGAAATAATTTCGAAACCAATTTCTTTGGACCCATTGAAGTGATGAAAGCGGTTTTGCCACAAATGCGTTCCCAAAAATCAGGACTAATTATCAATATTACTTCCATAGCAGGTTATATGGGTTTACCTTATCGCAGCGTTTATTCGGCTTCAAAAGGCGCTTTAGAATTGATTACTGAAGCCTTGCGAATGGAAGTAAAATCTTTCGGTATCAATATTACCAATGTTGCTCCGGGAGATTTTGCGACTAATATTGCTTCGGGAAGATTTCACGCGCCTGTAATCAAGAATTCGGCTTATGAAATTCCTTATGGAAACACTCTAAAAATGATGGACGAACACGTAGATAGCGGTAGCAATCCTAACGAAATGGCTGAGGCAGTTTATCAAATAATCCAAGATAAAAATCCAAAAATACATTATAAAGTGGGCGTCTTTATGCAAAAATTTTCGATTGTTTTGAAGAGAATTTTACCGGATAAAGTGTATGAGAAAATGCTCATGAACCATTATAAATTGTAATTTTACCAACAATAAAAACAAATAATAACTATAAATAGTATACAATGAAATTTTTTATCGATACAGCAAATCTAGCTCAAATCAAAGAAGCACAAGCATTAGGCGTTTTAGACGGCGTGACTACCAATCCATCTTTGATGGCAAAGGAGGGCATCACCGGAAAAAACAATATTTTGAAACATTATGTTGACATTTGCAACCTTGTAGATGGAGATGTAAGTGCCGAAGTTAATGCTTTGGATTTTGACGGAATGGTCAAAGAAGGCGAAGAATTGGTAGACTTGCACGAACAAATTGTTGTGAAATTACCAATGACCAAAGAAGGGGTAATGGCAGCAAAATATTTTTCGGATAAGGGAATTAGAACCAATGTAACTTTGGTGTTTTCTGCAGGACAAGCGTTATTGGCTGCCAAAGCTGGCGCCACTTATGTTTCGCCTTTTATTGGTCGTTTGGACGATATTTCTACTGATGGTTTGGCTCTTATTGAAGAAATCAGATTGATTTATGACAATTACGGATACGAAACTCAAATTCTTGCCGCTTCGGTTCGTCATACCATGCATATTGTGAACTGTGCTAAAATTGGTGCTGATGTAATAACAGGACCACTTTCTGCTATTTCAGGTTTGTTGAAACACCCATTAACTGACATTGGATTGGCACAATTTATGGCCGATTTTGAAAAAGGAAATAAATAAAAACAACCTTCAGTTTGATACTAATTTTTATCAATTCTAATCGTTTTTAGAATACGAAAATTGGTTGTCAAAATTGCGTTTTCAATATACAGAACATACAATATTTAAAAGCTACTAAACGTAAAATTTAGTAGTTTTTTTTTGAAATAAGCTTTTTGAAATTCGACTTGAAACAAATTATATATTATCAAAAATAATACAAAATATGACATTTGTCATTTTATATGCATTTTATTAGTCGTAAATTTGAGAATAATAAAATTATGACAGAGTAATTGAATATAAATTTATTAATATGGCAAAAGTAAGAGGAAGTATAGTTGTTAATACTCAAGTTTGCAAAGGTTGTGAAGTTTGTATTCCTGTTTGTCAGGAAAACGTAATTGCGATGTCAACTGATGTCAACAGAAAAGGATATCATTATGCCTATATGAAAAATCCCGAAGCTTGTAATGGTTGTACCAATTGTGGCATTGTTTGTCCCGACCGAGCCATTACTGTTTATAGGGTAAAAGTTACTTCTTAACTATTTATAGCTAAAAATATGTCAGAATTAAAATTAATGAAAGGAAACGAAGCGTTAGCCGAAGCAGCCATTAGAGCTGGGGTTGATGCTTATTTTGGTTATCCCATTACACCTCAAACCGAAATTATTGAATATTTAATGACCGAACGTCCTGAACTCAGAACAGGAATGGTTGTTTTGCAAGCCGAAAGTGAAATTGCGGCTATCAATATGGTTTATGGCGCAGCAAGTACCGGAAAAAAAGCATTGACTTCGTCTTCGAGTCCTGGTATTTCTCTAAAATTGGAAGGAATTTCGTATTTGGCTGGTGCCGAATTGCCTGCCGTAATTGTCAATGTTGTTCGTGGCGGTCCTGGTTTAGGAACTATTCAACCATCGCAAGCCGATTATTTTCAGTCTGTAAAAGGTGGAGGTCACGGTGATTACAAATTGTATGTTTTGGCACCAGCTTCTGTTCAAGAAATGGCTGATTTTGTAGAAGATGCTTTTGATATTGCTTTTAAATATCGCGCTCCAGTTTTGATTCTTTCCGACGGATTAATTGGGCAAATGATGGAAAAAGTGATTTTAAAAGACCAAAAACCAAGATTGACTGATGCCGAATTGATAGAACAACAAGGCGATTGGGCAGTTACTGGAAAGAAAGGACGAGAACGCAACATTATTACTTCACTCGATTTACAATCCGAAAAAATGGAAGCTAGAGTGCATCGCTTGCAAAAGAAATATGCACAAATGGAAAAGGAAGATTTGCGTTTTGAAAAAATAAATTGTGATGATGCTGATTTCCTTATTGTTGCCTATGGTTCCAGTTCCAGAATTTCACAAAAAGCGGTAGAATTGGCTAGAGCCAAAGGATTAAAAGTTGGGCTTTTGAGACCCATCACTTTATTTCCTTTTCCAAAACAAGCCCTTTTTGAATTGGCCGATCAAGTTAAAGGAATCCTAAGTGTGGAATTAAATGCGGGACAAATGGTAGAAGACGTTAGACTTTCTGTAGAACATAAAGTTCCCGTAGAACACTTTGGAAGAACAGGAGGAATCATTCACACTCCAGAAGAAATTTTAGAAGCTTTAGAACAAAAAATCATCAACAATGGAAGTTTTAGACATCATAAAACCAGAGAATCAAGTATTCTGTAAATCGCATTTAATGACGGACACGCCTTTGTCGTATTGTCCGGGTTGTGGTCACGGAACGGCGAATAATTTAATTATGGAAGTCATTGATGAAATGGGAATTTCTGAAGATACCATTGGTGTTGCACCTGTTGGTTGTTCAGTTTTGGCCTACGATTTTATGAATATTGATATGACCCAAGCCGCTCACGGTCGTGCTCCAGCGGTGGCAACAGCCATTGTGAGAACTTGGCCAGAAAAATATGTTTTTACCTATCAAGGTGATGGCGATTTAGCAGCGATTGGAACAGCCGAAACGATTCACGCTTGCAACCGAGGCGAAAATATGGTTATCTTTTTTATAAATAATGGAATTTATGGAATGACCGGTGGACAAATGGCGCCAACAACTCTTGAAGGAATGAAATCGTCAACTTCGCCTTATGGAAGGGAAATTTCTACAATGGGTTCACCTTTAAAAATAACAGAATTAATTGCCAATCTTCCGGGAGTTTATTCGGTAAGTCGTCATGCGCTTCATACGCATAAACATGTTCGAAAAGCGAAAATAGCCATTAGACAAGCCTTTGAAAATACGCGGTTAAAAAAAGGACTTTCGTTTATTGAAATCGTTTCAAATTGTAATTCAGGTTGGAAAATGACTCCGAATGATGCCAATGAATGGATGGTAGAAAATATGTTTCCTTACTTTCCGCTTGGCGATATAAAAGTAGAAGGAAAATTAAAAGTATAAATCATGACTGAAGAAATAATTATCGCTGGTTTTGGTGGGCAAGGAGTACTGTCAATGGGGAAAATATTGGCTTATTCTGGAATAATGCAAGATCAGGAAGTGAGTTGGTTGCCTTCTTACGGTCCTGAAATGCGAGGAGGAACGGCAAATGTTACCGTGATTTTGAGTGACGAAAGAATTAGTTCGCCTTATTTGAAAATTGTGGATACCGCCATTATTTTGAACCAACAATCGATGGATAAGTTTGAGGATTCAGTAAAACCAGGAGGTATTTTAATTTATGATCCCAACGGAATTACCGCACATCCCACAAGAACCGACATCAAAATTTTCCAAATTGAAGGTACCAAATTAGCTGGTGAAATGGGAAATAAAAAAATCTTCAATATGGTGATTTTAGGAGGGTATTTGAAAATAAAACCCGTAGTAAAAACAGAAAATGTAATAGAAGGCTTGAAAAAATCCATCTCCGAACGCTACCATCATTTAATCCCTTTAAATCTGGAAGCCATTACGTTAGGAATGAAAAATATAGTTCCTTATATAGTTGTTGAACCTGTTTTTTAGAAGCAATAAAAATAGTAAAAATCATTTTGAATTAGTAACCCATTGATTTTTTATAAAAGACCTTTGACGTTTTTAAACTTCAAAGGTCTTTGTTTTTTTAATAAGAAGAAACAATCCTTAACTTAATGATATTAGTTGCGAAGTCGGATTTCGATTGTCATCGGAATAGCTCCTTTGGGTATATTAGTTTCCAAAATGAGTTGTCAATTTTTAAATTCACTCAACACCTATCCAATCAATCAATAGTTTGAAGTCTTCTTCTTTTTTGTTGGCAATCAAAAAGCTCAATTGCTCAATATTTTCAAAATTGAAATTTTCTATGTTCAATTTACGCCCCCGAAACTGAGGATAAAATTCTTTAATGGCTAACTTAATGGTTTGCCATTCCCCAGAAGTGGTAAATTTGTGCACGTAAGACTCTGATTGTGAAATATCGTTCTTCAAACGAAATTCATAACTCTTGCCATCTCCTTTAACGCGTAAAACAATGAATTTATCTTCTTTAGCTAGTTTTACCGTTGTATTGAATTGTACTGAGGCAAATCCTCCGTTGTTTGCTAATGACACTCTGCCTGAGAATTGTCCGTGTCCGGCATCAGTAAGTACCAAGGAACTTTTCGATTTTCCGCCCATTACCCCATCGTTGACAATGCGCCATTCTTTCAAGTTTGTTTGAGTTGAGAAAATAAAAATGTTTTTCATTATTGAATTGGGTAAGAGGTTGAAGACTAAAATTAGCATGAAAAATTTAATCATTTATTTATTTTTTGAAAAGTAAAGGATTTCTTTGTGGTTATTTACATAATAGGAATAAATTTCACCTCTGTTTTGCAATAGATAAATTTAGATTTTTTTATCAAACCTAAAATAAAAATCTTCGTAGCTATTTAAGTAAGCAATAAATTTAAGCCAAAAGAATTAAGTTGAAGCGGAATATAGTAAAGGGAGACTTCCTAAAGCTGGATAATAATCTATAGTTTTTAAAAGATATGAGAAATTAAAAAAAACTTATAGGTATTACTATTTTCCATTTTTTTTTATTCATATTCTTCCAATATATCTTTCACGCTATCAAGCGTCACACGACCATACACTTTATCTCCAATTAAAACTACTGGCGCTAATCCGCAAGCTCCAATACATCTGAGGCTACTTAGGGAAAATTTTTCGTCTTTGGTGGTTTCTCCAATGTTGATATCTAAAAGGCTTCTAAACTCATCAATTATTTTTTCGGCTCCACGAACATAACAGGCGGTTCCTTTGCAAATATTGATGGGATATTTTCCCTTGGGTGTCATAGTGAAGAAGGAGTAAAAAGAAACCACACCATAGACTTGCGCCAAGGACGTATGCAGGTTTTTAGCAATTATTTCTTGAACATCTTCGGGCAAATAGCCAAAAGTGTTTTGTGTTTTATGCAAGACGTTGATTAACTCTCCTTTATCATAATTAAATTCCTTGCAAATGGCTTCTATTTTGGCGACATTACTTTCGCATATTGTCATCATTGCTTTCTATTTTAAGTATTGAATTCTAAATTAATCTTTGGAAATTTCTACATGAATACTCTTATCAAAATACTGAGTGTGTAACAAATGATGTGCTTTTTCGCTCATCGGTTTTTCTAAAAACTCAGCATATAATTTTTGAATGGATGGGTTTTCGTGCGATTTTCGGATGAGTTTGGCTTTATCAGCTGAATATAAAGCTTTTTGTCTAGCTAATAAAATATTCGAATCGCCGTGGTGCAAAGGTTGACCTCCGCCGCCAATACATCCGCCAGGACAAGCCATAATTTCAATAGCGTGGTAATGCGATTTTCCTTCTCTAATTTCCTGTAGCAGTTTGCGCGCATTTCCTAAACCGTGAGCAATTCCAATTTTGATAGGTGTTCCATTAAAATCAATCGTTGATTCTCTAATCCAATCCATTCCACGGAGTTGTTGAAAATCGACTTTGTCTAGTTTTTGTTTGGTGAATGTTTCGTAGGCAGTTCTTACAGCAGCTTCAATCACACCTCCTGTGGTTCCGAAAAGTACTCCAGCTCCAGAGGATTCTCCCATTGGATGATCAAATTCTGCGGGTGATAAACTGTGAAAGTCAATACTAGCTTGTTTGATTAATCTCGCTAATTCTCGAGTTGACAAAACGAAATCAACATCGGGATTTCCATTGGTTTTAAACTCCTCTCTGCTGCATTCATATTTTTTTGCCAAGCAAGGCATGATAGAAACCACCACCATATTTTCGCGTTCGATGCCTAATTTATCGGCAAAATAAGTTTTGGCAATAGCGCCAAACATTTGTTGTGGAGAACGCGCTGTTGAAGGAATGTCTTTCATATCGGGAAACTGATGCTCGAAGAAATTGACCCAAGCCGGACAACAAGAAGTTAATAAAGGTAATTTTACAGTTTTATCGCCATTGATGTGTCGGGTAAGTCGGTCAAGAAGTTCTGTTGCTTCTTCCATAATAGTTAAATCGGCAGCAAAATCGGTATCAAAAACATAATCAAATCCCATATCTTTTAAAGCAGCAGTCATTTTTCCGGTAACATTTGTGCCGGGTTCGTATCCAAATTCTTCGCCTAACGCAACTCTAACTGCTGGTGCTGTTTGCACAACAACGGTTTTAGTCGGGTCTGCTAAGGCTCTGATTACTAAATTGGTGTGATCGGTTTCGGTCAAAGCTCCTGTTGGACAAACGGCTACACATTGCCCACAATAGGTACAAACACTTTCTTCTAAATTCATTTGAAATGCAGGAGCAATCACCGACATAAATCCTCTGTTGATAGCCGACAATGCTCCAACTGTCTGAACTTCATTGCACATAGTGAGGCATTTTCGACAGCCAATACATTTGTCCATATCTCTTTTGATGGCGGGCGAAGCATCTTGTACATAATGCGATTGTTCGCCTTTATAATGCAATTCTCTGATGCCCATTTTTTGCGCCATACTTTGAAGATCGCAGTCTCCATTTTTGGCACAAATCAAACAATCTGTTGGGTGATCGCTGAGTATTAATTCTAATACGGTTCTTCGGCTGTTTAATACTCGGATACTTTGGTTTTTTATTTCCATTCCGGGAAGGCATTCGGTCGCACAAGCAGGGACTAAATTTTTGCGTCCTACTACTTCAACCACACAAATACGGCAGCCTGTAGGATTGTGCGTCGTATTCAAATCGTGTAAGTGCATATAACACAAAGTTGGAATATTGATGCCCACGCTTTTTGCAGCATCCAATATTGTGGTGCCTTTTTCAACCTGAATATTTTTGTTGTCGATGGTAATGTTAATGGTATCCATAAACTTTTTAGTATAAAATTAATTGAGGTAAACTGCGTGAAATTTGCATTTTTCCATACAAATTCCACATTTGGTGCAGAGATCCTGATTGATGACATGTACTTTCTTTTTTTCGCCCGAAATAGCGCCAACAGGGCATTTTCGGTAACAAACAAGACAGCCAATACAATTTTCTTCGCTGATGTGATAGCGCATAAACGATTTGCATTGTCCACTAGGACACTTATGTTCAGCAACGTGAGCATAATATTCGTCGTAAAAATTATTTAAAGTTGAGAGGATAGGGTTGGGCGATGTTTGTCCCAAACCGCATAAAGAAGTCTCTTTTACGACTGTACTCAAATTGCGAAGCAAATCCAAATCTTCCAAAGTTCCTTTGCCGTCGCATAATTTAACGAGCATTTCGTGCAAGCGTTTATTTCCAATTCGGCAAGGGGCACATTTGCCACAAGATTCTTCGACGATAAATTCTAAATAAAATCGAGCCATCGAAACCATGCAATCGTCTTCGTCCATCACAATCATTCCGCCAGATCCCATCATCGAACCCGCTGCGGTTAGTGAGTCAAAATCAATGGGTAAATCCAAATCTTTTTCGGTCAAACAGCCTCCCGATGGCCCACCAGTTTGAACGGCTTTGAATTTTTTTCCATCCACAATTCCGCCGCCAATATCATAGATTATTTCTCTCAATGTGATTCCCATTGGAACCTCAATCAAGCCTACATTATTGATTTTTCCTGCCAAAGCAAATACTTTTGTTCCTTTGGATTTCTCTGTGCCTATGCTGGCAAACCAATTAGATCCTTTGTTGATGATAGCAGGAATATTAGCAAAAGTTTCTACATTATTAACATTGGTTGGTTTTTTTAAATATCCAGAAACACTAGGAAATGGAGGTTTCAAAGTAGGTTCACCCCGAAGTCCTTCCATCGAATGGATGAGCGCAGTTTCTTCACCACATACAAAGGCTCCAGCACCATATTTTATGGTTATTGTAAATTCAAAATCAGTTCCAAAGATGTTTTTTCCAAGTAATCCATATTCTTCGGCTTGACCTAAAGCAATTTTTAATCTCTTGATTGCCAATGGATATTCGGCTCTGATATACACAATTCCTTTGTTGGCTCCAATGCAATAGCCGCAAATTGCCATCGCTTCAATAACCGAATGTGGGTCGCCTTCGAGGACGGAACGATCCATAAAAGCACCTGGATCACCTTCGTCGGCATTGCAAACCACATATTTTTGGTCGGCCATACTTTTGCTAGTAATCTCCCATTTCAAACCTGTTGGAAAACCTCCACCACCTCTTCCTCTCAAACCACTTTTGATAATTTCTTGGGTTACTTCTTGTGGAGTTAGGCTTGTTAAACATTTTGCCAAGGCATCATAACCGTCTTTTTCGATATAATCTTTGATTTCTTCGGGATCTATAAAACCGCAATTGCGAAGTGCGATTCTATATTGTTTTTTAGGAAGAACTCCGTGTCCGTTTTCTTTGTTGATGACAAGTCGTTCAACAATTCGATCATTCAGCAAATGTTCAATAATAATGTCGTCAATATCGTCTTTGGTTACTTTAGAATACTCAATATTATCTGGATAAACAATAACATTTGGACCAATAGAACATTTATTGGAACAAACGGATTGCACCACTCTGATTTCATTTTCCAGATTGTATTCTTTTAATTTGAAATTAATTAAAGCAACTAAATCAACATCTGATGCTTGTTGGCATGAACTACCATTGCATACCAATAAATTTTTCTTGTACCTATTACTCATTTTGAAATTATTTTGAGTTAGTTTATGCTTTTATTTATAGGGCTAATTCATAATTGATAGGGATTATTCCATCGACTAATTCTCCTTTTTTGATGAATTTTTCAATAATTTCATCTGCTTTTTTCAGGTCTACAAAACCAAAAACAACAGGTTTTTCATCCTGAATTGTTATTTCTATTGTAGGTTCTGCATAGCAATATCCCATACAACCGGTTTGTTTTACGTGTGCTACAATATTTCTTTTGGGTAATTCCTCAATAAAGAAATCCATAATCGCTTTTGCGCCTGAAGCAATTCCACAAGTAGCCATCGCCACTTTAATTTCGACTAATTTCTTATTGTCATTTGCTATGATTTTCTTTTGATTGGCATCCAGAATTGAAGCTCTAATCTTCTTCAAATCGGCTACTGATTTTATGGTTTCCATGGTGTTAAGGTTTAGTATTTAAACTTTCGAATTTGTAAAATGTTTAGAATCGCCCCATTTTTCATATTCAATTTCACTTCCTATTATATTCATTTTGGTTTCTAAGCAAGAGTTGCAATCTTCGGTATTTTCCTCAAAAAGATTTTTGCTTGGATAGATTTTATAATTCTTTTTGAAATTGGCTGGTGTAATATTGGGCATAATAATATTGGCACCGTATCCAATGGCTTTTTCACGACCCATTTTGTCGTTAGCTTGCAAAGCTGTAGTGGCAACAATATTGATATCTTTCATTAAAATTCGCAAAGTGGCTATCATTTTGAAAGTCAAATCCAACCGTTTATTATAATTTTTTAATAAATGATGAGTTTGAAATAAAGGAGTATCTGGATGTTCGATATAAGGTCCCATTCCCACCATATCAACATTCAAGTCTTTCATAAACAATAAATCATCAGCCAGATTTTCTATGGTTTGATAGGGCAAACCAATCATAACACCTGTTCCCAATTGGTAACCAATTTTTTTTATATTTTGCAAGGCTTCTAGACGTTTGTCAAAATTGTGCATGCTATTATTGGGATGAATTTTATTAAAAAGTTCCCTATTTGATGCTTCTATTCGCAACAAATACCGATGTGCTCCAGCATCAAACCATTCTTGGTACGTTTTTAATGATTGTTCGCCTAATGAAAGTGTTATTCCTAATTTTCCTTGGCTTAGATTCTTAATTTCTTTTAATAAATGACTAATTTTCGACACGAATAATTTGTCTGCTCGCTCACCAGCTTGAATGGCAATGCTACCATATTTGTTTTTCAAAGCGATATTGGTACACTTGATAACCTCTTCGTCTGGAAGGGTATAGTGATGTGAATTTTTGTTTGATTTTCGGATGCCACAATACAAACAATCTTTGATGCAAACATTGGAATATTCAATCAAGCCTCTCAAATGTACTTTGTTTCCAATATGCAAATCGGTAATTTCTCTAACTTTTTTGAATAGCACAATTCGGTTTTCCCCTTCCGCATTGAGCATCGTGATGAGGTCTTTTTTGTCTAAAACAGCTTTGTTCACTATTTTTGAAAAAGCATTCAAGGGTTTTTATTTTAAAATTGTTAAATAGTCATTTCAATTTTCATAAAAGGGGCAACCACTCGGTCTAAAATTCCATTCATAAAAGCTATGGCTAAACCATAATTAGTTACGGGAATTTCTGCATCTAAAGCAGGTTTTAATCTGTTGATTAATTGTTTTCGGGTAATCATACAACCGCCACATTGAATAACCAATTGATACTCTGTTATTGGTTTCTGAATTTCTGAAAGTCCAGGAGCGATATCAAATTCTAAATCTTTGCCACTGAATTTTCGAATCCAATTCGGGATTTTATGTCGTCCAATATCTTCGCAACTTACTTGATGCACACAAGATTCTAATATTAGAATTCGATCTCCATTTTTGAGTTTCGAAAGTTTTTGAGCACCATTTACATAATCCTCAAATGGTCCTCGAAAATGTGCAAAAACAACGCTAAAACTGGTCAGCGGAATTGTTTTTGGAATGATTTTGTTGACATATTCAAAAGCCTGACTGTCCGTAATGACGAGGTCTGGAAGAAGTTGTGATTTTTGAAAAAAAGCTTCGACTTCAGTTTCTTTAAGCACAATATTTACGGCATTATTGTCTAAAACATCTCGAATGACCATCGCTTGAGGTAAAATCATTCTGCCATCGGGAGCTTCTGAATCTACTGGAGTTATTAGCATAACAATAGAGTCTTTTTCGATAATATCACCTAATAAAGAGGTTTTTTGATAAGAAGTTTCGGGAATCGTAATTTTAAGTAATTTGATAACTTCTTCTATATTTTGAGACTCTTTAATACTGCAAATTGTAATTGGAGCTTTAGAAAAAAGTTCTATTTTCAATACCGTTTCATCAGTCAGTTTTTCAAGGTCTTCTTTGTTGTGAATGATGAGGTATTCAATCTCAAAACGGTTGAATTCCTCGATTAGTTTATGTTCAAATGAACCAAAGACATTATTCGAAATCAATAAAATTGCCGCATCGATATGCTCCAAAGTTTGTATGGTTTTTTGAATTCTTTTTGTTCCTAATTCTCCAAAATCGTCAATTCCTGCTGTATCAATAAGGATTGCTGGTCCGATTCCAAAAATTTCTATCGATTTTTTAACAGGATCGGTTGTCGTTCCAGCAATTTCGGAAACTATGGCGACATCAATTCCTGTCAGTGCGTTGATAAACGAACTTTTGCCTACGTTGCGTCGTCCGTAGATTCCAATGTGTGGTTTATTGTCTTTACCTGTATTCATAATTCAGGTTTTTTTATTTTTTCGTCAAAATATTCAAACCGTTGGCTATTGCAGCACTTTAATACATCAAATCGCGTTCGCCAGCTTTGACTTTTTCAATTTTTTGAATTAGAGATTTTTTGAGTTTATTATTTTCGGTGTCATTAATAATTTTTTCAATCAATTTCCAACCTTTTTTGGAGGTAGCTTCGTCGGCATAATCTATCAGGTATTCGGCTAATGTCAATGTTGCGTTTGGGGTACAGCATTTTTTGATAAATCCCGGAACTGAAAATTCCATAAAATGTTCTCCAGTTCGACCCAATCGATAGCAGGCAGTACAAAACGACGGAATCATTTCTTTGTCTAATAATTCATTGACGATTTCATTCAAAGAGCGTTCGTCATTAACTTTAAATTGACCTTTATTTAAGTTTTGGGTTTCGTTTAGTGTTTTAGAATAGGCTCCTAATTCGATTTTTGTTCCTCCATCAATTTGAGAAACACCATATTGGATTATTTCATCCCGAAGTTCGGCAGGTTCTCTAGCGGTGAGAATCATTCCTGTGTATGGAACCGCCAATCTCAAAATAGCAATCAGTTTTGTAAAATCCTCATCAGAAACCAAATAATTAGGATTGGCTTCAAAACCAGATGCTTCTTTAATTCTTGGAAATGAAATAGTGTGCGGACCCACATTGTAACAAGCTTCTAAGTGATTCGTGTGTCGAATAAGCGCCATAACTTCAAATCGCCAATCGTATAAACCAAACAAAACACCAATTCCAACATCGTCAATTCCAGCTTCTTGAGCACGGTCTAAAGCAGTCAATCTATTCTCGAAATTACTTTTTTTACCACCTAAATGATAGGTTGCATAGGCTTCAGGATGATAGGTTTCTTGAAATATTTGAAACGTTCCAATTCCAGCTTCTTTCACTGTTTTGAAACCTTCAATACTCATTGGAGCCGCATTGATGTTCACTCTGCGAATTTCTCCTTTTCCTTTTTTTACACCATAAGCTACTTTTACAGTATGTGCAATATATTCAGGACTGTACTCTTGATGTTCTCCATAAACTAGAACCAGCCTTTTTTGTCCATTATCTTCAAGAGCTTCAATTTCATTGATGATTTCCTGATCATCTAGTGTTTTGCGTACTGCCTCTTTATTAGACGTTCTAAAACCGCAATAACTGCAATTATTTTGGCATTTATTACCAATGTATAAAGGGGCAAAAAG
>JBBQSZ010000061.1:0-20470 GCA_038234745.1 Flavobacteriales bacterium | reverse complement strand
ATGAGTCAGGTCTAATTCGCCATTAGATTTAATGTTTACAAAATCAACTTGGATTCCAAATTCGTTTTGAAGAAATTCAACTGTACACAATACAGCGTGATGCTCAATTTTACTGGTTATTATTCTTTCAACTTTTAAATCCCGAACAGCTGAGCGAAGAATCCAATTATTCGCTTCAGTTCCGCAAGACGTAAAGATAATTTCGGACGCAGAAACATTCAAACATTTGGCGATTGACTTTCTAGAAAGTTCTAAAACACTTTTTGCATTTCGACCAAAAGTATGCGTAGACGAAGGATTACCAAAATCTGCAGTCAAAACTTTTGTTATTTCTTGAATAACTTCTGGACGCAGTTGAGTAGTTGAGGCATTATCGAGATATACTTTTTTCATTGGTACAAAGTTATGAAATATCAATTGTGATTCCTTTATTATCAATTGGCAATTTTTTCACTAATTTTGCAAGAAATATTTTAGACAATGAAAAGAGTTTTTAGCCTATTGGTTTTTGTATTGTTGTTAAACAGTTGTGATGACGGAAATTTAACTTTAGAAACTATCGATTTTGAAACTGCAACTACAAACGAGTGCACAACTAATAATATCATCTACAAACTGAAAGAAAAAGAGGCTTTATTGCTTGAAATTCCCAAAACTATATTTGTAAATGAGCCATCAGATATTGATGCGGCAACAGGAGCTTATATTCCAACGGTTATCGATATAAACAATTCGACCAATCGAGTGATTTATCGTTTTTACAACGGAAACGTAGCTTCTGATAATATTTGCAACACAATTCCACCAGCAGCTCCCTACGTTACGGAACAATGGACTGCAAGCTCGGGCAAAATAGAAATAACGACAACTACTATAACTACTGCGGGTCCAATTATTGGAAGCACTACAATCACAGGATTCAACCACCATATTGTTTTCAAAAATATTACTTTCGAAAAAGAAAATGGTCCGCAAAGATATGAAACATTTGTTTTTGGTGATTACATAACCACTTCTACTTCTTTGCCATTTGGATTTGATAAAACGGTCGAACAGTGTCCCACTTCAAAACAAATATACAATTACACCACCGGCGAATCTTTAACATTGGATAATATAGACCCCAGCTTGATTGTTAATGTTGAAACAGCTTTGAATGCACCAAGGACAGCGTTAATTGGCGCTACAACTAACAAACTTAGCTACCGTTTATTTAATGGATTGATTACTTCCAGTTATTTTTGTAACGCAATTACCCCTACAGATCCAGTTGCAACCGAAGAATGGATTGGCGTAAATGGAGTAGCAAGCGTCAGCGGAATTATAGAAGTCAGCACGATAAAAAGTGGAACAACCGCTTTTAAACACACTATTGTTATTAAAAAAGCAACTTTAAAGAAGGGAAATAGAAGTTTCAAACTAGGTGATGAATACATTTATGGTGAATTAATCACCTTTTAAATTAGGAGAAACTACACGATAATTTACCGCAAAGTCACCAATTTTACACTCAAAACGAGTGGGTTTAATTGGTGACTTTGCGGTTCATTTACTTTTTCAACTGATAAATTTTAAGAAAATTAAAGCTTACTTATTGTTTTGTTTGATAAAAACTTCGGTTGCTCCTTGACCATATTTTTGATAATTACCGTCTTGAAAAGCAACATTATCATAACGTCCCAACAAAAAATCCAACTCTGATTTTATTATTCCTTCTCCAACTCCATGAATAAAAACAATTTTAGGAATTCTATTTTTTATAGCAAATTCAATATGACGTTTAGCAGTTTCTGATTGCAAAGTTAGGATGTCATAATTCGACATTCCGCGTTTATTAGGAACTAATTTTTCGATGTGTAAATCAAATTCTGGGGCGGGAATTTCACGTTTATCTTTGCGTTCTTTGACAAAACTTCTTGGTTTTGGAATTTCCTTTTCTTTCGCAACCTCACCTATGTTTATTCTTTCGATAGAATTCATTAAGTTGCTGGATTTGTTTATTTTAATCAATTCATTGACAAAATATGTCATCACAAATCCATCCGTAGTTTCGATGGTAATTTGCTTATCGGCTACAGCAACTACTACCCCATTTACATCTTCATCTAAAACCGAAACTTGGTCTCCTTTATTGAACATATTTTAATTTATTTTGAATTATCAATTTCATTTCTTGCGTCGGATTTTTAAAAAAAATACACTTTAAAAATCCATTTTTCATTTGTTTACAGTTCTACTTTATTTACCTAAAATCCAACTCAACCCTTTGCAAATATATTAAAGTTAAAAGGTTTTTAAAGCATAAGCAAATCGAGAAGTTTTTCTGACTGCGTATTTCTATTTTAAACCAAAAATAGAAGGATAGCAAATACAAATCTATTAGTTTTAGCTCCCAAAAGAAATAAATCTAGATGCCAAAATAAATTTATTTTCTCAAAAAGTTCAGCAATTTCTAAAAACAACTTACTTTTACCTTTTCTACTAACATTTGAATTTTATTACTGTGACTAAAGATCAAATCATAAATACTATTGCAGCCTTAAAAAACCATACTTCCATTAATTACGGAATTAAAACAATGACCGAGGCTTTTACAGAGAAACTATTTTATACGCTCTTTGACTCTAATGCAGCGTTAAATCAAAGTGTTGATGAACTGGAAATCTTATTCAAAGGAATTTCAAAAATATCCTGCAAAAAACCAGAGGTTGTCTGTGACGAAATCTGGAAACAATTTCTTGAAAAATTGCCTTTAGTTCTGGATAATTTGAATCAGGATGCCACCTATATTTTAGAAAATGATCCTGCGTCGAATAGTATCGAAGAAGTATATCTTGCCTATCCTGGTTTTTATGCTATTGCCATTTATAGGTTGAGCCACGAATTATATTTGCTTAATATGTTGCTTTTGTCGAGACTGATGAGCGAATATGCACATCGCATTACTGGAACGGACATTCACGCTGGAGCCAATATTGCTTCGCCTTTTTTCATTGACCACGCTACCGGAATTGTCATTGGAGAAACTACTGTTATCGAAAAACACGTCAAATTATATCAAGGCGTTACACTGGGTGCATTGAGTGTTAGCAAAGATCTCAAAAGTATCAAAAGACATCCCACCGTCGAAAAAAATGTTTGTATTTATGCCAATGCCACCATTTTAGGAGGAGAAACTGTCATTGGAAAAAACAGTATTATTGGAGGAAATACTTGGATAACAAAATCCATCCCGCCAAAATCTATTGTAACCAATACCACCATCACCGAAGTAAAAATAAAAGAACTCAAATAATACCTATTCTGTAGTGAATGAGATCCAATAAAAATTAGATCGTTTTCATACTGTACAGGTATTATATTCTAAAACTTCATACTGTTTTTAACAACAATAATTGATAAAACATGCAATTTCACAAATTAGTTGACCTCATTGGAAATACACCCTTGGTAGAATCCGTAAATTTGGTACAAAATAAAAACGTCAGACTATTGCTCAAACTCGAAGGAAATAATCCTGGCGGAAGCGTTAAAGATCGTGCTGCTTACAACATGATTTCTTCAGCAATTGCAAGAGGCGAAATTAAAAAAGGAGACAAACTTATTGAAGCCACCAGTGGAAATACGGGTATTGCTTTGGCGATGATTGCCCAATTATTTAATATAGAAATTGAACTCGTTCTTCCTGAAAATTCGACCAAAGAACGAACGCAGACCATGCGAGCTTATGGCGCAACTGTTATTCTGACACCTGCGAGCGAAGGAATTATTGGGTCGAGAGATTATGCCGATAAAAAAATGGCCGAAGGCGGATACGTGATGCTCAATCAATTTGCCAATGACGACAATTGGAAAGCACATTACAAAACCACAGGACCCGAAATTTGGAAGGATACTAATGGAACCGTAACTCATTTTGTTTCGGCAATGGGAACTACAGGAACCATTATGGGAACTTCTACCTATTTAAAAGAAAAAAATCCGGCTATTCAAATTGTCGGCGCACAACCTAGTGATGGTTCTCAAATACCAGGTATCCGAAAATGGCCTCAGGAATATTTACCCAAAATATTTGATGCTTCGAAAGTTGATGTTGTTATGGAAGTTTCTGAACAAGAAGCTCGTGCAATGACCAAAAGATTGGCACTTGAAGAAGGTATTTTTGCTGGAATGAGCAGCGGAGGATCTGTTGCTGTAGCGTTGAAACTAGCCGAAAAAATGAAATCAGGAGTGATTGTTGCTATTATTTGCGACCGAGGCGATCGGTATCTTTCTTCGGATTTGTTCGATTGATTCTTCGATTTAAAACCATAAAAAAAGACTCGATTGAACAGTAATCGAGTCTTTTTATCTTCAGTATTGGATTTAAATCAAAGTCGCAGTTGTAGAAATTTCGGTAGCGAATAATTTAGAAATCGGACAATTTGCCTCGGCTTTGCTTACTAATTCTTGAAAAGAATCGTTTGAAATTCCTTTTACGTTAGCACTGACTGTTAAGTGAGAACTCACGATTGTGCCTTCTAGCAAGTCTATGTCACACTTGGTTTCGATACTTTCAATTTCAAAACCACCTTCCGTAATGTAGGCCGAAAGTTGCATTGTAAAACATCCAGAATGTGCAGCCGCAACTAATTCTTCTGGATTAGTTCCGATTCCCTGCTCAAAACGAGATTTAAAGGAATATTGTGTTTCTTTTAATGTACCACTTTGTGTAGTTAAATGTCCAGCTCCTTCTTTTAGTGAGCCTTTCCAAACTGCCGTTGCATTTCTTTTCATGATAATTTAATTTTATTTGTTTGTTTTAAAGTATCGCCTTTTCATCTTCCTGTTTTTTCGCAACTAACTCATTGCTGCTAACAAAATCAAAAGACTGTTTTACTCTTTTCTCAAATTTAAGGTTTTAAATCCGACATCTCTCTTGCGTTATAGTATTTTAACTAAAATTTAAATTAGATATTTCGTACTATTATTACAAGTCATAATTCAATTACTTTGATACGAGATGCAGAAATATATTGTTATTTTTGTAAATCAATCAATCGATTATATAATATTCTAAAGTCTTACAAATGAAAAACATAAACTGTTTTTATTACATCCTAATTTTATCACTATTTATGGGAGGAAAAATGCAAGCTCAAGACTGGGCAAATTTGAATAAATACCAAAACAAAAATGCCACACTGCAACCATTGGAGTCTGAACAAAAAAGAACCGTGTTTATGGGAGATTCCATAACCGAATTCTGGTTGGCACTTTGTCCGGAATTTTTCGATGGAAAACCGTATGTCAATCGAGGCATAAGCGGACAAACTACGCCACAAATGCTCGTTCGCTTTCGAGCTGACGTGATAGCCTTGAAACCAACAATTGTGGTTATTTTGGCTGGCGTCAATGATATTGCAGGAAATACTGGACCTTCAACTTTAGAAATGATAACCGATAACCTCTTTTCAATGGCGGAATTGGCAAAAGCGAATCATATTAAAGTTATTTTATGTTCGGTGCTGCCTGCTTATGATTTTCCTTGGAATAAAAGTTCTTTTCCTGCAGAAAAAATCGCAACACTCAATAAAATGATAGAAAAATATACTAATGCCAACGAGATGGTGTATTTAGATTATTATTCGGCAATGGTAAATGACCAAAAAGGATTAAAAGCCAATTACTCTGGGGATGGAGTTCATCCCAATAAAGTAGGATATGAAGTAATGGAGCCTTTAGTTGAAAAAGCGATAAATAAATTACTATCAAAACCAAATAAACGATCTAGAGACTAAATCACCTCTATTAAAAACCAATCAATTTTTGCTGTTCCAATTAGTGGAACCTAAATACTTACTCTCAAAAAGCTACACCTACAAATGGATGTAGCTTTTTTAGTTTCAGTAAAATAGCAAAGTTAAAAGTCTTGAGCGCGAATTTATTTTTGAGCTGAATTAGAATTTTATAGTAAAACAATTTCCGTAGTACAATGTCTTGTTTAAAAAAATCTATGAGCCTAACCGATTTGGTCAAAATTTATAATTTAATTCGAAAAATAATATTTCATAAAATTGTTTAAAACAAACTAAATAAACATATACAAAATATCCAAATCACAAAGAGCTACTATTTGTTTAACTTTATAACTTATAAATTAAACTAAAAACCTCAACTATATGTAATATAACACTTTAATTTCTATTTATAGCAAATAAACAAGAGTTAATTTTTTCATAAATTACATTTTGTTTAATCTTTTAAAAATATCTTTGAACAAAATAATAATCTAAAACAACAAACTTATGAAAATCTTAAAAAAAATTAAAATTGCTATGGCAATTATGGCGTTAACAGCATTCACAATTTCTTGCGACAAAGCAAATGACATGCCAGTCGATACAACTATTACTGGTCTTGCTAAAACCAATCCGAACTTAACTATCCTTGTTCAAGCGTTAGTGAGAGCAGATTTAGCGACTACATTACAAGGAACAGGACCATATACTGTTTTTGCACCAACTAATGCAGCATTTACAGCATTCTTAAAAACAACTCCTTATGCAACGATTAATGATGTTCCTAAAGATGCATTAACTCAAATTTTACTGAACCACGTGGTTAGTGGAAAAGTAAAATCAACAGATTTAACAATGGGTTATGTAAAAACTTTAGCAAAAAGTGCTACTTCTGGAACAAATACTATGAGTATGTATGTAGATCTTACCTCTGGGGTAAAATTAAATGGAGTTGCAAAAGTAACCACTGCTGATGTGATGGCTTCTAATGGAGTAATTCACGTAGTTGACGCGGTAATAAATTTACCAACCATAGTTACCCACGCTACTGCAAATGCAAACTTTACATCATTAGTTGGCGCGTTAACAAAAGCAGGGCAACCAGACTTTGTGACAATCCTATCTGGAGTTGGTCCATTTACCGTTTTTGCTCCTAATAATCCCGCATTTACTGCATTTAATACCGAATTAGCTCCTGGAGGAATCGCTGGGGTTTCAACGGCAAACTTGACTAAAGTACTACAATATCACGTAGTTAGCGGAAATATTTTAGCTGCTAGCTTAACAGAAGGTCAAATAGTAAGTACTTTGCAAACACCACAAAAATTCACGGTTTTACTTGCTGGTGGCGCAAAAATTAAAGATGCTAGCAATAGAACATCAAACATTATAGCTACAGATGTACAATGTTCTAATGGAGTAATTCACGTTTTGGATAAAGTATTGTTACCAGTTTTATAGATCAAAAAATAATATAATTGAACAAACGTAAGTACTATTTTTTTTTTACCAATTAGTTGTTTTTTATTAAGGCTACATCTTTCGAGGTGTAGCTTTTTTTTATTGAATTAAATAAAGACATTCTGTTGACTCAAATGAAGTTGGTATACATTCTTATTCTAGCACTTTTTTAGATCAGAATCAGTAAATTTTGCGAGCTGAAATGATTATTTTTGTAAGCTGTTTAAAATACGTTACCTAACAGATTTCAAATTTAAAAACCATTCCTTACTAATATATGGATAATCAAGTGGAGCAGGACTGGCCCAACTTACAAAAATACCAGCAAGAAAATTCCAATCTTCCTAAATTGGCAACTGGAGCAGAAAGAATTATTTTTATGGGAGATTCCATAACCGAATATTGGTCTCAACTGTGTCCTGATTTTTTTGTAGATAAGCCGTATATCAACCGAGGAATAAGAGGACAAACTACACCCCAAATGCTAATTCGATTTCGTCATGACGTGATTTCCTTGAAACCAACAATTGTGGTAATTTTGGCTGGTGTCAATGACATTGCAGGAAATACTGGACCTTCAACCTTAGAAATGATATTGGATAATATTATTTCGATGGCAGAATTAGCAAAAACCAACAACATCAAGGTCATTTTATGTTCGGTTTTGCCGGCTTATAATTTTCATTGGAACCCAAAATCTTATCCAGCAGAAAAAATTATAAAGCTTAATGCAATGCTAAAAAAATATGCCGAAGACAATAAAATAATGTATTTGGATTATCATTTATCGATGGTAGATGAGCGAAAAGGTTTGAAATCTGATTTTGCCGATGATGGTGTTCACCCGAATAGAACAGGATATGAAGTAATGCAACCATTAGTAGAAAAAGCAATAGTAAAAGTGGTGTCAAAAATATAAAAAAAGAAATAATGAACTATAGAAAACTAGGAAAAACCAATTTCAACATTTCAGAAATAGCACTTGGAACTTGGCAAGTGGGCGGAAAATGGGGTTCACCATTCAATAATAAAACTGCAGATGAACTGATTAACACCGCAATCGACAATGGCGTAAATTTTATCGACACCGCCGATGTTTACGAAAATGGATTGAGTGAAACGGCTGTAGGACGAGTAGTTCGCTCCCGATCTGAACGTATTTATGTGGCCACAAAATGTGGTCGACATATCAATCCACACGCGAATGAAGGTTATCAACCGAAGGTTTTACAAAAATTTGTAGAAGACAGCCTAAAGCGAACAGGATTGGAAACTTTGGATTTAATTCAGTTGCATTGTCCGCCAACCGAAGTCTACGATCGTCCCGAAATATTCGAATTGTTTGACCGTTTGAAAGAACAAGGTAAAATTCGAAATCTAGGAGTTAGTGTCGAAAAAGTGGAAGAAGCACTGAAAGCCATTGAATATCCAAATGTGACAACGGTTCAAATTATTTTTAACTTATTCCGTCAGCGTCCATCTGAATTATTTTTTAAAGAAGCACATAAAAAGGACATTGGTATTATTGCGAGAGTTCCTCTGGCAAGTGGACTTTTGACTGGAAAATTCACTTCTAAAACTACTTTTAATAGCCAAGATCACCGAAATTTTAATAGAAATGGGGCTGCTTTCGACAAAGGAGAAACCTTCTCTGGAATTGATTACGAATTGGGTTTAAAAGCGGTTGAAGAATTGAAAGCTTTGTTTCCTGAGGTTGCTAATTTGGCACCAATTGCTTTGCAATGGATTTTGAGTTTCAAAGAAATCAGTTGTATTATTCCAGGAGCATCGAAAGCAAGTCAGGTCGAATCGAATTTGTCAGTTTATGATTTACCTCAATTAACTCCAGAGAAAATTAAGACAATGAATGATATTTATGAGAAATATATTAAAGAAAACGTTCATCAATTATGGTAAAAGGCAATAATTAAAATCTAATGATTACTATTTTTATTTATAAACTGGCTTACAATACAAGTGTACTTTAAACATTAGAAAACCACTGAGAAAGTAGCTCCTTTATTTGCTCCATCACTTGAAGCTACTAGATTTCCCTTAAATCTCTCAACAGTTTTTCGGCATAAATACAATCCAATTCCAGTTGAAGGTTCATTAGCTGTGCCTAAACGTCCGCGATTCGTAAATTTTTTAAAAAGTTCGTCTTTGTGTTTTGGATCAAATCCTATTCCTAAATCAGAAACTTCAAAAATAATTTTTTCCTTTTCCTTTTTAAAATGAAAAATAATTTCGCTATTCGGATGTGAAAATTTAATTGAATTTTGAATTAAATTAACCAAAACCCTTATCATTAAATCAATATCCATTTTGATCAGCACCTCTTTTTCGTCGGTCAAAAACGTCAATTTTATGTTTTTAGCCAATAATAGTTGAGAAACTTGTTCTTGAATAAAATTGAAAATTGTCGAAAGTTGGACTATTGAAGTTTTTGGAACTTTTTTTAAAATTTCATCTTCATCCTTGATTAATTTTATAAACGCATTTATAAAATCAAATTGTTGAACGGTAGACTGATAAATAAGTTCCGCATATTCTTTGACTGTTTCTGTTGGATTTTCTTCTAAAATAAGTTGGGCTAATCCTTGTGGATTTGCCGCAAAACTTCTTAAATCGTGAGAAAGTAAATGCACCAAATCTTCTTTGTCCTTAATATAGTTTTCGTTTTCGTGAATAGATTCCTGAATATTACTTAACAATAATCCCGCTTCATCAGTAAAGCCTAATGGCAAATTAGACACTGTTCTATTATTTCTATACGCATCTAATGCTTTCGAAGCCATTTCGATAGGTAAAATTAATTTTTTCAAAACAAACAAGGTAATCGCTGTGGCCAATAATGTCATTAGCAAGGCAAAAATCAATATGGTATTTGATGAAATAGAATGATGTCCATACAAAACAAAAAATAGTATTCCAATTAGAGGAATATGAATACCAATAAAGGTTACAAAAAGAAATTTTAGTGCATAACTTTTCTTTAAAAAATTTACATTGGATAATGTGCGATATAATTTCATTTGATGATTTTAATTGCTGTTAGAAACAAATATAGCGGTTATGTACAATTAATAACGAATATTTAATTAATATCGTCGAATGAAAAATAGTAACTTCCATATTTTTAGAACAAAAATTTACCCGTAAAATTTGAAGTAAGTCACCACTTAGTGAATACCTTTACCAATAAATTCCAATGATCCACAAATCCAATTTCAAAGAATGGTTTGACCGCTATAAATATGCTGAACTAGCCGCAACTTCTGCTGCATTGGCAAGTTCGCAATTTAGCCATATTTTTGATGGATTAACTACCGCTTATATCATTACTTTTGCCGAGTATTTTGCGTTTTATGGTGTCATTATTTTTATAGCTTATCAAAAACGGATTCAATCTCATCGGTCATTCGATAAAAATACAAAGCTGAAAGAAATTTTATTATTGATTCAGAATTTACTCTTAGAATTTGGTTATCCCGCCATCCTAGATTTGTTTATCCTTCGCCCCTTTTTTATGTATTGGATGCCAATTTTGACAGCCAATTACCTTCTAGGAATAATTGTGGGGAAAATCAGTGCTGATTCTATTTTTTACGGACTTGCGATTGTAAATTATGAACTAATAAAGCGAAAGCAGTAACCTAAAAACACTTTTTCATTGATTAAGCTAATAACAGTAATCCTCTTAATAATTCCTTCCCCAAGGTTGTTTAACCAAATAATTGTCACAGCTAGGACATGCACGACCAATTTGCCAAGTTAGTGAAAGTTCGTGAACTCCTTGTGTGTTTCCCATTTGCGAAGTACTAATATCATAGGAATATCCCAACACAAAACGGTCTAGCTGAACAGAACCAAACAAATTTATGGAAGTCAATAAGTGACTATTGTTGCTTTTACCAACTGGATTTGTCGCTGCAAGAATTCCAATAATAAAAGGATTAATTTCTAATGCGGGACCAAAATCCAATCGGTTGTATTGGGCTTGTCGCATATAATTAGCGGTAAGCAACAAATTAGATTGATCCGGAAAAAAAGGCAGATGTGTATCATCTAAACTCAAAGAATAGCCAGCATGAAGACTAAGAAACATTTCAAGTGGCACATTGGCATAATCAGTAAAAGTAATATTGGGTTTATTCAAGTGCTTTAGCGAAGCTCCGAACCAAGCTTTGTCACTATACAATAATAGCCCCGATGAGATATCAAAAAAACCAATTTGATCCTTAGCATTTAAAACCCCTGGATCAGAACTTCCACCAGAAATTATTCCGTCATTAGTATTGATTTGGTCTTCCAATAATAGATTGCTGAAATTGTAATTTTTTTGGCCATAACCCGCTTCGATACCCATTCGAAATCGCCATTCAGCGTTTAGATTGACATTATAAGAATACACGCCATTGACTTGAATATAATTATAATTAGTAAAAACTTCTCGTTCATTTAAAACGGTCAAACCCAATCCCATATCCCTTTCCCTTCCGATGGGTGTATTTAAAAAAGCATATTCAGAATCAATTCTTCTATTCTCGTTTGGCCATTGAGTTCGGTGAATAAGTCCAGTATATCCTGTTACCAAAGTTCCTGTGAATGCAGGATTCAAGGATTCTGGAATTAGAAAAAATTGAGTAAAAATAGGATCCTGTGCTTTAACTTCCAGTATGGAAATAGAAGTTAAAAATAGGTATAAAACAAGTTTTAGTTTCATGCTCTTTTAGATCTTATTTTATTAATACAAAAGGGTGATTCTCATTGACAATAGCACCATAAAATGTTTCTCCACTTACCTTACAGTAATAATTGCCATTCTCGGCGTTGATGCCTTTTATTCTTCCATCCCATCCTCTTAAAACATCACCTGACTCTGTATAAATCAAGGAACCCCAAGTGTCATAAACATCAAGACGAACATTTTTCAAAGCCTTGGTTACAGGTCTGAAGGTATCGTTAAGAGTATCATTATTAGGAGTAAAAGCATTTGGAACAACCAAGACATAGCCTTTTCCAACTATAAAAGTAATTTTTTGGACATACACACAACCAAAAGCGCAGGTAACCGTTTGCGTGACCACATACTCTTTTGGAATGATAAAAGTATGTATGGGATTGAGTTCCGTAGAAAAAGTGCCATCACCAAAATCCCAAGCCATGCTGATATAATCGCCTGTTGTAGTATTTGTAAACTGTATGGGATCATTCACGGAATACGTTCCAAATGTAGAATACGCATAAGAATTGGAATTAAATGAGGGCGTTCCAAGTATGGGCACATCGACATTAAAAGTATAATTGGCTTTGCATCCAATGGCATCGGTAACATCCAGAATTACAGTTCCATTCTGATTGGTATTCATTATTTCGTTATTCGCACCGCTGACTGTGCCACTTGACCAATGATTTTGATAAGGCGGAACCCCTCCTGAAACCTGAGCAACAAAAGTTTGCTTCACATACTTAGTATCGCAATTAAAATCGGTTTTGGTAATGACTCCGGGTACAATTGGTGGCGGTCTGTTAATGCTATATTGGGCTTGTTTGGAGCATCCGTTGAAATCCGTTACTGTAACCAAATAATTTCCTGCGGGAATGTTGGCTAAATCTTCTGTAGTTGCACCATTAGACCATGCATAAGTAAAAGGAGTCGATCCTCCAGAAACCAAAAGGTTTATCGATCCACTATTAGCATTGTCACAATTAAAAGCATTGGTGAGATTGGCCGAAAGTACTAATAATTGGGGTTCCAGAATAACAAAAGTTCGGGTAATTGTACAAGGTTTTGAGTCAACAATAGTGACAGTATAGGATCCTGGTTTTAAGTTATTTCTGGTAGTTCCAGCAACAGAACCATCACTCCAAGTCAATTTTATAGGGGCAATGCCTCCAATTAAATTTAGGTTAATACTACCATTGTTGGCTCCAAAACAACTAATGTTTTTAACCACAGGATTGATGGTAAAAATAGGAGCTTCGGGGATATTTACAGTAATTGTTGTAACACAATTGTTGGCATCGGTAATCGAAGCCAAATAATCACCTGCCGATAAATTATTCTGAAAAGTGCCGGTTCCTAAATTGCTCCACAAAATAGTGTAAGGACTTATACCACCAGTTATGGTTAAGGTTATCGAAGCATTATTATCTCCATAACAGATAATTGGGGTTGTCGTTGCCTTGATACTAATTACTGTAGTTTGTGTTAATGACACAGATAGAGTTTTGATGCAACCAGAATTATCAGTAATAATTAAGTTATATGTCCCTGCAAAAAGAGCGGCAAGATTTTGATTCGAACTTGTAAAGCCATTTGGCCCAGTCCAAACAAAATTATATCCAGAAACCGAATGCGTCCCTCCTACTACATTGACATTTATGGCTCCTGTTGAAGCTCCAAAGCAAAGTACATCGGTTTTACTTAATAAATTTACTGCTAAAATAGGTGGCTCTGTTATAGTGAATGTAGTAGTTTTTGGCCCACAATTATTGGCATCCGAAACCGTAACTTTATATATTCCCGGACTTAAATTGGATAAATCTTCGGCTGTTGAAAAGGCAACTCCATTTTTCGTCCAAGAATAAGTATATGCTGGAGTTCCGCCCGTTACTGTAATTTGAATTGCACCATTGGAATTACCAAAACAAGTAATGTCTTTTTCTAAATCGGTTGTAATTAAAATATCGGCAGGTTCTGTAATGATTACTTCTTGAACTTTAGAACAATTATTAGCATCTGTAACTGTTAAATGATAGGTTCCTGCTACTAATCCTGTGGAGGTAAGCGATGTATTTGCTGTTACTGTATTCCAAGAATAAGTTAAGGGTACTGTTCCGCCAGTTGCTGATATTGTTGCCGATCCTGTACTTTTTCCAAAGCAATCGACATTCATTTGTGAGGCTATTGAAGTGACTATTCCGTTGGGTTCGGTGATAATTACTTGTTGAATTGTAGAACAATTATTTGCGTCTTTAACAGTGACATTATACGTTCCCATAGCCAAATTGATTCCAGTTGCTGTCGTTTGAACGGGATTGGTATCCCAAGAATAGGTATAAGGAGCGGTTCCTCCATTGGCAACAATAGTTGCAGAACCACTATTACTTCCTGAACAAGCCACATTGGTTTGTACCGAAATCGAAGTTGAAATTGCGGGTGGTTGTGCAATTGCAATGGAAGACGAAGTTGTACATCCATTAAAATCGGTTACGATAACTATATAATTTCCTTGAGCTAATCCTGTGGCTGTTGCCAATGTTTGAATTGGCGTTGTATTCCAAGAATAAGTATAAGGCAAAGTACCATTTGTAACACTAACTGTTGCGCTTCCGTTACTTCCTCCAAAGCAACTCACATCATTCGAATTGGATATTGCCGAACTCAAACTTCCCGATGGTTGTGTTATAATTACTTGTTGCACTTTAGTACAATTATTAGCATCCGTTACAGTTACATCATAAGTTCCCGCAACAATCCCAGTGGCTGTTGGAGTTGTAATAACTGGAGAAGTATTCCACGAAAAAGTATAAGGTGCTTTTCCTCCATTTGCACTAACTGTAGCCGCTCCCGTATTGTTACCAAAACATAAAACATTGGTTTGAGAACTTATGGTTGTAGTTAAAATAGGTGGCTCAGTAATGGTAACTTGTCGGGTTGTGGAACACGTATTCGCATCGGCAATTGTCACGGTGTAAGTTCCAACTATCAATCCCGTAGCAGTTGCAGTAGTTTGAACAGGAATTGTATTCCAAGAATAAGTCAATACACCACTACCTCCAATGGCTGTTACTGTTGCAGAACCGTTAGTATCGCCAAAACACAACACATTGGCTTGTGCACTAATTGACGCTGTAATACCTGCTGGTTCTGTAATAATAACTCCGAGAATTGTTTTTACGCTTCGATTAGCATCAGTAACTTTTATGTCATAAACTCCTGCTTTTAATCCGGTAAAAGTATAACTTACAGCTGCATTATTTATGCTACTTGCTACGATTCCTCCGCCTTGCAAAGTCAATTCATAGTCATAAGGCCCTATGGATTGTTGGGTAACATCCACTTTAATTTCACCCGTTAAATAACCATTACAAAAAACATTCTTATGAGCCGAAAGGTCTTCTTGAATAATCATTGGCATTGGAGCCAATAAGGTAAATGGCAATACAACTGGATTACAAAGTCCGTCGTTTATGGTAAGTGTATAAGCACCTGCGGGAACATATGAAATATCTTGTGTTAGGGCAGAAAAACCGTTTGGCCCAGACCATAAATAGGTATAAACGCCCGAACCGCCAGTTACCGTAACGTTAATTGCACCATCGCTGGCGCCAACTGCACTTACGTTAAAACCATTAAAATTAGATAAAACACTAGAAGTTACAATTGCTGGATTTACAGTAATACTATAATTATAAAGCTGACCTTGGCAAACTATTCCATTAGTTATAGTTGCTGTTGCGGTATAAATAACCGTTAGAGGATTTGCTGTCGTATTAATCAAAGTCTGTACAGGAATAGTGTTACTTCCAGATGCTGTTGCTCCAGTTATCCCCGCAGGAATTGTAGCTGTCCAGTTAAAGGTTACACTTCCAGTTGTGGGACTTGATAAATTGATTATTGAGGAATCGCTACCGGAACAGATTTTCTGATTCAATCCTGAAAAAACAACTTTAGGCGATGGATTAACCGTTATCACCGCGGGAAATGGCGTTCCTGAACAAGTTCCTGACTTTGGAGTTACCATATAAGTTGCAGTAGCCGTTTGATCGGTACCATTAACTAGCGTTTGACCAATAGAAGATTGCGGTGTGTTTTGTGCAATGGCTCCCGTAATGGCACCTGCTGGACTAATTGCCGCTGCAGTCCAAGTGTAAACTGTTCCTATTGGAACTATATTTCCCGAACCATCAAGCGGTGTAATTGAAAATGCCGAATTGCTACAAATAGTTTGAGCCAATGGAGTCGTTATGCTTGGCTTTGGTTTTACCATTATTGTATAATTATAAATAGCTCCCAAACAAGCTGCGCCGCCTGCAACAGTTGCTGTGGCATTATATACAATAGCGATGTCAGCATTTGTAGTATTAGTCAAAGTTTGTACTGGAATAGTATTGGATCCCGAAGTAGCTATAGTTTCACTTATTCCGGCTGGCTGTGTGGTTGTCCATCCAAATGTAACTCCAGAAGTTGTACTGTTTAATGTTACCGATGCTGAATTTCCTCCTGAACAAATAGTCTGAGGACTTGGCGAAAAAGTAATTGCTGGTGATGGATTTACCGTAATTGTAAAAGTTTTAGGCGTTCCAGAACAACCATTGATGGATGGCGTTACAGTTATTGTGGCAATTAATGGAGATGAAGTAGCATTAATTGCTGTAAAAGAAGCTATATCACCAGTTCCGCTTGCGCCTAATCCAATGGTGGGTTTATCATTAGTCCAACTATAAATTGTACTTGGAATATTTCCAGCAAAAGAAATAGCTGTCGTTGGCAAACCATTACAAATTTCTTGGTCTAAAGGTTGGTTTACCGTTGGAACTGGATTCACAGTAATGGTAAAAACTAGATTGGCACCCGTACAACCATTTGCGGTAGGGGTCACTGTTACAGTTGCAATTACAGGAGTTGTACCTGTATTAACAGTTGCAAAACTCGCTATATTTCCAGTTCCAGAAGCTGCTAATCCTATTGATGGTGTATCATTTGTCCAACTAAACGTAGTACCTACAACAGAACTAGTGAAATTAATAGCTCCACTCGGTTGATTGTTGCATTTAATGATATTCGATATTGCAGTAATTGTTGGCGTAGTATTAACCGTCACTACTACTGATTTTGTCAAGGTACAACCATTAGAATTCAATCCTTTTATATAATAAGTTCCACTAGTTGAAATTGAATTCGGATTACTTAATACTATTGTCGCAGCATTATCTTTCCAATACGAAAATGTTAATCCCGAATCTGAACCTGTTGTTATACTTGGACTTGTTAAATCAACAGTCAAAGGGCTGCAAACTGCAGCAGGATTTGTGATTACTAAATTAGGCAAAGCGTTTGCCATAACTGTTCCCGAAGCACTTGAACTTACACAACTTGTTCCTGTATTGGTTATAATGACGCTATAAGTTCCCGCTACAGTTGTAGAAAAACTTGCTACACTTCCTGGGTTTGTAAATCCTGCAGGAACAGTCCAAACATACGAATAAGTACCTGCGATTCCGGGAGTGGCTATTACAGTTGCTGATAATCCCGAACAAACTACAGGACTATTTACTGTTACAGTTGGTAATGAGTTAACTGTTACTAATATTGAAGCTCTCGCTCCTTCGCAACCTGAAGTAGAATTAGTTTGACTGACATAGTAGGTTACTGTACCAACAGTTGCAGTACTTGGTGTTGGTGCTCCTGCCAATGGTGTTCCTCCTGTTGCAACCGTGTACCAATTTAAGGTGTGATTAGGCAAAAAAGTAGCTGTTAAAATATTTGCTGTAGCATTTTGACAATAAGAAACTGGACTTACTCCTGGCAAAGCTGGTGATGAATTAACCGTTATCGTAAAACTTTTGGAAGCGCCAGAACAACCATTTATTGTTGGCGTTACAGTAATAGTTGCAGTTTGAACACTTGTGCCAGGATTATTCAAAACAAACGGATTTATATTCCCAGTTCCCGATGCAGCAAGTCCTATAGCTGTATTATTATTTGTCCAGTTATAAATTGTACTTGCAAGAGTTCCTGTAAAAACAATTGCGTCGGATTGCTGTCCTTTACATTTTGCTTGATTTGGAATCACATCAACTGTTGGCGATGAAGAAATGGTAAAAGTTTGTTTAATAGCTGCTGTAGCGCCACATTCATTCGTTACAGTTAAGAAGACATCATAAGTTCCTGCCGAACTATACGAAATAGCTCCCGGAATTGCATTTGCCGAAAATGTTGGTATTCCCCCCGGAAAACCCCATTGATAAGTTAGTGCTTGCGTGCCGCAATTACCTACACTTGCCGTTGGATTTATTGTCGTATTTGGTAAAGTTTGACAAAGACTAGCAATAGGATTTATTGTAACTGTTGGCGGTTGTTTGACGATTACTGTCTGAGCCGCTGAAATTATAGAACCACATGAATTGGTTGCAGTCAACTTAATTGAATAAGTTCCAGGCACTGTAAAATTATACGATGCGTTTTTTGTAGTTTGATTTGGAATTGAAACTACTCCAGTTCCACAATAACCAGAAGTATATGAAACCGTCCATAAATAAGTAGGTGGTGCACAAGAGTTTGTTTCTATTGTTGTATTGTTAGTTGTTACTGCTAAAGGCGCACAACCTGAATTTGGGTTTAAAGAAAATTGAGGAACTGGGGCGGATTCAATGCAGATTTGTTGTGTTTTTGTAGTTGTCCCACAAAAATTTTGAACCGTTAAAGTTACAGTATAGGTTCCTGAATTTGTATAGATGTGATTGATATTTTGTGGAGGAGAAAGTGAAGTTGTAACAATAGGCGTTCCATCTCCAAAATTCCATTTATAAATTGCATTTTGATCACAATTTTGACCATATCCCGAAACAGTTGTATTAGTAAATAAAATATTAGTATTAACGCATCCAAAATTTTGAACTGTAAAATTAGCATTTGGTTTTGATAAAGTATTTCCTCCTACAACAGTTCCACTGGTAGATTTACAAGCATTTGTAACAATTAGTTTTATTGTAAATTCCTTATTAGTAGTAGAGCAACTGCTAGAATTATAAGAATAAGGAACTGGATAATTTGCAGAAGACGCTGGATTTGCTGAAATATAAAATGAAGTTTTAATCATATCGTCCTGCTTCAGATTTAAAATAGGAGATCCATCACCGAAATCAATCGCATAGGTTGTTCCAGGTGAATTTGTAGCCCAATTTCCTATTGTGTATTGAATGATAGGAGTCGGAATGCACATATCAGTGGTACCTCCAGGATTAAGAATTCCTCCAGAAGGATTTGAAATGTTTTTTACAATATAAGTTTTAGAACTAGCACATCCATTCCCTAATGCGCTAAAAGTCATATTATAAACACCTGGTTGCGAATAGGTATGTGTTTTAGGAAAACTAATATTATTTTCTGAAATACCATCTCCCCAATTTACAGCGTATGAAGTAATACAAGTTGAAGCAGAAAAATTTCCAACAGTTAAAGTATAGGAAAAATTAGACGATGTATTAGTACAATTACTAAATTGATTGAATGGATTATTTACATCTTCAAAATTAATATCAGGTTGCTGTTGTATTGTAATAATTTGAGTTTTTGAATTTGAACAGCCACTTGAATCTGTTATTGTTAAGGTTACATTGAAAGTGGTAGTTCCACAACCCAATGAATTAAATGTATGAGAAGGATTTTTTTGGGTTGAAGTTGTTGAATCTCCAAAATTCCAAGTATAAGAATTACCAGGACTTGATGTAGAAAATTGAACTGCAGTTCCTGAACATTGACTATTTATAAAAGTAAAATCTACACTTGGCAACGAATTAACAATAACAGTTGCTGTTTGACCTGTTACTACTATCGGAGTATTTGATCCCTCAGAAACATTTTCTAAAGTATAAATAAATGTTCCTGCTGTTACAGTCGACACATTAACAGTAGCCGTGTTGCCAGTTGAAATAATAGTAACATTTGGCCCAGTTCCTATCCTATAAGTAAAAGTATAAGGTGCCGTTCCCCCGCTACCTGTAAAAGTAATCACAGGACTTGCAGCATTCTGACAAACAGTTGCATCTCCAGAAATGACAGCTGTAGGCGGAGCTACTGCATTCTCAATACTTAAACAACTGTCATTATTTTTAGCAAATAATTGATAAGGAGAAATTATAAAAAAAGAAAGAAGGACGATCGTGCAAAACTGTTTCATAAAACTATTTTTTTTACCACTTTGAACAAGAGTAAAAGAATATTTTCCAAATGTAAACAATTAGAATTTAATTAGTTTACGGTTTTCCGTTAAGGAAGTGTGTTTTATAAATATTTATTAACCAAATCTTTTTTCTATAACGAAGAATTATAAGTAAGTATAAACAGTAAATCACTCGCATGAAAACCCAACATTCTTGAGCTATCGTATCCTTTTATAAGTCAAATCTTTGAGACTTTTTTTCATTTTTTGGGAAGGCTTGTATTTGAGATTTATTCCCTTAATATTAGATTTACCCAAATCATCTAGTGAATCGGC
>JBBQSZ010000060.1:0-20569 GCA_038234745.1 Flavobacteriales bacterium | reverse complement strand
TGATGCCCGAATTTTTATGAATCATATTTTGGATTATGGCGGATATCGATTTTTTCAATCTTCGTTCGATCAAGATGAAAAGGGAACTGTTTTATCGGTAAGCCACGATTATTGGGGAACTTTTATAACTTATGCAGGATATTTTATGTTATTTTTTGCTTTGATGTCTATTATGTTTACCAAACATTCTCGCTTTGCTGATCTAAAACGAAAACTGGAAGTAGTAAAAATCAAGAAAGAAAATTTGACACTGATTTTGCTTCTGTTTATTAGTTTTGGTGCTTTTGCCCAACATAGTGGAGCGCAGTTTTTATCACAAAAACAGTTAGATTCAATCTTGGAAAAACGACAAGTGTCGGAAGAACATGCAGCCAAATTTGGACGATTAATTGTTCAAGATGCAGGAGGTAGAATGAAACCTATTAACACATTCTCATCTGAATTATTGCGAAAAGTGAGTCATCAAAATGAGTACAAAGGAATGAATTCTGACCAAGTCTTTTTGTCCATGACTCAAGGAGGAAATATTTGGATTCAAGTTCCTTTGATTTATATCAAGGCTGGAAACGATAGCATTCGTAAGATTATTGGAATCAATGCTGAACAAAAATATGCGTCCTTTATTGACTTTTTCGACAAAACTGGAAATTATAAATTGACTCCTTATTTGGATGCAGCTTACCAGGCAGCAAATCCAAACCAATTTGAAAAAGATTTTATCGAAACCGATAAAAAAGTGAATTTAATGGAATCGGCTTTGAGTGGAAGTATCCTGAAAATTTTTCCAATCCCTAATGATCCAAATAATAAATGGGTTTCCTATCCTGAATTAATTAATGCTGGAATGAAAGGTATGGCGGCAACCTACACACAAAATATTCTGCAAATGTATTTTACATCTTTAGAGGAAGCATCTCTTTCCAAAGATTACAGCAAAGCAGATGGATTGTTAGCAAGTATAGAAGGTTTCCAAAAAAAATATGGTAGCAAAGTGTTGCCAAGCGATCAAAAAATCACTTCGGAGGTTTTGTATAACAAGTATGATGTTTTCCAGAAACTACCTTTTTGGTATTTATATGCTGCCATTGCAATGCTACTTTTTACTATTTTGAAAATTTTTAAAGAAAGAAAATTTTTGAATTATGCTGTCAATACGATGCACGTTATTATAGGATTACTATTCGCATTACATACTTTTGCATTAATGGCTCGCTGGTATATTTCGGGTCACGCACCTTGGAGTAATGCTTATGAATCTATTATTTATGTCGCTTGGGCAACTATGTTTTTTGGATTGGCATTCGACCGAAAATCAAAATTAACTGTGGCTTCCTCTGCATTTGTGGCATCAATGATTTTGTCTGCGGCTTATATGAACTGGATTGATCCAGAAATTGGCAACTTGCAACCGGTTCTGAATTCCTATTGGTTGATGATTCACGTGGCAATTATTGTAGCAAGTTACGGACCATTTGCTTTGGGAATGATTCTAGGAATTGTTTCCTTACTGTTGATCTTGTTTACCAACGAAAAGAACAGACCAAAAATGCTACTGAACATCAAAGAAATAACCTATATCAACGAAATGGCATTAACTATAGGTTTGATAATGCTAACCATTGGAAATTTCCTTGGTGGTCAATGGGCCAACGAAAGTTGGGGACGTTACTGGGGATGGGATCCAAAAGAAACTTGGGCATTAATCAGTATTATGGTTTATGCTTTTGTGATTCACGCCCGTTTTGTTCCAGCTCTAAGAGGAAAATGGATTTTTAATTTAATGAGTGTTTTTGCTTTTGTATCCATATTATTTACTTATTATGGAGTCAATTTCCACCTAGTAGGTTTGCATTCCTATGCCAGTGGCGAAGCACATTCGTTAAATTGGATTTGGTATTCACTTGGAACAATTACATTATTTGGTGCCGTTACCTACCCAAAATATAGAAAATATTACAAGAAGAATTCTAGTAAATAGGGTTTTATTCCCATAAAAAAACTTCCAATTTTATAGATTGGAAGTTTTTTTTATTAGAAAATTATCAACTTACACTTTTCCTAAAGTGTATAATTGTTCCATTGTAGGCGATTTGCTTCCGCCAGCTGGTTCTAATGTGATACCAAATGCTTCTGCACCATTTGTTTTGTCAACAGCAAAAATCTTTTCTTTATTAGCTGAAAATTCAGATAATAATCCAATACTGGTTGGGGTTAATTGTGGTAGTAATTTTAAAGACCAAATTTGATAAACTTTTCCCTCAGGAGGTTCTGGCAATCCACTTGCATCAACATAAACCACTTCGGTTTCTTTGTTCCAATAAATTTTGGCAGATGATTTTGGCGAAACCGGTTGACCACCAAGGGTGATTACCGTATTTTTTGTATCGCGAACTACAGCTAAAGCAGAGTATGTTTGCTGATTTTTAAGTTTTAAATCGATCACATTTTTTTGCAGAATTGTTTTTTCTTTTTCTGTAGTAGCGACTAAGTTTTTAGTTTCAGATAGTTGCAAATATTGATAAGCTATCCCTGCAAAAAGCAAAAATGCCGCTGCCCAACCTATATATTGGTAGCTATTATTTTTCGGTTTCAGTTCAATTACTTTCGAATGTTTCAATTCTAATTTAGTTTTGATTTCCTCAAAATTTTTGGCTGATAAAAACGGAGAAAAACTGGTCGATAAATTCACAATTGCCTTTTCAATTGAAAGAATTTCATTTTGAATTTCTACATGTTTTTTTGCTAGTTGACCCACTTCTATATTTTCGGATTCCGATAGCAAACCGTAAACATAAAGTTCTAAAATTCCGGTGTCTATATATTGTTTTGTATCCATTATACTTTTAAATAAGTTCTTAAATCATTTATACAATTTCTATTATTTGTTTTAATAGTCCCCAGCGGAATTGATAATTCATCAGATGCTTCTTGTTGTGTATATCCTTGAAAAAATAGTAATTCTATAATTTCAATACACTTTGGTTTTAATTTTTTTACAAATTCAAGAATTCCAATAGTATCAATTCTGTTGGTTAGTTTATTGCTGTCGTCTAATAGATGTACGAAACTATCGGAAGAAAGGTTTTTTTGACTGTTATTATATCCTTTAGACCTTAATTTATCTATAGCTGTATTTCGCGCAATATTTAAAATCCAAGTATAAAATCGGCCTTTACTTTCAGAATAGCCTTCGATGCTCTTCCAAATTTTTACGAATACTTCTTGCAAAATATCTTCGGCTTCTTCTGTTTCTTTTACAAGATTGGATATTACCGAAAATAAACTTTTAGAATACATATCATACATCACTGTAAATGCCCGTTCATCCTTTTTGAGGATTAACGGAATTAATTCTTCTTGTGTCATTTTGTTTTTGTTTTTTGTTACTACTATATACGATAGTAATCTGTTTTTGGTTTTATAAATATAGTGTTTTTTTAATCTGTTTCATTTTTGTTCCTAAATGGTACTTGTAAATAAAAATTATTTTTGTTTGAAACCAGAAGACTTTTATTCTCGTACATAGCATTGAATTGATTCCACAATTAGTGATTGGTTAATTTTGTTTTTTGTTAAATAACAGTGGCTTTTCTTAAATGTAAAAGCTGCTGTTATTTTGTTTTATTTAATATTATCAAAAATTTAGGAATTGTTTTAGTCATTAAGAAATCATTTTAACTAATTTTATAAAAAACTTTAAACCAATGAAAAACCTATTTAGTATTGCTCTCGGAATGTTTTTTCTCCTAAGTATTTCGTGTCAAAGCCAAAGTAAACAGAGTATAAAAGCTATGGAAAAACAAAGCATTTACCAGTTCAAAGTCAAAGATTTATCGGGTAAAACATTCGATTTTGCCAAACTAAAAGGCAAAAAGATTATGATTGTCAACACAGCATCCAAATGTGGAAACACTCCGCAGTACAAGGATTTAGAAGCATTGTACAAACAATTTGCTTCAAAAGGTTTAGTAATTGTAGGCTTTCCTGCCAATAATTTTGCGGGTCAAGAACCAGGAACCAATCAAGAAATTGCTACTTTTTGCCAATTAAATTATGGAGTAACTTTTCCAATGATGGATAAAGTTTCAGTTAAAGGGGATGATATGTGCGCTGTTTATCAATTTTTGACTCAAAAATCTAAAAATGGTTTGAAAGACAGCCAAGTAGAATGGAATTTCCAAAAATATCTGTTAAACGAAAAAGGAGAATTAGTAAAAGTGATTTCTCCACGAACATTACCTACAGATCCAGAAGTTATGGCTTGGATTAAGGCATAATTATTAGAAATACAGTTCACGGTTTCAAAAGTGGGAAACTTATAGAAACATTTAAAAAGAGTTTGCTTTGCAAGCTCTTTTTTTTGGTCATAAAACAGAATTCCAATAGAATTAAGGTTTACTTTTATACCTATTATTTTCAATTATAATTCATTAAAATGAAGATTCTACTAATCGAAGACGAAATCGAATTGCAGAAAAGTATGCAACAATACCTTGAAATGGAAGGTAATGTTATTGAAGTGGCTTCCGATTTTAGAAAGGCATTAGACAAAATAACAATTTATGATTATGATTGTATTTTAGTCGATATTACATTGCCTCTTGGTTCTGGATTGGATTTGATAAAAGAAATTAAAAATAAAAAATCCAAAGCTGGAATTATAATTATTTCTGCCAAAAACGCTCTCGATGATAAAATATTTGGTCTTGATAGTGGAGCAGATGATTATTTGCCAAAACCGTTTCATTTATCAGAACTCAATTCCCGAATTAAAGCCTTAATCCGAAGAAAAAGTTTTGATGGAAACTTGGAAATTACCATCAATGAAATTAAAATTTTACCCGACGAAAGACGTGTTTTAGTACATAATAAGGAACTGATTTTAACCACAAAAGAATATGATTTATTGCTCTATTTTATAGCCAATAAAAATCGGGTAGTGAGCAAAGGCGCTTTGTCAGAACATCTTTGGGGAGATAATTCCGACCGATTAGACAACTTTGATTTTATCTACAATCATGTGAAAAATTTACGAAAAAAGCTGTTAGAAAAAAACTGTGAGGATTATCTTCATACCATTTATGGAATTGGGTATAATTTTAAAACAAACGAATGAAATTATTAGTAAAAACTAGCTTTTATTATTTGCTATTTAGTATTCCGGTATTAATACTATCGGGGTTTATTTGTTATTATTTGATTACAATTGAAGTGAGGGACAGCAATAATGAACTTCTGCTAAATCGTAAAAATGTTATCCAAAAATATCTGATTAAAAAGGATACTCTTGCCTTAAACTTCATTAATAAAAATGGTGAAGCTCAAATAATTAAAACTAATAAGAAAGTGTATGAAAATGGTTTAAAGACAATTTTTAAAGACACTTTAATTTTTGATACAAAAGAAAATGAACTGGCACCCAATAGAATGATTTCGTCTCTTATAAATTCTGGAAATAATTCTTATCAATTGAAATTATGGACTCCAACTATTGAGTTTGACGAATTATTAGAAGGTATTCTTTATTTACTGATTCTTATTCTTTTTTCTTTGTTTTTAATATCATTACTCATTAATTTTTGGGTTTCCAAAACACTGTGGAAACCATTTTATGTTACTTTAAATTCATTGAAAACATTTAAAGCAAGCGAAAAAAACACTATCGAATTTAAAAAATCATCAGTCAAGGAATTTGCTGATCTGAATCTATCATTGGGTTTGATGATGAACAAAATGATTGTTGACTATAACAGTCAAAAGAAATTTACCGAAAATGCATCTCACGAAATTCAAACGCCATTAGCCGTTATAAAATCAAAAATTGATTTGCTGATTCAGTCTTCAAATTTAAAAGAAACGGAACTTAATCTAATTACTACTATTGATGATGCTTGTTCAAAATTAATCCGAATTAATAAATCACTTTTGCTATTAACCAAAATCGGTAACTTACAATTTAATGAAATTGAAAAAATATCATTTGAAAGAATAATAAATAATTCTGTAACCCTTTTTGAAGAACATATTGAAGCTACTAATTTAGATGTAAAAATAAACTGTGAAGCTGATTTTTGGGTTCAAATGAATCCAGATTTGGGTTTAATTCTAATTAGTAATTTAATCCAAAATGCGATTAGATACAATATTAAAAACGGTACAATCGAAATTTTTATTGAAGATAATAAAATTACAATTTCCAATACAGGTCTTGATAAACCAATAGATTCCAACCTTTTTGAAAGATTTCAAAAAGATAGCACTTCAAACCAATCTTTAGGCTTAGGATTGTCAATTGTAAAAGAAATTGTAGAAGTAAGTGGCTTGAAGTTAAAGTACTCTTATGTTTTGGGAAAACATCAATTTAGTATTTCATTACAAAATGAAAAAAACTGATATACTACTAATTTAAGATAGAATTAAAATAGAATTGCATCTAATATTTGTACTGTAAAATTATTTACAAATAACTTTTAAAGTAAAAGAAATGAAAAAATTATTAATGATTTTGTCAATTGCATTTATTAGTAGTTGTGCATTTGCAGCCACTCCACCTGCAGCCGTTACAAAGGCTTTCGCCAAAAAATTTCCAACTGCAACAAAAATAAGTTGGGGAGTGGAAGGTCCAAAAGAATGGGAGGCCGAATTTACATTTGACGGAAACAAGATTTCTGCCAATTTTTCAGAAGATGGAAATTGGGTTGAAACAGAAAGAGAAATTAAAGTTGCTGATTTACCAAAATCAGTTTTAACAGCAGTGAAATCTAAATTTTACGATTGGAAAATTGCTGAAGCTGACAAAACAGAAAGTTCAAAACACGGAACTTTTTATGAAGTAGACTTAAAAAAAGGTATGAAGCATAAAAGTCTCGCTTTTAAAGAAGATGGTACTTCTATAAAAGAGTAATTTTGCTTTTTAAACAAATTAATTATCAATGTAGAGTTGGGTTTTGTATCCAACTCTTTTTTAAATTAATTAAATATTTTATTTTCCAGATCCTTAAATTTAATATTTGTGTCAAAAGAATAAATAAAATTTCCATTTAAAAGATTAGAAATGAAAAAAATGTTATTGTTGGTTTTAATTATGGTTTCTGCTTATAACAGTTATAGTCAAACGTATAGTGTCTCCAAAAAAATAAATATTCCTGGTGACGAAGGCTGGGATTATCTTTCGGTGGATAATGTTAATCAGCATTTGTTTGTTTCTCACGGCAGTGTTGTGAATGTTGTCGATTTAAAAACTGACAAACTAATTGCAACAATTCCAGATACAAAAGGAGTTCACGGAATAGCGATTGCTAACGATTTGAACAAAGCTTTTATCAGTAATGGAAAAGACAATTCGGTTACGGTTATCAACCTGAAAACCTTTGAATTTATTGAAAAAATAAAAATTGAAGGACAAAAACCAGATGCTATTTTATACGATCAATTTTCGCATTATGTATTTGTGTTTAATGCAAAAAGCAATGATGCAACTGTAATTGATGGCAATACCAGTAAAATTCTAAAAACAATTCCATTAGACGGTAATCCTGAGTTTTCGGTTACGAATAATAAAGGTTTAATTTATGTAAACATCGAAAATAAAAGCGAAATTAAAACTATAGATACTAAAACACTTGAAGTAATTAACACTTGGTCAATTGCTCCAGGCGAAGAACCTTCGGGATTGGCTTTAGACGTTCAAAAGAATGTTTTATTCTCCGTTTGTAGCAATAAAAAGATGATAATTATTGATGCTACAACCGGTAAAATTATTCAAACTTTGCCTATTGGCGATGGTTGCGATGGTGTTGCTTTTGATGCCAAAAATAAAATGATTTTCAGTTCCAATGGAGAAGGAACGATCACGGCGGTAAAAGATGTTAGCAACAAAAAATACGCAGTGGTTCAAACTATTGTTACCCAAAAAGGAGCTAGAACCATTGCGATAAATCCAACAACTAGTACTTTATATTTGTCCACGGCAGAATTTGGTGCAAAACCAGAACCGACTACAGAAAATCCGAAACCAAGAGCTGGTTTAAAACCAAATAGTTTTACTATTTTAGCAGTGGAACGTAAATAAATAGTTTCTAAAATTTAGATAATCATTTTTCGAATGAAATATAGAATTTGTTTCTTTGTTCTTATTTGCTTTTCCATATCTTATTCTCAAGAAAAAGATTTGAATTATTTCTTGCAAAAAGCACAAAACAATGCGCCATTACTAACGGATTTAAAGAATCAAATTAATGTCAGTAAATTAGATAGCTTATTGTTTCGAGCGAGCAATAAACCACAACTAACCGGTAATATATCAGCCAATTATGCGCCAGTAATTAATGGTATTGGCTATGATAATGTAGTTACTAATGGTCACGTAGTTTCAGGATTGGTAGGAGTGAACAAAAAAATTGTTAGCCAGAGTGCTATTAATTCGCAAGCAGATAGTTATAGGCTCATCAAAGAGGCTTTGATTTTGAATAAAAAAGTAGCTTTAAAGGATTTAGATAAAGCAATCATAGCTCAATATATCTCTGCATCTGGGAGTTTAGAACAGATAAATTACAATTCAAAAATTGAAGATTTATTAAAAAAGGAAACTAGTATTCTAAAAAAATTAACGCAAAATTCTGTTTACAAACAAACTGATTATTTGTTGTTTTCTTCCACCGCAAAGCAACAAGAATTTACTGTTTTGCAATACCATCAGCAATATCAAAACGATTTGTCTTTGCTCAATTATCTTTCGGGCGAAGTGGATACAACAAATGTTATTCTCAAAAAGCCTATTATTGCTTTAGAACCGATTCAAAAAAACGACAAGAGTATTTTTCTAAAACAATTTGAAATGGATAGTTTGAAAATTCAAATTCAAAATAAATTAATTGATTTCAAATATAAACCACAGCTATCTTTACTGGCAGATGCAGGCTATATTTCTAGCTTTGCAGTTTCACCTTATAAAAACTTTGGAGTTAGTGTGGGTCTTGGAATGTCAATTCCTATTTATGATGGTGGTCAACGCAAATTGTTACATCAAAAAAATGAGGAGAGTAGCAATACAAATTTAGCTTATAAGGGTGCTTTTAAAAGGCAATATAATCAACAATTACAAATGTTGCATCAAAAATTAAATCAATTTTCAGCTCTCGAAAAACAGTTGCATTCGCAATTAGTTATTACGAATACTTTGGTTGATGCCTATAAAAAACTGTTGCTCACCGGCGATGTGCAAATTACAGATTATGTGATTGCCATCGGAAATTTGATAACCCTCAATAATACTATTTCACAAAATAATAGTAGTAAACTTCAAATTATTAACGAAATTAATTATTGGAGTAAAAATTAATTCTATATGAAGAAAATCAGTATTCTATTCTCACTTTTTGTTTTAATTTCTTGTAAAAAAGCAACTGTTGAAGCCGAGGTTGACGCTTCAGTTCCAGTGACTTTAACTTCCATTGATACCACTGGTATGAACAGTTTTGTCGATTTGAATGCGACTGCTACATTCTTAGTGAAAAATGTTATTAAATCCAATGCTACGGGTTATCTGAAAAGTGTTACAGTTCAAAATAACGATTATGTAACAGCAGGAAAAACGGTATTTACACTCCAAACTAGAGAAGCCAAAGTGCTTGGTAATTCGATTAATAAAATAGATCCAAATCTGAATTTTGGTAGTCCAATAAAAATAAATGCTGTTGTTAACGGCTTTATTACGGGGATAAATGTACAAAATGGCGATTATGTTCAGGACGGAGAGCAGTTGGCGACTGTTAATGATGTGAATAGTTTTGGGATTGTATTGAGTTTACCTTATGAGTTCAAACAATTTGTAAAACCAAATCAACAACTTACGGCTTTTTTACCCGATGGAACAACTACAAAAGCAACAGTTCAAAAGTTTATGTCTTCAGTTGATATAGCTTCGCAAACGCAAAATGTATTTTTGAAATGTGACAAAAACGATATTCCCGAAAATTTGATTGTTAAAGTTCGAATTTATAAAAATGCAAAACCCAAAACGATTTCATTACCAAAATCAGCCGTTTTGAGCGATGAAACCGAAACCGAATTTTGGATTATGAAAATGATAAACAAAAATACTGCTGTAAAAATTCCAATTACAAAAGGAATTTCTTCTGATGATCGAATTGAAATTTTATCACCTGTTTTAAAGGAAAGCGACCAGATTTTACTTACTGGAAATTATGGAGTGTCGGATACGATAAAAGTAAAAGTCAATAAAAAATAGGCAATGAACAACTTTTTTGTCAAACACAAACACGGTCTAAGTACTATTATTTTTCTAATTATTTTGGGAGGATTTTTTACCTATTCCAAAATGCAAACCAGTTTGTTTCCTGAAATCACCTTTCCGAAAATAAAAATCATAGCTGATGCTGGTCAACAACCCATAGACAAAATGATGATTTCGGTAACAAAACCTTTGGAGAATGCAGTCAAACAAGTTCAAGATGTAAAAATCGTTAGAAGCACAACAAGTCGTGGAAGTTGTGAAATTTCGGCATTTATAAATTGGAAAGCCGATATCGATTTGAGTAAAACCAGAATCGAAGCTAAAATTAATCAAATCAAAAATAGCCTTCCGACAGATTGTAATATTACGGTCGAAAAGATGAATCCGTCGATACTTCCCGTAATTGGATATTCTATCGAAGGGAAAGGAAAATCGGCTATTGCGATCAAAAAAATTGCCAATTATACTATTAAACCATTCTTATCTCAAGTGGATGGTGTGAGCGAAGTTCGAATTATTGGCGGAAAAGAAAAAGAATACTGGCTGTCATTAGATGCTGCAAAAATGAGTGCACTTGGGATAACCCCAACCACCATTAGTCAGGCTTTGAGTGCGACTAATTTCATCAAATCCAATGGTTATTTGGCCGATTATAGGTATTTATATTTGACTGTTTTAAATGCACAAGTCAATACCAAAGAGGATCTTGAAAACGTAGTAATTAGTGATAATGGCAAAGGAATTATTACCCTAAAAAACATTGCTACAGTTCAAATTAGAGAAGCTAAAGAATACATCAAAGTCAATGCTAATGGACGAGAAAGTGTATTGGTTGCCGTAATAAAACAACCCGATGCTAATTTGATTACCGTTTCTGATGATATGAATTTGAAGGTGGAAGAATTAAAAAAAATACTTCCCAATGGAATTACCATTAAACCGTATTATGAACAAGCTGATTTTGTAAATGACTCCGTAAAAAGTGTTAGAGATAGTTTGTTAGTCGGTTTGCTATTGGCAATAATAGTTGCTGTTTTATTCTTAAAATCGGTCAAAGCAAGTGCTACGTTACTCATTGTTATTCCTATAACATTAGGATTAACATTAATTGTTTTATACCTAACTGGACAAACATTTAATATTATGACTTTAGGGGCGATTGCCGCCGCTTTAGGTTTAATAATTGACGATGCAATTGTGGTTGTGGAGCAAATTCATCGCACACACGAAGAACATCCAGAGGAACCAACAGTAATGCTGTTGCAAAAAGCCATACAATACTTATTTCCAGCAATGGTAGGGTCGTCCTTGAGTACCATTGTTATTTTTATTCCGTTTGTTTTAATGAGTGGAGTAGCAGGTTCTTATTTTAAAGTGCTAACCGATACGATGATTATTACGCTTATTTGTTCTTTTTTGGTTACTTGGTTGCTACTTCCTGTCGTGTATTTAGTATTAACCAAAAATAATAGTGCTACTAGAATTAATACCGAAACTCACGAAGTAAAAACACAAGCTTGGGTAGCTTATTTCATTAAAAGACCATTGCTAAGTATTGGTTTCTGTATCCTTTTGATAATTTCTGTTTTTATAGTGTTACCACATTTAGAAACAGGGTTTTTACCCGAAATGGATGAAGGAAGTATTGTTTTAGATTATGAATCTCCACCCGGAACATCATTAGATGAAACCGATAGAATGTTGAAAGAAGTTGAGAAAATCATTGTAAAAGTTCCAGAAGTTGCCACTTACAGCCGAAGAACAGGAACACAAATGGGTTTCTTTATTACCGAACCCAACCGTGGAGATTACTTAATTCAATTAAAAAAAGAGCGAAGCAAATCGAGTAATGATGTTATTGATGAAATTAGAAAAAAAGTAGAAGCGACACAACCGGCGCTGCGAATTGATTTTGGACAAGTAATTGGCGATATGTTGGGCGATTTAATGAGTTCAGTTTCTCCAATAGAAGTCAAAATTTATGGAAACAATCAAAAAGAATTACAAAAAATAGCCAAAAGCGTTTCTAATGTAGTTGAAAATATAAAAGGAACTGCGGATGTTTTTGACGGAATTGTTATCACAGGACCATCCGTTTCTGTTGCGCCTAATTATGTTCAATTAGCGCAATATGGAATTACACCAGTAGATTTACAATTTCAAATGCAAACCGCTTTGGAAGGAAATACGATTGGCAGCATCATCGAAAGAGAGAAAACAACGCCAATTCGAATGATATACAACAATAAATATCAATTGGGTATTAACGACTTGAATCAATTAAAAATCTTTTTACCCAATGGAAATCAGATTCCAATAACCAATTTAGTCAAAATCACGATCGAAAAAGGAGCTGCTGAAATCGAGCGAGAAAACCTTCAAATGATGTGTGTGGTTACTGGTCGATTGGATAATCGTGATCTTGGAACAGTAATGACAGAGATTCAACAAGAGGTGAAAACAAACATTCATTTGCCAAGTGGCTACTATGTTGAATATGGAGGTGCTTACAAAGACCAACAGCAATCGTTTAAGGAATTATTATTGATATTATTAGCGGCTTCTTTATTGGTTTTTGGTGTGATTTTGTTTTTATTCCGAGATATTCGAGTGGCTTTACTCATTATTTTAATTTCGGTTTTAGGTATATCGGGGAGTTATTTATTATTGTTTATCACCCACACACCACTCAATGTAGGAAGTTATACGGGCATCATAATGATTGTTGGTATAATCAGTGAAAATGCCATATTTACTTTTCTGCAATTCAAAGAAACTTTGAAAATTAAAGAAGATGTAGATCAATCTTTAATTTATTCCATTTCCACTCGATTGCGTCCAAAACTAATGACAGCTATTGGGGCAATTATTGCATTGTTGCCTTTAGCCATTGGCATTGGAACAGGTTCCGAATTGCACCAACCACTTGCTATTGCTGTAATTGGTGGATTTGTTATCGCTATGCCTTTGTTATTAATCGTATTGCCAAGTATGCTAAAAATTCTTTTTAAAAAGTAGTAATATTCCAATCTAATTTCGTCAGTTCGAGTGTTTTATTAAAAATGCGAAAGCTTTTTTAATAAAATGTATTGAGAACACAAAATCGTATAGGCTTCTCGATACATTTTTCAATAGTAAAGCTGTCACATTACTATTGAAAAACACTCGAAGTGACGGATAAAAAAAATAATTTAATGAAATTATAAAACTATTTCTCAGTTTTGAAAATCGATGCCACAGCCGCTTCATAATTTCGAATACTCTGCGCTTTTTTGATTTGTTTCAAAACTTTATGAGGATTAGAAAAACTCTCTGCAAAATATTCCCATAAATGATACATTTTCAATAAAATATGGGTTTGTCCGGATAAGGACTCACTGTAAATAGCATACAAATTTTCGTGGAATTCACTAAATAACTCCATTCGATTTTTGGGATATTCAAACGAATTATTTCGAATCATACTCGGTAAGAAAGGATCCGAAATCAATCCTCGTCCAATCATCCAATGGTCAACAGTTGGGAAACGTTCTTGCATTTCGTGAAATTTTTTCACGGAAGTAATATCGCCATTGTAATACAATTTGTGTTTCGTATTGTCTACACAAAGTTGGAAAGCATCCAGATTAACCCCGCCTTTATACAATTGTTTTCCAATTCTGGCGTGAATGGCAATATTTTTAAGAGGATAAGTATCTAAAATAGGCAAAACATCTAGAATTTCTTCACTGTTTTCATAACCCAAACGCATTTTCATCGAAACGAGAATATCCGTTTCATTGTGCGCTCTTTCCAGAATATGATTGATTTTTTCGGGTTGACTAATCAAACCCGAACCCATTCCAGATTTAGTAACCATTGGATACGGACAACCTAAATTCCAATTCAATTCTTTGTAACCCAATTCTCGAACGTATTTTGCTACAAAAATAAATTCATCAGCATCATTAGTAATCACTTGCGGAATTACTTCTAAAGTGTCATTGTTTTCAGGAAGTAAATCTCGTTCATACGAAGGTTTTATAACCAGTTTTCCGTTCAACCGAATATAAGGAGAATAAAAAGTGTCGATTCCTCCAAAAAGTTTGTTTTGGGCATTTCGAAAACGAAAATCAGTAAATCCTTGTAATGGTGATGAAAGAAGAGTGAAGCTCATAATAGTTGTAAAAGAGGCAAAGATACACTTTAAATACAGCTCACTTTAGCTTTTGTAAATCTTCAGTCAGAAATTCTCAGCAATCAATTTGTGAAAATTTGTGCAATTTTTGGTGAAAATATATTCTATTGTAAAATCAATTGCATAAAAACCGAATCCAACCAACGATCAAATTTATAACCCGATTCCTTGATGATTCCTACAGTTTTGAAACCAAATTTTTCGTGAAATTCAATACTACTTTGGTTTTCAGCATCGATAACACCAATAATTGTGTGTAATCCTTGTTCTTTTGCCAAAACAATCAAGCTATCTAAAAGCTTTTTGCCAACACCTTTTCCGTGTGCATTTTTATTCACATAAACTGAATGTTCTACAGTAAATTTATACGCTTCCCGAAATCGAAATTCACCATACATTCCAAATCCAACCACTTCATTGTCTAATTCTGCAACAATCACAGGGAAGTTTTTAGCTAATTTATCTTCTAAAATGGCTTTTTGTTGCTCGTAGGTTCGAATGTTGTAATCATACAAACTGGTCGAATGCAGAATATTATGATTGATAATATCCAAAATGGCTTGGGTATCTTCGGTATGGTAGGATCTAATTGTAATAGTCATTCGATTTTATTTAGCGTTCAATCCTTTTATAATGGCGTCTGCATCTTTGGTACTCCAACGCATTTGTGTGGCAATTGCTTTGGCATCTTGAGCATATTTCAAAGCCGATTTTTTGTCTTTAATTTTTAAATACAAAAGGGAAAGCAACAAATTTCCTTCGGATGAATTATTCAATTGAATAGCTCTTTTTTCCCATTCAATGGATTTTTTTAAAGCGCTTTCGTTGTTGATGTTTTTGAGATAAACTTGCCCAATTTCTATGAGTTTACTATTGGTATTCCAAACGTATTTTTCAGTTCCTTCCATGGTTGTTCTTTGGTACAATCCCCAATTTGAACTCCTTTCTGCCATTGTCAAATCAAACGAAAAAATAAGCGAATCTGTTTTTTGTAAGGCAATGGTTTTTGCAATAGCTCTTTTTTTGAAATAGCCAACAGTATCCAAAGTTTCTGTATAAGGTTCTAATAATTCCGAAACAATATTGATGATTTTTTTTTCGACACGATCAGGTGAAGTTGCTTTTTCAAAGGCTGTTTTATTTTTCAAAACAAACTGAAATTCCCGCGATTCAATATCTGTTACACCATTGGAAATTATGCGCCAATTGGTTTCCGAAACCAATTGTTGATCCCTTTGGGTTTCTAGATAAAGATGAGCTGGTTCAGATAAAACCGTTCTGTCAAAACCTTTTCGAAGCGTTTGAATGTAATTCATGCATTTATCTGGATTGCTTGGATCGGCTATAAACTGTTTTTTCAAATACGGCAATTGCATTTTAGGATTCAAAGCATTGGTTGCATCTTCCATAAAAGCATCGGTTTTCTTTTCTCCTTTGGTACAATACAACAGCGTTTCGTCAGCATCAAGAAATAAAAAAGTAGGTAAACCTTTGGTTTGAAATCGATCTTTCAATTTCATTCCTTGTTCTTTTTCGACATCTTTCCAAACACAGATATAATTTTTATTCAAAAAATCAATTACTTTGGAATCACTAAAAACAGTCGATTTCATCAAATTGCAATGTGGACACCAAGTAGCATAAAGCATTATAAAAATAGGCTTGTTCTGTTCTTTTGCTTGAACTAGAGCGTCTGAATAAGTAATCTCGCTATGTTTCCATTCGGTTTGTGACCACGAAAACTGGAAAAAAGCAAGTGTAATAAAGGCATAAATCAATCGCATTTTGGATATTTTTTTGTTGATGATGGATTTCAAAAATAAGAAAACTAATTTAGATTACGTAAAAACCTTGACAACTTTGTATCTTTGTTTTTTTGAAAAACTAAGAATGATTTATCCTAAAATACCACTTGCGCAAAGCATCATCCAGATTTGTCTTGCCAAAGGAATCAAAAACATAGTAATTTCTCCAGGTTCGAGGAATGCTCCTTTAACCATAGGTTTTGTAAACAACCCTGAATTTAATTGCTATAGTATTGCCGACGAGCGATGCGCTGCTTTTTTTGCAGTTGGAATTGCACAACAAACTCAGAAACCAGTTGCGGTGGTTTGTACTTCGGGTTCAGCTTTGTTAAATTATTATCCCGCTTTTGCGGAAGCTTTTTACAGTCAAATTCCGTTAATTGTAATCTCGGCAGATAGACCTCAAAGCAAGATTGACATTGGCGACGGACAAACCATTCGTCAAGAAAATGTGTTCCAAAATCATTCGTTGTATAACGCCAATTTATCCGAAGAAGTTTCGGTTGAGAATGATTTAAAAATTAACGAAGCGATTAATGAAGCTATAGCCAAAAAAGGACCAGTTCACATCAATGCGCCGTTTGAAGAACCTTTGTATCAAACCGTTTCCCAATTGGATGTGGATGTGACGGTTTCGACTTTTAATCAATTGGAGTACCAAATTTCAAATGATGAAATTATTGAGTTTTCCACTATTTGGAACCAATCCAAAAGGAAATTAATTCTGGTGGGCGAGAATAAACCTGACGAAATTGATGCTTACATCATTGAATCTTTTGCCAAAGATGATTCCGTTGTTGTGATGACCGAAACAACATCAAACTTGCATCATCCTACTTTTTTGAATAATATTGATACGATAATTACGCCTTTTACCGACAAAGAATTTTTAGAATTTCAACCCGATATTTTAATGACCTTCGGCGGAATGGTGGTTTCTAAAAGGATAAAAGCATTTTTAAGGAAATACAAACCCGCGCATCATTGGCACATTGATACTTTAAGAGCGTATGACACTTATGGTTGTTTGACCAAACATTTTGAAGTAAGTCCGAACGCATTTTTTAAACAATTTTTGCCTTTGACAATTCCAGTGGAGAGTATTTATTTTTCGATTCTGGATGGTATTGCAAAATTGCGAGAAAGAAAACATCAAGAGTATTTAGCCAAAATTTCCTTTTCTGATTTTAAAGCATTCGCGAAAATAATTCCTTCCTTGCCGGAAAATTCGATGTTGCATTTAAGTAACAGTTCCGCCATTCGATACGCTCAGCTAATTGCTATAAAACCGTCGATTTCTGTTTTTTGCAATAGAGGAACTAGCGGAATTGACGGAAGTACTTCTACAGCAATTGGTGCGGCTGTTGCCAATGAAAGACAAACGGTGTTAATTGCTGGTGATATTGGTTTTCTTTATGATAGCAACGCTTTGTGGAACGAATATATTCCGAAAAACTTCAAAATTATTTTGATTAATAATGGAGGAGGAGGAATTTTTAGGATTTTGCCGGGACATGCAGAAACACCTGTTTTTAATAAATTTTTTGAAACTTCTCATTGTTTAACTGCGGAACAACTGGCTAAAATGTATGGTTTTGAATACAGTATCGCTAGTAATGAAGAAAGTTTAGAAAATAGTTTGAAAAATCTATATTCTCAAAATGAAAAACCGTGTATTCTCGAAATCTTCACACCAACATTAGAAAACGATAAAATTCTGCTGCAATATTTTAAGGAATTAGTATAGATTTTGTTTAGTTTTTAATTAATAGTTATTTAACAAATGTTGCAATTTCAATCTGATTTTTGTTGAGTAAATTTGGTATAAAATTTATAATTATGGACGTTGAAATATTAGCTCGAATACAATTTGCATTTACTATCGCTTTCCATTACATCTATCCGCCATTGAGCATCGGGATTGGATTGATAATGGTCATTTTTGAAGGTCTTTATCTTAAAACTGGTAATAAAGATTACGAAATTCTAACCCGTTTTTGGATTAAAATTTTCGCACTGACTTTTGGAATTGGTGTCGCCACTGGAATTATAATGGAATTTGAATTTGGAACCAATTGGGCAATTTATTCTCGATATGTTGGCGATATTTTTGGAAGCGCTTTGGCTGCCGAAGGTTTATTTGCTTTTGGGTTAGAAAGTACTTTTCTAGGAATATTACTTTTTGGATGGAATCGAGTGAAACCTTGGGTGCATTTAGTTTCTACTTTAGGTGTGTTTTTAGGATCCATGTTTTCAGCTGTTTGGATTGTGGTAGCCAACTCTTGGCAACAAACGCCAGCAGGGTATCATATTGTTGGAACAGGATTGCACGCTCGTGCCGAAGTGACCGATTTTTGGGCAATGGTTTTTAATCCTTCCAGCGTGGATCGAATTATTCATACTTGGCAAGGTGCCATTTTAGCTGGGGCGTTCTTGGTTTTGAGTGTACACGCTTATTATATTCGGAAAGGACGTTTTGTCGAAATATCCAAAAAAGCATTCAAAATCACCTTGGTGGTAGCTACTATTTTTTCGCTCACGCAACTGCTTTCTGGTCATAGTTCTGCAGATGGTGTTGCCGTAAATCAACCCGCAAAATTGGCTACAATGGAAGGGCATTTCAAGAAAAATTCGCCTGCCGATTTGTATCTCTTGGGTTGGGTCGATAAAGAAAAACAGACCGTTACCGGGATTGGTATTCCAGGTGGATTATCATTTTTAGTTCATCAAGATTTTCAAGCGCCTATCAAAGGATTGAATGATTTTCCGGTGGAAGATAGACCGAGCCAAATTAATGCTGTTTTTCAGTTTTATCACATAATGATTGCGATAGGAATGGCATTAATTGGAATGACTTTATATGCTAGTTTTTTATGGTGGCGTGGTAAATTATTTGAAAAAAAATGGCTGATGTGGATTTTTTCGTTTTCAGTTATTTTACCACAAATTGCCAATCAAGTAGGCTGGTTTACTGCCGAAATGGGAAGACAACCTTGGGTAGTTTATGGGTTATTACGAACCAATAAGGCTTTTTCTCAAGAGGTGTCGTCCAATCAAATTGTATTTTCATTGGTGTTATTTACTATCGTGTATTCGTTGTTGTTGGTTTTGTTTTTATATTCCGTCAATAAAAAAATAAAACACGGTCCTTATGAAGAATATGATATGCCTGAACCATTAGTAATAGAAAAATAATAATCGAGAATTATGGAATATTTTTTAGGAATAGATTATCCAACTTTATGGTATTTGGTAATCGGTTTGTTGTTTTCGGGCTATGCTATTTTGGAAGGTTTTGATTTTGGAGCAGGCGCCTGGCATTTATTTTTCAGGAAAGATTTAAGCAGAAGAATTGCTATCAATGCAATTGGTCCTGTTTGGGATGCAAATCAAGTTTGGTTGGTGATTGGCGGTGGTGCATTATTTGCTGGATTTCCAGTAATGTATGCCACAATGTTGTCAGCAATGTACATTCCGTTTATGTTGTTTCTACTATTTAACGTGCTCAGAGCGGCAGCAATTAAATTTAGAAGTGCAGAAGAAATGCCTTGGTGGCGAACCAGTTGGGATATTACATATAGTGTTTCCTGTATTATGATTGCCTTTTTATTAGGAGTTGTTTTGGGGAATATTTTGCAAGGTTTTGCTTTGGGACCTAATTTTACGTATCACGGAGGAATCTTTTTTTCATTCTTGAGTCCTTATGCAATAATGGTTGGTTTTACAACACTTTCTATTTTTATGACTCAAGGAGCTATCTTTTTACTTTTAAAAACCGAAGGAAGATTACACGCCCGACTGACTTTTTTACTGAAAAAAGGAATGATATTTTTCATCATTAGCTTCGGAATTACAACACTTTATACGTTGATTTTTATTCCAGAAGTTTCTGCTAATTTTAGGGACAAACCCCTTTATTTTGTTGTCCCAATTTTGTCTTTTTTGGCTGTGGCCAATGTGCCGCGTTTGGTTTCCAAAAAGAAATATATGATGGCATTAATATTTTCGTCCTTGACAATGTCGTTTTTGCTTATTCTTGTGGCTTTGCAACTGTATCCAACTCTTTTAATTTCGACCATCGATCCACAATATAGTGTTACGATTTACAATGCCGCTTCTTCTCAAAAATCACTGGGAATTATGTTGACGATCGTTTTAATTGGAGCTCCGTTATTGGGTGCTTATTTTTTCTTTTTGTACCGAACTTTCACCGTAATATTACATTTGGATGATACGAGTTATTAATTTTTTTTGGAAATAAAGAAGTTTAAATAAAGAGGTTGAGTATGATGATTTTTAATCATAACACCCAACCTTTATTTTTTAGATTAT
>JBBQSZ010000059.1:0-20655 GCA_038234745.1 Flavobacteriales bacterium | reverse complement strand
TAATCGTAGAGTTGTACAACAAATAATAATTGACTTAGTCGAAATTTATGGCAATATTTAATTTTCAGAAGCCCGATAAAGTTATCATGATCGATTCAACCGATTTTGAAGGTAAATTTGAATTTAGACCTTTAGAACCTGGTTACGGATTGACAGTTGGTAACGCACTTAGAAGAGTTTTGCTTTCAGCACTAGAAGGTTATGCAATTACATCGGTTCGTATCGAAGGTGTAGATCATGAGTTTTCTACTATCTCAGGAGTTGTTGAAGACGTTACCGAAATTATTTTAAATCTTAAACAAGTACGTTTCAAACGTCAAATTGAAGATATAGATAATGAATCAGTTACCATTTCTGTAACTGGTAAAGATCAATTAACAGCTGGTGATTTTCAGAAATTTATTTCAGGTTTCCAAGTTTTGAATCCAGAACTTGTAATCTGTAATTTAGATCCTAAAATCAAACTTCATTTCGATTTAACTATCGAAAAAGGTAGAGGATATGTTCCTGCTGAAGAGAACAAAAAACAAAATGCTGCAATTGGAACTATATTTACTGACTCCATTTTTACTCCAGTAAAAAATGTTAAGTATGGTATTGAAAACTTCCGTGTAGAGCAAAAAACAGATTACGAAAAATTAGTTTTTGAAATAAAAACGGATGGTTCTATCAATCCAAAAGATGCCCTTACTGAAGCTGCCAAAGTTCTTATTCACCATTTCATGTTGTTTTCTGACGAAAGAATTACACTTGAGGCTGACGAAATTGCACAAACAGAATCGTATGACGAAGAGTCATTACATATGAGACAGTTGCTTAAAACTAAGCTTGTTGATATGGATCTTTCTGTTAGAGCATTAAATTGTTTAAAAGCGGCAGAAGTTGACACACTTGGGGATTTAGTATCTTTCAATAAAAATGACCTAATGAAATTCCGTAATTTTGGTAAAAAATCTTTAACTGAACTAGATGAACTAGTGGCAATTAAAAATTTGAACTTCGGAATGGATTTAGCAAAATACAAATTAGATAAAGAATAAATAACTTCATATTTTGCTCTCCATAGAGGATAGTAGCAAGATGAAGGTTTAAAAAAAACGTCATGAGACACGGAAAAAAATTCAATCACCTAAGCAGACAGACAGCACATAGAAGTTCTATGTTAGCAAATATGGCTTGTTCTCTTATCGAGCACAAACGTATCAATACTACTGTTGCAAAAGCAAAAGCGCTTAAACAATTTGTTGAGCCATTAATAACAAAATCTAAAGCTGACACGACTCACAATCGTCGTATCGTTTTTGGATACTTGCGAAGCAAATATGCGGTAACTGATTTGTTCAGAGACGTAGCTGCTAAAGTAGGTGACCGTCCAGGTGGATACACACGTATCATTAAAGTTGGAAATCGTTTAGGAGATAATGCTGATATGGCAATGATCGAATTAGTAGATTTCAATGAACTTTACAACGGAGGTAAAAAAGAAGTTAAAAAAGCAAAAAGCCGTCGTGGTGCAAAAGCTAAGAAAGTGGATGAAGTTGTTGAAGCACCAGTTGCTAAAACAGAAAAACCAGTTGCTAAAGATGCAGAAGCAGTTGAGGAAACTCTAGCAATTGAGGAAACTCCAGAAGCTGATACTGACGAAACTCCAAAAGCTTCTGAATAATTATGAAAATAATCATTCAATAAAAAATAAGGATAAACTTTTATTAGTTTGTCCTTTTTTTTTGATTCATTGTGACAACTGAATTAAGATGGAGCAGAAATTTACAGGATCTGAAGACCCTTTCTCCCGCTCTCTACTGTATCTTTTCTTTTTTAAAGAAAAAAAAGAAAAGGATGTCGTTTCGATCGGGGCTAGTTTACAGCTTTTAAATTTCATAAGATTCCTTACCAAAAATATAAATTTTCAAAAAACATTGGATTCACTGTTTTAAAAAATTAAATTTGCAAAATATTCGACAAGTTCGAGGTCATTTTAAACTTCGATTAAGCACTAAATAATAATAGACATCAACCAATGAAATACACAACACGAAAAAGCGCCATTCTTCTACTAAGTGACGGAACCATTTTTCACGGAAAATCCATCGGAATTTCTGGAACTACTTTTGGTGAAGTTTGTTTTAATACTGGAATGACTGGATATCAAGAAATATTTACAGATCCGTCGTACTTCGGGCAAATAATGGTAGCAACAAATGCGCACATTGGAAACTACGGAGTGAACCATAAAGAAATAGAATCCAGTAGCATTAAAATTGCAGGATTGGTTTGTAAAAATTTTAGTTTCAATTATTCTCGCGAAGATGCGACTGGAAGCTTAGAAGAGTATTTTACGAAACAAAACTTAATCTGCATTTCCGATGTCGATACTCGTGGATTGGTAAGTTATATTCGGGATCACGGAGCTATGAATTCCGTAATTTGTACGGATGATACGCCAATTGAAGAACTGAAAGCAGCTTTGGCAAAAGTTCCTCAAATGGAAGGTTTAGAATTGGCTTCAAAAGTGTCTACTAAAGAAGCTTATTTCTTTGGAGATGAAAATGCAACCTATAAAATCTCCGCTTTAGATTTAGGAATAAAGATAAATATTCTTCGCAACCTTGCTAAAAGAGATTGTTATATCAAAGTTTTTCCATACAATGCAACCTATTCAGATTTGGCATCTTTTAATCCAAACGGTTATTTCTTATCGAATGGACCTGGCGATCCAGAACCTTTATTGGGTGTCATTGAGGTAGCAAAAGAAATTTTGGCTAACGACAATCCTTTATTCGGAATTTGTTTGGGACACCAAGTGATTGGTCTGGCAAATGGAATTTCGACTTACAAAATGTTCAATGGACATCGCGGTATTAATCATCCTGTGAAAAATTTGATTACTGGAAAAGGAGAAATTACTTCTCAAAATCACGGTTTTGCTGTTAATAAAGAAGAATTAGATGCTAATCCAGATATGGAAATCACGCATTTACATTTGAATGATGACACCGTGGCTGGTATGCGAATGAAAAATAAAAACTGTTTTTCAGTTCAATACCACCCAGAAGCAAGTCCTGGACCACACGATTCCTCTTATTTATTCGATCAATTTGTCGAGAATTTAAAGAAATAAATTCTTATAAAGAAGTTCAAAATTCAAAGAAAAGCTGTCAATTTTGGCGGCTTTTTTGTTGTTATTTTGTCTATTTTTGAGGATAAAATGTGGCTGTGTTATTAGATCGTTATTAAAAGAAATTTATTATTTGACGAGGTTTAAATATAGAAGTTGAAAAATAAAGGGATTGGTATATAAATTTATGTTAATACTCCTAAGTATTCTTGTATAATGTGATTGAATTGTTATTTTTGTTAGCTTTAAGTTTAGAGAAACCAATACCGTTGCAGAATGTGAAAGAGTACTGTTTCTTAATCATAAAACGTATATTTGACCAGATTTATCTTTTTAATAATACAATTCAATTAATTGCTGTTTCTATAAAATTTTTAATTAAATATAATTTCAAAATAATGCTTTTTAAAACAATACGAATGAAATCCATACCTAATAAAATTGCTTTTATTTTTTTTCTGTTACTATTTTCTTGTGGGATAGCAAATGCACAGGAAGTTGTTAAAGAAAAGGCAGTTGATACAATTCAAAAAGCTAGTTTAGTAAAAAAACAAAAAATTGATGGAATTGTAGCAAAAGTTGGTGATTATCTTATTTTGGATTCTGATATTGATAAATCATATTTAGAGATTTCAACTCAAGGTGGTTCAATAAAAGATATTACTAGATGTCAGATTTTAGGTAAAATCATGGAAGACAAATTGTATGCCCACCAAGCGGTTCAAGATAGTGTTAAAGTGACCGACTCTGAGGTAAAATCGATGATGGACGAAAGATTAAATTATATGGTGGAGCAAATTGGTTCCATGGAAAAGGTAGTGAAGTACTATAAAAAAAGTTCTGAAGAAGAGTTTAGATCTTATTTCTTTGATGTTTTGAAAGAGCAAAAACTGACTTCTGAAATGCAGAAAAAAATTATTGATGCAGTAGAAATTACGCCGGAAGAAGTTCGAAATTTCTTCAAAAAAATTCCTGCAGCGGATCTTCCAGTTTTTGGAGCCGAAATGGAAGTGGCCCAAATTGTGGTTACTCCAAAAGTTTCGGATGCCGAAAAACAAAAAGTGATTGACAAACTGAATGAGTTCAAAAAAGAAGTACAAGCCGGAGAATCAAGTTTTGCTACTAAAGCCGTTTTATATTCGCAAGATCCAGGCTCCAGAGCTACTGGTGGTTATTATAAAATGAATAGAAAAACACAATTCGTAAAAGAATTTAAAGATGTAGCATTTAGTTTGCAACAGGGTGAAATATCGGCTCCTTTCGAAACTGATTTTGGTTATCACATTATTTATGTAGAGAAAATAAAGGGACAAGATGTTGAATTACGTCATATATTGTTGATTCCAGCAGTTACGCCCGAGGATTTAAAAGAAGCCAAGGACAAAATTACTTTAATTAGAAAAAGAATTGAAGACAAGGAAATCACCTTTGCACAAGCGGCAAAAACAATGTCAGACGAAAAAGAAACTAGAGCAAATGGTGGGGCTTTAATCAATCCAAAAACACAAGACACTCGTTTTGAATTGACTAAAATGGATCCAACTTTTTATAGTCAGGTTTCTAATTTCAAAGAAGGAGAGGTTTCTTTGCCGCTACTGGATGAAGATCAATCTGGCAAGAAAAAATATAAATTAATCACAGTTACCAATAGGATAGAAGAACATACTGCTGATTACGCCAAAGATTACATTAAAATTAAAGATTTGGCTTTAAAAGAAAAACAAATCAAAGCTATTGGAAAATGGTTTGATGATAAAATTAAAGATACTTATATTAAAGTTAACGGCGAATACAGAGATTGTAATTTTACAAACAATTGGCTTAAAAAGTAGTGTTCAGTATTCAGTTTTTGCAGTTAGTAAAACTAAATTCTAATGTCACCCTGAGCTTGTCGAAGGGCTGAAATCATAAATCTAAAATCTTAATGTCAGACGTAGCTGCAATACATAATTTAGTTCAGAAAAGGAATTCGCTAAAAGCGGAGATCGCAAAAATTATTGTGGGTCAAGATGCGGTGGTTGATCAAATTCTACTTTGCATTTTTTCTGGAGGTCACGCACTTTTGGTGGGAGTTCCAGGATTGGCTAAAACATTAATGGTAAATACATTGGCGCAGGCTTTGGGATTGGATTTTAAAAGAATCCAGTTTACTCCCGATTTGATGCCTTCGGATATTTTAGGAAGTGAAATTTTAGACGAAAATCGGCATTTTAAATTTATAAAAGGACCCATTTTTTCAAATATTATTCTAGCTGACGAAATCAATAGAACGCCTCCGAAAACACAAGCCGCTTTATTGGAAGCGATGCAGGAACGTTCGGTTACTATTGCAGGTCATAACTATAAATTAGATTTGCCTTATTTTGTTTTGGCCACTCAAAATCCAATTGAGCAAGAAGGAACCTATCCTTTGCCTGAAGCACAATTAGACCGTTTTATGTTTGCCATTAAACTCGATTATCCTTCTTTTGAAGAGGAAGTTCAAGTGGTAAAAAGAACGACTTCTAATGAAGTAAATACTATAAATCCATTGTTTACTGCTCAAGAAATTATCGATTTTCAGCAGTTGATTCGAAGAATTCCAGTGGCTGATAATGTGATTGAATATGCAGTGACTTTAGTGAGTAAAACGCGACCAGATAATTCTTTGTCCAATGAGTTTGTGAAAAACTATTTGGATTGGGGAGCGGGACCAAGAGCTTCTCAAAATTTAATTTTGGCCGCCAAAGCCAACGCTGCTTTTAATGGAAAATTCTCTCCGGATATAGAAGATGTGAAAGCGGTGGCAACTGGAATACTGCGTCACAGAATCATCAAAAACTACAAAGCCGATGCTGAGGGAATTACCGAAGAAATGATTATTGACAAATTGATTTAAATTTCGGATTTTAGGAGTGCGAAAAAATATATTAGTATTTTAATTTGGACAACGTACTAAAATAAAAAAACAAACTTCTTTTCATACCCTGTAAACTAGCGATTATTTAAATTTTCAATCTGATTTTTAGAATTTTTCAATAAAAGACTTATATTTTCGTTTTATGTGTAATTATTCGCTGTAAAACGGCTAATTTTATTCCTATTTTTCAAATCTCAGCATAAATACTTAAATTTGCATCACAAAAAATAAAATCATCTAAATAATAGGGCATTTGTTCTTGAAATAATCAATAAAATCTGCCTTTAACACTGAAAAAATTACTCTATTATGAATATTTATAACGATTATCTAAACGAAATCGAAGAGCGAAAAGGGCAAGGGCTTCACCCGAAACCGATTGATGGCGCTGAATTGCTAATCGAAATCATTGCGCAAATTAAAGATAATGAAAACGCAAACCGTGAAGATTCGCTTCAATTCTTTATTTATAATACGGTTCCTGGAACTACTCCGGCGGCTAATGTTAAAGCGAGGTTTTTAAAGGAGATCGTTCTGGGTCAATCTGTTGTAAATGAAATTACACCTGCTTTTGCTCTTGAGTTGTTATCACATATGAAAGGAGGTTCTTCAATCGAGGTTCTACTAGATTTGGCTTTAGGAAACGATGCCACCATTGCAAAAGAAGCTGCTGCAGTTCTCAAAACACAAGTTTATCTTTACGAAGCAGATACAAATCGTCTAGAAGCAGCATTCAAAAGCGGTAGCGAAATTGCAAAAGAAATTTTAGAGAGCTATGCCAAAGCGGAGTTTTTTACTAAACTTCCAGAAGTTCAAGAAGAAATCAAGGTCGTTACTTTTGTAGCTGGTGAAGGAGATATTTCAACCGATTTGCTTTCGCCAGGAAATCAAGCACACTCCCGTTCAGACCGTGAATTACACGGTAAATGTATGATTACTCCTCAAGCTCAAGAAGAAATCAAAGCGCTACAAGCTCAGCATCCAGATAAAAGCGTGATGTTAATTGCTGAAAAAGGAACTATGGGTGTGGGTTCGTCTAGAATGTCAGGTGTAAACAACGTGGCGCTTTGGACTGGCAAACAAGCAAGTCCATACATTCCATTTGTAAATATTGCTCCCATTGTGGCAGGAACAAACGGAATTTCGCCAATTTTCCTTACCACAGTTGATGTTACGGGTGGTATTGGTTTGGATCTTAAAAACTGGGTAAAAAAGTTAGATGAAAATGGAAATCCACTTCGTAACGAAATTGGTGATGTTGTTCTAGAGGAAGTGTATTCTGTTGCAACAGGGACTGTTTTTACAATCAACACAAAGTCAAAGAAATTATATAAAGGTGACCAAGAATTAATAGATATTTCTAAAGCTTTTACACCTCAAAAAATTGAATTTATAAAAGCGGGTGGATCTTATGCTATTGTATTTGGAAAAAAATTACAAACATTTGCTTCTAAGGTTTTAGGAATTGATGTTGTGCCAGTTTTTGCTCCTTCAAAAGAAGTTTCTATCGAAGGACAAGGGCTTACTGCTGTCGAAAAAATATTTAATAAAAATGCGGTTGGCACCACTCCTGGCAAAGTGTTGCACGCTGGTTCTGATGTGCGCGTTACGGTAAACATTGTAGGTTCACAAGACACGACAGGTTTGATGACTTCTCAGGAATTGGAGTCTATGGCGGCTACTGTGATTTCGCCAATTGTAGACGGAGCTTACCAATCAGGTTGTCATACGGCTTCGGTTTGGGATAATAAGTCGAAGGCAAACATTCCAAGATTGATGAAGTTTATGAATGATTTTGGATTGATTACTGCTCGTGACCCGAAAGGAGTTTATCACGCCATGACAGATGTAATTCATAAAGTTTTGAATGATATTACTGTAGATGAGTGGGCTATTATTATTGGTGGTGACTCTCATACAAGAATGTCTAAAGGAGTTGCTTTTGGTGCCGATTCAGGAACTGTGGCGCTGGCTTTGGCAACTGGTGAAGCTTCCATGCCGATTCCAGAATCAGTGAAAGTGACTTTCAAAGGAGATATGAAAACGTATATGGACTTCCGTGATGTGGTTCACGCGACTCAATCTCAAATGTTGCAACAATTTGGCGGTGAGAACGTTTTTCAAGGAAGAATCATTGAGGTTCATATTGGAACACTTACTGCAGATCAAGCCTTTACTTTTACAGATTGGACGGCAGAGATGAAAGCAAAAGCATCGATTTGTATTTCTGAAGATTATACTTTGATTGAATCTTTGGAAATTGCTAAGGGTAGAATCCAGATTATGATTGACAAAGGAATGGACAATGCAAATCAAGTTCTAAAAGGATTGATCGCTATAGCTGACAAGAGAATCGCAGCCATTATTTCCGGTGAGAAACCGGCTCTAAGACCAGATGCAAATGCGAAGTATTATGCTGAAGTGGTTATTGATTTAGATCTAATTTCAGAACCAATGATTGCCGATCCAGACGTAAATAATGCTGATGTTTCTAAAAGATACACACACGATACCATTAGACCGTTGTCTTTTTATGGTGGAGTTAAAAAAGTAGATCTTGGTTTTGTGGGATCTTGCATGGTTCACAAGGGAGATTTAAAAATTCTTTCTCAAATGCTTAAAAATATTGATGAGCAATACGGTAAAGTGGAATTCAAAGCGCCGCTTGTAGTAGCGCCACCAACATATAACATTGTAGATGAATTGAAGGCTGAAGGAGATTGGGAAGTTTTACAGAAATATTCCGGTTTCGAATTTGATGATAATGCTCCAAAAGGAGTGGCACGAACAGGTTATGAAAACATTCTGTATTTGGAACGTCCAGGCTGTAATTTATGTATGGGGAACCAAGAAAAAGCAGCTAAAGGAGATACCGTAATGGCAACTTCTACACGTCTTTTCCAAGGAAGAGTTGTAGAAGATGCCGAAGGTAAAAAAGGAGAATCACTGCTTTCTTCAACACCTGTTGTTGTTTTGTCAACTATTTTAGGAAGAACTCCTACTATTGAAGAGTACAAAACTGCCGTGAAAGGAATCAATCTAACTCAGTTTGCGCCATCACATAAGTTGTTAGTCAAATAATAATGTGAATCAAGGGTTAAAATGAAAGATTCATATTCAAGCTTTTAAATCTGACAGGTTTTCAAAACCTGTCAGATTTGTATTGAAAATCAAAAAGTTAAAGTTTCAACCCTTGATTTGCATTAATAATACAAATTGTTAATTATATTATAAAAGCTTGAGTCTAATGACTCAGGCTTTTTTTTTGTGCTTTATTTTTTTGTAACTTGTGATGTTTAAAAAATGGAATAGTAACATTTATACATAAATCTTATGGCTTTTGATATTGAAATGATCGAAAAAGTATATGCCAATATGACAACTCGTGTCGATAAAGCACGTGATTTGGTTGGTCGTCCACTTACGTTAACTGAGAAGATTTTATACAGCCACCTTTGGGGAGGGCAGCCTACTGCAACTTTTAAAAGAGGGGTTGATTATGTAGATTTTGCTCCAGACAGAGTCGCTTGTCAAGATGCAACTGCTCAAATGGCTTTGTTGCAATTTATGCATGCGGGAAAGAAAACCGTTGCAGTTCCAACAACAGTGCATTGTGATCACTTGATTTTAGCTAAAAATGGGGCTAAATCGGATTTAGCTTTAGCCAATACACAATCCAAAGAGGTTTTTGATTTCTTATCATCCGTATCCAATAAATACGGAATTGGTTTTTGGAAACCAGGTTCCGGAATTATTCACCAAATTGTTTTAGAAAATTATGCTTTTCCTGGCGGAATGATGATTGGTACCGATTCACATACCGTAAATGCAGGTGGATTAGGAATGTTGGCTATCGGTGTGGGTGGTGCAGATGCTGTAGATGTAATGTCGGGAATGTTTTGGGAACTGAAATTTCCAAAATTAATTGGAGTGAAATTGACGGGTAAATTATCAGGTTGGACAGCACCAAAAGATGTCATTCTTAAAGTAGCTGATATCCTTACGGTAAAAGGAGGAACAGGAGCTATTGTGGAATATTTCGGCGAAGGAGCTACTTCCATGTCGTGTACCGGAAAAGGAACGATATGTAATATGGGAGCTGAAATTGGAGCGACGACTTCTACATTTGGTTATGATGAATCGATGAGAAGATACCTTTCTGCAACGGGTCGTCAAGATATTGTGGATGCTGCTGATAAGGTAGCTTCCTATTTAACGGCCGATCCAGAAGTGTATGCTAATCCAGAAACTTATTTTGACCAACTAATAGAGATAAACCTATCTGAATTAGAACCACACATTAATGGTCCTTTTACGCCAGATAGAGGAACTCCTGTTTCTAAAATGAAAGCGGAAGCTGCTGCAAACGGTTGGCCTTTGAAAGTGGAATGGGGATTAATCGGTTCTTGTACCAACTCTTCTTACGAAGATATGGCGCGAGCAGCTTCGATTGTAAACCAAGCGGTTGAACACGGAATCACTCCAAAAGCAGAATTTGGGATTAATCCAGGTTCGGAACAAATTAGATATACCATAGAAAGAGATGGAATTATTGCTACTTTCGAAAAAATGGGAACTAAAGTGTTTACCAATGCTTGTGGTCCTTGCATCGGACAATGGGATAGAGCTGGTGCGGATAAAGGAGAGAAAAACACCATCGTTCACTCGTTTAATCGTAATTTTTCTAAACGTGCCGATGGAAACCCGAACACACACGCTTTTGTAACATCGCCAGAAATGGTGGCTGCATTGGCAATTGCGGGTCGTTTGGATTTCAATCCTTTGACAGATACATTAATTAATGACAATGGTGAAGAAGTGAGATTGACAGCTCCTTATGGTGATGAATTGCCTAAAAACGGATTTGCTGTTGAGGATAATGGATTTCAAGCTCCAGCAGCCGATGGCAGTGGAGTAGTAGTTGCTGTTTCTGAAACTTCAGACCGATTGCAACTTTTAGCACCTTTCCAAGCATGGGACGGAAAAAACATCACTGGTGCTAAATTGCTAATAAAGGCTTTTGGAAAATGCACCACCGACCATATTTCAATGGCTGGACCTTGGTTGCGTTTCCGTGGTCATTTAGATAATATTTCAAACAATATGTTGATTGGAGCAGTGAATGCTTTTAACCAAAAAACAAATTCTGTTAAAAACCAATTAACGGGGAATTATGATACCGTTCCTGCTGTAGCACGTGCTTACAAAGCAGCTGGAATCGCTTCGGTCGTTGTGGGTGATCACAATTATGGCGAAGGTTCTTCTCGTGAACACGCCGCGATGGAACCCCGTTTCTTGGGAGTAAAAGCGGTTTTGGTAAAATCGTTTGCACGAATTCACGAAACCAATTTGAAAAAACAAGGAATGTTAGGATTGACTTTTGCTAACGAATCAGACTACGACAAAATCCAAGAAGATGACACCATCAATTTTTTAGATTTAGTTGATTTTGCTCCAGGCAAACCATTAACATTAGAATTTATTCACGCCGATGGAAGTAAAGATACCATCTTAGCCAATCATACCTATAACGAAGGACAAATTGGCTGGTTCGTAGCCGGTTCTGCTTTAAATTTGATTGCTGCGGCTGGAGAATAATACCATTTTCTTCAAATTTTACAAAAATGCGCTGTGAAAACAGGGCATTTTTTTTGTCCTATTTTGTTAAAATGAATATAAAGAGTCGGTTAAAAATTGCGAAATTCATATTTTTAAATTAAGTTTGTAATGAAGTTGTGCTCTTTTATTGGGTTTTGTGCCCAAAGTTGTGTAATTGTACAAATTTTACAATAATTCTTTCTGAGTAGAGTTTAAAGGTTAATCGTTTAAACGATGTAATAATTCTTCTCTCCCACGGTTTTTAAATAGTATTTATGAAGTATATTCGGTTTCTTTTCTTGATTTTTCTCTTTAGCAGTATGAGTGTTTTTTCGCAAGAAAAATTCAAGCAACATACCGTTAGTAAAGGAGAAACAATCAGCGAAATTGCTAAGAAATACAATGTAAAACCTTCGGCTATTTATGAACTAAATCCCGATGCTGTAAACGGAATTCAATTGAAATCGGTTTTATTAATTCCGGGTAAGTCCAAAACCAAAGAGGTGACTTCTACTGCTGAAATAGTCAGTAATACTATTGGACAAACACATGAAGTCCTGCCAAAGGAAACCCTTTATGGAATTACAAAACAATACAAAATAAGCCTCAACGATCTATATAAAGTGAATCCAGATTTGGAAAAAGAAGGGTTGAAAATAGGGCAAACTATTACCATTCCTCAAACTACTTTGCGAGGTGTCGCAGAAACCAAAGTGCCTGAAAATGCCATTTTAGTTAAAAACACAAAGGATTTCAACAAGAAAACTTCAAAAGAAGAAACAGTTATTGAGGTCAAAGAAATCGCTAAAAATGCCGTTTCATCCGAATCGTTTGTTCATGAAGTCTTGCCTAAAGAATCTTTATATTCCATTAGTCATTTATACAATATTACACTGACTCAATTACAAAAAGCCAATCCAGAATTAGAAAAAAAATCCTTAAAAGCAGGTCAAAAGATTACTATTCCAGGAAATATTGAACGCAATTCTAGTCTTCTAGCCGATAAAAAAGAAACGCAAAAGGATAAAGATATTCCAGGATTAACGCCTTCAGTTGGTACCAAAAAAGAGCAAGAAATTGCAAAAACAACTCCTGTGGCAATTCAATCTAAGGTTGAAAATAATCAAGAAAGCTTAACTACTACTACTCACAAAGTTTTACCAAAAGAATCGTTGTATTCCATTGCTAACTTCTACAACATCTCGCTTTCTGATTTGCTAAAAGCCAATCCGCAAATAGAAAAAAAATCCTTAAAAGCAGGTCAAAAAATTAGTATTCCATTTCAGCCAGAATCAAATTCGACCGCTGTTGCAGCCAAAACAGAAACGAAAACAGAAGACGAAATTTCAACTTTACCGCATTCCATTGATTCGAAAAAAGGAAAAGGAACTGATAAAACAGTGGCAGTTTCACCTGAATCAAAAATTGATAACAATGCTGGGATTACAGAATACACACACCAAGTTTTGCCAAAAGAAACCAAGTACGGAATCGCCAAGGAATACGGACTTTCGGTGACGGAATTAGAAAAACAAAATCCGAGCATTGCTAAGAAATTATTAGTAGGTGCTGTATTAACGATTAGCAGTTCAAAAATAATAGAAAAAGAGGCTGCTGTTTCAACTGCAGTTGCTGTAGATTTTCGAAATTCGGTTGAAAATGGCGAAAATAGAAGTGCAAATTCACCCTATGATGCGAATCTTGTAGATCAGTTGATATCGAAAGCTTCTGAGAATATTGGCACACCATACCGCTCGGGTGGAACTTCCAGAGATGGCTTTGATTGTTCAGGCTTAATGTGCTATACCTTTAGCAATTCAGATATAAAATTGCCAAGATCGTCTATGGAAATGGCTTCTTATGGATCAAAAGTGGACGCCCAAAATGCTCAAAAAGGAGATTTAATTTTCTTTAAAACCAGCGGTCGAGGCCGAATTACACATGTCGGAATGGTGGTCGAGGTTGTTGATGGCGAAATTAAATTCATTCATTCCTCCAATCACGGCGGTGTGATTATTTCTTCTACCAAAGAATCCTATTACGGAAAAAGATTGGTTCAGGTCAATAGAGTGCTTTAGTCGTTTTTCGATGAGCGATGAACGAATCACGATTGACGATTTTCCATTGACGGACAACGATAATCGAACCGCGAACAACGATTCTTACTTGAAAAACTGATTGTTAGCAATAATTTCCTGTAAAGGAGCTAAGTCTTTCACTTTTATTTTTTTATTAAAAGCAGCAATGTGATTGTCGTGGTGAACATCAGAACCTACAAAACGGTACATTCCTTTTTTGAGTAATTTTTTGGCAACTTCAGTAATTCCTTCGCCATAGTAGCCAACGACGGCTAATAAATTCAATTGCAATAAACAACCAGCGTTGATTAGCTTTTGATACTCATCGAAATTGTTATGGAAAAAAGTATAGCGTTCTGGATGGGCCAAAACGGGAATATAACCCGCAACTTGCAACTCAAATAAAATAGAATACAGTTGAATTGGGGGATTGAGATAAGACATTTCGACCAACACATAGTTGTCTTTCAGCGTCAATAATTTTTCGGATTGGAAAAGTTTAACAAAATAATCGTCCATCATATATTCAGCTGCTGCTCGAATCGGAATGGAAAGTTTGTTTTGCTCTAATTCACTTCGTGTGGCCACTTCTTTTTCTCTAATATTTTCACTGCTGTTTTCCCAAAAATGTTGGATAACGTGAGGAGTGGTTATTAATTTAGTAGCCCCAAATCCTTGAAGCGCTTGGGTCAGTCGCAAGCTGTCTTCAAACGTTTGTGCGCCATCATCAATACCGGGTAAAAGATGCGAATGGATATCAATATAATTATCGGGAATTAAATCTTTGAGTACAGTTTTGGATTTGAATAGATGAAGCATACTGCAAAGATACATGTTTTGTAGTTTCAAGGATGCAAAGTTTAATCGGTTTAGGGTATTCGCATTTAAAAATAGTACACCAATTTAATTTTAAACTTTTTTCTAGACCAATTTACACGAACAAATTAAACTAAAAATTGCACGAATCTAACGGTGTTAGATAAAATTGCTGAAATTTTTTTTGCATTCCCTTGATATTAGTGACAATTCGTTAAATTCGTGTCTAACTTTTTTTAAAAGCGAATGCTCTGGGGTTTTGGTGGAATTAGATTTTTTATTATATCTTCGTTTCGGAAAAAATACGCTTCTTTAATGCTTCCAACTTTACCAAGACGATAAACTGTTTAGCAAAAAAATAAATCCCAAAGTTGCACGACCGATTGAACTTAGAAAATACTATGAATCCTACTGAAAATACCGAAAATGACTGGCTGTTTGAAATAACACCCAAAAACAAATTCTTCACGCTCAATCTCAAGGAAGTATGGCAATACCGAGATTTGCTGATGCTTTTCGTAAAAAGAGATGTCGTTACGGTCTACAAACAAACCGTTTTAGGGCCATTGTGGTACTTGATTCAGCCCTTGTTTACTTCCGTTACTTTCACCATCATCTTCAATAATGTGGCTGGAATTAGCACAGGAACAGTGCCGCCGTTTTTGTTTAATCTAGCCGGAATCACGGTTTGGAATTATTTCACCGCTTGTTTATCAGGAACTTCAGATACTTTCAAGGCGAATGCTTCCATATTTGGCAAAGTCTATTTTCCTAGAATTATAACACCAATGTCGGTTGTGATTTCTAATTTGATCAAGTTTGGAATCCAGTTTTTGATATTTATCGCTTTTTATATTTTCTATTATTTTCAGGGAGCACCATTAAGTCTGAATGGTTCTCTTTTATTTTTCCCTTTACTTATTGTGTTGATGGGAACTTTGGGATTGGGATTGGGAATGTTTATTTCCTCTTTGGTCACCAAATACCGTGATTTTAGTTACCTCATAGGTTTTGGAGTTCAATTGTTGATGTATCTTTCGGCGGTGATGTATCCCATGGCATTGATCAAAGAAAAAATGCCCAATTATGCCTGGTTAGTACAATACAATCCTTTGGCCTATATTATTGAAGCCACTCGATATATGCTATTAGGAATAGGAACAATTTCCTTTTGGGGAATGGTTTATACGGTCAGTATTACGGTAGCCGTTTTTTTTGCAGGACTTTTGGTTTTCAATAAGACTGAGAAGAGTTTTATAGATACGGTTTAAGGGGAGGTTCGATGATCGATTTTCGAATCTCGATGACCGATTTTGTTTAACTGGTTAATCGTTTAATCGAAACTTACAATCAAAAACCCAACACCTAAAGCCAAAAAAAGTGCTTTCATTGCTATTTTTCACTAGTTAGATAAATAATACAAGAGTTGTTAACTATTTGAAATAGCTTTCTTAAATTTGGCAATGAAACAAGATAAGAAAAAAGGTTAACTGCTTAACCGATGGCCGATTTTCGTTATTCGATGATCGAACAACGAATAACGAAATCCGAACAACGACCAATGAAAGACATCATACTAAAAGCCGAAAATAGTTCCAAACCCATCAGAAGTTTTTCCACATAAAAAAATAGAATAACTTTGCGCCTTCGCGTCTTTGCGAGAAATAACAAGAGTAGCTATGGCAATAGGAAATTCAAAGCATAAAAACTTAATTTTCTTAATGCGCTTACTGGTTTAAGTTAGGTTAAAGGGCATTATTAGCATTAAATTTGAAACGAGAAGGATTAACCGATAACCGATAACCGAACAACGACCATCGAACAACGACCATCGAACAACGACCAACGAACTACGACCAACGAACTACGACCAATGAACAACGACCATCGAACAACGACCAACGAACAACGACCATCGAACAACAAATCTCGAACAACGACCAATGAAAGACATCATACTAAAAGCCGAAAATAGTTCCAAACAATACCGCCTTGGGCATTATTGGCAAAAACGGAGATGTTCAGTATTTTAAAAGTTTGAAATAATAATTGTAAGTTTGTATAAATAAAAGCAATATGAGTTATACTGATAGACATATAGTGGAAGCCTATTCTATATTATTTGAAGGATTGTCCTCTTTGAGTAAAATTGAATTGATTGAAAAGTTGAGTAAATCACTAAAAAAAGAAAAGGCAGTAAAGGAAAGTTCTTTTTTTAAATCTTTTGGTGCATTTGCTTCCGAAAAAACTGCTGAGGAAATCAATAAAGATTTAAAATCGAGTAGAAAATTTAAAAGTAAAGAAATTAATTTCTGATGCAATATTTACTCGACACCTCTATTTGCGTTTTCTTTTTGAGAGGAAAATTGAAATTGGACGAAATTATTAGAGAGAAGGGGACAGAAAACTGCTTTATCTCAGAAATCACAGTTTTTGAACTTCGTTATGGCGCTGAGAATAGTGAGAACCCTACAAGATCTCATAAAGCTGTTGACTTATTTGTCAATGGGATATCCATAATTCCAATTTTTGGTTCAATAAAAAAGTATGCTAAAGAAAAAGTACGCCTTCGTCGTTTGGGAAAACCAATGCACGATGAATTTGATTTGTTAATTGGGGTAACTGCTCTTGAAAACAAACTGACATTAGTGACAGATAATGAATCTGATTTTCAAAATTTAGAAGAAATTAAAATTGAAAATTGGTTTACTCGATAGTGCATTAATCTTCCCGCTTCCAACCTCCAACCTCTAACCTCTAACCTCCAACCTCGTACCTTGAAAGACATAATTTTAAAAGCTGAAAACATTTCCAAGCAATACAGATTTGGGCAAGTAGGCACGGGCACGCTCAGTCACGACTTTAACCATTGGTGGCATCAGGTGGAGTATAATTTAGGAATTTTTAAAGGCCACAATAAAGAACCAAAATCTTAAATTGCAATGAATAGTATAAAGTTGTTTGAAGAAAAAAAAGTACGGTCTTCTTGGAACGAGCAAGAAGGAAGATGGTATTTTTCAGTTATTGATATTATAGAAGTTTTAACCGAAAGTACAGTTCCTAAAAGGTATTGGAGTGATTTAAAAGCGAAACTTGTTAAGGAGGGTAGTCAAGCGTACGACAAAATCGTACGTTTGAAAATGATAGCAGAGGACGGTAAAAATCGACAAACAGATACAGCTGATACTGAAACAATTCTTCGACTCATTCAATCCATTCCTTCTCCAAAAGCGGAGCCTTTTAAACAATGGCTGGCACAAGTTGGTGCAGAAAGAATAGCGGAAATTGAAAATCCTGAATTGGCTCAAGCCCGTATTAGAACCACATATAAGGCTAAAGGCTATAGTGATGAATGGATAGAAAAACGAATTCGTGGCATCTTAGTTCGTGATGAACTCACCAGTGAATGGAAACAAAGAGGTGTCAAAGAAGGAAGAGAATATTCGATTTTAACAGCGGAAATTAGTAAGGCAACATTTGGTGTAATACCTAGTGATTATAAAAAACTTAAAGGATTGACAAAATCATCCGAAAACCTTAGGGATCATATTTACCCCGTTAGATATTATAAGTTACAAATTTTCTTTAATTGAAATGATATGTATTACTATATTTATGTTTTGAAATCTGAAAAAGATGGTAATTTTTACACAGGATATACAAAAGATTTAAGAGAAAGATTGAAACTGCATAATGATGGTAAAGTTGCTTCAACAAAAAATAGATTACCTTTTAAATTGGTATATTTTGAAGGTTGTATTAATCAGCAGGATGCTACCCATCGAGAAAAATATTTAAAAACATCATGGGGGAAAAGATATATTAAGGAGAGACTCAAGAATTATCTAACGGGGTTCACCCCGTTAGATATTGTAAAATAATTTAATGGCGAATTTTTAATTATCTAACGGGGTGAACCGACTTGGAACTTATCTTTTCGATGCTTGGAGAAGCCTCTACAATTCAAATTGCAAAAAACAAAAACAGCAAAGGTTTCGTAGAAAATCGTAAAGCAGCCAAAGAAGGAGGGAATGTTGCTGGAAATGCCCGGAAAGATTTAGAAAAAAAATCAGGAGCAAAAATTGTAAGCAAGCAAAATTTCAAATCGCTATTAGAGGGTGGAGATACCAAAAAATTAGAATAAATTTGTCAAAACAGAATCTGATGTTTAACTGTTTAATAGTTTAACTGCTTAACCGTTTAATAGTTCAGAAATGGTTTATGGATTAGTATTCGATTCACCGATTAAACAAATAACCAATTAACCGATTAACCAAAAGTAAACCAACTTTGCGCCTTAGCGCCTTCGCAGCAAAAAATCAGCAATATCAAATTCAAAGCATAAAAACTTAATTTTCTTAATGAACTTAACGGTTTAAATTAGGTTAAAGCTCATAATTAATACTAAATTTGAAACATAATAGTTTATTTGTTTAACTGTTTAATCGTTTAGTGTTTTAGAAAAGAGTTTATTGATTTGTTTGCAATTAACCTAACTGCGTTTAACTCTTTAATCTCTTAGAAAAGAGTTTGTTGATTAGTTAACAATTAACCGATTAAACAAATAAACAATTAACCCTCACAATGAAAGACATCATCCTCAAAGCCGAAAACATATCCAAACAATACCGCCTTGGGCAAGTAGGCACTGGCACGCTCAGTCACGACTTGAACCGTTGGTGGCACCAAGTTCGTGGCAAAGAAAACCCCTATCTAAAAATTGGCGATGTCAATGACCGAAGTACTAAAGGTTCTAGCGATTATGTATGGGCTTTACAAGATATTAATTTTGAAGTAGAACGTGGCGAAGTTTTGGGCATTATTGGCAAAAACGGAGCAGGAAAATCAACGCTACTTAAAATTTTATCCAAAGTTACCGCACCCACCACAGGAAGTATAAAATCTCGAGGGCGTATTGCTTCATTGCTCGAAGTAGGAACTGGTTTTAATGGCGAAATGACCGGTAGAGAAAACATCTTTTTGAACGGTGCTATTTTGGGAATGACCAAAAAAGAAATTGCCTCAAAGCTCGATGAAATTATAGATTTCTCGGGTTGCGAGCGTTATATTGACACACCCGTAAAACGATACAGCAGCGGAATGACGGTGCGTTTGGCTTTTGCCGTAGCGGCTTTTTTAGAGCCTGAAATTTTAGTGATCGATGAGGTTCTTGCCGTTGGCGATGCCGAATTCCAGAAAAAAGCCATTGGCAAAATGCAGGATATTTCCAGACAAGGCGGAAGGACAGTTTTGTTTGTGAGTCATAATATGGCGGCTGTGAAGCAGTTGTGTACAAAGACAATTGTATTAGAAAATGGTACAGTTGTTTTTGAAGGAAATACCAATGAAGGAATAGATTATTATTTACAATCCAACCAATATGAGGGTTATGTAGGACAATATGTGAATGATGCTGTTGAAGAATCAGGAATTCTTAGTTTATCCCTTTTGGATAAAAATAATAATATAAGGACTGAATTTGGTTTTGACGAACCCATAAATATTAAAATTAAAATAAAAGTTGCAGCCAAACACCTGAATGCACATTTAGGATTTAGAGTAACAGATAGAAACGAAAGAGTGATTTTTACTTCTGAAATTAAATTTGTAAATGAAATTAAAGGAGCTGGCTTGCACGAATTGCGAGTTAATTTACCAGAAAAGTTTTTAGTACCCAATAAATTTAGCCTCACTTTTGGGATGCATTTACCAAATATAGAAATGATTGATGTTCAGGATGACTGTTTGTCTTTTGAAATAGTGGAGACAGGTTCGGAGTTTCATTTATATAAAGGAAATGATTATGGTTGCGTAATGGTTAATTTAGGCTGGATTTCTGTTTCTTAATTAGATGTAATAATTATGAATATATTTAAAAAAATATTCAAAAGATTTTTCAAAACTACAGTGCAAAAAAGTAGTTTAGATATATATAGTAATTATATGTCTGTTTGCAAATCAACTATTCTAAATCATAGCTCAATTCGTTTTGATGTGCTTGATCGTATTGAAAATAGAGTATATGTTAAAATTGGGAGAAAAGGAATAATAAATGCTACTTTCATTTTTGAATCTGAAAAGGGAGAAATAAGCATAGGTGATAATGTACATTTGGGAGGTGTCACTTTTATTAGTCGTAATAAAAT
>JBBQSZ010000058.1:0-20790 GCA_038234745.1 Flavobacteriales bacterium | reverse complement strand
GAATTTTCCATTTTTTTATTTATTTAGTATTTCTTCAGCGCCGCTGTTGCCTGGTTCTTCAGTTCTGCTGTCAATCAGTTCGTCAGATATGCTGTTGCCCAACTAGTATTATTTCTTTTTAATTAATTCCATTCCACATTTTGGGCATTTTCCAGAACTTGCATTCATCTCGTCTGGATGCATAGGACAAACATAAATTGTTTTTGGCTCTTCGTTTTGTGTAGTTGTTTGAGCTGTTACTGATGTGATTGCTGTTAAGATTACGCTTAATACGATAATTAAGTTTTTCATTTTATTTGATTTTTATGAAACAAGACATTATATTCATCTAAAATGTTTTTAGTGAATTTGTGTTTCGTTAATAGGTATAGAAAATTGTAAATTGAATATGCTAAATCAGTATCAAACCATAGCATAAAGCCATAATTTAATAGAAAGAGTAGCAGATAAAATGTTGATTTAAAAGCAAGAATTGCTTTCGATTTGACACACCTATGGCTGTCAAAGTTTAATTTAGCTTATTTTTGGTATAAGCCATAGCGAATGAAATCCTGAAGAAAGATTCGTGTTCGAATTGAAATAATTTTGTTTTTTTTCTGAAAAAGCAAAATTAGTATTCTTGAATTTTATTTCGAAAAATACTAAACTATATTGGAGTGAAGTAGTAACACAATTGGAGTGACCACATTTTCCATTACAGCCATTGTGTTTTGTGTTTTTTGATTGACTGTCATTTTTACAACAATCCATCTGTTCAGTATTTGCGGAAGAATTTTTATTACAAGAATCTTTTTGTGAATGATCACCACAGGCAAAAGTTATCGTTGGCATCAACAAGAAGCCAAGTAAAACAATTAATAATAGGTGGATTTTTTTCATTACAAAATCAATATGATACAAATTTAACCAAATTATATTAAAATCACACTAAAATATTTGTTAAAAGTATTTTAGTGCGATTTTAAATGGTTTTTAGTTCTGAAAAGGATAAATTTATTCGTCGATATTTTTTTTTACTAAAATTTCATCCTTTGAATTCTAACCGCATTTAATATAGCCAATAGTGCTACACCTACATCGGCAAAAACAGCTTCCCATAATGTTGCTAAACCACCTGCTCCAAGTACCAAAACTATCACTTTCACCGTAAAAGCTAATCCGATATTTTGGATTACAATTTTTCGGGTTTCCTTTCCAATTTGAATAGCTACTGGTATTTTACTTGGTTGATCGTTTTGGATTACAATATCGGCAGTTTCTATAGTAGCATCACTACCCAAACCACCCATTGCTATTCCTGCATCGGCTAACGCCACAACTGGAGCATCATTTACACCATCGCCTACAAAGGCAATTTTATAGCCTTGATTTTTGAGTTCTTGTACTTTTTCAACTTTGTTTTCGGGCAGTAAATCGCCAAAAGCATTATCTATTCCTAATGCTTTTGCGACTTTATCAACTACACTTTGTTTGTCGCCTGAAAGCATTACGGTTTTGATGTTGAGTTTATGTAATGCTTGTATTGTTTGTAGCGCATCTTCTTTGATTTCGTCTGCAATGATAATGTATCCTGCATAAACATTATTTATTGCAACGACCACAATTGTATCAACTGTATCTTCAATAGTGACATCATAAGTGATATTGAATTTTTTGAACAATTTCACATTTCCCGCTAACACTTCTTTACCCTTTATTGTTCCTTTTAGTCCGTGTCCTGCAATTTCTTCTACATTTTCAATTTCAATGTTTTTGTAAGCATCAGGAGCATATTGAACCACAGCCATTGCAATAGGATGTGTAGATTTACTTTCTAAAGCCGATGTTAATTGAATTAATTCTTTTTCGTCAAAATTGTTGGTTACAACTTTTTGAACTTTGAAAACGCCCTTGGTTAGCGTTCCTGTTTTGTCCATAACCACCGTTGTTATCTTCGTCATAACATCGAGAATGTTACTTCCTTTAAAAAGTATTCCATTTTTTGAAGCCAGTCCTATACCTCCAAAATAGCCTAACGGAACTGAAATAACTAATGCACAAGGGCAAGAAATAACCAAGAAAACTAAAGCACGATATACCCAATCTGAAAACAGATAATTATCCACAAAAAAGTACGGAAGTGTTGCAATTGCAATAGCTAAAAACACCACAATTGGCGTGTAGATTTTGGCAAATTTGGAAATGAATAATTGTGTTTGTGATTTACGAGCGGTGGCATCTTGCACCATTTCGAGAATTTTAGAGAGTTTGCTGTCTTTAAAAAGAGTGGTTACTTTTATCTCGGCAACTGAATTGAGGTTAATCATTCCAGCTAAAACAACTTCTTCCTTTTTTTTGGTGTCGGGTTTGCTTTCGCCTGTTAATGCTGATGTATTGAAAGATGCTTTTTCTGAAATTAAAATACCATCTAAAGCTACTTTTTCTCCTGCACGAACTTGAATGACTTCGTTTAAAACAATATCTGAAGGATTTATGGTCTTTATTTCACCATTTCGTAAAACATTCACGGTGTCTGGTCGTACATCTAATAATGCTTTTATACTTCTTTTAGCACGATTTACAGCGGCATCTTGAAAGAGTTCACCAACAGCATAAAATAGCATTACAGCAACACCCTCAGAATATTGATTGATACAAAATGCACCAATCGTAGCTATTGACATTAGGAAAAATTCAGAGAATATATTTCCTTTTTTAATTTCTTTAAATGCTTGAATGTTTACAGGAAGTCCAACAAAAATATAGGCAACCGCAAACCAAATTAGGTTTGTCGGATACCGAAAAAATGAAACATTCTTTTGTTCGAAAATAATACCTGCCACCAAAAGCACGAAGCTAATGATTGTGGGAAGGTATTTTTTGAAAGTAGATTGATGCTCGTCTTCGTTACCGTGATTGTGTCCATCATCATCAGAATGATTTTCTGTTGCATTGAAGATTATTTTTTCATCTGAAGCGCAACATTTGTCTTCTATTTTTTCCTTTGATGTATGTTTGTGTTCCATATTTTCTATATTTTTTTAAAGCCACAAAACTGAAAGTTTTGTAGCGTATCAAATGGTGTTTTATGGTTTTCTTTAAAACATTTTAATGTTTTAAAATTATTTTTAAAAGTTTCCTTCATCGAATTTTCGGAATACTGCTTTATTTCTAATCCGCTACATTTTAAAGGGCCGTTTTCTGAAAATGTTCCTAACAGGAAATTACCTTCTGTGTTAATTGCTTTTTCAATAATTGCTACATATTTATTGATACTATCTTCATCTGTTAAAAAATGAAAAACAGCTCTGTCGTGCCAAAAATTAAATTTCACTTCGGGTTTGAACTCAGTAATATCAGAAACAACCCAATGTATCAAATCGGCATTTTTTCCTAGACGTTTTTTTGCCCTTTCAAGTGAAAATTCAGATATATCAAGCACCCAAATATTTTCATAACCTTTGTCTAATAGTGCATCCACTAAATTACTGTCGCCACCACCAATATCAATAATATTGGCGGTTTTTGACAGATTTAATTCTTCCAAGTAATTCATTGCAGTTTTAGGATATTTTTGTGTCCAACTGACTTCATTAGGTTTTTTAGTAGCAAAGATATTTTCCCAGTGTGATTTTTTATTTCCCATATTTTTTGAATTAAATTCTATTCTTCTTCTTCGCTATTTTTCATTTTTGAAAGCAAATCGTAGGCTCCGTTGGTCACTACTTTCCAGTTTTTCCAATCGGTGCTATCAAAGATAAGTTCAGTATAATTGAGTTCGGAAACTCCTGCTTTAATAGTAACCAGTTTATATTTGGTGGAGTTTTTCTCTTTTTGTTTTTCATTATCCGCAACGAAAATATATTTACTTCCTTCAAATTCAACAATGGCTTTTGATGGCACTGCTGGCACTTTGTTACTGCCACTTTCTACTAATGCTTTTAAGTACATTCCTGGTAAAAGACTAGCATCTTCTTTGTCTAAATGACAATGAATTTGCACAGTTCTTTCTTGGCTGATTTCTTTACCCACTAAATAAACTGTCGCCATTCTTTCCGATGTTTCATTAGCTAAAGTAAAGCGCACTTTTTGCCCGATTTTAAGTTTAGGAACGTCTTTTTCAAATACTGTTAATTCGGCGTGAAGATGTTCTGTATTTGCAATTTTAAACAATACATCTGTGGCTGCTGCAAAAGCTCCAATATTTGTATTTACCTCTGTAACAAAACCATTGATAGGCGAATATAAAGGAATGGTACTTTGAATAGTTCCATTCTCTAAACTCGACATATTGATGTTCATTAATTGTAGTTTGGTTTTTAATCCTGAAACCCTCGCTTTCATACTTTCATATTCTGCTTTGGATTTTTGTACTATTTTTTGAGCATTTACATTTTCTTTTGCCAGTTCCTGTTGACGTTCATATTCTAATTTTAAATAGTTTAGTTGACTTTTATAATCTATATAGTCTTGCTGTGGCTGTATATAATCGGGATTTTGCATCATTGCTACCACTTGTCCTTTATGAACTTTTAAACCTTGAAGCATATCGGTACTTTTTACAAATCCGCCAAAAGGTGTTGAGATTGAGACTAAATTTTGCGGCGGTACATCAAGCATACCGTTTACTTTTGTTGTTCCGCTTAATGCTTTTTCCTCGATTACTCCAATTTGTACATCGGCAGTTTTATATTGTTCCGCTGTAATTTCTACTGCGTTAGCATCTGCTTTTTGTTCTTCTGCTAAGGCAGTTTCCTCTTTAGCTTTGTTGCCACAACTTGCTGCAATTATAGCTAAGAATAGGAATGTGATTATTTTATATCTTGAGTTCATAATATTTATTTTTAGTTTTTTCCTGAAAGATATTCCAGTAGTGAAATGCTTTGGTTGTATTGCAAAATTGCGGACAAATAATTTTCTTGAATTCCGTTTGCTGTTTTTAAATTCAACAGGTTTTCGGAATAGCCGATTTCTCCATTTTTATAAGCACTTTGGCTTTTAGATAAAATTAAATTGGCGTTGGGTATTCCCGAAGTTTTGTAATATTCCAAACTGGTTTTATTCTTTTGAAACTCCTGTATGGCTTGGTCGTATTGCCCTTTTAGATTGATTTGATTCTTTTCTAAAGCTGTTTTGGCAATTTCCTTGTTGATGGAAGCTGATTTTATTTTAGCGTTATACGACCCAAAGAATATTGGAATGGCTACACCTAAATGAAACCCTTGAAAACGATTGCTTGAAGTAGCTAAATCTGAATTTGTGGCATTGATTGGCGAACCAATTAAGGATTGATTGAAATACCCAAAAGTAAGATCAGGAAGTGCTTTAGCACTTTCAACCTTTTTTTGTTTTTCGGCTACAGTCATCTGCTGCTGAATATAAGCTAAAACAGGATTTCCGCTTGTAGTCTTTTCATCGGTAGTATCTGAAAATAGCTGCTCTGCTAGTTTTTTATCCGAAATTAAAATCGCTTCATTGCTTCCTAAAAGGGTTTGCAGTTGTGATAAATAAATAGCAATATTAGCATCGTTCCCTTTTAGAATATTTTGGGTTTCATATAGCTGTGTTTCCGCTGTGCTTTGCTCTAACAAAGTACTTTCGCCTGTTTTGTAACGCAATGTTGCCGATTTGACAAAACCTTGGTAAATGCTGTCTTGTTTTTTCAAAAGAGATTGCCTTGCATACAAATATTGCAAATTAGAATAGGTTTGCTTGATTCGATAGACCAATTCGTTTTTAGTAATATTGGCTTTCAACTCACTGCTTTTTATGAGCGCATTACCCAAAGAAGCATTGGCAGAAAAGACCGTTGGAAACGGAATAGTTTGGGAAACTCCAAAATTATTGTCGTTCTTGATATAGCTGTTTATTTGCCCAAATTGCCCAGATAATTCGGTTTTTGGAATTTCAATACTGGCTTTTTTTACTTGTTGCTGGTATTTAACTTCTAATTGCGAAGTGGTTACCTCCTTATTATTTTTCAACCCTTGTTCAATGGCTTGATTTAAAGTTAAAGGTTGCGTTTGTGCAGTTGCAAAATTGGCAGTTAGCAACAAAGCAATAAGGGGTACTGTTGGGTTTATTTTTATCATCTTTTTATATAATTTTTCAAACCACATATAAAGAATTGGTAATACTAAAAGTGTGAGTAATGTAGCGGTAAATAATCCGCCAATAACCACTGTAGCTAATGGTTTTTGAACTTCGCCACCGGCTCCGTGAGATAATGCCATAGGTAGAAAACCGAGTGAAGCGACTAATGCTGTCATTATCACTGGGCGTAAACGAACGGATGTTCCTTTGATTACGATTTGTTTTAAATCAGTCATACCTTCTTTTTTGAGTGCATTGAATTCAGCGATTAGTACAATTCCGTTTAGAACGGCTACGCCAAAAAGGGCAATAAAACCAACACCTGCCGAAATACTAAACGGCATTCCACGCATCCATAAGGCAAATATCCCTCCAATTGCGGATAATGGAATAGCTGTAAAAATTAAAGCAGCTTGTTTCAATGAGCCAAAGGCAAAAAACAAAAGCATAAAAATTAACAGTAAAGAAACTGGAACTGCAACACCTAAACGTTCTTTGGCTGCAATTAGATTCTCAAAAGTACCACCATAGGTTGAAAAATACCCCGGTTCAAATTTCACTTGCTTATCGATTTTTGCTTGAATTTCTTCGACCGTGCTTTCAACATCACGACCTCGTACATTGAAACCTACAATAATTCTGCGCTTGGCATCTTCTCTTTGGATTTGGTTTGGTCCTTCTTTAAAATCAATATTGGCAACTTGTTCTAATGGAATTTGATTTCCGTTTGGAGCTGTGACGAATAGGTTTCTAACATCATCTAATGTTTGTCGGTTTTCTTTGTCTAAGCGTACCACTAAATCAAATCGTTTTTCTCCTTCAAAAACCAATCCTGCTGCTTCTCCAGCAAAGCCGGAACGAATAGCGGTATTTACATCTTCGATATTTAAGCCAAATTGGGCGATTTTTTCTCTGTGAAATTTGATTACTATTTGTGGTAAGCCCGAAACTTGCTCGACATAAATATCTTCTGCTCCGTCAATCTTAGCTGCGATTGCACCGACTTGTTTAGCGTATTTTGCTAATTTGTTTAAATCTTCTCCATAGATTTTTATCGCCACATCTTGTTTTACGCCCGAAACTAATTCGTTGAAACGCATTTGAATGGGTTGAAGAAAACCATAGGTTACACCCGGAACATTTTGTTGCAATTTCCTTTGCATTTTCTCGGCTAAATCAATTCTATTGTCGGCAGATGTCCATTCGCTTTTGTCTTTTAAAATAATCATTAAATCAGTGGCTTCAACTGGCATAGGATCTGTTGGTATTTCTGACGAACCAATTTTTCCGATGACTTCTTTGACTTCTGGGAAATTATCTTTTAAAACTTTAGCCGATTTTAAAGTAGCTTCAACCGTGTGTGATAAACTGCTTCCTGTTAAAGTTCTCATTTCTACCGCAAAATCGCCTTCGTCTAAGGTTGGAATAAATTCAGCTCCTAGAAAAGTGAAAATTATTCCGCTAATAACGAGTAAACCAACTGCAATGCTAATTACTACTGCTTTTGATTTTAATGCAAAATTTAGCATTGGTGTATATACTCTTTGAATGGCATTGATAATTCTGTCTGAAATATTTTCTTTATGAGTGATTTTTTTGTTTAAAAATAGCGCACTCATTACAGGAACGTAAGTCAACGATAATAGGAATGCTCCTAAAATGGCAAAGGAAACGGTTTGCGCCATAGGACGAAACATTTTTCCTTCAACGCCAACTAAAGCCAAAATTGGCAGGTACACAATTAAAATCACTATTTGCCCAAACGCTGCCGAACTCATCATTTTACGTGCATTGCTCAATACACTATGATCCATTTGTTCTTGTGTCAATTCTTGTCCTTTGTGCTTGACATATAAATAGTGCATTGTGGATTCAATAATTATTACTGCACCATCGACTATTAAACCAAAGTCGAGAGCCCCTAAACTCATTAAGTTCCCATCAACACCAAACAAATTCATCAGGCAAATGGCAAATAGCATTGCTAACGGAATTACAGATGCAACAATTAATCCCGCTCTTAAATTTCCTAGTAATAAAACCAAAACTAAGATTACGATTAATGCGCCTTCTAATAAGTTTTTAGTTACCGTACTGATAGCGTTATCTACTAATTTTGTTCTATCCAAAAAAGTTTCTACGGTAACCCCTTCGGGCAATGTTTTTTCAATTTGTGCCATTCGGGTTTTTACATTGCCAATCACTTTTGAGGAATTGGCTCCTTTAAGCATCAATACAACGCCGCCCACTACTTCGCCTTCATCATTTCTTGTCATTGCACCGTATCGGGTTGCCGCTCCGATTTTTACTTCGGCAACATTTCGAATGAGTACAGGAATACTGTTAGCGTTTGTTTTTACCACGATGTTTTCTATATCATCAATGCTTGTGATTAAACCTTCGCTTCGGATGAAGTAAGCGTTTGGTTTTTTGTCGATATAGGCACCACCCGTATTTTGATTGTTCTTTTCTAAAGCATCAAAAACGTCTTTGATACTAATATTCATACTTCGGAGTTTATCCGGATTTAAGGCAATTTCGTATTGTTTTAAAAAACCACCAAAACTACTCACGTCAGCTATCCCTTCAACACCTAATAATTGACGGCGCACAATCCAGTCTTGAATGGTGCGTAACTCGGTGGCGTTGTATTTAGTTTCATAGCCTTTTTTGGTATGAACAACATATTGGTAAATTTCGCCCAAACCTGTAGAAACAGGAGCCATTGATGGTTTCCCCATTCCGGGTGGAATTTGGTCAGTGGCTTCGTTAAGTCGTTCGCTTACTTGTTGTCTTGCCCAATAAATATCTACATCTTCTTGGAACACAACGGTTACTACCGACAACCCAAAACGACTGAAAGAGCGCACTTCTTCGATGTCTTTGATAGTCGCCATTGTTTGCTCGACAGGAAAAGTTACAAACCTTTCGATGTCTTCTGCTCCGTTGCTTGGTGAACTGGTAATGATTTGAACCTGATTGTTAGTGATGTCAGGCACGGCATCAATGGGTAATTGTCTAACGGAATAGATACCCCAAACGATTAGAGCCAATACCATTAGCCCGATAATCAGTTTGTTCTTTATAGAAAACTGAATGATTTTGTTTAACATAAATTTTAAAATTAGTTAAATGACGAAAAGTGATTTTTTGTGGTGTTTTGACCCACAAAGAATTTGCTTCGATAGATCGAAACATTAAAAATGTCAATTAGCTAATTTGAGGCGGTTGCCAGATGGAATTTTGAAAGTTGGAGAATAATGAAGAAGTATATTCTGTTGTATGCTTTTCTATAAAAGTATTTGTAGATAAAGTGATTTTTGAGTAGTCATTTGATTTATAAAATCCAATACAATGACAACAGTTACAAACACAAAAAGGAGAACAAACGTCTTCTAAATGTTTATCTGATGTAGATTTAGTATTGGTGTGAAGCGAAGCAGTCTCTTTTCCAACAGTAACCTCCACATCTGCGCAAGGCATACACGATAAAGTGATGATGTATATTGAAAATATTATATGTATTAGTTTCACGAGGTAAAAGTAATAATTTTTAAATTCATATTACATTTTTTTTGCTTTGTTCAATATTTGAATTAAATTTCTCTCTCAAAATTTTCATATCCTCACTTACTTTTTTATCCAAAATTTTAGCATAATGTTGTGTAGTTCTCAAATTTTTATGCCCGAGCATTTTACTGACGCTTTCAATAGGAACACCATTTGTAAGTGTTACCGTAGTGGCAAAAGTGTGGCGAGCAATGTGAAAAGTTAATTCTTTTTCTATCTCACAAACGCCAGCTATTTCTTTTAAATAGGCATTCATTTTTTGGTTAGATAAAATAGGTAGTAGTTTAGCTTCGTTATTACTTTGTGGATGATCTGAATATTTATCAATTATCATTTGTGTTACTGGAAGTATTGGAATTTTTGAAGCTGATTCAGTTTTTTGTCTGTGAGTAAATATCCATTTTTCACCATCAATTCCAAAGCTTATATGCGACTTTGTTAAGTTTTTGACATCTATGTATGCCAAGCCAGTAAAACAGCTGAAAAGGAAGATATCGCGAACTAATGATAGTCGTTCTGTTTTGAAATCTTTTTCGATTATGCTTTGAATTTCCTTTTCAGTCAAATAAACACGTTCGACTTCTTTGACTTTGGATTTGTAGTTACTAAACGGATTTCTTTCAATCCAATTATTGGCCAGACAGATTTTGATTATTTTACTAAAATTCTTGATGTATTTTACCGCTGTGTTATTGGCGCAATTACGGACACTTCGTAACCAAAATTCATAATCGGTAATAAAAGCGTGGTCAATTTTTGTGATTTCAATATCAGAAACTTTGTATTTCCATTGCAAGAATTCTATTGTATGGCTCAATGATGTTTTGTAACGTTCTAATGTTCCTGGTGCATATTCCTTACCAATCAATTCTTTTATTTTGTTGTTGTGGTCTTGGAATATTGGTATTAGCATTCTGGAGCGTTGTTCAGTTCCTAAAAGTTTTTCTTTGAAATTATCAATCGTCAAAGCTTCGTTACGGTGCATTAATTCCATTTGTGCATCAAAAACTTTCGATTTCATCATATCAAGGTAGCTATTTATTGAACGAGCTTCTTCGGTTGTACCTCTTATTTTTGATAGTTCTGATGACCATTTAGATTGTTCAACAAACTTTTTGGTGCTAAACTCTAATCTTTTCCCATCAACAGTTAAGCGCACATAAATTGGAAGTAATCCTGCTGCATTGGCTTTTGTGCTTTTAGCATAAAAATGCAAAGTGATTTTTGTTTTCATAGTGGTGACTTTTAATTAGTATTCAATTTAGTTTCAAAATCAATTGCAAACAAGATGTTCAAATAGTGAACTTGTTAATGAACACCTTATTGAACTGGCTGTTTGAAAGTTTTAAGGGATTTAGCGAGACCCTAATTTTTGAAAAAATTAGGGTCTCGATTTTATCTCTTTCACGATAAGATTAAATGAAAGTTTTGAATAGTGCATAAAAGACAAAACCCCGTAAATCATAATATTTACGAGGTTTTGATTGCCTTTGTTTAATAACTGGCGGAGAAAGAGGGATTTGTTTGTTTAGAAAGATGTCAATAAAATCAACCCTTTACAGAGTGTTTTATTTTAGTGACTCCTCAACTGACTCCTCTTTATTTGGATACAAATATCTTTAAATTCAAAGTACTCAAAGATAAGAATAAATAATTAAATACTAAAGTAACAAGGTTAAAAAATGGACACGTTAATGGATAAGTTAATGGACAAGTTATTGTCCTAGTTGATACTAATGTTAGTATCGTAAAGCTATCTAATTTTTGGTATTCTTTTGCTGACATTTTAGCCTACTATCAACGGTTCTACTAGTTCATATTTCAAACTAGTGTATAGACAAAACTCTTCAATACTCAGGAACTCATTTTCGAGCTTCATAAGGTCTTTTCTGATTTTTTGCATTAATCTAATGCTTTGCCTGTAACTCTTTCCGGTAATGCGCTGTATATCCTTTGGGTAGATACAAACTCTCTTTAGTTCTGTTTTCATACACTATCTATAGCTTTGACTAGGGGATGAGTAGGCTTTGAACTCTACCATCTTACCTGATTATAAATTTAGTGAATTTTCTTTCATGTTTTATAGTTGCAATTTAAACTTATTTTCATTGTCAGATAGGTGTCATTTATGTTTATAAATGCCATTTATGTCATTGTATGACAAATGGAATATTAGTCTTATATAAAGTATTAAATTAATTATAATATTTGCTTAGAAATCAATTGAATGATGTTGCAACAGGATGATGATTGAGGAAAAATGAACTGATTTTATAATTTAAATTTTAGAAATTATGGCAAGACAGAAAGGCATAATTAAGCTGAAAGGTACTATCGGAGATATTACTTTTTACAAAACAAAAGACGGGCATTTGGCTCGTGAAAAAGGGGGCATTGATGCCAATAGAATGAAAACTGATCCAGCGTTCCAGAGAACGCGTGAGAATGGCGCTGAATTTGGAAGAGCAGGGAAAGCCGGTAAGGTTTTGAGAACAGCAATGAGATCTTTACTCTTGAATTCTGCGGATAGTAGAATGGTGAGTAGATTGACTCAAGCAATGGTTAAAGTGATCCAAGCTGATGTGACTAGTGAGAGAGGATTACGAAATGTAATTGATGGAGAAGCAGAATTACTTTCTGGCTTTGAATTTAACATCAGGGGAAAACTGGGTACCAGTTTGTTTGCTCCTTATGTTGGAACAATCGACCGTGCAACGGGAGAAATTTCTGTTGATTTTGATCCATTTGTAGCAGCGAATATGATTGCTGCACCAGGAGGAACCACTCATTTTAAAATCATTTCTGCAGGAGCTGAAATTGATTTTGAAGCCGAATCATTTATTGAAGCTCATTCAGAAACAGACATTTTACCATGGGATGCCACTGCAACAGCAGCCATTAACCAAGTGAATACGGTTACTGCAGGAAGCACAAAACCCTTGTTTTTGGCTTTAGGATTGGAGTTCTACCAAGAAGTGAATGGACAAATGTACGCTTTGAAAAACGGAGCGTATAACCCATTGGCTTTAGTGCAAGTGAGCGGATTGTAGATGGTAATAATGCTGTCCAGAACTTATTTCCCCGACGGAACCAACGGCAAACTCGAATGTGAAGGAAAATCCATTTGTAATACGATAGAATTACCATGGAGAGAAAACGAAAAAAGAGTTTCCTGCATTCCGGAGGGGAAGTATTTTATAAGAAAGCGGTATAGTCAGAAGTTTAAGTGGCATTTGGAGGTTATGGATGTAAAAAACAGAAGTTTGATTCTGTTTCATCCTGCCAATAATGCGCTTTTAGAACTCAATGGTTGTATTGCACCCGTAACCAAACTTTCTGGAGCGGGATTGGGTTTGATGTCGCGAAAGGCTTTTGAGAAGCTTAAAACGCAAGTTTATCAAGCACTCGACCGAAAAGAAAGTGTAGCATTGATTGTTGAATCTGTAAAAACAGGATTATGAATATAGTTGAAAGAGTGAAAGCTCCAACCCCAAAGTTTTTCAAAGTATTGCGCAGTGTAGGTTTGGCCTTATTGGCTTTGAGCGGTACGATTTTGACCGCTCCCGTGGCTTTGCCTGTGGTACTGGTTAGTATTGCTGGGTATGCTGCAGTGGCAGGAGGCGTGTTGTCGGCAGTGAGCCAAATCACGGTGGATCAAGTGGCGATTGATGAGAATGCGATTGTAAATCGCATCCAATTGGATAACGAAAATTTAGCACGAGATGGAACCGAATAATGATCTACCCGTGGGCACGATGTCAGGAACGTTCTTGAGCATTGTGCCGAATATTTTATCGCAGGATATTGAAAAAACCATTATCTTAGCAGTCATAGGAGCGACAGTTAGTTTTATTGTTTCTTTACTCTTAAAGTGGTTGACAAAACATAAAAAATAAGAATTCAGTTTTCGTGTGTCCCGATAGCTATCGGGATTTTCCGGACTACCTAAGGAAGCCTAGTCGCAAGACCAGGCTTTCTTGTTTTTATATTTCCTCGAAAATATTCAAGGTCACTTCTTCGATAACTACTTTTGCATTTGGGCAATACAATCCATAATATTTCGCACAGTCAATGGCTTTGGGTCTGCTGTCAAAGATTCCGAAAAAAACTCTTGACGCCCTAGATTTCCAATTGTCGGTTTGGTACAATAAAAATAGTTTCATAATGCTTCATGTTTAGATTTAATTACTTGGTATAGCCCGATAAAATCACTTTTCTCATTTCGGAAATTAAGGCAATATTTTTCTGATATTGCTCTTCTTGATTTTCTAGTAACCTCAACGCTTGGACCTGTTTTTGGTGCAGCTCAAAATCTTGCAGCATTGCATCTACTTTACAAGAAAAATCTTTTTTGAAATCGTGAATTCTTAGAAAGGGGATAACGGACCCAACTAGATGGATTTGCCAGAATTTGGATTTCCAAAGGCTGTAGGCCAGCCAGTAGATCGTTTCGGCATCGTCTGGGTTGGCGAATTGGATAACAAAACTGTTGGTAAAGGGTTCTTTTTGGGGTTTACCACTGTTCAATCCTTTGTTAAGGATAAAGATTTGGTTGCCTTTGTAGCAGGTGTCTTTTTGGTGTGTTTTAATGATGAAATTCGGCATAGCACTTGGATTTTTGGTTAGGCTTTTTTTCAATATTTTTTGAAAAGAAAAATGAGAAAAAAAGAAAGCCGACAAGTGTGCGGAAACGACGAACGATAACGGAGGGCGACCCTGATTCAAAATAGTGTAGAGACCTAGAAACATGCTCAGGGGAAGCCCGACTGGAAGTGAGGAATGGACGCTAAACTTGCTGGATTTTTTTCTCTTTTCTTTTCGAATAAATGCAGGGTTTTGTTGTTTAGGGTCGTGTAACGAGTTGATGTGGTTGTAGAACACCCCCAAGCACCGCAAAGAGCAAAAAAAGTGGTGCCCCGTTTTTCAGGGGCAAGGAACTTTTTTTGCGGATGAGGAGCGCAGTGGCGGGGTTGCGGCAATCGAACAGCTACCCTAGACGCGGGAGTAGAGAGCAGGAACGTAGCGAGACGAAGCGGATAGGAGCGTGGAACGGCGGGGAATAAATAAAAGATAGCCGATAGGCGTACCTTGATTTAGGGCAAAGCGACCGAATGAGATTTGATTAGAGAACTGAAGTTGAGATGAAAAGATTTGTTGTGTGAAGTTGAAATGAGGTAAGCGGCGCCAACCCCGATAGCTGTGCGAAGGAGCAACCGCTGAAAAGTCGGAGGGCGGCAGACATAATACGGCTGGAATGCAGTGCAATGGATGAGAGCGCTTGTAGCGGAATGAAATGGAGCGAAAAGCAAACGAAGGAATGAAACGGAATGAAGCGGTATTGTGGATGCATAAGCCCGACCGAACGCAGGAAGAGACCGTGTGAAGATGAGGAACGAACAGCGGAAAAAATAAAGTTGTCCCGGCTTTTGCGGGACTGCATTATTTTTTTGTGCTGTGAAGTGCCTGTGAAACGGACCCCGATAGCCATCGGGGGACTGGAACAGCCGAACGGAACAAAGGGAACGACCGAAGAGAGACCTATAGTTTGTTAAAAACATTTTTAAATATTTGTTTTAATGGATCTGAAAATATCATTTTAGTAAGAATTTTTTATAATATTTTAATTTTCTCATAATTTTTTTACATTAAAGGACTCTCTACCTCGAATTCTTTCCATATTTAATAATTGTTCCTTCAAATAATTCTACTTAAATCTAACTGTGATGTTGTGGGAGTATGTAAAGGAGATATTGCTACTTTTTCAATAGTATCTTGAACTACTGATTCTGAATGTTCTATTCATTTTAGAATAACTGTTTTTCATAATTTCGGTTATATATGACTAATGCTTGAATTTTAAGCTTATGTTCTTCATTTACTTGACTTATTGATTTGCTCGTCTTGCTTCTTAATAAAATTCTCTATTTGTCGTCTGTGGCGCAAAATATGAACTATTGCATGTTCTAATAGTTGTTCAATATCATATTGTTGTCCCCAATTAACAGTGATTTTTTTTGAAATTTCGGTTTGTTCAATTAACAAGTTTGGGTTACTACGGAAGAAATTTTCACAATATTTGAACATTAAGTTCAGTTGGTTAATATATTGATTTACGGTATTAAAACTTTGTTTCCCAGGTCTGGTTTTATTTAAACCAATAGCATTTTCAATATAAATGGTATATCCATAACCTGAAGAAACTATGTGTGTTAAAACCGTTTGTATTGATTTACAATCTGTATCGTCAGTATGATTATCAACAATTATAGAAAGTTGACTTTCATTAAGTGGTTTGATTTTACTAATAAGTTCATCAATAGCTTTTTTGTATTCGTCGAGTAAGGCCTTTGTGCTCCCTGTTAGTTCGATATCTATCATTTTTGATTGTATTGAATTTTTATAAAGAAATTATCTACCAATAGTTTTGTCGCCTCTTAAAGTCATAACTGTGCTTGATGCGAGAGCAATAGTTTTTCCATCAGTACTTTTAATTTCGCAGTTGTAAACCGTTATTGTTTTGCCGGATTGAACTGGCTTAGCAATTGCTTTTAATGTATCTTTCCATACGGTACGAAAAAAATTGATTTTAAATTCCAGGCTTGTAAAAGATTCATTTTCGCCTATTATTGTAGAATGTGCAGTACCAATAGCTGCATCTGCTAACTCACACAATAGACCTCCGTGAACGGTTCCTTGTTGATTACCATGTATTTCATAATCGGCTTCAATTGTAACGGTCGCTTTACCATGGTCAATCTCAATGATATTCATTTTTAATGTTTTTGATATTGCTGTAGGATACTTCATGCTTGTTACATCAATAGGTAATGTACCCGCTATCATTTTTTTTAGATATTCTAATACAGATATTTTAATCATTTTTTTATTTTTTATTTCTTTCTTAAAATTTAATACCTTCAAATTTGACTTTAATAGAAAGGATTAATTAGAAAATTATTTGACTATCAGTTAATCTTTGATAATTATCGTCTATTCATCAAAAGCAGAATGCTTTATTAATTTATGAAAACCATTTTGATATAAAAAAGGCATTCTTGATTGAGGTCTCATTGTACACTGTTGTTTTATTAAAATGTGAATTTTATTTTTGAATTCTAGCCGTGGATATTTTAGTATAATTTTGCTCATCGTTTCTGCGGGGAAATTGTTGTAATATTGTCCAATAACATCAATTGCAGCTCCTTTGTTTAATAGGTATGCTTCAGGAAGATTTTTTGAAACTTTAATGTTTAAATGTAAAGCAATAGCATTTTGGATTTTTTCTATTTTATTTTTTTCCATTTGTTCTAAACTTTCGAGAAATAGACCTGTTTCAATCGCACTTTCAATTGCAAAGCAATTACAATTTACATGTTTGTTTTGATAACCGGGAGTAAGCCCTATATCATGAAGTAAAGATGCAATGGCTAGTAGTTCTTTGTCAAAAACAATATTTTCTTTTTTACTGTAAATATTTCCGAAAATATAACTTCTAAAACAATGATTGATTAAAAATTGCTGATGAGTATCTTTCAAAAATTCTATAGTATGTTTAATTATTGCCGAATCGGGGATTTTAAAATCATTTTCATTTGATAAAAATAATTTTGGGTTAGACTTTTTATTTTTTTGCTTTTCTATGATGGCTTGGAATGCAAAATATATTTTAGTAAAACCATCTAATTTGCCACCTGTTTTGTTGCCCCAGTTAAAGTCCCCTATCATAATTCTATTTTTTTTTGTTACTAAATAATTTGCTGTTACTCATTTATTGTCTCTTTTATTTTAAATTCAGCGTTTATTTGCTTTATTCTTTGTTCCAGATTTCCTTGTTTATTCACTTCAAAATTTACAATATTTTTTGCCCATTCTATAAATTCAGGTAGATGTTGTTCTTTTCGACCCGTTCTGGTGTTTATAGGAACAAGTTTTGTTCTCATAATCGCTTTTAGATGATTTTGTTTTTCGTTCATCATTTGTGTTTCAACGAGAAGAAACTCATTATCAGCAATCAATAAAGTAGATTGTATCGTTATAACTTCATTATAAAGTGCGGGACGTAAATAAGCTATTTCATGAGCTCTAACTAACCAAGCAATATCTTTCTTGTAGTATTCGGATAAGTTCAGGTTATGATACTCTTTTAAATGATCTTCTCGAGCATTTAAAAAGTAGTCAATATATCTTGCATTATTTAAATGGCCGAACAAATCACAGTCGTTGAAACGAACGGTATAAACTGAGTTGGGATTTTTATTCATTTTTATAAATTTTAGTATTGGAAAAAGTTAATTTCTTAAAATTGGTTTTAAATATTTGAAGATCAATATTGCTCGTTAGTATTAGGAAAATCAACTGCTTTTACATCGTTTGCAAATTGACCAATAGCCGTAGTCATATCTTCGTAAAGGTTCATATATCGACGCAGGAAACGTGGACTAAATTCATGAGTCATTCCTAGCATATCGTGTAAAACTAATACTTGACCATCTACACAGCTTCCAGCTCCAATTCCGATTACCGGAATAGAAATGCTTTGAGCTACTTTTGTTGCTAAACTAGCAGGCACTTTTTCTAAAACTATGGCAAAGCATCCTGCTGATTCTAGTATTTTTGCATCTTCAAGTAATTTATTTGCTTCGGTTTCTTCCTTGGCTCGAACGGTATAAGTACCAAATTTATAAATGGATTGGGGTGTTAATCCCAAATGTCCCATTACTGGAATCCCTGCATTTATAATTCGTTTAATTGATTTTTTTATTTCGTGACCGCCTTCCATTTTTACTGCGTGGGCACCACTTTCTTTCATAATTCTGATTGCAGAATGCAAAGCCAATTTTGAATCCGATTGATAAGAACCAAAAGGTAAATCGACTACTATTAATGCTCTAGTACAAGCTCTAACAACGCAAGAGGCGTGGTAAATCATTTGATCTAGTGTAATAGGCAAGGTGGTTTCGTGTCCCGCCATCACATTACTAGCGGAATCCCCAACTAAAATAACATCGATACCGGCAGTATCTACTATTTTAGCCATCGTATAATCGTATGCGGTTAGCATCGATATTTTTTCATTATTCACTTTCATATCAGAAAGTGTTTTGATAGTGATACGCTTGTATTCTTTTTTTGCTACTGACATTTGTTATAATTTTAAGTATAAATCACTATCTAATTTAATAAAATGTATTTCACCACTCATCATAGCTGGTACAATTAATTGGTCATTTATTATGATGAAATCGGCTGGACCAGAAATTGGTTTTGAGGTTGGGATATTAGTAACTCTGTCATTATGGTAAATTCCAATTCCTTGAATAATTCCTTTTTTCTCAAATGCAATCCAGTTACTTACATACAATACATCTTTGCTGATAAATATTCCATCATAGTATCCTTTCATAGTAGTTATCTGAGTGAATGTGCCGTCTTTTAAATTGATATAGCCAATAACGCCATTGGCTTTATTGTCACTTCCAAAACCATTTACATAAATCCGACTAGCTTTTTTGTAGCAAAACAATCCATTGATACCCATTATTGTTATATCCGTTTTAATTTCAGTATAGGATTTATCTACTAAATTGACTTTGTATAATTTGTTTTTATCTGTTGCTGAAACATATAAGGTGTTGTTATCCCAAACTGCAATGTCATTTAGAAAAGAAGTATCATTACTAAAGTCGATTTCGTATAATTTATTCCCTGTTTTAAGATCGATTGCCAGAAGTCTATCAATATCATTTACAAATAAAACTCCTTTATTTATAGCTAATCCTTTTGGGGCGTCTAATTTTTCTTTTATGAAAGTAGCGTCCAGTATTTGTCCTTTTTTGTCAAGTTTTAGAATTTTTCCATCTCCATCTTTTGCGGCTGGATTTAATTCTTTCCCTATATCAGCGGCATAAATAAATTTACCATCGGTTGCAACACTTTCAACGTGATTGAAACCACTAACAGTTTTTGTAGTTTGAGCATTGGTATTTATTACCATAGATAGGTATACTACTAAACTCGATTTTATTAAATTTTTCATTGCTTTCTTTTTTTTATGTTTAAAAATTACTGTCCCAGGACTTTATATTCTTCTTTTAATTGTTTTAATGCACTGTCAAAATGAGGAGTTGATACTTGAAATAATTTGGCTTCTTCAATAATATACTTTACTAACGAATTGATTTCTGTAGGTTTACTTTTTTCCAAATCTAATTGGAAAGATGATTTAACTTGCCCTCTAAAATTGCCCAATAAGGTTATGTTATTTAGAATCGTGTTATCATCAATAGTAATGTTTTTGGCTCTAGCCAATTGCATTAATTCGGAGATAAGATTGATAAAGAGATATTCTGATTTAGTCTTTTCAATTATTTCTGAAAACGTTATTTTAAAAATAGCTGTAACTATAGCCGCCGGAGAAACAAACATAAATTTCTTCCATAAAACAGTTTTTACATTATTGGTGTAAGTTGCATCTATACCAGCAATATTAAAGATAGTCGCGATATTTTCTCCCTTACTGTCATTTTTCTCATCAGTTCCAAAAATAAATTTTGCAGGACCACTAACGTGTTCTATCTTTCCAGGCTTTATAATATTTGAAGCTATATAAATACTACCTTCCATAAGAGTTGCCCCTTTTGGTATAAATGGCGTTATAGTTTCTTTACCATTTACTGTATTTTGGGTTGAAATTATTATTGTATTTGGTGTTAAACAGTTTGCATATTCTTTTAGAACATCGGTTACAGAGAAGTTTTTTGTACAAAGAATAAATATATCGACTGTCCCAATCTCTAAAGGATTGTTAGAAGTTAAAGTTGGCACACATTTATATGAAAAATCATTAGTCTCCAACCAAAGTCCTTTTTTGTTGATTACTTCATAATTTTCACCTCTGGTGATAAATATAATATCTACATTTTCAATGTTTGAATAATAATGTGCTAGTTTGCCACCAATATATCCTCCAATACCTCCGATACCTGCTATTGCTATTCTAGTTTTATTTATTTGTTTCATAGGTTTATTTTTGATCTGTGATTAATTGTAAAATAAAGTATTTCTCTGATGATAAATTTTGCTAAAACTGGAATAGGGTAATTGTACATCACCAATTATTCCTCTGACCAATATTTAAAATAAAGGTTG
>JBBQSZ010000057.1:0-21313 GCA_038234745.1 Flavobacteriales bacterium | reverse complement strand
GTACCATCATCAGACCATTTTGTTCCCGTTTGCTTATCCAAAGTATTTGTAGCGATATTAGCACCCGCTTGTGTGTTTGTTGCCGTTACTGAAACCGGGTTTCCATTCGTACCTGTATTGATAAGTCCAGCACCCGATGGTAAACCTAATTGCGTAATTGTTAAAGTTGTCGGTGTCATTCCACTGCCTGTTACTGTCAAAGTACCCGTTCTTGAAGTAGTAGTTGTATTTGCAGTAGCGGTTACTATAATCGAACCATTGTTTATTCCTGAAGTTGCATTTATGCTTAACCAACTTGGATTATCAATGCTGGCATTCCAAGACACATTAGATGTAACTGCAGTAGCTTTACTTTCTCCTGCAGCTGTAAAATCACTTAGTGAAGATAAAGTAAGTGTCGCGCCATCTTGTGTTATTGCTAATGTTACTGGAGGTGTTGATGTCCCTGTGACGGTCAATAAACCAGTTCTTACAATTCCTGTTGTATTGGATGCAGCTGTAATTGTAATTGAACCATTGCCGGTTCCAGAATTTGTATTAATACTCAACCAACTTGGGTTATCAATTGTTGCTGTCCAAGCAAGACTTGTAGTTACGTTTGTAATTTTACTTTCTCCTGCTAATACAAAATTTGCAATTGGAGATAAAGCTAAAGGTACGTCTTCATAAGCTAATGGACCAACAGTTGCTGATGTCATTGGCAAATAGCGTACAGATTCAAGACTGCTAAAGTGGTCTGCGCCAGGATTACTAGTTGATGGTCTTGATTGCCCTTCGATATCTTCGTTATTGGTAATTACAGCAGTATTAGCATACAAAGGTGTTGTTGCAGTAGATTTCCAAGTGCTTGTAGCGCCGTCAAATGTCAAGTTTGGGTTTTCTATAATAACCTGACCCGGATTCGTTAATGTAGTAGTTGTTGCCCCATTAATCAAAGTGGCAGTTCCTGTGGGATACATTAAATTATTTGTCCAAGTAATGGCAGTGCCTTGATCTTTTCCATCTACAATTTTAACTAAACTATTTTTTGAACCAGTGATTAAATTGTTTAAAATTTTAATATCCACAAGTCCTTTGGAATAAGCATTATTATTAGTGAAACCAATTTCAATACCACTATCATTATTTACTAAAGTATTGTAGGCAATTGTTACTCTTTCGGCTCTAAAATGATTACTCAAAGCGCCTGTTCCCTCAATTGCATCACCTTGTGTTAGAGTAATTGGCGCATCCCATTTGGTGCCATTTAATCCTTCAAAATAATTATTAATAATTACGTGATCGGTACCATAAATTCGCATACCACCAGTATAAAGATTGGTAACTCCATCTGGGGCAAGCCCAATTGGCCTTGAGTTTCCAAAAAAGTAATTCCCTTCAGCTCTATTTCTATTTCCATGTCTAAAAGAGAGGGTTCCGTAATTTCCTCTAAAAGTATTATGCCTAATAATGTTATCACACGATTTAACAGACAAAACCTCTGGGTCTCCATCACAACCTTCAAATAAATTATATTCAACTGTTGTAAAACCGCTCGATTTAGACATATCACTCCAGCCTACACGGATAGATTCTTGCTCATTTACTGCTCTCGGACTATTGTTTTTGAAATAATTATGATCGATTTGATCGTATTGAGATTGTACTAAAGAGTTGGTACCATCTATTGTAATATAATGACCTGGTAAATTTTTATCTTGAAAAATATTGTGGTCAACACGATTATGGTGGCTTAAATATTGATAAGGCAATGTTGTATCATTATATACACCTCCAATGTACACCCATTTTACAGAAGAAATTCCGTCTGAAATTGTTAATTTAAATACATTTCGAGTAATACGTATGTTATTATTTCCTTCCATTTTAACCATAGTGCTTTTTCCAGTACAGTTAAAATTAAAACCTTGCAAAGTAATATAGGCTGCTCCAGCTTTGAAATTCACATAAGAATCACCAGTTAGAGTAACTCCTCCTATGGTTTGAGATTGAATAATAATAGGATTGGCTGGTGCAGCAATAGCAGTAATACTTAATTTAAAACCACTGTAACTTCCATCTTTTAAAATAAAAGTTCCTCCTGTCGTACTAGCAGCATTTACTGCAGTTTGTAGTGTTGTAGCACTGGTATAAACAATTTGAGCATTTATAGTACTGCCAATGAAAATTAGAAAAGTCAATAAAAGAAAATGAATGTTTCTATTTTGACTCATAATTGATAAAATAAAGTTAGCTTTCATTTTTATATTTTATTTGGTTTTATAGATTGGTTTTCCAATTTGGTTTTCCAAATATACATTGTTTTTTGAGTATTCCAAATATTTTTTAATTTTTTAACATTACTGAGTCATCTATAATTTCTGAATATAAATAAAAATTTTGATTCCTAACTATATCTAATTACATTTGGAAAACCAAATTGGACAACCAAAAATTGATTCTTTACTTTAAATAAATAAAATGAAAAATAGTATTTACACCAAATATTTGTTCTCAAGTTATATTGTTCTTTTCACGTTTTTTTTCTTGACTATAAACTCAACTGCTCAAGTCAAGTCATCGTTACTAAAGAGCATTTCTACTCAACTGAATTATGCTTTTGAAGAAATTGCCAAATCCAAACTTAAAAACCCAAATGTGGTAAGTCCAAGATCAATAAGGGCCGACACACTATACATGGTTCCTGCAAAAGACTGGACAAGTGGTTTTTTTCCTGGCGAGCTTTGGTATATGTATGAAATGACCAATGACAAAAAATGGCTACCTAAAGCACAGGAATTTACTTCGTCATTAGAAGGAGAAAAAACAAACGGAAAAACTCATGACATGGGTTTTAAAATGTATTGCAGCTACGGAAACGGTTATCGCTTGACGAAAGATCCTAAATATCGTGATATTTTAATCGAATCTGCACATACTTTAACTACACGATTTAATCCTAAAGTGGGATGTATTAGATCTTGGGATCATCATCAAGAACAATGGGGTTTTCCGGTGATCATTGACAATATGCTGAATCTTGAATTACTATTTTGGGCTTTTAAAGAAACCAAAGATTCTATCTATTATAAAATAGCGGTTTCTCATGCTGATACAACTATGAAAAATCACTTTAGGCCTGATTTTAGCTCTTATCACGTTGTAGATTATGATGTAAATACTGGAAAAGTCATTAAGAAAAACACCCATCAAGGATATAGTGATAGTTCAGCCTGGGCAAGAGGGCAGGGTTGGGGTTTGTATGGATTCACGATGTGTTATCGTGAAACGGGCAAGAAAGAATATCTTAATCAAGCAGTAAATATTGCCAACTTTATTTTAAAAAACGCTAATTTACCAAAAGATTTGGTGCCATATTGGGATTTTAACGATCCGAAAATTCCCAATGTTTCAAGAGATGCGTCAGCAGCAGCGGTAATAGCTTCTGCCTTATATGAATTGAGCACTTTTGTTCCAAAAAAGGAAAAACAATATAGAGAAATTGCCGATAAAATAATGGTTAGTCTTAACAAAAAATATACCGCCAAACTAGGAACCAACAAAGGATTTATTTTAACCAATAGCACTGGAGACTATTCGACTAAACTTGAAATTGACAGCCCTATTGTTTATGCTGATTATTATTACTTAGAAGCCTTGACAAGGCAAAATAAAAAATAAAAACAATTTCATTCAATTCTATAAAAATGAAAAACAACAACAAAGTCATACTTTTAGTAGCCCTTATATTGAACGGTTTAATAACTAATGCTCAAGCAGTTTTAAATGCTGATGGTCCAGGAAATACTTATGAATTAATAAACAGTTTTTTTGCTCCAGGTTATACTGCAGTAGAAACACCAGATATCCTTCTGGGAAACCATACCCAATTTGGCAGACATATTGACGAAGTTTGGGACACTGATCAAGGCAAATATGTGTTTCGATTTATGTCTCATGTAATTTCATTTCTAGATAACGAACCTGTTGCTGCCAAAACAGATCGAACAAGAGTAGAAATGAAAACTTATGCATCTTCACCTGCAAATATGAAAGGCACTTTAGGCGAAACCGTTCAATACAAATGGCGATTTAAAATCCCAACAGGATTTCAGCCAACCTCCAACTTTACACATATTCATCAAGTAAAAGCGGTAGATGGAGATGAAGATTTACCTATTTTCACCTTGACATTACGAAAAGGAACTCCTAATAAGTTAGAACTAATTTACACCTTGAATAATGTCTCTGCAACCTCAAAATTAGCAAATCCTAATATGTCTTTGTTTGAAGGCATTTGGGTAGAAGCCACAGAAACCGTAAAAGCAGGAACCGGAACAACTGGGACTTATTCAATAGTAATAAAAAATGTGAGTACAAATGCTGTCTTGCTCAATTATTCCAATAACTCCATCCAAACCATTCGTCCTGCAGGAACTCTTAGTGATAATATTTATTATGCAGCAAATAGTTTTATTCGCCCAAAATGGGGGATTTATCGTAGCGTTTTAGCGTTATCTGATATGAAAGATGAAGAGCTTTTCTTTTCGGATATTTCTGTTGCTGAGGGTAGTTCGCTCGCCGTAAATGATTTTGATGTGCCAGTTAAAAGTATATTTTTGAAAGCTACTCTAATAAAAAATGAGTTGGAATTATTCATTTCTTCAATAGAAAAAACGAATATTAGTGTCTTTAACGTTCAAGGAAAAAAAGTGCTTTCGTTTGATGGAAATGGAGATCAAAAAATTGATTTTAGTACCTTTGCCAGCGGAATTTATATTCTAAAATCAAATTCAGGTGAAACTGTTAAATTTGAAAAACGGTAAGTAAATAAAAACAAAAATCAACCAATTCCTATTCAATACCTTATCTTAATGAAATACAATAAATACATAATTTACGCCCTACTTTTACTGTTTTCTTTTACTTCCAATGCGCAACAATCGGTTCGATTAACTCAAAACTGGGAATTTTTAAAAAGCGATATCGGCGGAATTTGGGAAGCAGTTCGTCCAGTGAAAGAAGGCGATCCCGAAACGGTTCCGTTATGGACAAAAGTGACTTTGCCACATTGTTTTAATGCCACAGATGCTGTTGATCCGGATGTTAATTACTATCAAGGACCAGGATGGTATAAAACGCAAATAACTATAGAAAATCCTTATGCAAACGGTCGAACTATTTTGCATTTTGAAGGTGCTGGGCAAAAAACAGCAGTCTATGTTTTTGATAAAAAAGTAGGCGAACACGTTGGCGGATATGACGAATGGTCTGTTGATATTACAGAAGCTGTAGCTGAATTTAAAAAAAATGCCGCCTTCAATGGTCGATTTAAAGGAAAAATTCCTATTGAAATTCGCTGTGATAACTCCCGTGATTTAGAATTAATTCCTTCTGATTTATCCGATTTTAATATTTATGGAGGCTTGTATCGCTACCTCAACTTAGTTTATGCTCCTCCCGTTTCTATCGATAAACTATTTGCTAAAGCGACAACAGATATTCAAAAGAAAACAGGAGAAATAAAACTCACATCCCGTTTATACAATCCTGATTTAGTAGAAAACGGAACATTTACTATCGAAGTTAAAAATCCAGTAGGTAAAATGATTTATACTTCAAAAAAGGATTCAAAATTAATTGAAGACGACCAAGAAATTGATTTAATAAAAATCAAAAAACCAGTATTATGGTCGCCAGATTCTCCTAATTTATATACCGTTTCGGTAAGTGTTTCAGCCAATGGACAAACATCAAAACACGAAGAAAAAATAGGTTTCAGACATTTTGAATTTGTAAAAAAAGGACCATTTCTTCTTAACGGAAATCGATTATTGCTAAGAGGTACGCATCGTCACGAAGATCACGCTGGTGTGGCTGCCGCAATGACCGAAGAGATGATTCGAACCGAAATGCAAATGATGAAAGATATGGGTGTCAACTTCATCCGGTTGGGACATTACCAACAATCCAGAATTGTTTTGGATTTATGCGACTCACTCGGAATTGTAGTTTGGGAAGAAATTCCGTGGTGTCGAGGTGGTTTGGGTGGTGCTGTTTATCAAGGGCAAGCCAAAAGAATGTTGACCAATATGATTGAGCAACATTACAATCATCCGGCTATTATTATTTGGGGATTAGGAAATGAAAACGATTGGCCAAATGATTTTTCCACTTTCGACGAAAGTAAAATCAGAGCTTTTATGAGTGAACTTAATGATTTGAGTCACAAATTAGATCCTTCTCGAAAAACTGCTATTCGTCGTTGTGATTTTTGCAAAGACATTGTCGATGTTTATTCGCCTTCTATTTGGGCGGGTTGGTATCGTGGTGTTTATACCGAATACAAAGACATTTCTAAAAAAGAAATGGAAAGAGTCGATAACTTTTTACACGTAGAATGGGGCGGCGACAGTCACGCTCGAAGGCATTCTGAAAATCCAGATAAGGTGTTACAAAAAATAAAAACTGGAAATGGCGGTGACGAAAGAAGTGGTGATGCTTCATTATACGGAGGAAGTACAAGAGTTTCCAAAGATGGCGATTGGAGCGAAACTTATATTTGTAATTTAATAGATTGGCATCTAAAAGAACAAGAAACCATGCCTTGGTTGAGCGGTTCTGCCTATTGGCCTTTCAAGGATTTTTCAACTCCAGTTCGACCTGATAATCCCGTTCCTTATGTCAACCAAAAAGGGGTTGTTGAAAGAGATTTTACCAAAAAAGAATCCTATTATGTTTTTCAATCCTTTTGGACTCCTAAATTGATGGCACATATTTATGGGCACACTTTTCCAGTAAGATGGGGAGATGCTAATGAAGAAAAAATGGTGAAAGTATATTCGAATGCTATCGAAGCTGAATTGTTTTTGAACGGTAAAAGTTTGGGAGTTAAAAAAAGAAATAGCCAAGATTTTCCTGCCGCAGGATTGCGTTGGAATGTAAATTATGTAGAAGGAAATAATATTTTAAAGGTTATTGCAAAAAAAGGAAAAGAAACCGTAACAGATGAAATTTCGCAAATATATCAAACAGCAAAATGGGGAAAACCAGCAAAAATGAAATTGGAAAAAATCGCCGAAGACGCTGATAAAGTAACAATACAAGTCACTGTTTATGATGCTTCTAATGTTTTATGCTTAGACGAAAAAGACTATGTGAATTTTAATTTAACAGGCGACGGAAAATTGATTGACGATCAAGGAACTTCTACGGGCTCTAGAAAAGTTCAGTTTTATAATGGTAGAGCCATTATTAGTTTGAATAAAAATAAAGGAAAAAGTGTCGCAAGTGTTAAAGCGGTAGGTTTAGAAACGGTATTTTTAGAAATTAACTAAAAATGAAAACAGCATATAAAATCATAATCTTATTAGGATTTTTATTTTTAATGAGTTGTTCGCCGAAAATAAATCCGAACAGTTCCAACTTGAAAACGGAAACACAATCGGTTTTGAAGGAACAAATTCTCGAAGAAGCAAAATGGGCCATGCAACAACAACCTGTTACTGTTACCGCTTCGAGTTGTGATAGAAGTGCTGGTGGCAAAAATGACTTCTATTCGGAAGGTGATTATTGGTGGCCAGATCCTACCAATTCCGAAGCACCTTACATTCAAAAAGATGGTTTGACCAATCCTGCCAATTTTGTAGATCACCGTTTGGCTATGATTCGTTTTAGTAAAATTGTTGGTGCATTGGCATCGGCTTATAAAATTACGGGTGATACAAAATATGTCAAACAAGCGGAATTGCATTTGAATGCTTGGTTTGTCAATCAGCAATCTATGATGAATTCAAATCTTCAATTTGCTCAAGCCATTAAAGGACGATTTACAGGTCGCGGAATTGGAATTATTGACACGATTCACTTGATGGAAGTCGCGCAAGGAATTATTGTAATGCAATCCCAAATGGATAAAACAGAAGTAACAACCATCAAAAACTGGTTTAGCCAATATTTAAATTGGTTAATGACCAATCCAAATGGAATAGACGAAATGAATGCCAAAAATAATCATGGAACTTGTTTTGTGATGCAGGTGGCAAGTTTTGCTAAATTAACTGGCGACATTCAATTATTGAAGTTTTGTAGTGACCGTTATAAAAATGTTTTATTACCCAATCAAATGGCTGCTGACGGAAGTTTTCCTCTGGAATTAGCTCGAACAAAACCTTATGGTTATTCGATTTTCAACTTGGACAATATGGTGACGCTTTGCCAAATACTTTCGACCAAAGAAGATAATTTGTGGGATTATAAAACAACTGATGGCAGAAACATCAAAAAAGGTATAGAATATCTCTATCCATTTATAGCCGATAAATCGAAATGGACTTTAAAACCCGATGTAATGTATTGGGACGAATGGCCTGTTGCACAAGCTGGTATTTTGTTTGGAGCTTTGCAGTACCAACAAAAAGACTGGTTTTCGACTTGGGCAAAATTGGAGCATCAACCGAAAGTTCAAGAAGTCATTCGGAATATGGCCATCAAAAATCCAGTTATTTGGATGGATTAGATAAATAGGACAATCAAGAGTTGAAATGCTAACGATAATTATAGAAACCAAACCTATGAGGTTTTGAAAACCTCATAGGTTTTTTAGGTTTTGATTGAAATCCCTTATATTCCTAAAGCCTGACCTCCACCAATTTGGATAGTTTCGGCAGTAATGAAAGAAGCATCTTTACCAACTAAGAAAGATATTACACCAGCAACTTCTTCAGCTTCTCCTAATCTTCCCAACAAAATAGTGTTTTTCCAAGAAGCGAAAAGTTCTGGCTTAGTTGCTTTTATTTGTGCGTGAAATGGAGTGTCAATTGTGCCAGGAGATACTGCATTTACTCTAATTCCATATTCAGCTAAATCTTTAGCTAATGCTCTAGTGATGGATTGTACTCCACCTTTAGCAGCTGCATAGATACCAGCTCCAGGCCCTGCACCATTCCATGCTGCATTTGATGTGTAGTTGATTATGGAAGCATTTTCTCCTTTTTTAAGGAAAGGAATAGCAGCTCTTGATGCATAAAACACAGAGTCAAGATTTAAAGCCATAACGAATTTGTATTCATCATTTGTCATTTCTTCAAATCGAGCTCTAATTCCAATACCACCAGTATTGTTTATAAGAACATCAATTTTTCCGTATTTTTCACCAATTTTTTTGAAGTTAGCTGTTACTTCTTCGTCTTTTGTCATATCAAATCCGTAATATTCAGACGTGATTCCTTCTGCAGCAAGTTCAGCTACTCTTTCAGCACCAACTGCATCTTCTATACCATTTAAAACTACAATATACCCGTCTTTACCTAATCTTTTTGCTACTGCAAATCCAATTCCTCCAGTTGCACCTGTAATTACCGCTACTCTTTGTGTTGACTTACTCATTTTTAATTTAATTTATAATATTAATACTTTGAAATAATTATTTTATTTGTTCGATTTTTCCAATTGTTAAGAAAATAGATATTAATGACAAAGGAACCAGTGCTGATAATAATCCAAACAATAAGGGCCAGCTAGAAATCTGACCCGCAAAAAGAATGGCCAAAATGGTTCCTAAAACTGCTGCTGCACCGCCCAAACCAGCTAATGAGCCTACAGATTTACCATCGTGTAAGTCGCTAGGTAAGGTTTGGATATTGGTCATTGTAAATTGGAAACCACCTAGTACAAAAGCCATTAATATAACTGCTAGAGTTGCATTTGGAACCATCACAGATGCTAGAATAGCTGGAATAACAATACAACCACCTAATACCATTGAAGTTTTTCTTGCTCTATCAACTGTGGCACCTTTACGAATTAAATATCCTGAGAACCATCCACCAGCAATACTTCCAACCATAGCACCGACATAAGGAACCCAGGCCGAGAATGCCAACTCTTTGATATTCAAATTAAATTCTTCTACCAGATACATAGGTAGGAAAGTAACAAACATCCACCAAATCGGATCTAGAAAAAAGCGGCCTAATATTACAGAATAATTCTTTTTATTTGAAAGAAGTTCGCTCCAAGATTTGGCAACTTCTGTAGAAACGATAGTCGTTTGCGTTTGATTTTCGGTGATGTATTCCCGTTCTTTATCGGTAATCCATGGATGTTCTTTTGGTCCTTTTTTATTAATTATCATCCAGGGAATTAACCACGAAATTCCTAAGACTCCGACAACAACAAAGGTCATTTTCCATCCAATAGACATATATAAGGTTAGAATAATGATGGGTGCTAAGATAGAACCAATAGAAGCTGCGGCACCAAAAAGTCCTTGAGCGAAAGCCCGTTCTTTTTGTGGAAACCACTCGGCATTGCTCTTTGTAGCTCCTGGCCAAGGACCTGCTTCACCTAATCCAAGCATCATTCTAAATCCGGTTAACGATACTTTTCCTTGAGACAAAGATGTTAGCGCATCGGCAAAACCCCAAACTAAAACGGAAACGAAAAAACCACGTCGGGTACCAATTCTATCGTATAATTTTCCAGAAAAAAGTTGGCTAAAACCATAAGCAATCATGAAGAAAATAGTAATTATTCCCAACTGATCTTTGGCTTGTTTTGAAGCTGCCTCTGGCGATGCGTTTTTGTCTACAATCCCTAATTCATATGCAATCCCTTGTCGATTTACAACAATCTTACCGTCTTCTTTAAAATTGACCATAGACGCCTTTTGCACAATCGTATCTCCTCTTTTTGAAACAAGCAAATAGGCATGGTCTTTGTTTAAAAATTGAGCTTGATTTTCGCCTAAATCGGGTTGAATAGCATCAACTAATTTATACTCAATATTAGCAACCCACATATAATTTAGAGTTCCTCTATCGAGGTAATTAATTATTGTAATGATCATTATCAAGCCTATAATCCACCATCTTAATCCTTTAACTTTCATATTTTTTATTGTTAATTACATTATTTTTTGCCCAAGAAAACATTAATCCAATACTAAAATTAGTATTGACATTCTTCAAATATCACGAAATCTTATTGATTTATTCCTAGCTATACATTATAGCAGTATTCATACAATACCTTGAAATGTTCCTTCATTTTTTGCTTTGCCAATTGTGGGTTTTGATCCCTAATTGCATCATAAATATTTTGATGTTCCTGAATAACACTTTCTGCTGGACCTGAATCACAAATATGATGCTTTTCAAAATTGATTATAATTTCGGGTGTAATGACCAACATCATTTTGTTTATTGTGCTGTTTCCGCTTGCTTTTGCAATGGCAAGATGAAATAGTAAATCTTCCTGTACAGCGTTTTCTCCATTTAAAGCCTTTTGCGAGTATGCATCTAAAGCATCTAACATTTGTTTCAAATCCTGTTCTGTTCTTCTCGTTGCTGCTAATCGAACTGTTTTAAGTTCTAATAAAATTCGAGTTTCTACCAAAGATTTAAAACTTGCTTCCCCTAATCTTAAAATATCGTCAATGATTCCATTCATGGCGATTACGCCAATATTGGCAACAAATGTCCCACTTTGAGGTATCGAATTTAAAATACCATGAAATTCTAATTTATGAATTGCATCACGAACACTGCTACGGCTAACTTCAAACTTTTCGGACAACATTCTTTCGGAAGGGAGTTTTTCGCCAGGTTCTAAGTTTTTGTAATTAATAAAATCTTTTATTTTTGTAATGATGCTATTTATAACCTCTTTACTTTCTTTATTTTCCTTTTTATTGATAAGTTCAATGTCCATTAAGCTACTTTATTAGATTAAAATCTGGTTTACCAGATTGGTTACGAAATTAAACAAAAAAAGATTACGATGACATTTAATTGCAATTAATTCTCATTAAAAATAGTTTTTTAATGGGAGACTTCTAAACTATAATATTTTACTCTTGCAAAAGCGCCTTTATCATGTGTTTGAAAGTAATTCCCAGCTTTGAAATAATTCTCAAAAACATTCCATTTTTTAAGATCATGGCCTTCAAACACTTTAGATTCACTGTTATTTAAAATCACTTCTAAACGACCGTCCGAAACTTTAACTTCTAATGTAAACTTATCAAAATCAACTTTTTCATTAAAAATAAATTTTTCATCATCAATCCAAGACTTATATCTCAAAATGTCAATATCAGAAACATTTGGATCTTTAAGTTTTTTTACTTTAACAACAACTTTGCCGTTTTCCCAGGAAATTTTTAACATAGGAGGCGCATTACCATCTTTTGCATCTATAAGAGCAGCCTGTTCTTTTGATAATCTTCCGTGAATTTGCATGATGATTACTTTATGATATTTTCCTTTTTCATCTTTTGAAACCTCACCCATTCTCAGTGTTCCTTTCATTCTCCCACCGTCTTTAAATGTCCAGTTTGGTGAATCTTTTCCAAGTTCCATTTGTTCTCTTAATTCTGATCTTGAAAACGAAGAATTGGCTGTTGTAACTCCCGAAGGAAAAGCATAAAATACAATAGATTTATCCTTGAAATCATTGTACATGAAATTTTTAAGTACTGGATTGGTATCAAAATTACTCAGTTCGGGATAACCAACATTAATGGGTTCGGGTTCACCTGCGGGTATGGTGATTTTCCAATGACTTAAATCTATAGCAGCTGCATTTTTTTGAGCTTGAATATTTTGTGGAACAAAGCAAAATATAGCGGCTATTATCTTTAGAACTCCAACAATACTTTTCATTTTCATGTTTGTTTAATTATTTTATTCTTAAATTATTTTATTTAAAATAGATTTCAAATTGGTATTAACCAAGTAAAGATGCCTACTATAATTTCTATTACCGAGTTTCTAGTTACGCAACGTTATTAATCACTAGTAGTATGATGTTCAATTACTTTTATCATTTTTGGTTGCTCAAATTGGAAAACCAAATTGGAAAACCAAATATACAAACTTTAATTCATTATACAAAAAAATGTTTCTATTAATTATTAATGGAATAAAGCCCAATTAGAATTCCTAATTTATAAATTTTTGCGGTGTATTATTTTTTAAACTTTTAATAGAAAATCACCATCGAACTATTAAAATTATTTGTTTTTTACGTTATGGGTTTTTAACCATTCTTCTCCTTTACTATCTATAAAGAAATCCATCCAAACATAGTATAGCACCTCCTCTTTTTCTACAGTTACAGAGTGCATCGAACCCAATGGTATGTGCAAGATCGAATATTGTGGAAAAGCTACTTTGGCATCATCTGCATATACCACGCAGTTGTTTTTTGATAAACCTAAAAATAATTGTTCTAACATTGGATGCTTGTGGGCGCCTACTTTATCTGGACCTTTTGTTTGCACTGTTCCCATTGCTATTCTAGGAATAATTTTATTAGGAAGTATGGTCCGACTTATAGTGTTTGGGCTTTTGATAGGTTCGGTGTAGGCTATGCAATCTGTAAATTTGGCATAATATACTTTTTGAGTATTTTCGATTGGAAATTCTTCTAAATCTAATAGATCTTGAGTGGTTAATTTGCTTTCTATTTTAATATAATGAAGTGTATCTTTTTCAGCGGTTTTAATGGTAGTGCTTTTTGCTATATTGGGCAACAAGATAGTTTCAGGCACAATTTCATAAGTTTCATTTGATGCCTTTGCACTTCCTTTACCACTTATAAATAAGTAGATTGTTTTGTAGCCTTCCTTTGCATAATCTATTATTCCACTTTCGCCAGTAAGAGCAATGTGCTCCACTTGAATTCCTGCAATTTCATTTTGAAGAATAGATTTGGAATATAAGTTTGTATTTTCTTTCAGTTGTATAGTAAGTTTCTCAAATGGTATTTGCTGACTATTCATTGTAGTTACTAATGACAAGGTCAAAAGCATTGCTGTTATGTTTTTTTTCATTTTATTATTTGTAGTTAATTCTTTATGTCCTTCTTTGCTTTCCTCTAGTTTGAATTCAGCCTATCCAAAACTAACTTCTCTTACAAATTTTACCTTTAGATATTAAAAAAATACCGAAATGAAATTCAAATCGGTATATCTTATAAAAACATTTACAAATTGTCTTAGAAGATTTAAAATTAATCCTCCTTATAAACAAAAAATCCAAATACATCAACCCTAAAATTTCATTATAGTCTTTTATGAATAACTCGGGTTTACCTGTTAGAATAAACCCGAACTAAACTATAATTTGAATTATTTGTAAGCTTCGTTTTGAGTAATAATGCCACCCGTTGCAGTTATTTCAGATATTGGTACAGGAAACACATAATACTTACTAGCAATTGCAGAATCGATTCCCGAACCTACTTTTCCTGCTGTTCTTACTAAATCAAACCATCTTTGACCCTCAAAAGCCAACTCTAATCTTCTTTCTTTTAGTATAGCTGTTCTAACGGCATCTTGAGTTGTTGCTGTACCACTTAAAGAAAGTAATCCAGCTCTTGATCTAATATAATCCAATTTAGATAAAATACTTGCAGAATTGGCTCCACTTGTATTCGTATTTTCGTTTAATGCCTCTGCATACAATAAAATAACATCTGCTAATCTTAGTTCAATCCAGTCTTGATTTGCTCCATCAGTTTTAGAATATTTTAGAGATATTGTATTAGCTCCAGAAACCGTAATATTCAAAGTTTTTCTGAGGTCTCCTGGATTTGCATTGTAAGCAGTAACTAAACTCGGATCTACAGGCGAATTCGATTTTGTATCTGATCCAGTGTACCATGTCCAAAAACTACTAGCATAAACAGCCGCATATTCATCTTTTATAGAACTTGATATTTGGGTCGCAAAAAGGATTTCCGAATTCAAATCGTTTGCACTACCAAAAACACTCGCATAGGTTGAACGTAAAGAAAACAGTGAAGCTGACGTTGTGCCTGGGGCTCCAGCAGCAGTTACAACAGCAGCTAGCTCAGATTCAGCCAATAGAGGTTTACCCATTTGCATATACACTTTGCCTAGCAATCCTTGTGCGGCATACTTTGTAGCTCTTCCGGTAGCAGATCTTGTTGCGCTCAAAGCTGCTTTGGCAGCTATCAAATCAGGGATTATCACATTGTTATACACATCTGCGGCTGGTTGTCTCGCAAACGAAGGGTAATCTGATGTCCCTGGGAAAACCTTTAAATTTACACTTACATCCCCAAAAACACGCACTAATTTAAAATAAGACAATGCTCTTAAAAACTTAGCTTCGCCCACTTGTGTTGCATTTTTAGAATTTACAATAACGTTGTTTGCACTCAAAATGGACTTATACATAGCCGCATAAAATGGACGGAAAAATTGCTCATTCATTTGCGTTAGATTATTTCCAGAAAAAACATCAAATTCCGAATAGGGTGGTTCGATCATTTTTGCATTATCTGCTCTGAAGTCGCCCATCACGGCCATTGGCGTAACGGATCCTAGCTGATAAAAATAGGCAGCATTTAATACTCCTGTAAAATCTGTTACAGAAGCTGAATTAGCGATATTTGGTGGAGTTTGATCCAGATCACTATTGCATGCTGCTGTAAACAAAACTAATCCTAATAATGATAATATATATACTCTTTTCATTTTTTCTTTTTTAAAAATTAATATTTAATCCTAGTGTAAAGCTTCTAACAATTGGACTAGCTCCATTTTGCACACCATAAGTTGTAGGTCCGCCATAACCAGTTTGTGTAGTATCTATTCCCTCTGGATTAAATGAAGTATAATTTTTACCCCATATATACAACAGATTTGTAGCAGCTACATAGAACCTTGAAGAACTAATTCCTATTTTTGTCATTAATTCTGGTTTAAAAGAATATCCTATCGTTAGGTTTCTCAAAGCCATAAAAGAAGCGTCCTGAATCTGTGCGTCAAGTTGACTATTGGATGTTAAATAAGGTAGTCCATTTGCATCTGCTTTAGCATCATTATTCGCATCAAAACTAGGTACAAACGCTCTACCAAATTCTGAATGCCAATAAATTGGATCTACATTCCAAACTTGTCCTCCTTGAGAACCTTGTAATTGGAATGACATATCAAAATTTTTATATTTCATTGAACTATTCAATCCATAGTAAAAGTCAGGTGTGTTTTGTCCTATTTTAACTAAATCTCCACCGTCAGCTACAGTATGGTTCTTATCAATTACACCATATCCTGCCTCACCAGGAGATTGTTGATCTTTAACATAATAAGCAGAACTATTAATACCAATAGCAGTAGTTGGATCTTTTATATATTTATCTTCAACTGCTCCAATAGTTTGTACGCCCCACATTTCACCTATTTGACCTCCTACATAATTTCTAAACCAAGGACCTCTACCACTTACCCCGTAAATAGTTGGAGGAATTTCACTAACACTACCTAAATCCAAAATTTTGGTTTTCACTGTAGATAAGTTTGCTGAAACATCCCATGAGAAATCTTTGCTTTTCACAAGGACTGCAGATGCTTCAAACTCCAATCCAGAACTTCTTACATCCCCAGAATTCAGTTTTGCTGAAGGATTACCTGAAATTTCTGATGTTGGTTGATTAATTAAGATTTCTTTGATATCGGAAGTATAATAATCTACACTTAATCTATAGCGATTGCTTTTAAATCCTAGATCTATACCATAATTGGTCTCTGTATTGGTCTGCCAAGTTAAATCTGTATTTAAATTATTGGAAGGAAAAGTATTAGCTACCCCAAATATTGATGGTCTTGAATTTAAAAGACTTAATGAATTATATGCCCCTAAATCAGATGTAGATCCTAATGATCCTCTACTAACTCTTAGTTTTAACAAACTTACTAGTTCTGAGCTGAAAAAAGATTCCTTATGCACATTCCATCCTAATGAAAGTGCAGGAAATGTTTGGAACTTTTTATTAGCTCCAAATCGAGAATCACCATCTCTTCTTAAAGATGCTGATAATAAATAACGATCGTCGTAAGCATAATTTATTCTACCAAAAACACTTTTTCTCACTTGAGTCGCATTTATTTCCGTTACGGTAATATCAGCAGGGGCTAACAGGTTATAATTAATAATATCTCCATAAGGCAGATTTATTCCAGTTGTAGTAAGGCCATCAAAAAAAGTGCTTTGATATTCGACACCAACTACTGCTGCTATATCATGTTTACCAATTACTTTGGCATAACTCAAATCAGTTTCACTCAATACAGAAGACTGTTTTAATAATGTTGTATTTAAATTCGTCTGCGCTGGTCGTGACGAAGGATCATAACCTAATCCTTTCCAAAAATAATTTTTAGTATCGTTGAGATCAGCTGCCAAAACCGTTTTTATATCTAAACCTTTTATAATGCTGTATTGTAAATAAGTGTTGATGTTACCAAAATATGTTTTTTGATAGCTTTTTGTGTTGTCCAGTTTTATTGCAGGTCCATTATCACCTGTCCCTCCAATACCATTATTCGATCTTCCATATTGCCAATCACTCGCTGGATCTCCAGGCTTTAAAGAATAAATATCTTTGTTATAATAAGCCGCATTTGCTTGAGCACCAGAGTTAAATGTACTAGATAGCCCAGGTACACCCGCAAGAGACAAAGCGGCTCTTTGCTGATCCAATTGTTGCACAAATGCAATAGACGCTGCTGTATGATAAATAGGTGAAATATTGTATGCTCTAATAAGATCCCTCATATCCGTACCTAAAATATCTCTCTTAGATGTAAATCCATTAAAACTCACTCCTGTTTTAAACTTGTCGCCTAATTTTGCATCTACATTCAAACGTGCATTCAATTTTTCAAAACCTTGTGTTAATGCAATACCGTCTGTGTTTTGATAACCTATTGAGGCAAAATATTTTGTATCTTCCGTTCCTCCACTCATGCTGAAGTCATGGTTAATACTTTGCGCAGTTCGAAAAAGCCAATCTTCAACAGCTACAACATCAGGTGCGTTTTTATAAGCATCAACTTTATATTTTACATAACGGGCGTCCAAATTAGAAACATCGTAAGTACCGTTCGCAATACCCGTTTCTAATACATTACCCCATTGTCCAGCTGTCATTTGTGAATTTTTGTTATTATACCTTTGCGATATACTCGTGTAGGTATTAAAACTGAAACTAGTCTTGCCACTTTTTCCTTTTTTAGTTGTAACCAAAATTACACCATTTGCTCCCCTTGAACCATAAATGGCAGATGAAGCGGCATCTTTTAGTACCTCCAAACTTTCAATGTCATTTGGGTTTATTGTTGCTATACTTCCTGAAATAGGAAATCCATCGACAACAACAAGTGGCATTGCATTCCCGTTTACAGATGCAGAAGCTCTAATCTGAATTTTAGGATCTGCCCCTGGAGACCCATCTTGAGATTGAATTCGTACACCTGCCAACTTACCCGCCAAAGCATCATCAACACGAGTAGTTTGAATTGCGGCAATATCATCACCTCCTATTTTAGCTATTGACCCTGTAAGGTGGGACTTTTTTCGAGTACCGTATCCTACAATAACCACCTCTTCTAATTGGCTATCTCCTGCAGATAAACTAACATTTAATGTTTTCTGATTTGTAATTGCAATTGTTTGATTTGCATAACCAATATAGCTAAATTGAATTTTATCTCCTTTAGAAACAGTTAAAGAATAAATTCCATCAAAATTAGAAGTAGTACCAGAATTTGAAGTAAGTATTTGGACGTTAACTCCTGGAATTGGAGATTTGTCAACAGCGTCTGTTACCGTACCAGTAAGAGTATATTTGTCTTGCGCAAAGACAACAGCATTAAATAGTAAGATAACTAGTAATGTAAGTTTAATTTTTAAATTCATAATTTACTTTTTTTGTTAGTTAAAATTTTAGTTTAGTTAATGGTTTTCCAAATTGGAAAACCAAATTGGAAAACCAAATATAGAAACTTATTTATATAAAACCAAAAAATTAACGATTAAAATTAATAAAGTAAAAAAAAAGATGAAAATACTAGCAGTATTCCTAGTTGTGGTCGGAAGAAATTCCGGCCACTTATGGTTTAAGGATTTTTGATGGGTCTCCGCCTGAAAATACAATCATTATTCCAGTAACAAGTTCTCTTAGTTCCAATACAAATCTTCTTTTAGCGGTTTTATAACCAAGATTATTTGCTTTTTTATAGATTAGAAAAAGCATTGCTACAATCAAGGTCATATAAAGCATTACTTCTATTCCGTTTTGTCTTGTCTTAAAAAGAGGTTGCCTTTTTGAGACAACCTCATTTGGTTTTAGCTTTTAAACAATTAAACAGCTAAACAATTACACTTTTTTACTTAAAATAAGAAAAAGTCTCGTTATTCTCTATCTTTAATAAAGTCTCATAAATTAATTTTATCACGTTTTCCACATCATCACGATGCACCATTTCGACTGTAGTGTGCATGTAACGCAACGGCAAAGAAATCAATGCTGAAGCAACTCCACCATTACTATAAGCAAAAGCATCGGTATCCGTTCCAGTAACTCTTGAAGAAGCCAAACGTTGAAAAGGAATATTATTGGCTTCGGCAGTATTCAAAATAAGTTCTCTCAAATTATTTTGAACCGCTGGAGCATAAGTAATCACTGGACCTCTCCCGATTTTAGTTTCCCCTTCAATTTTCTTGTCAATCATTGGAGTAGTAGAGTCGTGGCAAACATCAGTAATAATCGCAATATTAGGTTTAATAGTATTGGTAATCATTTCGGCACCACGAAGTCCCACTTCTTCCTGAACAGAATTGGTGATATACAATCCAAAAGGAAGTTTGATTTTATTTTCGTGTAGTAAACGAGCCACTTCGGCAATCATAAAACCACCCATCCTGTTATCAATGGCACGACAAACAAATTTATTTTCGTTCAAAACCATAAATTCATCAGGATAAGTAATCACACATCCCACGTGAACGCCTAAAGCATCTACTTCTTCCTTTTTAGAACAACCAATATCAATAAACAAATTATCAATTTTTGGAGCTTCTTCCTTGCTGCGATTACGAGTATGAATAGCTGGCCAACCAAAAACACCTTTTACAATTCCCTTTTTAGTATGAATATTTACACGTTTCGAAGGCGCAATTTGATGATCAGAACCACCATTCCGAATCACATAAATCAAACCGTCATCAGTAATATAATTTACATACCACGAAATTTCATCTGCGTGACCTTCAATAACCACTTTAAAAGAAGCGTCAGGATTTATAATTCCCACAGCAGTTCCATAAGTATCCGTAATAAAGGTATCTACATAAGGTTTTACATAATTCATCCACAATTTTTGACCTGAACTTTCATATCCAGTTGGAGACGCATTGTTCAAATAATTTTCTAAAAATGTAAGAGAAGTCTTTTTTAATATCGATTTTGAGCTCATAAAAATATTTTTTGGCTAAATTATAAATTTGGCATTACAGTTGTATATAAATGTATAATTTTGTCACATAAATTATTTAGTACAATGAAGAATTTCAAGTTTTTCGTATTTTTCCTTTTCTTGGCGATTTCAGCCCAATCCCAAATTGTAAAAAAAGACACTATAAGCATGGGATATGTAGTTAAAGATAACGACACCATATTTAAAGATACCATACAATTAAACGAAATATTAATTTACAAAGGAAAAATTGATGTAGAATCAAAAAAACAGTTTGAACTACTAAAAAGCAGAGTATATCGAACTTATCCCTATGCAAAATTAGCATCCGAACGTTTAACCGCACTCAATAGAGGCATGGCAAGTCTAAAGACCAATAAAGAAAAGAAAAAATATTTCAAGATCGTCGAAGATTATCTTAATAATGAATTTGATGCCCAACTCAAAAAATTGTCTCGCAAGCAAGGTCAAATACTAATCAAGCTAATTCATCGCCAAACAGGAATTACTACTTTTGATTTAGTAAAGACGCTAAAAAGTGGCTGGACTGCATTTTGGTCCAATACAACCGCAAGAATGTTCGATCTTAATCTGAAAACTCCTTACGATCCCTATAATGTTAATGAAGACTACTTAATCGAAACCATATTAGTAAGAGCCTTCGAATCCTATAGATTGATCAATCAAACACCAGCAAAACCAGTAAATTATGATGATTTAAATGATTTTTGGCTTAATAAAGCGGTAAAATCAAATAAGTAATTTCGAGTAATTAACTTCGACACTATTTTTTTCAGGAGCCATTTCCCGCTCTCCGTTTCAATCTTGTTCAAGACAGGCTATTTTTCTAAGCATAAAAAGGAGCTTCCTTTGGTCGCTCTTTTCACACAAGAAAAAATCAGCCTTTCTTTTCACAAGGATTTCCACTACGATCAGGGCTAAGCCATTGTTTTTCTAATAGAAAACTCTTTAAAAAACATAATTATAATACAAGAGAATAACCCACCAGTCAAAAACTGAGATTGAGTACCATTCAAGACC
>JBBQSZ010000056.1:0-21351 GCA_038234745.1 Flavobacteriales bacterium | reverse complement strand
GCAACGCCAAAACTCTGATTGACTTTACCGCGTACCAAGTTAATGTCTCTACGAATATTCAATAATTCAGGAGAGGCATTGTCTTTTATTTCACCATATTTATCAACAACCACTTCAATCAAATTACTTATTACTTTGGTAATTTCTACTTCTGAAGCTTTCACATTCAAATGAGGATAATAATCATCGAATTTCTTGAAGTAATTCAACATAAAATTAGTGGTATCCGAAATAGTAGCAATTTTTCTAAATCCTCCCACTTCCAGAAAACTATCTTCTATAGCCAAAAACTTGATTTCATAGGTAATCGCATCAAAACCGTGATTGGGAATCGCATTGTTATTTTGGAACGAAGAAACATATTCCGAAGTTTGCATCAACGCATTCATTAATGTTTCCTTATCCTTGAAAGGAGTAATTTCGAGTGCTTTTTGTTTGCCAATATCGGTATTGCAAATAGCCGAAATAGTTTCGAGTACGGTTGGAAATTGTAGGTCTTGAAGCGTTTTTTCTGTAATGGATATCATTTAAATCTGGAATTCTTTTCAGTACAAAAATAGGATTATTTCAAAGAGAAACATAATGTTATTTTATAGAAAGTATTGGGATAAACGAATCAATTATTTTATCTTTTTTTTTGTGAATCTACGCGAAATCTTCGTGTATCTTTGTGAAATAACTTTTGAATATGGAACTTAATCTCAATTCCTATTGGCAAACCATTTTATTCGAAGAAATTCAGAAACTGTATTTTCAGGATTTGATGAAATCTGTGGATGAAGAATACAATGATCATACTTGTTTTCCTCCAAAAAAAATGATTTTTGCAGCTTTTGATTATTGTACGTTTCAAGATTTGAAAGTGGTGATTATCGGTCAAGATCCCTATCACGGAGAGAATGAAGCCAATGGTTTGTGTTTTTCAGTAAATAATAATGTAAAAATCCCTCCATCTTTGCGAAATATTTTCAGGGAAATGAATGATGATTTGGGAACTATTTTCTCTCCCACTTCTGGAAATTTGGAAGCTTGGGCAAAACAAGGAGTCTTACTTTTAAATGCTTCGCTAACTGTTCGTATGAATAATCCAAACAGTCATAAACATATGAAATGGAATCTTTTTACCGATGCTGTAATCCAAAAAATTTCGGACGAAAAAGAGCATGTTGTTTTTTTGCTTTGGGGTGCCTTTGCACAGAAAAAAGGAAGAATAATTGACAGAAACAAACACTTTGTTTTAGAATGTGGACATCCATCTCCAATGAGTGCCAATCAAGGAAAATGGTTTGGAAATAAGCATTTTAGCCAAACCAATTTATACTTAAAAGAAAAAGGAATAAATCCTATTGTATGGAATTTTTAAACAATTACAGATGAAAAATATTCGAGCTATTATTCTAATTTTATTAATCTTTTTACAATTGGGATGTTCAACGAAGAAAAATATATTACAAGAAACTTTAGCTTCTGACAATCCAAAGATAAAAAACGTGATGTCAGATCCAGAAGCGTTTGAACTGCAAATTATTTATACCCAAATTCTTCGAGACAAAAATAACAAAGTGAGTTTCAAAGATTTTACCTATCATTTGAATGCAAATAATTATTTTTATCCTGCAAGTACAATCAAATTTCCCATTGCAATTTTGGCTTTAGAAAAGTTAAATACTTTTGAAAATACGTCAAAAGATTCACAATATACCATTGAGGGAAATCCTGAAAAACTCCAATTTTCAAATGAAATTTCAAAAGTTTTTGCCGTTAGTGATAATGAGGCAAGCACTAAGTTACTGGAATTTTTAGGTTTTGATGCTATAAATGAAAGTATGAAAGCCAAAGGATTGCAACCATTTAGGCTTTCGCATCGCGTTTCGGGTTCTGATCCAAGAAGTTTGACGACCAAGCCAATTACACTTTATAAAACTGATGGTTCTACTCTTTCTATTCCATCCGTGATAAGTAAAGCAGCGATTCCGCTAACTTTGAATAATATCAAAAAGGGAGTTGGGTATATGAAAGATAATCAACTTGTTAAGGAACCATTCGATTTTTCGAATAGAAATTATTATCCTTTAGAAACGCTTCATAATACACTGAAAAGAATAGTTTTTCCTGAAAATTACAAAGTATCTGAACGCTTTAATTTGACCGAAAAAGATAGAGAATTTATTCTTTTCTCGATGCAAAATCTACCAAAAAATGCAGGTTATGAACCCGTTCATTATTATGATGGATATTGCAAATTTTTTATGTTTGGCGACACCAAAGAAAATATTCCAGCGAATATAAAAATTTACAATAAAGTGGGTACAGCTTACGGAACTTTGATTGACTGTGCTTACATAGTTGATACTGAAAACAAAGTAGAATTTATGGTTTCCGCCACGCTTATTCTCAACAAAGACCAAGTGTTCAATGATGATAAATATGAATATGACCAAATAGGTTTTCCGTTTTTGGCCGAATTAGGTAGACAACTTTATGAGAAAAATTTAATAAAAGCGAATTAATTCATTCGAACTAACTCGCTTTTTAATATTATTTTAAATCCGTCGAGATCTTTTTACTCCGCCAATTTCCCCAAAGCATACGCAATCAATTGATCAACTGCTTTGTATGGATCTTTGCTAAAAGTTCCATTCGCACGATTGGCAATGATGGCGTTTAGTGACAAACAATGGTGTCCAAGAAGTTTGCCTAATCCATAAATGGCGCTTGTTTCCATCTCAAGATTTGTCATACGAGTGCCATTATAATTGAAACTATCCATTTTGGAATTCAAGTTTTCGTCTTGAATATTCAAGCGCAAAACTCTTCCTTGTGGTCCATAAAATCCGCCAGCAGTTCCTGTAATTCCTTTGAAAATTTGGTCGCTTTCCATACGTTTTTCCAGTTTCTCAGAACACGTAATAATGTAAGGTCTGCCTTTTCGTAAATCCCAGTTGGTGTGTTTGATGAAAGCGTCTTCCATTGCAATTTCTGAGATGTCGTCAATCAAGTAGGAGCGAAGCATATTGTCCAATCCCAAGCCAAATTTTCCCATCACAAAACTGTCGACAGGAATATCGGCTTGCAAAGAACCAGAAGTTCCAATTCGGATAATATTTAAGGATGTTAATTTTTCTTTTGGTGTTCTAGTTTTCAAATCAATGTTGACTAAAGCATCCAATTCGTTCATCGTGATGTCAATATTGTCAGGACCAATTCCAGTGGACATCACTGTAATTCTTTTGCCTTTGAAAAGTCCAGTTTGGGTTTTGAATTCCCTTTTTTGGGTCGAAAACTCAATGCTGTCAAAGAATTGCGTAATTTTTTCGACACGGTTTTGGTCACCTACAAAGATGATGTCGTGGGCAATATTTTCGGGTTGCAAGTTTAAATGATACACACTTCCGTCTGGATTGAGGATTAATTCTGATGATTTTATCATGTTTTTTGTTTTTGCCACAAAGGCTCAAAGGCACAAAGTGATTTTTTATATTGTATAATATTATTTTAATTTTAATCTGCATTCTATATTCTCAAATTTTATCCACCGACACGTTTTACTTTGAATCCTTTTTCTTTGAGGATTTGCATAATTTTATCGCGATAATCTCCTTGAATGATGATGGAATCGTCTTTGAAAGTTCCGCCAACACTCAATTTAGTTTTTATTTCTTTGGCCAAGATTTTAAAATCTTCGTCTGTTCCTTCGTAGCCTTCGATTATGGTGGTGGCTTTTCCTTTTCGTTTTTCGAATTTGCAAATCATGGGTTCCTTTTGGACGAAAAGTACATGATCTTCCACCTGAAATTCTTCGGGTTCAGATTCGATATGATCTGGAAATAAGTTTTTTAATTGGTCTTGTAGATCCATGGTTTTTCAGTATCTAAAATCCTATAAACCGCAAATTCGAAAATTATTTAAATATGAAGATTTTAAAATTTGCGAATCTGCGGTAAAGAATATTGTTATTTTTTAATTAATCCCAAATCTACCAATCTTTCGAACAGGTATTCGCCTGCGGTAATATTTTCAAATTTTTTAGGATTTTCAGCATCAATACAATTTTCCAAACAATCTAATTTCATATCACTCACGGGATGCATAAAAAACGGAATGGAAAAACGTGATGTTCCCCACAATTCCCTCGGCGGGTTAACCACTTGGTGAATTGTAGATTTTAATTTATTATTCGTGTGTCGAGACAACATATCGCCTACATTAATGACCAATTCGTCTGGTTCAGCAATGGCATCAATCCATTCGCCGTCGTGAGTTTGAACTTGCAAACCTCGACCTTGAGCTCCCATCAAAAGTGTAATTAAGTTGATGTCGCCGTGAGCTGCTGCACGAATAGCATTTTCAGGTTCGGAAGTGATGGGGGGATAATGAATAGGACGCAAAATCGAATTGCCTTCTTTGGCATATTCATCAAAATAAAATTCGTCCAGACCAAGGTGTAAAGCCAAAGCTCTTAATACATAAACACCTGTTTTTTCGAGCATTTGGTAGGCTTCTTTTCCTACTATATTGAAACGAGCCAATTCTTTTACTTCGACATTATCGGGATATTCCGAAGCGTATTTCGAATCTTTGTCAACATATTGACCAAAGTGCCAAAACTCTTTTAAATCGCCTTCTTTTCGGCCTTTGGCGTGTTCTTTTCCAAAAGAAACATAGCCTCTTTGTCCGCCAATACCGGGAATTTCATAACTATGTTTGGTTTCTAAAGGCAAAGCGAAAAAATTTCTGATTTCGCCATACAGTTCTTCGACCAATTGATCGTTTAAAAAATGACCTTTTAAGGCAACAAAGCCAATATCTTCAAAGGCACTTCCGATTTCATTTACAAATTTTTGTTTACGTTTCGGGTCATCCGAAAGGAAATCACGCAAGTTAACACTGGGAATGTTTTGCATAGTATTTTTTTTAAATAATTGAAAAATCAATTGCTTTTCATTACAAATGTAGAAAATATTTTATGAAATTTTTAAACCTTTAACTAAGGATATTAATTATTTTATTTAGTAGCTTTGTGTCAAATTGATAAATTAAGGAGTAAAATTTTTTAGTATCCTTATTTTTTTCTAATTTTATATAGAATTCAATCAATAAATCGCGAGTAAGTAACTTTAGGTCAACAATATTAAAATTAAAAGTATGGTAGTACAGTATCAAGGAAAGCAAAATGGAATTTCAAAAATGTTTTCGATAAAAATCATCGGAAATAATCTTTCGAAAAGTAGCTCTAATTATCAATTAGAATTACTTGTTGGTAACAACAAAATTCCACTATTCACGACATTTATTCATCAAAGTTTGTCTAATTGTCTCAAAGAGATTTACTTGTTTAGAAAACATAATCACATAACATTTGATGCATCTTCGGAGAAAATAGCATCTAATTATGTGCCTTATGATTTGGTTTTATACAACTATCAAAAGAGTGCATTATTTATGGCTTAGTTGGGTTATTTAAACCAAAAAAAATCCGTTTTGTTACACAACAAAACGGATTTTTTTATTATAATTATTTTAAATCTACAAGTGAATCACTTCGCCATAAGCGTCAGCAACCGCTTCCATAACCGCTTCGCTCATCGTTGGGTGAGGGTGAATCGATTTTAATATTTCGTGACCAGTAGTTTCTAATTTACGTGCTACAACTGCCTCAGCAATCATATCGGTAACGCCAGCACCAATCATGTGGCAACCCAACCATTCTCCGTATTTTGCGTCAAAGATTACTTTTACAAACCCGTCAGAATTTCCGGAAGCTTGCGCTTTTCCAGAAGCTGAAAACGGGAATTTTCCAATTTTCAAATCATAACCTTTATCTCTAGCGGCTTTTTCAGTCAATCCTACAGAAGCGATTTCTGGAGTGGCATACGTACAACCCGGAACGTTTCCGTAATCGATTGGATCAACGTGAAGACCAGCAATTTTTTCTACACAATTAATTCCTTCGGCTGAAGCAACGTGAGCCAAAGCTTGACCAGGAGTTACATCACCAATGGCGTAATATCCTGGAATATTCGTTTGGTTGTAAACATCAACTAAGATTTTATCTCTATCAGTAGCAATTCCAACTTCTTCTAATCCGATGTTTTCGATGTTTGTTTTGATACCAACTGCTGATAATAAAATATCAGCTTCCAAAACTTCTTCTCCTTTAGCCGTTTTTACAAATGCTTTAACGCCATTTCCAGAAGTGTCGATTCGTTCTACCGAAGAGTTTGTCATTACATTTATACCTGATTTTTTCAAAGATTTCTCCATTTGTTTAGAGATGTCTTCATCTTCTACAGGAACTACATTTGGCATAAATTCAACAATAGTAACTTCCGTTCCCATTGAATTGTAAAAATGTGCAAACTCCACTCCAATAGCGCCAGAACCAACAATAATCATCTTTTTTGGTTGTGAAGGCAAGTTCATCGCTTGTCGGTAACCTATCACTTTTACACCATCTTGTGGCAAGTTTGGCAACTCACGAGAACGAGCACCAGTTGCAATAATAATGTGGTCTGCAGAATATTCTGTAACTTTATTGTCTTTATCAGTGACGTCAATTTTTTTACCTGGTTTTATTTTTCCAAAACCATAAATCACATCAATTTTATTTTTTTTCATCAAGAAAGTAACTCCTTTGCTCATTCCGTTAGCTACATTTCTGCTACGTTGAATTACCGCAGGGAAATCTTTATCGAAAGATGAAATTGTCAAACCATAATCGGATGCGTGTTTTAAATAATCAAAAACCTGAGCCGATTTTAAGAGCGCTTTCGTTGGGATACAACCCCAGTTTAGGCAAACTCCACCTAGATTTTCTTTTTCGATTACCGCAACTTTAAAACCTAATTGAGATGCTCTAATGGCAGTTACATATCCGCCAGGTCCACTTCCTAAAACTATAATATCGTATTTCATTTTTGTGTGTTTTTCTAATTTAATTTCAGTTGGCAAAATTAAGGATTTATTTTAAAAAAGTTAGACCTTTTGGAAGTTTATTGGTTTGAAGAAATTTATAACAACTATTATTTCATTTTTAAATAGGCTTCAATGTAATTGCTAGTTGTAAAATATTCTTTTCTTAGATTTTTCAAATGACCTATTATTTCCTCACGTTTGGGATAATCTGGCTTAAGGCAATCCTTTATTTCAGAGTCTCTTACTGTAAGTATTAAATACCAAAAGCCAGTTCTAGAGGTATAAAGGTCTTCTAGGAATGGGGCTTTCCCTTTGGTATTTCTGTCGGCATCGATTACTATTGGAATCAAATTTAATGTCTTTGTGGTTCTTTCTCGCTCAAAAAAAGACAAGTAATAAGTGTTGTTATTAATTATAATTGGAACATTAGACTCAACGTTAGTTTGTTTTAAATTATATTTTGTATTTAAAAAATTGTAAAACTCATTAGCATTCTTGGTGTCTTCAAAAACGAATCCGTAAAAATTTGGAAGATTTCTTTTAAATTTTTTTGCTTTAATTATTTTATCTCCATCGATATTGGGTGCAATTTTTAATGGAATACAAGAATAAGTTAGGAGAATTAGTAACCAACAAAATAATTTTTTCATTAATTTATAATTTTACGCTAAAAATTTGAAAAAAAACATTTAATGATTAATTAAAATTCAGAAACAAACTGCGAATCATAAAGGTTTTTATAATAACCGCCTGTTTTTTCTAATAATTCCTGATGCGTTCCTTGCTCGACAATCAAACCTTTGTCCATAACCACAATTTTGTCGGCTTTGAGAATGGTGGCTAATCTATGAGCAATAACAATTGAAGTTCTTCCTTTGGTAATCGTTTCTGTCGCTTTTTGAATCAATTCTTCAGAATAGGTATCGATGGATGAAGTAGCTTCGTCCAGAATCAAAATACTCGGATTACTGACATAAGCGCGCAAAAAAGCAATCAATTGGCGTTGTCCTGAAGAGAGCATTACACCCCGTTCTTTTACATCAAAATCATAATTGTCGGGCAAACTCATAATGAATTTGTGTACACCAATTTTTTTGGCTGCAGCCAAAACATGTTCACGTGTTATTTCTGGATTATTAAGAGTTATGTTATTGAAAATAGTATCCGCAAAAAGAAAAACATCTTGCAAAACCACCGCAATTTGCTTACGAAGCGAACTTAATGTATAATTTTCGATGTTATGATTGTCAATACAAATCGTTCCACTGTTGATTTCATAAAATCGATTTAATAAATTGATAATCGTTGATTTTCCAGCGCCAGTCGCTCCAACAATTGCAATTGTTTTACCCGATTTTACGTCTAAATCGATTCCTTTTATCACATATTCCTTTTCGATATATCCAAAATGAACATCTTTAAATTGAATACTTCCTTTGAATATGGGTGCTTCAATAGTTCCTGTATCTTGGATTTGGTCTTCGGTATCGAGAATGTCAAAAACGCGATTTGCAGCAATCATTCCCAGCTGCATCTCATTAAATTTATCCGCAATTTGTCTTAACGGATTGAATAACATAGCAATAAACATTGTGTAAGCGGTCATTTGACCGATGGTTGTAAACGTGCTTCCGTTTAGGATTTGAATTCCGCCATACAAAACGATACAAGCGAGCGTTACCGAAGAAATAATATCAGCAATCGGGAAAAATATGGAGTTATACAAAATGGTTTTTATCCAAGCTTTCTTGTGTTTTCCATTGATGGCTTCAAATTTTTCGAGTTCAATATCTTCTCGGTTAAAGAGTTGAACGATTTTCATTCCGGTTACTCTTTCTTGAACAAAAGTGTTTAGATTGGCAATTTGTGTTCGTACTTCTTCGAAGGCGACTTGCATTTTCTTTTGAAAAATTCTAGTGAAGAAAAGTAGAATTGGCATCGCTAAAACGACGATAAAAGAAAGTTGCCAATTCATCCAAAACATAATCAATAAGCAAGCTGCCATTTTCATCAAATCGCTGGCAATCATAAATAATCCCTGACTAAAAATACGTGCAATGGCTTCAATATCCGAAACCGAACGAGTCACTAGTTGCCCCACTGGAACATTATCAAAATATTTCATTTTGAAACTCAGAATGTGTTTGAACATTTTATTACGAATGTCTTTTACAATGTCTTGACCGAGCCAATTTGCCCAATAAACAAAGAAAAATTGCGAAATCACTTCTAATAATAACGTAACTCCCATCAAAGTTACGTACAATAGTAACCCATTATGGTCTTTGGGTTTGATATAAGTATCCACGGTTCCTTGTAAAATAAAAGGACGAACCGCAGCAAATATTGATAAAAAAACGGCAAATACAATTACACCATTAAAACGGAATTGATAAGGCTTGGTATATTTTAATATTCTTTTAAATAATCGTGTGTCGAATGCTTTTGCTTTCATATGTTTTTTAGGAGCTTTTTCCCGCTATTCGTTACAATCTTTTTTGTTTTAAAGAAAAAACAAAAAAGGATTTTCACTTCTATCGGGGCTAATTTAGGTAATCATAACTAATTTTTGTCAAATACAAACCCTGGGCAGGAACTGAAAAACCTGCTTTTTTCCGATTTTTACTCTTGATTATTTCGTCAAAATGGTCTAATGAAATTTTGTGCAAACCTACATAAATTAAAGTTCCCACAATGGCACGAACCATATTTCTCAAAAACCGATTGGCCGAAATGGTAAATATAATGTTGGTATTTTCTTGTGTCCAAAAGGCTTCATAAATAGTACAATCGAAAGTGTTGACGTCGGTATTCACTTTTGAAAAACATTGAAAATCGATATGGTTAAACAACAATTTAGAAGCTTCGTTCATTAAATCTAAATCCAGTTTTTGATGATAATACCAACTTCCATCCTGTAAAAAAACATCTTTAAACGTATTGATATGATATTCATAGGTGCGTTTTGTAGCATCAAAACGGGCGTGAGCTTCATTGTGAACGAGAATAATATCAAAAACAGCAATGTCTTTTGGTAAATAGGAATTTAATTTGTGAATTAAACTTGGAATGTCAATTGGTTCATCAAAATCAAAATGAGCATACATTTCTTTGGCGTGAACACCAGTATCCGTTCGTCCTGCTCCCATAAGATTAATGTCAGAGTTCAATACTATCGAAATCGCTTTGTTCAACGTTTCTTGTACAGACGAAGCATTGGGTTGGCTTTGCCATCCGTGATAATTGGTTCCGTTGTAAGCCAGTTTTATAAAATACCTCAAGGTTAGATTTCAGATTTTAGATTTCAGATTTTTCTGAAATAGACTAGATTGCACATTTAGATTGGCAAATTTACAAAGATTTACATTGATTTGTTATTTAAAGTTTTCCCAAATCTAAAATCAAAAATCGCTTAACTTCGATCGTAAATCTTAAATTTGCGAAAATAATTAAATGTTGAACTTTGTGACTTTGAGCCTTTGTGGCAAATTAATATGAAAAAAATACTCCTACTTTCTGATACACACAGTCATATTGATGATACTATTTTAAAATATGTCGCTCAAGCTGACGAAGTTTGGCACGCTGGCGATATTGGTGATTTGGTTGTAACCGATTCTATAAAAAAAATCAAACCTTTACGTTCTGTTTATGGCAACATCGATGACGATAAAGCGAGAATGGAATTTCCGTTGCACAATCGATTTATGTGCGAAGGTGTTGCTGTTTGGATCACGCATATTGGTGGTTATCCGGGAAAATACAATCCGAATATTAAGGCTGAAATGGCTGCGAATCCGCCTAAATTATTTATTTGTGGACATTCGCATATCTTAAAAGTAATGTTTGATAAAAAAAATAATCTCTTGCACATGAATCCTGGCGCTGCCGGAAAAAGTGGTTTTCACCAAGTGCGAACAATGTTGCGTTTTGTAATTGATGGCGATAAAATTAAAGATTTGGAGATTGTTGAAATAGGGAAGAAATAAAATTACCGCAAATTCACAAATTATAAAGATTGAATAATTTGCGAATTTGCGGTTAAATTTTTTTAACCACAAAAAAACCCGAACTATTACATTCGGGTTTCCTTCGCACTAATAAACTAAGTTTATAGGATTATCTCAAACGGTCCACAGATTTTACAAGATCTTCATCCTTTTTGATGGCCTTGTTGGCCAAAACCAACAACACGATAGCAACAATAGGTAGAAACATCCCAATACCTTTCTCAGAAACAGCAACTGTTTCTCCAGATAAATTTAGCGAACTATATACAAACAAGCCTAATAAAATTAAATTTAAAATGATATTCAATCTGCCAAAAACAAATTGATTTTGTCTTTTTTTATACGAAATAATACTCAAAACCGACAGCGTTGTGCTCAATCCCATCAGAACAACATAAACCTGATTTTGCATAAATAAGTACTCTTTGCCATCATTCATTTTCCAAAGCGGAATGAAAAACGGTAAAATACCCATCGCAAAAATGGTTAAAAATAAGTAGATGGTTTGAATTCGCTGTAACATTGTCTTAATTTGTTAGGCAAAAATATAGTATCTTTTTAAGAAATACTATTGTATCATAAAATTTATTCGTAATATTGCATAACAAATCCGTAAGTACTTCATTCTTCGGTCAATTCAAAATTAAAAATTTACTACACATTTTATAGTATTCCCCAATTATTTAAAATCACAGAACATTTATGTTTGACATTTCTGCATTAAAAGAAATGAAGCTTTCTGAGCTTCAAGAAATAGCTAAAGCGGCTAAAACAATAAAATTTAATGGTGTAAAAAAAGAGGTATTAATCAACCAAATTTTAGCACTCCAATCGGTAAGTACTAATTCAGATTCAGGAAATAAGCAGGTTGAATCTAAAGTCGAAGAGGAAAAGCCAAAGCGAACTCGGATTATTGCTCCTAAAAAAGCTGCTATTCAAAAAAACACTTCCAATTCACTTTTTGCTGAAGAAGAAATTACAGCTGAACCAATTGTTAAAGCGGTTCAAGAAGAAATTTCGGTTGCCGAAACTCCAACCGAAAAGAAAGCGAGCAAGGTGATTAAATTTAATAAATCGGCTTACGAAAAGAAAGTAGCTTTGCAAAAACAAAAAGAAGAGGCGAAATTAGCTGGTGGAGAGCCTGAATCAAGCGAAGTTAGTGAAGTAAATTCACAGGTTGAAGCTCCAGAATCTTCCGAAAATAATGAGATTGCTGTTCCTTCCAAAAAAATAAATCCCAACCAACTAAACAAGCAAAACCAAAATCCAAATGGAAACGGTAATGCGAACGGAAATGTAAATCCAAATTTCAAAAACAAGAAGAACAATTTTAGGGATTCTGATTTTGAATTTGATGGAATTATAGAAAGCGAAGGCGTTCTTGAAATGATGCCAGATGGATACGGTTTTCTTCGTTCTTCCGACTATAATTATTTGGCTTCACCAGATGATATTTATTTATCGACTTCACAAATTAGACTATTCGGACTTAAAACCGGCGATACGGTGAAAGGTGTAGTTCGTCCTCCAAAAGAAGGCGAGAAATTCTTCCCTTTGGTTCGAGTTTTGAAAATTAATGGACACGATCCGCAAGTGGTTCGTGATAGAGTTTCTTTCGAACATTTAACCCCCGTTTTTCCTTCCGAAAAATTTAAATTGGCCGAAAGACAAAGCACCATTTCAACTCGAATTATCGATTTGTTTTCTCCCATTGGAAAAGGACAACGTGGAATGATTGTAGCGCAACCTAAAACGGGTAAAACAATGTTATTGAAAGACATTGCAAACGCCATTGCAGCAAACCATCCTGAGGTTTATTTGATTGTTTTATTAATTGATGAACGTCCAGAAGAGGTTACTGATATGGTTCGCAGTGTTCGTGGAGAAGTGATTGCTTCTACTTTTGATAGAGAACCACAAGAACACGTAAAAATTGCCAATATTGTTCTCGAAAAAGCAAAACGTTTGGTCGAATGTGGTCATGATGTTGTGATTTTATTGGATTCGATTACCCGTTTGGCAAGAGCTTATAATACGGTTCAACCTGCATCAGGTAAAGTTTTGAGTGGTGGTGTGGATGCCAACGCATTGCAAAAACCAAAACGATTTTTTGGTGCTGCAAGAAATGTAGAGAATGGTGGTTCGTTGAGTATTATTGCCACAGCTTTGACAGAAACAGGTTCAAAAATGGACGAAGTTATTTTTGAAGAATTCAAAGGAACGGGTAATATGGAATTGCAATTGGATCGTAAAATTGCGAACAAACGTATTTTCCCAGCGATTGATTTAACATCTTCAAGTACCAGACGTGATGATTTGCTATTAGACGCAAAAACGTTGCAAAGAATGTGGATTATGAGAAAATATCTGTCGGATATGAATCCTGTAGAAGCAATGGATTTCATTAATGACCGTTTCAAGAAAACTAGAAATAACGAAGAATTTTTGATTTCTATGAACGACTAGTCAGTATTCGGTTTTCAGAGAAGCAGTAATAGTAGTTTTCCGAAAGGCGAACACAGATTCTAGTTATACTGCCGAGCTAATTCTATAAAAAATACACAAATAAAAAAAGCGATTTTCAAATTTGAAAATCGCTTTTTTTATGAATTCTGCCTTCTGCCTTCTGCCTTCTGAAAACTGAGACTGAATACTGAAAATTACTCCTTTCTTTCCATCAAAGCCATATAAAAACCATCAAAACCAGATTCTGAAGCCAATATTTTTTGATCTTTTATAAAGTTAAATTGTTTTCCAATTTCTGTAGCCAAGAATTTTTGAACCTGTTCTTGATTTTCAGAAGGTAAAATAGAACAAGTTGCATAGACTAATTTTCCACCTGGTTTTACAATTTTAGAATAATTTTCTAAAACTTCTGCCTGTACTTTTTTAATATTATCGATGAATTCGGGTTGTAATTTCCATTTGGCATCTGGGTTTCTTTTCAAAACTCCTAAACCGCTACAAGGAGCATCAATTAGGACTCTGTCTGCTTTTTCTTGTAGTTTTTTAATTACTTTACTAGAGTCAATGATACGATATTCAATATTGAAAGCGCCGTCTCTTTTGGCTCTCAATTTCAATTGTTTCAATTTACTTTCGTATAAATCCATCGCAATCAATTGTCCTTTGTTTTCCATCAGAGCGGCAATATGCAATGTTTTTCCACCCGCACCTGCGCAAGTATCCACTACACGCATTCCTGGTTTAACATCTAAAAAAGCGGCTACTAATTGTGAATTAGCATCTTGAACTTCGAAAAATCCTTGTTTAAAAGCATCGGTTAAGAAAACGTTAGCTCTTTCTTTAAGAACTAAAGCATCTGGTTGATCTTTCAAATAGTCGGTGTCAATATTCAAGTCCATCAATATGGCTCGCAATTTCTCTTTAGTAGTTTTTAAAGTATTGGTTCTCAGTATAACTTTGGCGGGTTGGTTTTGAGCAGCAATTTCTTTTGCCCAAACTTTTTCGCCTAATTCTTTAACCCCTATTTCGTCCATCCAATCTGGGATAGATTCTTTTAGAGTTCTAATTTTAGATAGTTCGTCAAAACGTCCTTTTATTTTTCTTTCAGGAGTTCCTTCCAATTGACGCCAATCCGGGATAGGATAACCTCTTAAAACTGCCCAAACCGAGAACATTCTCCAAAGATTATCTCTATCGAACGGTTCTTTTACTTCTGCAATTTCTGCATATAATCTTTTCCAACGAACAATTTCATAGATGGTTTCAGCAACAAATTTTCTATCGGAGCTTCCCCAACGTTTGTCTTTTTTTAAAGAACGTGCTACTACTTTATCGGCATATTCACCTTCGTTAAAGATAGCATTCAAAGCGTCGATGGTGGTGTAAACTAAATTTCTGTGTAATCTCATTTTAAATAATTGAGGTGCAAAGGTACTATTTTAGAATTTAGAATTCAGATTTTAGATTTTAGATTTGTTGGATAGAAAAGGATATCTAAATTATTGATTTTAATATTAAAATCGACCTTTTTTTTGTTAAAAGTGGTTCAAACAAAAAAAACACTGTTTTTAGTCAGTGTTTTTAAAGATTGTAATTTTTGGTATTATTTAATTCTGGTTAAACCAATATTTTCTGGAGCATGAAGCACCATTGGGAATTTTTCGATTTTCACAGATCCACTATCTAAGTTAAAAGCGCTTTCTTCGGATAGGCTTAATTTTTTGATTAAGAAATACGAATTCATAATTATTTTTTCGAAGAAAGTCAAATCGCTATCATTGGATAAATATTTTTCGGATAATACAAATTTGAAATCGCCAATGATATTATTTTTGTTCAAAGATTCATATCTACTCGTTACATCTACTTCTCCTTTTTTTACCATGTCTGTAATCACTTCTTTGAACATCAAATTGATTTTTGTAGGCTCTCTAAATCCTAAATTAAAATCGACTCTAAACAAGGTGTCTTTTTCTATTTCAGTAACTTTATACTCTGTTTTGTATGGTTCATTTAAGATATTAACGTGCACGAACCAGTAAATATCAGCTCTTTTGGGTCTTTTTCTTAGTATAGAATACATTACTTTTTCCTCGATTTCATCCGCTCTACCGGCATTTGTCATATAAATTAAGTGGGTAGCATATTTGGGAATTGATAAATCGTCACTTAGCTCTAATAACACTTTCTTATAGTCATTAAGAGGAACCATTTTAGTATAGCTTTTATTAATTTTCTTAGCAAAGTACCAAATAGTCATAATCGAAATTAAGACAAAGGCAATAATTAAAGTAACATAGCCACCTTCGGTAAATTTGGTGACATTTGCAATTAGAAAACCAAATTCAATGGTTAAATATGTCGTTATTATTGGTATTATAAAATATAGTTTTACCCTTTTTAATATCATATAAAAATTCAGAAGGATGGTAGTCATTATCATACACAATATGATTGCTAAGCCATAAGCATGCTCCATGTTGCTGGATTTTTCAAAGTGTATAACGACGCCAACACATCCTAAAAATAATAACCAGTTGATTGAAGGGATGTATAGTTGTCCTTTTAATTCCGATGGGTATTTTATTTTAACTTTCGGCCAAAAGTTCAAACGCATGGCCTCATTAATAAGGGTAAATGAGCCACTAATAAGTGCTTGCGATGCAATAACAGCAGCAAGTGTGGCTACAACAATTCCAATGGGTTGAAACCAATCAGCCATTATTAAATAGAATGGATTTCCGTTTTCGCCACCCAATTCTACAAGGGTTTTTCCTTCGTGATGAATCAAATAAGCACCTTGACCAAAGTAATTTAGAACAAGCGTTGTTTTTACAAAAACCCAACTGATTCTGATGTTTTTTCGCCCACAATGTCCCATATCTGAATATAAAGCTTCGGCTCCGGTAGTACACAGGAATACAAATCCTAAAACATAAAATCCTTCTGGATGAATGCGCAATAAATGAAAAGCATAGTAAGGGTTGAAAGCTTTTAAAACTTCAACATGAGCTACTATTTGAAGTATACCTAAAACGCCTAACATTCCAAACCATAGCAACATCATTGGAGCAAAAAAACGACCGACTAGCTTAGATCCAAATTGCTGAATGGTAAATAACACGAATAGAATTCCGATGACGATGGGAATAGTATTTATTTTTGGATAAAATGTTTTGATTCCTTCTACCGCTGATGAAACTGAAATGGGGGGCGTTATGATTCCATCGGCGAGTAAAGCACTACCTCCAATAATTGCTGGAATAATTAACCATTGAATTTTGGTTCTTTTTACTAACGCATACAAAGCAAAAATTCCTCCTTCACCATGGTTGTCTGCACTTAAGGTAATTAGTACATATTTGATTGTGGTTTGCAGGGTTAAAGTCCACAGCACTGCGGATATTCCACCTAAAACAATATCTGCATTAATAATATGTTCCCCAATAATTGCTTTCATTACATACAACGGGGAAGTTCCAATATCTCCGTAAATAATTCCTAATGAAATTAATAAACCACCTAATGTTAGCTTACTATGTAAGTCTTTATGCGTAGTACTCATGAATATTTAAATAAAAAAACATGGCAAATCTAATCTTTTTATAAATACTAATGAATGATAAATAAAAAAATAAACACAGTAATTAACTGTGTTTATTTTAAAGATTTTTTTTCGAAAATTTATATTCTTCTGCCACTGCTTCTAGAATTATTAGAGTTCTGTGGGGATGAATTTCCATTTGATGAACTTTGTCTAGAAGATTCCATCCTTTGCGGAGCTGCTTCTCGTGGAGTTTCAGTTCGATTTTGAGAATATTCTCTTTGAGTTGTTGATCTTTGCGGAGCTGCTTCTCGTGGAGTTTCAGTTCGATTTTGAGAATAATCTCTTGAAGTATTTGCACTTTGTGAAGTTATTGCTCTAGAATTATCTGTTCTATTTTGAGAATAATCTCTTGAAGTATTTGCACTTTGTGCAGTAACTCCTCTTGAAGTTTCAGTTCTACCTTGAGCATAATCTCTTGAATTTGTAACACTTTGCGCAGCAGTTCCTCTTGAAGTTTCCAATCTGTTTTGAGAGTAATCTCTTTGATTTGATGATCTTTGAGAAGCTATGTCTCTAGAATTTTCGTTTCTGTTTTGTGAATAACCTCTTTGATTTGAACTTTCAGAAGTTCTAGCATTTCTTATTTTGTCTAATTCATAACGATTACTTACAGTAGCATTTCTTTTAGAAAAAGAATAGTCAGGATTTTGTCTTGCGTATCCATTATAGCGATTTGAATTATAATTATTAGTTGTATAGTAGCTTCTGCTGTTGCTTACATAATTATAGTGGTTATAATTATAATTGTTGAGACATATATTTACATTATTTCTGTATCTAAAAATTGGATACGTATTCCAAGCATAATAGGAGGTTGGATAAAAATTCCAGCTCCAACTAGAATAGTAAGGACGATAATTAGTACTCCAAAAACTAGTGTAAATTACTGGAGCATAGTAATAAGTAGGCTCGTAAACGTAATTTGCCCCATAGAAATAAGGATTTCCAACAACTTGAATATGAATATTATTAATCCAGTTTTTTTCAACCTCGATAGTGGCAACGTCTTGATAAACATCACGATTTAAAACCGATTGAATGATGACAATATGAGTACGATTTTCAACCGTTTCAATAACTCGTAAATAATCTACTTGACCATCATTGTTCAAATCAAGGTTTGAAATTTGAAGTTTTGGATCATTCAATCGTCTTTCAAAATCCTGAAGATTATTCGAATCTCCAAATATAGAAGCAACAACTCTTAAATCTAAATTATCGCTAATTTCAGAATTTTGTGCATTGACAATCGTCCTGTTTTGTCCTTGTACTTGTGTTGCAAATACCGAAGTCATAAGTGCTAATAATAGTAGTTGAGTTTTCATGATAATTAAGATTAAGTTATTTGATTTGGTCAAACCAATTACTGTGCCAAAATTATAAAGCTATATTTTAGTTACAAGAATTTAGTAGCTTAAAATATTGTATAACAGTTATTTAATGTAAAATAGTTTTTAATCTGCAGCTGATTTTAAATAAAAAAAACCAAGAAATTGCATACACAATTTTCTTGGTTTTAAATATTATTTATAAATTAATAAATTTATTTCTTTGGTCCTTTGTTTCGATATTGCTGTAATAACTTTCTATAAAAATTGTCTTCAGCCTTTTTTAATTTTATGATTTTTACTGCGGGCAAAACTCCTTTTAAGCTGGAGTTGAATTTTTTCCTGATTTGATACAATTCTGTATCATAATTTTCCATTTGAGTAATTAAAGCAGAAGCTTCTTTCTCACTCATTTTATCTAAATCGGCATCCATTTGATCTTTAAGATCTTTCATCTTTTGATGCTTTAATTCAAATTGTCTGTCATCATAAGCATTATAAAGAGGCCAAAACTTTGCAGCTTCATCTGTTGAAAGATTCAATTCGTTAGTAATAAAACCAACTTTTAAAGATTTGATTTGATCTCTCTTATCATTCATTTGCGATTGTGCAAAAGTTTGAATCGTGAATAAAATTATAGTAATTAAAATTAATTTTCTTATTTTCATTTTGTGTTAATTTAATAGGTATTGCTCTATATTGGTGTTTCCAGACAGTTCGTTTTCTATGGTTTTATCTTCTATTTTTAAGTCAATATTCAATTTTTGAATGTCTTTTTCATCCATAAGATTGACTAATTCTGTATCAGACAAAGAAGTTTGAGAAGTAATATAATTTTCCAATGTTACGGCATCAATTTCTGACGAATTACTAGATAGATTATTATATATTGGCACTGATAAAGCCATTACTAAAACTGCGGCAGCAGCATAAAACCAAGTTTTTTTTCTCGCAAATATAGAAATTACTTTTACTTCCTTTTCGGGTAATTGTTGCATCATTCTTGCAGAAAAATCCTCAAAGTAATTTTCCGGAACGGTAAAACCCGTTTCTATTTTTGGTTTGTTTTCTAGTTTAAATGTTTTCATATTTATTAGACTTTATTGAAGTCAAAAGGTTTAATTTGATGTGACATAAGCTTCGATTTTCTTGACTGCGAGATGATAAGATGCTTTTAATCCTCCAACCGATGTTCCTAGTATTTTTGAAATTTCTTCGTATTTTAGTTCTTCAAAATATTTCATTTTAAAAATTAATTGTTGTTTCTCTGGTAATAAAACAATGGCTTTCTGCAATTTTATTTGAATATCGTTTCCATCAAAAAAGACGTCCGCTTTGAGATTGTCGATGGCCTTATTTTGTAAAGTTTCGGATGAAATTCCACTTTTTTTTGCCTTTAGATTTAAGAAAGTTAGGGATTCATTTGTCGCAATTCGATAAATCCAAGAAAATAATTTGCTTTCTCCTTTAAATTTATTCAAATTCTGAAATACTTTAATAAACGTATTTTGCAAAACGTCATTCGCATCATCATGATCCAAAACGATGTTTCTGATGTGATTGTATAGCGGTTTTTGGTATTCCTTCAAGAGTTTTTCAAACGCCTGATTTTGCGTCTTTGAATTTAATAATTCCTGAACAAATTCCTGTTCTTCTTGCAAAGTTGTAATTTATAGGTTAGAATGGAATTTTTCAAATAGGTTTAATCTCATTCAAAAAATAATTAAAATTCCGATGGGACTTCCTTTTCTTCAACTGCTTTTGGAACTACTTCCTCAGTTATTGTAGGGTTTGGTACAGCGGGTTTATAAACAGGTTTTGGCCTTGTTGGATAATAAATTTCAGTAACCCATTTGGAAGGATTATTTATTTTATTTTTTCCAATCGAATAAAGTTCGATATGCGAAAAAGCAGGATCGGTTTTGATATTATTGGTTCTGATATACTCTAATGTCTTGTCAATTGCTTTTTGTGTATGCGAATAATCGCCTATCAATGTTGTTTTTATGGCTTCAAAGGATGGCAAGGTGTCCGATAAAATTTCGCTTCCTTCTGATGTTAAAATCGAATTTTTAATAGGAATACAAAAAGATATTTTGGTTAATTTATTGGTTGTGTCATAAGTATGATAAATAACAAATGGACTTCCACTTATTGTAATATCATTTTTAATACAAAAATTAGTGATTTTGTTAAAAACGATTGCCGAGTTTTTAGCAATTTTCGAAAACTCACTTGTAAAAGTTTGAGCAAGATAGTATGCTTCTAATTTTTTGACTGCACCATCTACCTTGATGGTATAAGTATTTATTTCGTAATCTAATTTTTTATCTAAATTAACCAAACTTTTTTCAAAAATAGTTCCAAAGAGTTGATTTGCGCCGCCATTCAGAGTGCTCATAATTTTATATGTAAAACTCATTTTACCTTTTGCTTTCCATGTTACTTTCGTTTTTCCCAAAGTATCTTTAAAGCTTATCGTGATATCGGCAAGGTTATCTTTAAAATTCATAGTTCGAAGAATACTTTCGTTTTCTTTAACATTTATCGTTTTCAATTCACCTGTTCCTTCATTTCCATCCCACGAAATAAAACTGCCATTTCCAATTGTATTATTAGAGTAAGTGATATTTAGGAGCGAATCTTCAACAGCTATTGAACTCCAATCTTTCCAATTTTTTAAATCGTTGGCATAATTAAATAGAGTGGCTTTTTGCGAATTGATAATTTTGCTTCTTTCAACCGTAAATTCGCCTTTTTGAGTAGCAATAAAAATGGATAATGCTACTAAACTAAGTAATACTATTAGAAAAAGGTACTTTATAATTCTCATGATCGATAGGTTAATTTCAGTTGTAAAGTTAGAAATTTTATTTGTATGTTTTACTTTTCAAAAAACTATAAAAAACTGGTTCTCTCAATGTTTTTTTTTTGAAGTTTTTTTGAAGCTTATTTCTTCGAAAGCAATATGAAATACACTTTAAAATCTAATTACAGCTGTTTCTTTTGATTATGCTGTTGCACC
>JBBQSZ010000055.1:0-22246 GCA_038234745.1 Flavobacteriales bacterium | reverse complement strand
CATATCGGCTTTACTGCCTACATCTAGGTCATTTAATGGACCAAAACCATAATTTTCAATATAGGTTTTCAAACCATCTTTGTGGCACAATTCCTGAAAATAACCAAAATAATTCTCCGTCATTAAATTACTCACTAGACTTCTTAAATCACTTAAAACAGCTTCTGACGCTACCGCACTTTCAACAAATTTACCAGCGTACAAAGGCATAAACGAAAGCAAATCGTAGTTGTATTCTTTTTGAAACAAGTCATTAAGACCATCAGTCCAGTTTTGTCCTCCCATTTCGTAACTGTCTATTTCTACATATTGCAAAGCATTTGGCGAAACTGGTCGAGAAGCATCAACCACTTTTTTAATAAAATGATCGTAATGATTTTTAAAAGCTGCTTTACTTAATTTATCCACTTCAAGTCCTCTTCCTTCGGCAGAAGCAGGTTGATTCATCGCTGCCGTTGACGTTTGTCCAAAACGCATAATTGTCCAATTTCCAGCAGGTAAACTTCCTTTAAAAACACCGTTCTTGTCTACAAATTTGGATATATTGATGATGTCTTTTTTGCTAATAATCATCTCTGCCGATGGATTTCCTATTGGTTTGAGGTTTTGATATTCAACCCTTGCCATCGCTGTTCTACCAAACATATTTTCAATTTTGGAAATTGCCGATAAGTTGGCTTCTTTTAGGGTTACCTCCTTATCAAATTCTAATCGATAGAACTTATAATTTTGGGCATCAAAACAAGCAATCAAAGTTCTTTCGCCTTTTCCAGTTCTGTTTTCTTCTAATTTTTTTATGACTACAAAATCAGTTCCATTGTTAGACCCTAACACATCGCCTTTAATTCCGCCTTCATTCAGAGTGATGGTTACTGAACTTATGGGCTGACCCGATTGGTATTCGTATTGCACCCAAGGATTTTCTTTACCTACTTTTTTAATAGATGAACCCCTATCGGTTTTGCCATCGGTAAGCGTTTTAATATTAGTTTCAGTATCCGAAGTGGTTACTTTTACTGGATTTTGATCTAACAATTCTGCTTTTAAACTTGGGTAAGCAATGGTGATAATATCGCTATAAAAACGTTCTCTAGTTGTAGGTTGCGGAAGCATTACCGACATATTATTTCCTCCTTTTACAAATGCTTCTGACCAAACTACTGCTTTCATAGATTGCTCCGCAGGAACCCATGGTCCTCCACTTGCCGACCAACCATCTGCATTATGAACCCCAAAAGTCAAACCAAGACGCTCGGCTTCACTGGCGGCGTGTTTTATAATATCAAAATGCTCATCTGAAGCGTATTTTATTTTTCCCAAAGGAATACCTTGGGTAATATTAAAGAGTAAAACACCACTTAAACCCGCTTTAGAAATGGCTTCAAAGTCTTTTGTAATTCCTTCTTTAGACATATTACCGCTCATAGCGTGCATCCAAGTTTTTGGACGGAATTCTATCGCTGGAGTTTTAAATTTTTCAGGGTTTACATCTTGAGCGTTACCATTAAATGCTGCAGAAAACAGGGTCATAACTAAGATAAATAAACTTAGAAAAGTTATTTTTGAATTGTTCATAATCGTATTATTTGGTGTGTTTTTTCAATTTAATTTGTACTGTTCGAATTCAGATAAATCATCATTATCGCCTGTTAAGGAACTTGAATTTTTTATTTAAGAAACGTTTCAATAGGAACACTTTCCTTGAATTCCTTAATTTTTATATTTCTATAATAAATTTCAGCTGTCTCGGATTGCAATCCTATTTTACCTTCACTCACCGGAAGGTTGGTCAATACGTTGACGATTTCTCCATTTAATTTATGGATGGCATATTGATTTCCCATTACAATTACTTCGCATTGGTTCCACTTGTCATTCAACGCGTTGAAGTTGCGAGTTGGTTTAGCCAAATGCTCTAATCCTCTTGGTTTTTGCGGTTTACCGCCGTCTTTTTCAAAAGCAAACTGATTGTTTTCGTCGGCAGTCCAATTGTAACCAGCCATTCCCCAAATGTCTCCCGTATGATTTTTATCTTTTAGATGATTATACCGAACTTGATACTCCATTCCTTTTGGCCAAATAGCATCGTCGATTACATGATAATACAATCCAGCATCATATTGAAAAGCAGTAAAATTATTTGCTTTGTTTTTGCCCCATTTATACTCAAATTGAATGATGTATTTGCTATAGATTTTGTTAGTATAAAACAATCCGTGAGTTGGGTTTTTCCCGTTTCCTTCTTCAGAACCTACTGGAACTTCTTTGAAAACATGAATCATTCCATTTTCAATTTGATAGACTTTATTTGCTGTTAGAGAATCTCCACTACGAATTTTTTTGTACCAGCCATCCCAATTTTTACCATTGAAAATAGTTGTAAAACCATCTGAATCTGGCGATTTCATTGTTGATTTACAAGAACTTATTAGTAGTAAAAAAACTAAAAGCATACTGATTTTTGAGATTTTTTTCATTCTGATTTAATTGGGTTTAAGATTAGTTGAATTATAAAATAAAACATAACAGCCACAACATTCATTAAATTTTCTCTGCAAGTTTATGGCTAATATATACTTACTAAAAAAAACAAGTGTCCTGCTCTGTGCTGAACTATTTCAACTTAATAATTCTCAAACTATATCTCTGATTTTGCCAATTATAAATAAGATTATTTCATCAATTTTCACCAATGATTCATTCTAATAAATACCAATTATAAATATAAAATTAAGCAATATACCTTTTTAAAATTTACATTTTTGTTTTTCTAAATCCTCTATGTCATCAACTATTTTAAGATTTTAAGGTAAAAGTATGTAGTTTAAACAATCAAATAACAGTTATTTCTTAACTGCTTTTTTAACAAAAACCACATACATGTTAGTATTTTTAGAAGGATTATTATCTACATTACCTGCCATAATCACTTCGCTATTTTTTGCCACTTCTCTTTTAAAAATGGAGTGTGGCATAGCATTTATAATGATTTTATCGGCAGTTTTTGTGTATGCCGAAGCTATAAAATCAGGCAAATCTGCTCGATCATCATGTGCAATATAAACGTCAATAGTTTCTCCAGCCAAAAACTGTAATTGGTCACGAGCCCAATAAATTTTATCAGCATCTGGTGTTTCTACATATTCCGCTCCCAATAAATAATTTGGCAAATTGGTGTAAACTAAAGATTTATCAGTATAAATAGTATTGCCATTTTGAAGATTCTTTTTCAATAATGCAGTACCTTCTCCAGTGTAACTAAAATTCTTAAAAATAGCACTCTCCTGTTTTGCCATTTCGCCATAAACCAAAAACTCGGTAATGTTTACTAAAGTAGGTTTAGTTATGGCAGCAATATTTAATTTGATATAACGAGCTGTAGTCTCTGGAATAGTAGTACTATTTATTAGTTCTTTTCCATCCGATTCTTTTTGATTCACTACCATTTTATAAGCATCCGATAAAGCGAGTTTAGCTTCGATAGAATATGTAAAGACACTTTTTTCTCCCGTTAAAATAGTCAGTTTGTTGATGGACTGAGGTGTTCCTAAATCAAGTTCAAGAAACTGCACCCCCTTTTTGGTGGACACTTCCCACGAAGTTCCGGAAATCCTATCGATGGCGTTTATGGCTGGTTTATCTTTTGATTCTGCCGAAAATGCTCCTACTTTAGAATTAATTAAATTGGCACCAAACTCCTGAGTATTGCCTGGTTGCGGCATTTCTTCTGGCTCGGCTTCGCCTAATGGTTCTTCATATACTTGCGGCATTTCGGTGGTAAGGCCATTTTCAATCGCTACTTTTTCAGAATTAATAGCAATTGTTGCAGGAGCAACGCCCTCGCCAGAAGCAGTTATGGTTACCGATCCTGGTTTCATTGTAGAACGAACCGACACTCTGTTAATTCCACATTCGGTATATAATTTCAACTTACCTGTGTTCTCGGGCGTATTACTGTTGTATCCGCCACGCCATTCGCCTTCGCCAGAAAAAGTAAAGTTAATATCTTGTTGATTTGTAGGGCATCTTCGACCTAAACTATCGACCACTTCCACATCAACCAAAACTACATCGGATCCATCTGCTCGCCAGCCTTTTGGTCCTTTTATAGTGGTAAGTTTTATACTTTTCTTGTTTCCAATAGTCACTTTTTGTTGGCTGACTTTTTCTTTTCCATCAATAAAACCAACAGCTTTTATAACTCCCGATTCAAAATTTACAGTATTAAATTTAAAAAGATAGGCGTTTTCTGGACTTGAATTGGTGCCAATAAGTTTGTCGTTGACATACAATTTAACCATAGCACAATTAGACACCACAAAAATATCTTTTTTGACTCCTTTTTCGTAAGTCCAATGACCGATGATATGCACCTGTGGTTCGGATCTCCACATGGATTTTAGGGCATAAAAGGCTTCTTTCGGCAAACGCACAGCATCTACTTCGCCGCTGGCTCTGGTTACTTCGCTGGGATTTCGACCTCCCGAAGTTCCGTCCGAAAACAACCAATTGGCGCCCCCAGAATGATAGGGTTTAATTCCCATTTTCAGCCACCAATGACTTACTTGGAGTGCCGCATATTGTTCCGAACTCCATTTGTATTGATTCAATTCTTTTCTTGGATATTCTCCATAAGTTGGTAACGAATATTTATCCCAATCTCTACGAGGTGCCTCGTCTCTCATATATTCACTTTCGACAATGGGCAAGTTCGGAAATTCTCTTTTCCAACCTTCTGTTCCCACTTCAATGGTTACATAATCGGAAGCTTTGTCCTTTACCTCCGCTCTTCTATTACCCAAAAGTCGATTCCCCTGTGGATCAAACTCTTTCATAATGGAAGTAATTTGCTCAAAATGTTCCGCAGATGTTCCCCAGTTTCCCCCTTCATAAATAAATATGGATGGGTGATTCCGATAATAAACGACCATATCTCTAAATGCAGCAATTCGAACCTCCCAGCCTTCACCTGTGTTATCACTTTCGCCTGAAACACCCGGCATTAAAGTGACAAAACCATATTTATCACCCATACTAATATCCGAAGGCGAACCAGCACAATGTCCCCATCGGATAAAATTTCCTCCTGCTTCGTCCATTAATTTATAGGTAAACTCACTCAGCCAGTTGGGCAAAGCAGCTCCTAAACCTGCCCATTCATTCGTTGGTTTTTGCCCCCAACCATGTAGTTTCACGTGTTCTTTGTTCAACCAAAACCCCGTGTCTTTATTAAACTCAAAACTCCGGATACCAAAGGCTGTTTCGGTAACATCGATTACTTTATTTCCAATTTTCAGGGTGCTAACTAAGGTATATAAATAAGGATGTCGGGTAAACCAAAGGCTTGGATTTTTGATATTCATATTCCCTTTAAAGAGTAGTTTTTTACCACCCGAAACTGATTTATTGTCTTGAAAAGTGGCTACAATTTTTCCTTTATCATCAACAATTGATACTTCAAAAACAGCATTTTGCTTTTGTTTGTATTCATTGACCACTTCGGTTTCTACAAATACTTCAGCCGATTTATCACTTACATTTTTGGCATAAACATAATTGCCAATCGTTTTTAAATTATCGTATAATGGAAGTGTAATGTGCAATTTATCAAGCGTGTAGAGGTAAACATTTCTGTAAATACCGCCATGCGTAGGATGCCAATGTTCATGATTCCACGTTAACGGCGCATTTTGATTGAATTTTTCATTTCGATCGTTATTCACCTTTAAAGCAATTATATTATCCTTGTCACCAAAGTTTAAATAAGATGTTAAATCATAACCAAAAGGAATAAAACCATTTCTATTGGTTCCGATAAAAGTTCCATTAATGTAAATATCAACAACCTGCCTTACCGATTCAAATTCGATATACACTTGTTTTTCGGCCGATTTCGCATCCAATTTAAAATGCTTTCTGTACCAAACTGTTCCTCTCCACTGATTGCTTTCACCCACGTGATTTCCTACCATATAATCGTCGAAGGTATCGTCATCATTAAACGTATGTGGACAACTTACTGACTCCCAACTAGAGTCGTCAAAATTAACTTTGTCGGCATTTGCAGGATTTGATTTGGTGAATTTCCAATCGTAATTGAAGTTAAACTTGGTTCTATTGCTATTCATTTTATCAAAGTCCTTAGGTGTCTGAGCATAATGGACTGCTGATAACAGAAAACTAAATAAAAAAGCAAATAAAACTTTTGCTCTGGAAATGGAATTAAAATTATTCTTTTTCATGAAAGTGTAATTGTATGTTGAATCTAAATTTTATTTTTATATTGTGAAAGTTATTTAGCACCAGTCATTTCTTTTACGAGTCTAAAAAAGCCTTTCTTTCTGTCGGAGTTAATGGTCCAATCTACCGGAATGCTTTGATAACCTTCTTCGAATTTTTCGTCTTTCTTGCGGAAATCAAAAAAACCCCAAGAAACATAGGCACTTGTTGAAGCTATGAAGTTATTGAAAGGTTGATCAAAGTCGTAATGATCGTCTTCGTTGTTTACGATTGGTTTTGGCGTATACACTTCTTTATTTCGAATAGTATTGGCCATATTATTCAGTTCCCCATATTCTTTTACACCGTTTCCGTGAATTAATATAAAGTCCGAAGCTTCGATTACTGGGTCGTTTGGAATTGAATTTCCATTAAAACTGGTACTAACCATGAGACGATAACCATTGCGTTCCAATTGCTTCGCTCTTGTAATCAGTTCGGCTATTCGTGCTTGCTTAATTATGTCATGATCATAATGAGAGTTATTGCATTCATTTGCTATTTCAATCACAACATTACGGTATTCGTGGTCTAAAACCCAAGTTACAGTATTATCTACCGCCTTTATTACACTAGCCTCATCCTTAATCCTTTCGTCCTGTCCAAAGTAGAAAATGCCGAGTATTACTACCATTCCTTTGTTGTCTGCTTTTTCTATTATCTGTGAAAAACGATTCATATATTCTTTTCTCAACGCTCCATTTTCATCAATAGCGGAATTAATCCAAGGTTGGTTGCTAGAATATCCATACGGACTTCCGCCTTGAAGATTTAATGTGATTGCCAATAATCCATTTTCTGCCCAAGAATCCATTGCAGCCAGAAATTCTCGAGTATTCCGATTTGCGTCCCAAGTGCCTGTATCAGAATAGTTCCAATTGGTTCGGGTTTCCAGATTCAAATCATCAAATGTTCCCTGAACCATCCGAGAGTTTGGTAGCAGCCCTTCTATAGTATAGTTATGCCATTTTTTCCCTTTTAAAGTCGGCTCGCCATTTATATACCATTTAGCTCCTTTGATTTCTACCTTAGTTTGAGGCTTGAAATTTTGGGTTTGAGAAATTCCAGAATGTGAAATAAGAGTAAGGAAAACCACTGAAAAAATTAAAGAATTCATTTTCATTTGTTGATATTTATTGTTTTTTATTGGTCATATGTAATTTGCATATCATCATCGGCGTTTTCATCTCATTTCCGTTATGCTCATTTCATATAAATAGGATTTAAGGGAGTTTTAGTTTATTAATTATCTTTTATAGTTGCTTGCGATTACTCATAAAGCTAATACAAAATAGCGGTTTAATTATTAAATATTGCTAGCGCTTTTTTCGTTTTTATTCCTAATTTTTTAGAATTACTTTTACTCCTTTAGGCGCGGTGTAAGATGTTTTAATTTTACCATTCTTCATTTTTTGATGATGAATACTAACAATTCCAATAGGAGTTGGAAAAGTGCCTTCGACATCCGTTAAATCTCCTAAATGTGGCTCAATACGAATCACTTTACAGCCAGGTTCAATCACATTAACTCCTAACACATATTGAGATAACCATGCCGTTGGTCCAGAAGCCCAACCATGAGCCAAACTATGTCTAAATTTTTTGTATGCAAAACCTCCAAAATCTCCATGAATATCTTTTTTTCCTGCTGGAACTAGTTGGTCAATTGGGGCCGCATTTTCCATCCATTTAATATCAAAATCTTCCCAAAATGTGGTGGCTCCCATATCCAACATACCGCCCCAAAAGTCTTTGATAATATTCATTCCAATTTGATAATCACCTGCTTTTGCAAATGATTTTAAAACATAATAACCCATAAACGTGGATAGATTTTCGGTTGGCTTTTCAACTAAAACTTCTTTATAAAAATTTCTATTAGGTGCTATTTCGGATAAATCCATCAAAGCAGCGGCATATTTTGAATTGTTAGGACTAGGAACATGTTGTTTTAATTTTAACGCTGTAGCTTTACATTTTTCAGCCATTTCTGGTTCATTTAAATAGGTGCATAATTCTGCTCCTACTTCCATCCCAGTATACATTAGCGCTTGAAGACCGGCATGTACTCCAGGTTGGTTTTCTACGTTAGGCCAATCTATAAAACGGTTTCCTCCTAATGTTTCGGACCCAGTATTATCTACCTTAGCCATCAAAAAATTAAGCAAATCAAACAAATACGTTTTTTGTTCCTTTAAATAAGCCAAGTTGCCTTGGTACCTATAATAATCCCTTTGGCTAATAATCCACCAGATAGAATAAGATGGAATGTTGTTCATATATCTAGGTACTGGAAATGCTTCTTTACAAAAATCCATACTCTTTGGTACAACATTGTTATCCCCAAAGACGCTGTTTATGGTCATTATTTCAGGATTCATATCTCCCATCCAAACCAGTCTATCTCTTTTTATACCATCTAATAAATACTCTTGCATATTGAGGTGAACGGTGTAAGCTCCCACTTCCCAAATTTTATTTAACCGTTCGTTATTACTATGAAAGGTGCCTTTGTATGGAATGTCTCTAATTACTTGTATGGCGCTAATTTCTCTAATATTTACAACACCTATTGTATCTAATTTATCTATCCTTACAAATCTAAAACCTGAGGTACCCAATTCTAAAGTACTTAAGTTTGTCAAAGATGTTTCAAAATCACGCAAGGCATGATCGTTAGTAGCGTTTTTTTCTCCAATGTTAGACATGGCTTCACTTACTGATTCCCCAAATCTAATTCGCAGCTTAGCATTTTTGCTTTTTGAATTGATTACTATTTGAATACCACCTGTTAGTTCTTTTCCAAAGTCTAACAAAATACCTGCTCTGTGGTCCTTGTCAGAAGTTAACACAAAGTTTTCACTAGGTGTAGTTTGTGCCTGTCCAAAGCCTTTTTTTAAGACTACCTCTGGATTTTTAACATATTTACCTGTGCTGTCTGATTGCCAAACAATTCTTTTTGGGGTAATATAAAAACGAGTGCGTTCGTCTTTTCGTAACTCAGCTCTATTGGCTAAATCATTATTTATCTGGGCTTTAGTCGGAGCTACAGAAAGTAGTATTAAAATTAATAAGGTAATTTTTGATACATTAATTTTCATTCTTAGGCTATTATATATTAATTTTCTAATTTTAAAATACTTTAACAAATAACTCCTCTAAAATTTTCTTTCTAGACGAGTTTACTGTAATTTATAGTTTATTGATAGATCAACTTCCTGGTTTCTGAATTTATTTTTACAAAATAATTTCCTCTACTAAATTTAGATAAATCGACTTGATTTTCTGTTCCTTCCAAAATCATTTCACCAAGCAAATTATACACTTTCCAATGCCCACTTTTTGATAATTTGAATATTCCTGTTTCACTTGGATTTGGATAGACAATCAAATCATTATGGGCTGATTTTTCAAATTCCGTAGTGGACAGAACATCATTTATTATAGTAACTTCAAACTCGTATTTTTTTAATTCGAAAGAACCTAAAGTTGTACTTATATTAATTTGTGAACCTGATCCAGCATCAGTTCTGGCAACTGTTTTTAAAGTTTCCCAAGCGCTAAAAGCTGGCGGATTTGGACCAGTGAAAATTGCCCAAGCGGCAGCACCTTCTGGATTTAATGTGCGAGAAGGATCTCCTTTTCTGTCAAATCCTGCCTTAATCCAACCCGTTGTTGGTTCATTGACTAAAAAACTTTCTAATTTATTTTGATTTTTTCCAGAAACTAAATAGCGGTATCGTACTGTGGAACTAACGGGTATATCAGTTGCCAATGCAAGATTTAGATTCTCGTCTGTTTTGTAAGCAAGTGAAGCTGAACTGTAATTGTAAAGGAGTACATCCATCTCTTTCCCGCTTGCACTTTTGCTTATAATTGCATCTAATAGGTTTGTGCTTGTCGCTGGCGTACCCGATTTACTAGTTACAAAGCGCGTTTTTCCATTCATAGACTTTAGCATTTCAATACTTGTAGGTTCGGCATTACTTGGTCTCATTCCCCATCTAAAAATAGATTGCAACCCTTTGTCCTCATATTTATAGAACATATTGGTGTAATTAAGATTCATCAAATCAGCATGAGGTGTCGCTACGGTAAGATAGCCTTTTCCATCTGGTGCTCCCATTGTAGTTACAATAGAGTACTCCATCACATCACAAGTAGCATTGGTATTCCATTTTGGATGATCAACGAGAGGAGCGAACAAGGTGTTATACTTAGTTGTAAAATCCCTGTCCGTAGCTCCATTAATAAGCAAATAATCAGAAATTCCCCAGAAATCGTAGCGCACATCGCTATTGTTAAAACAGTAATTAATTAAACCATTTGCAAAAGACTGTATTTTCTCCCCCTTATAATTTAAAACCGTTCCACTTTGGTAAACAAAACGAGGTTCTCTGGTATGTAAACCTATGGCTGCGGTGGGTAAAACAGACAAAACTGCCCTTACGGTGTTGGCATAATGGTCAATAAAATCTTGCTCGGTGCCGTACCAATGATCTGGTGTTTCAATTTCCGAACCCACTCTAAAACGCCACGACAGCACTTCGGTTTGTCCATAGGTTGCTACCAATTCTGTCATCATTGCTTTAATAAAATTAGAATATGCCACTTTATTATCAGGTGGTAGGGAGTTTCCATAGGTGCTTATTTGTTCATTTGCACGAAAATGGATATTATCACGGGTTCCATTTGCAATAAAAGTATACCCTCGTTGAAAACACCAAGGTACTTGATCTAAAACAATTTGGTGAATCCTAACACCTTCTTTTCTGATGGCGTTGATTCTTAATTTTAAATTCGTCCAGTCGTAAACATAAGCGTTTGTAGCATCATCGTAATGAACAGGATCAAAATCTAAATCAGGTACTTTTACTCCATTTACAGTTTTTACGATTCCGCCAATCATCCGCACGGTGTTTACTCCTAAAGTATTTTTTACTCCAGAACCGCCTACAGGAGAGATACGATTTGCAACTGTCCAAGTGTCAAATAAAAGTCCTTTGTTATTGCTTGGGTTAGTAAAATCCGTGAACAAAGTGACTTGAGCTATTGCATCACAATGACAGATTAAAAAGCTGAATAGTATGAGTAGTTTTTTCATCATAATTTTATTTAATATTCCTATCAGTTGATTATTAGATTATTGCACCTCAAATTTTTGAAATGCAAATGATGGAATTTGCGTGTTAATAGTAATTATAGATCCTTTTCCTCCATCCGTTCGTGCAGTTGTTATCACCGTATTCCAAGAACTGAATTTATAAGGATTTGGATTTGTATATTTTTCATAAGCTTCTTTTCCAGCTTCATTTAAGATACGAGTTGGGCTCCCTTTTCGATCAAAACTAGACAGTAACCAACCCGTCTTAGGTTCTCTTTCTAAGAAATTTTGAAACTTATTTTGCTCTTTTCCATAACTTATACTGCGGTATTTTAATTTTGTACCGGCAGGAAAATTTGTTATGCAAGAAATAGTAACAGTTTCCGGATTCAAATAATCTAAGGAATCCGAGTTAAAATTATATGCCAAAACCGCTATTTTTTTTCCTTTATCATCGATCGAAAAAATCGCATCTAATTGATTGGTAGTGGTTTTAGCTTTACCTGAAATATCGGTTTGAAATCTTATTTGACCAGTCATCGTCTTCAACGTTTCAATACTTGGATCTTCAATAGCGCCAGGTCTTTGTCCCCATCTAAAAATTTTTTCCAAGCCTTTTTCTTCATTTTTGTAAAACACATTCGAAAAAACGAGGTTAGCTACTTCGGTATGTGATGTCACAGCATTGAGGTAACTTCCACCATCTGGTGCGCTCATTCCAATTATAACTGCATATTCCATAATATCGCATCGGGCATTTTTATTCCAATGCGGTTGATTGATTAAGGGTGCAAAAAGTTCTTCATACTTTGTAGCAACATCTCTTCTTTCTTTGCTGTTGATCAAAATATATTCTGAGACTCCCCAAAAATCGTACTTAATATTATTGGCATAACAATAGTCAATTAAACCTTTGGCAAAAGATTTAATTGGCTCTCCTTTGTAATTAAGCACAGTTCCTTTTTTATATACAAAACCGGGTTCACGAGTGTGCAAACCTATTGTCGCTTCGGGCAATACCGCAAGAACTGCTTTTACTGTATTGGCATAATGTTCTATAAAATCTTGCTCGGTTCCTTTCCAATGGTCAGGAGTTTCAATTTCGGAACCTACTCTAAATCGCCACGACAAAACCTCTTTTTTTCCATAAGTGTTTACTAGTTCTACCATCATGGCTTTAATAAAATCGCTGTACGCTTTTTTGTCAAATGGAGGCAAAGAATTTCCATAATTGGTCATCCGTTCGTCTTCCCTAAAGTGAATATTGTCCCGCTGTCCTGTGGGAATAAATTCATAACCCGTTTGGAAAGCCCACGGAACTTGATCTATTACCATTTGATAAATCGCAATACCATCTTTCTGAATAGCGTCAATTCTAGATTTTAAGGGTTCCCAATTGTAAATGTATTTTTTTGACACAGCATCATAAGTAACAGGGTCGTAAGCTAAATCAGGAACCATTTTTCCATCAACTCTTTTTTTTATTCCGCCGACCATTCTAATGGTATTTATTTTAAAACCGGCACCGACGCTTGCTCCATCCCTTGGAGAGATTCGATTAGCAACATCCCAAATATCGTGGATTAGCGCTTTTTTGTTTTCAGCATTAGTGAAATCGGCAGATAAGGTAACCTGAGCATTTGTAGCACAATAGCCTAAAATAAACAGAGAAATAAGCAAGCTCTTTTTCATAATAATTGTAACGTTTATCTCAGTAGCTGAGTTCAAATTTTTAATTAAGTTCCATGTATTCTAAAAAGACATTCCTAAACATCTCTTTATTTTTTAACTAAAACCAGTTTTTTATTTTCTATTTGAACAGGTCCAAGTAGTCCAGCGGATAATAGAGGACTGTTTTTAGTATAAAATTGGGCAGTTGTAAAGGTTGTTCGTTCACTTTTTGGCATCGGTTGATTATTGACGTACCAATCGGGCATATTTCTGGCTTCTTTATTATAACCATCCGTTGCTGGAAATCTTTCATCGCCAATTAAATGATTCGTCCATTGGTTGGTTACTCTAATTTCCAAACTATTTACACCTTGTTTTAAAGCTGTACTAATATCCACTTTATAAGGCGGCATCCACAAAACGCCTAAGTTTTTTCCGTTTAGAATGATTTCGGCGGCGATGCTAACTTTTCCTAAATCAAGGATAAATTGATCCGTTTGATTCGTGCTTTTTTTATCAAAATCAAAGGTTTTATAATAAATAGCTGTTCCCGAATAATACTTGATTTTTTCGTTGCTATTGTTTTTCCAATCGGTTAATTGATCAAATTTAATTTTGGCATCATAATCGTTTTCTTTTTGAAATTGTACTTCCCAAGAACCGTCAATAATAACTGTTGATTTTATTCCTTTTATTTCGGTTGTCAGCTTTTTTCCTGAATTTAAAACCGTTTGAAAACTACCGTTTCTATCCGAAGCCAGTTGCAATTGATTGTTCGTATTGAAACTATAAAATCCTGCATTTTCCTTATTTAAATCTACAAAACCAACACCTTTTGAACTCTCTCTAAACACCACAAATACCGATTCTTCGCCTTCTAAATTAATCCAAGTTCTGGTTTGTCCATTTTCCTTTTGGAATTGCCCCAGTTTTTTAATTTCACCCGTTACTGGATTCCACAATTCAGGAATTTTGCCATCGATATTAAAAACACATTCTAAATTTCGGGGTTTATTTTCTGGATTATAAAAAAAATAAATATCTGTATTTGCATCTTTGCGATGGGTATAAATCATATCATCATAATTGACAAAATCCAAATCTTTCACCAATTTATTTTCGGAGAAAATAGTATTCCAATTAAAATCAGCATGCGTTTTAGGTTGGGCTTTTATTTCGGCAACTAACTTATCAAAAGTAGATCTCAATTCAGCCGAAGCTAAATAACCTGCTGGTTCAATAGCTGTTAATCCAACGACAGGAATTCCATTAATCGCAATTTCGTGGATTTTTGTTAGTGCTTTCAACGAGAGTTTTTCGCAATGTTTTAATACCAAAACTTTATAACTGATTCCGCTAGGCAAAACCATTTTTCCATCTTTGATGGTTATGCCATTGATTAAAACATCGGCATTTATATTATCAAAATTGACTTCGTTTGGAATATTTGGACTAAAATCATTTCGATAAAATGGGGCATTTGGCGATCCTTCTCCAATAAAAACAAGCAAATCAGAAACGGGATTTCCTTGTCGCAACATATAGGAACCTCGCGCCATATAATTGAACCAAGCGGCACCCGCATTGTACCACCAAGTGTTGGTGCGATCAAAATGAGTTCCCCATTTATCTAAGGTCATTCCCGGTTTTACGTACGTATTGGCTTGATGCGCAAATCGATGCAACATAAATTGATTAATTCCTTGAGCCCAAGCGGAATCGCCCTCTTTTTTTAACAAAGCAGGATAGCCCGACCAATTTATTTTTGGAACGGCTGTAAAAGACTCAGCAGATACCAAGTTTTTTCCATAAATTCGACTACCAGAAATTGCGGCAGCCATCATTTTAACAGGACGACCCAACCAAAATTCACCCATGTTAATATCGGCTTTTCCTGCAACATCGAGTTCGTTTATTAAACCATCACCGTAAGGCTCAAAATACGTTTTTAGACCATCTTTATGACATAATTCAGTAAAATAGCCGTAATAATTTTCGGTTAGTAAATCACAAGTTAATTTTCTAAAATCAGATAATACCGCATCCGACGCTTGGGCACTTTCAACAAAACGCCCCGCAAATAAGGGTAAGAATTGTACTAAATCATATCCTTGCTTCTCTTTAAAAACAGATTCGAGATGATCAGTCCAATTTTGCAATCCCCTTTCAAAACTATCAATCTCAATATATTGTAGGGAATTGATTCCTTTCAAATTTTGAATTGCTTTGGTAATAAAATTATCGTAATGTGATTTGATTGCTTTTTTACTGAATTTATCACACTCCAAACCACGACCTTCGACAGAGGAAGGCGCATTCTCTTGACCATTTGTAGTATAACCAAATCTCAAAATAGTATAATCACCCATAGGTAAAGTAACTTTTATATTCCCTTGAATATCCATTTTTCCCGAAAGATTGATGATCGATTTAGGATCAATGATCATATCGCTTTTGGGATTTCCAATATCAGAAAGTTCGTTATCATCAATTCGGTTGAGACCTATTCTTGATAAAAGATTGCCTATGGTATAAGTTCCCATCAAATTAATTTCTTTGATAACTGTAACCGAATGGAGATTAATCCTAAAATAACGAGCAGTAACTGGCTCAAAATGATCAAAAAAATCGAGTCTTTGATGAACAGTTTTGTGCTTAAACAGCTCTTTTACAAGTGTAAAATTCACACCATCATCAGAAGAAAGTAATTCGGCACTCGCCCATCGGTCTTTGACTTCCATAAAGAAGGATTGAACCGTATGCAGTTTTCCATAATCGAACTGTAGCCAAGAATTTTTACCGTCAATTGAAGCTTCGGTTGTCGAACTTTTATCAACGGCTAAGCTGGCATTAAAATTAGGATCCGAAGATGTTAGTATTGGTTGGCTTTCAAAATCTGCTTTTTCTGATGGCAACGAAGGATAAGCTAATACAGCGATGTCTTGGTAGAAATCTCGTAATGAAAAGGGTTGTTTTAATTGGAAGTTTAAAGGAACTCCGCCTTTGACAATCGTTTCGGAATAGACCAGCATTTTCATACTGTTCTCAGGAGTAATCCAAGGACCACCGCTTGACGACCAACCGTCGCAATTGTGAAAACCAAAAGTGAGTCCCAAACGATCACATTCTGATGCCGCATGTTTTAACATCTCAAGATGCTCAGGCGAATTGTATGCTATTTTTCCAGCAGGAATATTTTCTGAGACATTAAAAAGTAAAACGCCTCCAAGTCCCACTTTCTCAATCGATTCTAAATCTTTAGTTAAACCTTCTTTTGACATATTGCCACTTAAGGCATGCATCCAAGTTTTTGCAAGATATTCTGTTGGTGGATTTTTAAAATTTTCCGCTTTTATATCTTGAGAAAAACTATTGAATGCCAAAGAAAAAACGCTAAATGTTAGACTAAATAACTTTAAAAAATTTCTCGGAGAGTCTATAATATCCATTATTTTAAGTTAATAATTAGCAGAATGTAACCCTAATTATGAATTGATTTTTAATATGCATTGATAGGAAATAATTTAGAAATTTTATTGATTTTTTTCTATTTATAAATTAATTTCTTTACTTCTGAATCTAATTTTAATATATATATTCCTTTACTAAATCGAGACAAATCAACTTGATTCTCATGTCCTTCTAAAATCTTTTCTCCAAGAAAATTAAATACTTTCCAATCACCACTTTTTGATAATTGAAACTTTCCTATTTCACTTGGATTCGGATAAACTTTCAAATCAGTACTGGCTGGATTCTGGAATTGAGTAGTAGAAAGTGTATTCTTCTTCACTATTATTCTGTCCAAATTATAACCACGAGCTACCATATTAATTCTTAAAATATGTTGACCCACTGATAATGCTACGCCTGTTTTTGACTTTGTATCGTAGGTTGTCCAATTGGCAGTAGAAGTTTGCGGTAAACTATAATTAGTAAATAAGGTTTTATTTTCGTCAAAAAATTCTGCACCAATAGTTCCTGTTGTTATTTTTGAAGAATAAACAAAGTCAAAATCATACAAGCCATCTTCTAGCACATCAACTGTGTATTCTCGCCACTCGCCTGTGTACACATTAGCAATACAAAAGCCACCATCGGGTGTGGTGCCAATGTCTACATTGTCAGGACGGTATAAGGTTCCATTTGGTGCTGTTGTATTGTCTTTGAGGCTAATTCCTTCGCCACCTTTATCGTAATCCTCAGCTTCAATAACACCTGGAATGGCTATTGCAATACCATTAAAAGGAGTTTGAGCAAACTTATCTATACACTCAATTATCATTTCTGCTTGAGTGGTTTGCGCGGTGTTGTTGGTAGCTACTAATTTTAAAGCATAATATCCCGGTAAACAATTTGTAAGTGCAACATCGGCAATTTTATCTACCCCCCATTGGTAAGGTCCACCAGTAATTGTTCGTACTAATATATCATTCAGATAAAGATCAACTTTAGTAACCGAAGATCCCGCTTGAGCATTTACTATCAAATCTGTTCCTTGCTGTAAAATTGCTCCTGAAGCTGGAGCTGTAAATTTTATACTGTTCTCTACAGCTATAATCTCCACATCCAATGCAATACGGTTAACTGATAATGGAGGAAGTGTAATGGTTCCATTTCCTTCTTTTACTAAACTAAGTGGATTTACGTCTATACCGATTTCATGGTTTTGGTCTAGTGTGTTAAAAGCTAAAGCTTCGTGCCTAAAGGGTTTGTTAAATTCTATTCCATCAAGCTTTAATGTAAAAACTACAGGCTTATTAGTCAAATTTATCGCAACTGCTATTTTCTTACCGTCTTTTTCAACTACTCTTGCACTGACTGCATTTGTTGAACCTTTGGAAGTAGAAACTTTAGTTGTTGTCATTGTACCATCCAACAAAGTACTGCCTTCAAACACCGAACGTAAAATTTGATGTATCGAACCATAACCCGTTTTCTCTAAAGGAAACTTTATTGTACGACTTGTACCAACAAAAGTAACAAAGGAGTTTAGTAGTCCATTAATACAATACCAATCTGCTCTACCATATATTTTTTGATTTTCATATAAAAACAAATAGCAATCTGCCATACCTAAACCTGCAGCAGCCTGAAAATCACTGCCCGCAGACACTCCCCATTCTGTTAACCAAACCGGTTTTGTATTGGCTAGTTTTCGAGCGTAATTTACATCACTTTCTAATAAAATTCTCCCACCCAGAACATCGGCGTAAGTAAATGTTGCAGGCACATCGGGATCACTACCAACATATTTATGAATAGAAACGGCATCAAAATAACTTTGATCTGCAGTTAAAATCGCATTATAGTCACCACTGGTCGTTCTCCATGATAAGGGCACAGACATTTGAATCCCTGGCTTTATCTTATGCAAAGTATCTGACAAGGATTTAGCTATGACAACATATTTTTGTGGAGTACTTGTTGCATTACTACGTTGGTTACCATAAAACTGTTCATTTCCCATTTCAATATAATCGACGCTAAAACCTTTGGCTTCGCTATCTCTTAATCTTAAAGCCGATTTTTTATTGTTATCGTAATTTAAGTTATATCCAAACAACATGCTATACCCTTTACCGTTCGTAACCTTTTTTTCATTATTTAAAGTAGTCAAACCTGGGAAACCCGTTTTTACACTTAAACTGGAATTAATCATATTTATATAAGTATAATCAGCTACCCCTTGATACGTTTTGGGCACATAATCATCATAAATGCGATTGCCATCAACCGTCCAATCGTACCAATTGATAAATACTCCCGAAGGAAACCTAACGGTTACTGGATCAAACTTTTTAAATAAATATCTTTCATTATCACTGGTAAATCCTCCAATATTGGCACCTAATAATTTATCATTGGCAATTTCCTTTTTCAAAGTGTTTACCTCTAAAGTTGCCGTTACCGTGGCCGGTAATGTCCAAGGATAGGCCTGTCCGAAAGAATGTACTGAGAGTATAAGTGTGGTTATAACCAATACTTTTAATTGATGCTTAGCCCAAATAATTGAATAATTTGATGTCATATTTTTTAAAATTTACTTACTTTTTCACCTTTACAGTTTTATTTTAAATAAAAATTTTATCATTTTTCCAAAAATGTTAGAACAAAAACAGAACCTATTACTTTAAGAGGCGATTAAAATTATTGGTTCAGTTTCTTACTTTATTATTCTAGAAATTAAATCTTTATCAACTGCTAAAATAGAATTACTCCAAAGTAGAAGTATCCTTTACTGTGCTGAAATAATTTTAGAATCGATCTGTTTGTTTAAACAAAGGGGATTATCTACTACTCATACAAAAAAAAGGCACGCAAATAGACTGGATTTTAGCAAATAATCAGAGAATTAATTAAATCTGCTTTATATTTGTTGAATCTGTGTTATCTGTGCACCATTATTTTAGTTTAAACCGTTTGGCTTAAAGTATTATAAACTAATTAATAGCGTTAATTTTGATTAAATAAGTGTCATTTTCTCTAACACTAACATTTAAACCCGATCGCCCGGATATGCACTAATTTTCTCGTTTTGGATAGCGCGGAATTGCATTCCTTGCCCATAAACGAGAGCAAATAAAACTAAAAGCTACAACTGTAAAAAGAGTATTTTTTTAGTATTTTTAACAAAGAATTTTAACAAAGGTGTTGCCAATTAGAATGGGCGCGGAATGCAAATCCGCGCTATCGGTTTTTTTTTTTGCGATTAACTAAATTTTGGTCATTTTCATAAAGAAAACATCATTTTCTCTGATTTTAAACGTCTTAGCAAATTTCCCGTCTTTGACTGTTACAGTTAATTCTTCGACAGCTTTGTTTTCTGACGCTTCTTTTAATTGTTTTTCTTGAGCTTTAGTTATTTGTGATGGGCTTCCCATTTGGATGTATTTGGAGTAAGCATCATTCACTAAATAACCTGTTTGGTAAATCTGAACTTTGTATTTACCCACTTTTAAATTGTTGACTTTGAGCGTTACTTCTCCCACCGAATTTGCTGGTACAACTTTAGAGAAGTACACGTTGTTGTGAGAACCTTTGAAATCAATATTGGTCAAATTCCAAAATAAGGCTTGTACATTACCTTTATCATCTTTACAAACTATAGCACTTTCATCAGTTGTCGCCAATTCTTTATTCCCTAAACCTCCCAAAAATTCATAAGCAAAGTAGGATGGTTTTTTAATATCCTGAAGATTAATTAAACCAAAGCCACCATGAAAAGGCGTTTTAGGTGGCCCTGCTTCTTCGAAAATATCTGTAAAAGTCCAATAACTCATACTAGTAGCATCTTTGTCCGTTTTTTTGAGAACGTTCAGAATGTAAGGCGCGTTAAAATAAGTATCGTGTATTAAATCTAAAGGCGAATAGGAAGTATTCCATTCCGTGAAATGAAGTGGAAGTTCTGGTCGTGAAGATTTAGTGATGTCGTTTTTTGATTTAGCCACTCTACTAGGCAAAGTATTTAAATCTGAAATTAAAATTAACTTTTTAGTACCAAATTCATCTAAGCCATCACCTTTTACGCCATAAGCATGGGTAGAAATAAAATCAACTGGCCAATTATTGGCAGTACAAAGTTTGATGAAATCTGAAACCCAAGCGGTACCGGATGTTGCAGGGCCACCCACTTTATACTCTTTAGAAACCAACTTAATTGCTTTTGCCGTTTCGCTATATAATTTCATATAAGCATCAATCTTATTGGGGAACTCGACCTTACTTGGGATAAAGAAAGAATCATGATTAGGCTCGTTCCATACTTCAAACAGCCATGTTTTGACTTCTTCTTTACCATAACGTTCCTCCAAATGTTTTACAAATGCAGTGATTAATCCATTCCATTTATCATAATCTTTCGGAGGTGTAACGTTTCCTTTCCACCAAAAAACCGTCTTATCTTCAGTGGCTAATGCTGATGGCATAAAAGACAACTCCACAATGGGCTTTATGTGTACACTTTGTAAAAAATCGTAAAGCTTATCGACATATTGCCAATTGTAAATTGATGTTCCTGTTTTATCTTCAAAGTAAACGCCCATATCGTCGGCTAAAATTCCATGAAAACGGATATATTTAAACCCTACTTTTTCTTGTACTTCTTTCAATTGTGCTTGCCAGTCGGCTCTTAATCCCTCATTTGCTCGTCCTGCACCAATGCAGTATAAATAAGTTTGTGATAATTGGCCTTTTACATTATTTACATCTACAGAAATGGTGCGTTGTTGCGCATTTGCCGTAAAACAAGCTAACGCTAATATTAAGATAATTTTGATTTTCATTGTAAGTTTTTTAATTGTTACTATTTTTAATTCATTTTTTTAAGGCAGTACTACATATAGCATTCTATTTATTTAAAGAAGCTTTAATACCTAAATCATTCAACAATACGCTTGTTTCTGTCGGGAATGCTGTCGGTATTTTTTGTTTCACTTTGCCAGTTGCAGCCCATTCTACTCCGCGCGAAAATGTCACCTGAAATCCAACATCTTCCATAGCATCAGCAAATTCAGGTTTCACGTGCCCCATTACCGATTGAAAAATTCGGCCTTTACCATATCTTACAGTAAACAAAACAGGCTCTTCTTTTCCGGTGCCTCCTGTTTCTTTATCCGAAAATGCAGTTGCTAAAACATCAATATTTTCCGCTGGTCCACGTAAATTTCCATACAATTCATCATTTTGATGCAACCATTTTAAAGGTAAACCTTTGGTGATTGGGTGCTTTTCAAGGCGAATATTCACAACATACGGCACTCGTTTGCCATGCTTACCACCTGCTCCAATACTGAAATCTTTCACATATTCGCCTTCTTTCCAGTAATAATAAGGTCCTGATTTTTCGTTCCGTTTGCCCCATCCACCAAGACCAGTCATCAAATTATACTCCTTCCAATCTGGAAAAGCATTATCTGCTTCGTGAATAACAACTACTCCTCCTCCGTTTTTTACGAATTTTTCAAAATTGCTTTTGGTTGTTTCCGACCATTGTGTGTCGTCCAAATTCAATATTACAACTTGATATTTCGAAAAATCTGGTGAGAAATTTTCATCAATGGTATTGGCATCGACCATAGTAGCGATATCCGTTTCAAAAATTCCCTGTGCATCAAGTATCGCTTTTAAATAAGATGATGCTACCCCCCAATTATGTGCTTTGCTAGTGTGCCCAGTAATCAGAAGTGCCTT
>JBBQSZ010000054.1:0-22347 GCA_038234745.1 Flavobacteriales bacterium | reverse complement strand
GGAGCTGGAACAGGCGAATGGACAACTGCTTATATAGATATGTCTGCTTCTGCGAATTGGTCTGCAAGCGTAACTTCATTATATATTTTATTTAGAGGTACTTATGCAGCAGGAGAAGCACCAGTATATATATCTTCAATAGATTTTTTAACTAGTGTACCTCCCACTCAATATTCAGAATTTATTCAAAATCCTAACTTTGAGGATCCAACTGGTATTTCGCAGTACACAGGAGCTGGAGCTACACGCTCGATTACAGCTGTAAATCCTCAAGCTGGATCGCAATCTATGAAAGTTGCATTTACAGCAGCTCAAACAGCTATTTTCTGGAATTTTAGTAATTATAGAAAAGCATATACTCCAGGATTTTTAACTGGTCAAACAGCAACAGTTACAATGTGGGTAAGAACAAATAGAACAACTGCGGCTCAGATTACTCTTAAAGTAAAAACTACAGATGCTACTAGTACCGCTACAACTAATCAGCCACCAGCCGTTAATGTTTTAACTACGAATTTCACGGGTGGATGGGAACAGTTAACGTTTCCTGTTCCTTTGTTAGATTCTAATATTGAGGGACTTAATTTATTTTTTGGAGTAAACTGGAATGATCCAAATGCTACTCCTAATAATTCAGCTTATAATGCAGCAAGCGGAGATCTCTTCTATTTTGACACAATGTCTGCTTCTTTCTCGCCAACATTAGGTGTTCAAAAAAACTCTTTAGATGATGTAAGTATTTATCCTAACCCTGCAACAGATGTTGTAAATGTCAATTCACCAAATGGTGGTTTAATTTCTGTTTATAATACATTAGGAGCAAAAGTTATTTCTGCGAAAGCAACTTCTAATAATCATCAATTGAATGTTTCAGGTTTAAGTTCAGGAGTGTATCTTTTAGAATTAGTTTCAGAAGGAAAAGCTTCAGTTACAAAACTTGTGAAAAAATAATTTCTTAAGTAGATTTTATTTTAAAACCATCAAACTTTGTATGAAGTTTGATGGTTTTTTTTATACCACTAAATTAGCTAAATGGAATTAAATTTTAGTCTTTGCACTGACAGAACATTAACTTATAATGAAGATTACACATCAACTAGCACGTTTACTATTATTCTTTTACTTTTTGCAATTCGGATTAGTTACTCAGGCACAGAATAATCTGCAAAACTTTAATTATAATTGGAAATTCACCGAAACAGATTCAATCGATTACCGATTAACAACCTACAACACCAAAGATTGGAGGACGCTCGATTTGCCTCACGATTGGAGCATTGAACATGATTTTGATAAAAAACTGGAAGGCAATACCGCTTTTATGCCTGGAGGTATTGGTTGGTACAGCAAAAATTTTCCAACAGTCATCAACGAGAATCAAAAATGCTTTATTATTTTCGATGGCGTGTATAATAATGCTGAATTCTGGATTAACGGAATGAAATTCGGTGATCACCCTTTTGGATACGCACCAATCCATTATGACATCACAAATTATCTTTCGCCGGAAGGAAAAGAAAACCGAATTTCTGTTCGGGTTGACCACAGTCGTTATGCTGATTCTCGTTGGTACACGGGCTCTGGGATTTATAGAAATGTACAGCTTTTAATCGTTGACAAACTCCATATTCCGGTATGGGGAACTTATATTACAACACCTGAAGTAACCAAAGAAAAGGTAACGATAGAAATTCAAATTGAACTAAAAAATGATTATAAAATTCAAAAATCAGGGAGTTTAATATCTGATATTTTTGATTCGAATGGTGTTATAAAAGGAACCATCAGTACTTTGTTTTCATTAAACGAAAATGAAAAATCTGTTTTCAAACAACAGATACAAATTAGCAATCCAACCTTATGGAGTGTTAATCAGCCCCAATTATACAAAGTCAAAACTCGTGTGGTTGCCGATAATAAAACGGTCGAAGAACGTACTTCTTCATTGGGAATTCGAAGCATTCGTTTTGATAGAGACAAAGGTTTTTTTCTGAATGAAAAAAACATTAAAATAAAAGGAGTCTGTTTGCATCACGATGCAGGATTGGTGGGAACGGCAGTGCCAAAAGATGTTTGGAGACGACGTTTATTGTTGTTGAAAGATATGGGCTGCAATGCTATTCGAACTTCGCATAATCCAGTATCAGATGAATTTCTGGATTTATGTGATGAATTAGGATTTTTAGTGCAACATGAATTTTATGATGAATGGGATTTACCAAAAGACAAGCGTTACAATATGCAAGATAAAGAAGTCGATTATATCACGCGCGGACAATCAGAAAATTTTCAATTATGGGCTGAAACCGATTTGAAAAACACCATGCTTTCCAGTAGAAACCATCCTTCAATTTTTCAATGGAGTATTGGTAACGAAATAGAATGGACGTATCCAGGCAATCGCGAAGCGACAGGTATTTTTAAAGGAACTGATATTGATGGTAAAATGGACTGGACTTTATGGAGAGGTAATGTTCCGCCAAACAATCCAGAGCAGGTGCGAGAATTTTGGAAAAACTACCCTAAACAGACTTTTTCTATTGGAGAAACAGCCCGAAAATTGGCAAATTGGACTCGTGAATTGGATAGCACCAGATCCGTTACAGCCAATCTTATCCTGCCAACATCTAGCTTCGAAACAGGCTATGCCGATGTTTTGGACGTGGTAGGACTTAGTTACAAAGAAGATAAATACGACTATTTTCATAAAAATTATCCCAATAAAGTAATAATGGGAACAGAAAATGTACCGCGTTGGTACGAATGGAAAGCAGCTCTCGATCGCGATTTTATTTCCGGAATCTTCCTTTGGACAGGCGTGGATTATATGGGTGAATGTAGACCAAGTGATTGGCCTGTAAAAGTTACTCCGCAAGGACCGCTAGATGTTGCTGCCTTTCCAAGAGGGTCTTTCTATCATTTCAAATCAATGTGGAGGGATGATGTAGCGGTGTTGGCTATGTATTCGCAAACAGCCAAAAAATCCACCTATAAAAAAGAGGAAAGCGGACAAGTGGTAGAAAAGAAAAAGGACAATTGGAAACTAGCACCACGAGCATGGCAAGATGTGAATCCGTATTGGAATTATAAAGAGAGGGAAGAAACAATTGTTGAAGTATATTCAAATTGTGAGGTCGTTGAGTTGTTTCAAAACGGAAAATCTTTAGGAAAACAATATTTAAAAGACCAAGAAGATCACATTTACAAATGGAGCGCTACCTACAAAAAAGGAGAACTTGTTGCGAAAGGAATATATGGGAAACAAAAAGCGACTGCATCACTCCAAACAGCGGCCCATGCAATGTCGATTCGATTAACACCAGATAGATCCAAACTTCAAGCCAATAGGATAGATGTGCTTCATGTGATTGCTCAGCTAATAGATAAAAATGGTCTTGAAGTTAAAAATGAAGACAATGAAATTTCATTCGAAATTACCGGAGATTACAAATTATTGGGAACCGATTGTGGCGATACATCAAAAATCACCAATTTCAAACAGCAAACAGTTCAGACAGCATTTGGACAATGTTTGTTAGCAATTCAAGCTACCGATAACCAAAGTTCAGTAACAATTATTGCAAAAAGTAAAGATGGAAAATTACTGTCGAATAAAGTAATTGTCGCGATTGATGCAATTGCAAATGATACTGAACCCTAAAAAAACAATAGTAGGAAATGATTAAGCAGTTTTTTTTTTGAGTTCTTTTTTCAAAGATTTCAATGTTTTTAAAAGTGAAATATCGAAAATTACCAACAGATACATTTTAAAAACCTTAAAATACAATGTAGAGTTACTCTTGCTATAAATTTGCTTTTTGTATGGATATGTTTTGTTTAATGCAAAGCAAATTCTTTAGAAGTTCGTGTTATTTTAAATTATAATTTTTTAATAAATGAAAATTAATTACCCACTTTTTTTGCTAGTGTTCGTTGGATTGTTTCAAGGGAATTTCCTTAACGCCAAAGAAGTTATTGCCGCTCCAACTAAAGGAATTATGAGTATCGAAACCGGATATACAATTACAAAAGTGCGTACTGCAATTAGCAACAAAAAATCATTTATAGTTGCTAGTAGTTACGAAGGTACGGTTATGGGAATTTCCTATGATGGCAAAGTATTATTTAAAAATGCGTTATCGGGTTTTATGAACCATGATATTTGGTGTCAAGATTTAAACGCTGATGGTAAAGATGAAATTCTTATCGCCAATGCAGATGGAAATATTTATTGCTTAAATAGTGATGGGAAATTGCAATGGCAATTTAAGAAAGATGATACGCCCATGTATGCGGTATGTGCTATCAAAAAAGAGAATCAGACCTATGTGGTTTGTAGCGGTTTTGATAAAAGCATTTATTATCTCAATGCAGCTGGAAAACAAATCAAAGAACTTAAATCGAGCAGCTATTCACAAGAAAAGAATTTTGGAAAAATGGATGGAACTCCACCTCCAAACGGTGTTCATACTGCTAATTTTATAAGAGCCATTCCACAAACCGACGGGACAGAAGTGTTAGCGATTATAGGGACTAATAACAACATGAGTGCCTCAGGTTCTATGTATTTGTTTAAAGCATTGGAAGATTTGCCTTTTCGAAAAGACAAAGTTTCGATTTCAAAACCCATTGGAGATTTTCGTGTAATTGACAGGAAAGATGATGGCAAAAAGGAAGTTCTGTTAGGAAACTCAGTGCATACCAAGGACGCTGTTTTTGGAATTTACAGTCCCGAAACCGGAAAAATAAAGTCGGCTAAAATTACTGGAATCCCATCAGGTTATACTGTGGTTCAAGGCGAGAAAATAGGAACAGGGAAAAATGCGCAATATTTTATTTTGACAGCCGATAGAATTTTATTGTTAAACCTTGATTTGGATATGAAAAAGATAGAAACACTTGTTTCTAAAAATTCATTCAATGATATGTGGAAAGATCCAACGAATGGTAAAATTATTTTGGCTAGTAGCCAAAGTGGAGGAAGTTGTATTCACATCATCAATACCGAAGATCCGAATTGGAAGAGTGAATATGTAAAATTAAATCCTCCAGGCAATATCGAAACTATTCTAAAAAACAGAGTGATTCTGGGAGAACAAGTAAAGAAGTTCCAACCATTAGCTTGGGAAAGAAAACCAGTTCCCGTTTATTTTATGTCGGAATCTTTTAAAACACCGATTGCAAAATCAGTTTCAGATACTATAAAAGCCAATTATGAGAGTCCTATTTTCTTAAATTCAATTTCAAGCAATCAAGTACAATCGGCTGAAAGTTGGAAACGAGATACGATTTCAAACGCCAGTTATAGAGACAAAAGAGACAAACGTAAACAATACATACTAACACAAGAGCAAGTATTGGCCAATTTTTCCGAAGGCTATAAAAACGGTCCAGGTCTTGCCACTTGGGGAGGACACGGAAACGACCCTTATTTTTATGCTCCAGAAACCCTTAGGAAAACAATTGATATCGCAGCTGGAAAGAAAACTGTATTGATTTATCCTGAAATGGAAGATCACAGCAAGAATTTTGAATATGCAATGAATAATTTAATTTACCCTTTGGCCAAATATTCGCAAGGCAAAAACACCAATTTGTTCATTCGTTCCAAAAATATATATTGGATGGGAACCGCTTATGAGCCAGAATGGAGACGATTGCTTTCTGGAGAATTTGCAGATGTTTTTATTCCATCTATGGAAGAAACGAGCGATAAGGTAATGGAATTGAGTATAACAGGTCGATTAGGAATGTGGGTGAGTGGTGCGACTAATAGTTGGGGCGCACGTGCCGTAAGAGACAATACCAGTTTTGACCGTCAAAGACAATTTTCATTTCAAACGATTCCAAATCATTATTTGCGAATGTTGACTTATCATTTGTCCTACGGAACGACCTATTTAGACAATTTCCCTATCGATCAGGATTATATGAGTGTGTTGTGGGATATGGTTGCCAAAGGGATTATCTATGTACCTAAAAGTAACGAAATTTTAAGTTTTTCTCCTGTGCATTTAGGAATGATCACTCCCGACGAACATTTCTTGCAAGAAGGAAGCAGCGTAAAATTTACGACCTACTTTGATAAAGAATATGAAGCTAAAAATCCCGCCGTTTTTAGCCGAATGAATGGGAGTTGGATTGGTGCGCAAGTAACGCCATGGGATTTTTCCCGATATGCTGCCGGAGTAACCGAAAGACGTTTGAACTTTTTAGCTCCTTACAAAAACGGCATGGTATTGGTTGTTCCTCCTCAAAATGGTGCTTTCGCCAAAAGCGATCAACCACGCGGAAAGATGACAGACCATTTGCACCCGTTTTATAAAAATATTTTGAAAGAATACATTACAGATGGTAAGGATTATTTTTCATCGGATGGAAAACAAAAAATGGCTGCCAACGAATATTATAAAGTAGTAGAAAAGGATATTCAAGACAGTGCAAAATTACTACCTGTAACTGTTTCAGGCGATGTGGCTTGGGTTGTAGCTCAGACTGCTCCTAAACATTTAAGAGTCACCTTAATAGATAGTGGGTATATTAATCCAAAAGAACGATTGGCAAATCTAACTTTCAACGGAATCAAACCAGTAAAAATAACTGATATTTTGAGCGGTGAAAAATGGGAAGTTACCACTCCATTATCATTCCAAATTAAAGTAGCATTAGGAAGTTTCCGTTTCTTGGATGTTGAATTAGAATCAGCATTTTAATTTTTATTATCAAAAAAATCAATAAAAAAACAAACAATATGAAAAAAGCAATAGCAATTCTTTTATTTTTAACTGCTTTATCAGCAGTGGCTCAAGACCGATTGACAGCTAATGAAAGTCGTTTTTACACCAACAAAATCCCCAATAAAGTAACTGAAATCAAGTTGTCTGGAAAAAATGACAGCGGAGATAGCAACTTATTAAATTCCACAATTGCTTCCTTGTCTAAACAAGGTGGCGGAATTATTCACATCAAAAAAGGAATGTATTATTTAATTGATGTTCAATTACGGTCTAATATTCAAATCAAAATCGACAAAGACGTAATGATTGAACCATATCTTGATAAGAGTGCAAAAAAAACGGCTAGTAACATCTTTGAAGTAGGAAAAGAATTTCCAGTTGAAAATGTGGCTATTACCAATTCTGATGAGGATAGTGAAAATCAAGCGACTTGGTTCTCTGCGAATTTCCCAAAAGGAGATTATCGCATGAAAATAATTACGGGTTGTAATGTGCGTAATTTTAAGTTTTCAGGTTTTAAAATCACCGATTCTTATACTCCATTTTCCTGTATTGCTTTGAATTTACCAGATAGCAGAGATCGTAATGAAGTACCATTTCAAGGAATTGTCAAAAATATTTTATTGATTAATAGTCATGTAGGATATGGAGTAATTCAGATTCAAGCGGGAAAATCTATTTTGTGTAAAAACTTAGAAGGAATTGGTGGGGTAACCATGCGTGTAGAAACAGGAAGTGGCGAAACTGGAAAAGAAAATGTGCTGACTGTTGATGATATCGTTGGTAGAAATATAAAGATAAAGGATGGCGATGCAGCTTTCAATGTTTCTCCTCACAGAGTAGATCAAGGTCGAGTAGATGTCGAGGGAATAACAGCGGTTAACTCTACTTTTGCAGTACAAATAGCGGGAGGATTCAAAGATAGAAAAGAAGGCGGAGTAGATAATATTGGTACTTTTGATAGTCGTTCGTATATTGGAGACATAACAGTTACTGGAGGAAAAGGCGCTCAAGTTAAATCAAAGGATTTTATTTACTTTAATTGTGAGGAACGCAAGGAGATGGAAACTAAATGTCAGAATCCTGATTACGAAAGTACTCCAGGACGCTCTATTGGAGTGATTAGAACCAATGCTACTTTGGCTAGTGGTTGTAAAAACGGTAGTGATGGAGGTTGCTATGAAGTTGTTATCGGGAAAATTACCAAAACCAATGCTGATTTTCTAATGGACGGAAACTTTACCTATAGAACTATGGCTGTTGATGGTTGTGATAAAACCCCTGCCAAACGCAGCGAAGATTGTTTAGAAAACCCAAATAAAGAAGCCAGTAAAAAACAATGGGCACCAAAAGAAAAGGAAGTGAAAAAAGGCAAAAAAAATAAAAAAAAGACTGAAATTTAAGGGGTAGTCTTAGCTGCCTTTTCCAGTTTTAACTTCATCAAAAATAAAAAGTACATACAAATGAAAAATCATTTTTTAAAATTACAAATAGGACTTTTGTTGCTTGTACTGCTAGGCAATTGCACACTAGTTTTTGGGCAAACGCCATTAGTTCCTTATGTGTTTACGGGAACTGTTGATGCAAGTTTTATTAGAACAATGTTACCAAACAGTAATGTTGATAGTGATCAAACAGCCACATTACAAACTCTTATAGACCAAGTTTCCGCTCATACAGGAGGAGGTACTGTCTTTGTGAATCCTGGAAATTATCGATTTAAGAATGTATATCTAAAGTCGAATGTTTTCTTATTATTTGATAAAGCTGCCATTATAAAACCATTTTTTTCGAGTGGAAATAAAAGCCAATCGATGACCATTTTTAATGTCGGAAATAGTATCGATAATGGAACGTTAGATATTGTTTCGAATGTAAAAGTAGGTTGTAGTAATTGTGGTTCAAATGAAAAAGTGACCATTGATGCCGATGGTGCATTGGGAAATTATAAAGCGTTTGGTATTGTACAAGTTCAAGATTTTTCAATTTCAAACTTTATAATACTAGACAACGCAACCAAAATTGCAGGGATTACATTTTCTCCAAGTTTCAAAGGATTTTATACCGCTGACAAACAAGATAATAGTGGAAATCCAGTATTAGATTCTAATGGAGTTCAGGTAACACAACAAATACCTACTGGCGTAAGTTGGTCGCCGCTGAATGGCGAATTGAGTAATTTAGAAATTTCGAATGCCCATCCAGGTTATGGCTTAGTGCAAGCTCAGTCATGTAGAAATATTTCTTTTAAAAATTTAAAAGCACAAGGAGGTTCTACGTTGCGCTTGGAGACAGGAGCTACAATTGCACTTTTACCCGCAAATATTGATGCCAATTTAGGTGTGGTAAATGATATTTATGCTGAAGGAATAACATCTGTTAATGGGCGAAATGCAATATTGTTTCAGCCACATACTCGAATAAATGGTAGAGTGGTAGCAAAAAATATTCGTTCATTTGGTTCAGCATTTGCAGTTTATGCTCCAGTTGGATTTTTGGACGGCGATGTAGGTAAAAATTTATTGGATGCGAATCCAAATTATGTAAAAGGTATCTACACAGACATTACAATTGACGATGTAGTTGCGACTTATGGAAGCACAACAGCGCAACTAGAAAGCGATTATCAGTTTTATCCTCAGTCTTATAGAAATCAAAGTCCCTTGAATAATCTTCCTATTTTTAATGGAGATAGTACACTAAAGATTGGTCCGTCAATTGCAGTTATAGGTCATCGCTCTGTTGACAATGTTGCGCAACAAATACAGTTTATGAACGGAAGTATTGTTCCAACAGGTACACGAAGCGATCCTTTGGGTGGGAAGTTTTATATGAAAATGACCAATATTAGCGGAATTGGGTTTACAGATGCCATTTCAAAATGCAGTTCTGATTTGCATAAATCAGAAGGTTTTCCATCGATGCTTTTTGGTGATGATTTTAGTTTTGGCTTTAATTATAGTTGTACAACATTAGCAACAGCTAATTTTTTACCCAATGAGAGTATTTCTATAGCTCCAAATCCTGCGTCTACACAAATAACGGTTGTAGCACCGATTGATAGTGAAATACATATTTATAATAGCCTTAGTGTTTTATTGAAGTCGGTACAATGTAATGAGTTGAAATCTACAATCAATGTATCTGATTTAAGTTCGGGTGTTTATTTTGTCGAAATCTCGATGGAGGGAGAAAGAACAGTTAAAAAATTAATTATAAAATAATACTTGCTAAAAAATCACCCTCAATTTTAATAACTCTTGTAATATTCCATAGTATTAAAACTAAAAAAGGTCGTCTTGCTTAAAAACAGACGATCATTTTTAGTTTAACCCAGAATCCAGATGCAGTAGATTTCTAATGTGGAATCTAGGTTTTCCTTATTTTTTGATTCAAAAAATGTTTTACCTTAATTGGTTCTTTGGAATAAAAAAACAGAACACATTTTCAATAATAGCTAAAATAACTCCAAAATAGGATATTTTTTACTCACAGAGACAGTTCATAAACTCACAGAGAAAATAATTTTTTAGCTAGAAACTATATTTGTCTTTCAATAGAATGTTGCGAAAATAAATTTAGCCAATGAAAAATCATATCAAGTTATTCAAACTTTGGATTCCATCCTTTTTAGCTTTACTGCTTTTAGCTAGTTATTCAGTAAAAAAAACAGACAGTTCTAAAGAAACTTCAAATAAACCCAATATTATTCATTTTGTTGCAGATGAACACGGTATTGATGCCTTAGGGTGCTATGGTAATCCAATAATAAAAACGCCAAACTTAGATAAATTAGCTGCTAATGGAACTCGTTTTACCAATGCCTATTGTACCAGTGCAAGTTGTGCCGCTAGTCGTTCGGTAATTTTAACGGGTAAATTTGGTCATGCAACTGGTTCTTATGGTCACGTGCATGATTACCATCATTTTAGTACTTATGATACTATAAAATCATTACCAGTTTTATTAGAACAAGCTGGATATGCAACGGCTAGAATAGGAAAATATCATGTGGCACCAGAATCGGTTTATCATTTTCAAACGGTTTTGGAAGCCAATCCTAGAAGTACTTTTGAAATGGCCGAAAAATGTGAAGACTTTTTAAAATCAGACAAGCCTTTTTTCTTGTATTTCTGTACAGATGACCCTCATCGCGGAGGACCTTTTAAACCTGAAGATTGGAAAACACCAAACAGTTTTGGAAATAAACCAGAAGGATATCCAGGAGTAAAAACTGTTATTTACGATCCTAAGGATGTTCTAGTTCCCAGTTTTATTTCGGACACCCAGCAAAGTAGAGAAGAAATTGCGCAATACTATCAAAGTATTTCTAGAATAGACCAAGGTTTTGGGAAATTGATGGAAATGCTGCATGCTACTGGAAAAGATAAAAACACCATTGTAATTTATATATCAGATAACGGAATGGCATTTCCCGGAGCAAAAACTACTGTTTATGAACCTGGAATCAAGTTGCCTTGCCTCATCAAAGATCCGTTTGTTTCTAAAAAAGGAAATGTGAACAACGCTCTGATTTCATGGGTCGATTTAACGCCTACAATCCTTGATATGGCAGGAGTTGATTTTGGCAAAAATAAATTTCATGGACGTTCTTTTAATTCGATTATAGGAGAAGAAAACCCCAAAGGTTGGGATGAAATTAAGGCTTCACATACCTTTCACGAAATCACCATGTATTACCCAATGCGTGTCATACGCAAAGGCGATTATAAGTTAATTTGGAACATCGCTTATCCATTAGAATATCCTTTTGCTTCAGATTTATGGGATTCTTCCACTTGGCAAGAGGTCTACAGAAATAATGCTAAATATTATGGTAAGAGGAAAATAAAAACTTTTTTGCATCATCCACAATTTGAATTGTTTGATTTAAAAAAGGATCCTGATGAAACGAAAAATTTGGCGACAAATAAAAAATATCTTCCTGTTTTAAATGATATGAAAACTAGGTTACGGGATTTTCAAAAAAAAACTGACGATCCGTGGATAATAATGTGGGGTGACCACGATAGTGGTCTTCAAGGTTCAGGTGTACATCTTTAATATTTAAAAAAATAAAAAATGCATCATTTATTTTTAAAAATTACAACAGTCTTGTTACTGTTCATTAGTTTAAATTCCACTGCAAAAGCGATTATTGAAATCAAACACCAAGATGGTGATATGACCGCAATAGTACGAAAAGCTATAGAGGAAAACACCGATAAAGACCTTACGATTGTGTTTGAAAAAGGAAAATACCTTTTCTTACCTGATTATGCGGTCGATAAATACAGTTACATTACCAATCATGGTAACGGACTCAAAAAGATTATATTTTTGTTAGAAGGATATGATTCTCTTGCCATCGAGGGAAACGGATCGGAATTTATTTTTCATGGTCAAGTAGCTCCATTCCAAATTAAAAACTGTAAAAAAGTAACTGCAAAAAATTTTACTATCGATTGGGATATTCCTTTTTTATTCCAAAGTGAAGTCATTGCCGTAAATCAAAAAGAAGGTTGGACTGAAGTGAAACCTTTTACCAAGGGCTATTCTTGGATCGTAGATAAAGACCAAATCTTGTTTCCTAATATTGATGAATTTTCCTTCTTTGAGTTGGGAAGTACATTAGAATTTGATCCAAAATTAAAAAGAGTGGCTTTCGGTGCTTTCGACAATTCTATTCGACCTCGTTATGTTGATAAAAAACCAAACGGAATCATAAGAATATATGAAAAATTCAGAAAATATCCTGAAATTGGTAATGTTTTAAATTCCAAAGGCGAAGGAGAACAAAATCGGTATGCACCTGCGTTTCAAACGGTAAAATCACAGAATATTTTTTTTGAAGGGATTACTATTCACCATGCTTTAGGGATGGGTTTTTTATTCGAAAGATCTGAAGGAATTGTAATTTCAAAATGTGGAATTTTTGTACGTCCGGGTTCCGATAGAGTGGTTTCTACCATTGCTGACGCTACTCATTTTAGCAATTGCAAAGGGGATATCCTTATAGAAAACTGTAAATTTCAAAACATGTTAGACGACGGAACAAATGTACATGGAACGTATGTCGAAGTCAATAAGATTTTAGATAAGAAAACGGTAATTGTAGAGTTGAAACATGATGAACAGAAGGGTTTTGAATTTGTTGGCAAGGACGATGAAATCTGGTTTATCATGCAACCAAGTCCCGATAGAGCTTCGGTAAATGTCGTTACTGATGTTAAGGTAATCAACGATCGTTTTATTCAAATTCAATTTGAAAAGGATTTGCCAATGGCTTTAAAAAAGGGAAGCATTCTAGAAAATAAAACATGGAATCCTTCTTTTACCATGCGTGGCTGTACGATTAGTGACCATCGCGCTCGAAATGTAATCATCAAAACACCAGGGAAAATAGTGATCGAAAACAATGAATTTTCCTCTATGATGTCGGCTATTCAATTAAGGGGAGATACTTTTTTTTGGTATGAATCAGGAGCCGTAAATGATGTTGTGATTCGAAACAATCATTTTGTGCATTGCTCTTATGGTGGAAATGAATCGGCAATTTTATATGTTACTCCAAGATTGGGCAACGATTTTGATGAAAAGGCTTTATATGACAGAAATATTCGTTTTGAAAACAACACCATCGAAACCTTTGGAAACCGAATTGTTTGGGCAGATCGGGTAGATGGCTTGATTATTAGCGGAAACACTATTATACAAACTAAAGAATCCACAAATTTATATCCTAAAGCCCCTATGTTTGATTTGATCAATTGTAATAATGTTGAAATTTCAAAAAATAATTACAAAGGGGATAATAAAAATTTTGTGGTAGGAGATGAAATTTCTAAAAAGACCTTAGTTGTAAAAGGGAATAAAGGGATTTAGCTTTTTTATTAGTTTTTTAAAGGATACTATTTTTTAAACATTAAATGAACTATATAACTATAATAAATTTTAAAAATGAAGAAAAAAACAATTAAAGTTTTGAAATTTCAGGTTGCTTTGATAGCAATGATCCTTTTTTGCGGAATCGCAAGCGCACAAAAGAAACACACTGAAAGTATTGTAAAATCTAAACCCAATATAATTATTATCTATGCAGATGATTTAGGATATGGTGATTTAGGTGTGTATGGTGGTATAGGAATTAAAACACCAAATATTGATAAATTAGCCAAAGGTGGCATCGTGTTTACAAGTGGTTATGCGACATCAGCAACTTGTACGCCTAGTAGATATGGATTATTAACAGGAACTTATCCTTGGCGTAATTCAGACGCAAAAATTCTTCCGGGGACGGCGCCATTATTGATTAGTACAGAACAGATGACGATTCCTAAAATGTTAAGTGCTGTGGGTTATGATACTGGAATTGTAGGGAAATGGCATCTTGGGTTAGGAACAGGAAATGTAGATTGGAATACGCACATTAGTCCCGGTCCAAATGAAGTTGGTTTTGATTCTAGTTTCATTATGGCGGCTACTCAGGACAGAGTACCTACGGTTTATATTCGTAACGGAAATGTAGTAGGATTGGATCCTAAAGACCCTATTTATGTGGATTATAAAAAGAACTTTGCAGGAGAACCAACAGCTATATCAAACCCAGAAATGCTTAAAATGAAATGGCATCACGGGCATAACAATAGTATCGTAAACGGGATTCCTAGAATAGGGTTTATGAAAGGTGGTGCTGCAGCAAAATGGAAAGATGAAACAATGGCAGATACTTTTTTAGCTGAAGCAAAAAACTATATTGAAACTCATAGAACGAAACCGTTTTTCTTGTATTACGCTATGCAACAACCTCATGTTCCTCGTACTCCAAGCCCAAGATTTGTTGGAGCTTCTGGCTTAGGCCCAAGAGGAGATGTAATTGTAGAAGCGGATTGGTGTGTTGGGGAATTGATGAAAAAATTAGAATCGGAAGGTTTATTAGAGAATACTTTAATTATTCTTTCAAGTGATAATGGTCCTGTTTTGAACGATGGTTATTATGACGATGCTGTTGAAAAATTAGGAAATCACAAGCCTGCAGGCCCTTTAAGAGGTGGGAAATATAGTTTGTTTGATGGTGGAACAAGAATACCATTTGTGACGTACTGGAAAGGAAAAATCAAACCGGGAACTTCGGATGCTGTAGTTTGCCAAATGGATTTATTAGCTTCATTGGCTTCTTTGGTGGGAAGTAAAGAAACGAAATTGAGTGACAGCGAAAACTTGATGAATGAATTTTTAGGCAAAAGCAAAGTTGGTCGTGAAGAATTAGTATTAGAATCTAATACCAAAACTTTATTGCGGAAAGGCGATTGGATATTGATTCCACCTTATCAAGGTTCTCCAAAAATGAATCCTGAGGTAAATATGGAAATGGGACCAAGCGATGATTATCAATTGTACAATACCAAAAAAGATATTGGTCAAAAAAATAATGTTGCCAATTTATTTCCAGAGAAATTGAAAGAAATGAAAGAAACTTTTTTCAAATTAAGAGGAAGTGATTACAAAAATGAGCAAGAACTTAAATTGCAGTAATTAAAAATTAAAGATTAATTAAAAATCAACTCTCTATAAGTGTTACACTTATAGAGAGTTGCTTTTTTATAGACCAAAATTTAAACTTTTTATACTTTAATGTATTTATGAGTTACAAACATCATTAGGATGATTTTGATTATATTTACCATAGCTATTGAACCATCCACACTTTTTAATTGTATGTTTTATAAAATTATAAAATTTATTTTTCTTTTTCTTTTTGCAACAAATCTTAGTGCGCAAAAGGATAAATTATCTTATTCTAAAAATATTTCTATATCTAATGGTTTAGCTCACAATGGAGTGACAACAATTTTAGAAGATTCAAAAGGCTATATTTGGATCGGTACTTATGATGGTTTAAACCGTTATGATGGCTATGATTTTGCGGTATTTAAGAATTCTGTAGATAATGATTTATTGGTAAACAATCGAATCCGAACCTTGGCAGAAGATAAAAAAGGGAATATTTGGATTGGTACTGATGAAGGAATTTCTATTTATAACTATACCAAAGAAAAATTTACCACGCTATTTTCTAATAGTTTATTAAAAAAAGGGGCAACAGGGCCTATTGTTCGAAAGGTTCTTTTTAATTCAGAAAAAAAGATAGTAGTTTGTGCAACAGAACATAAGGGGGTTTTGGTGTTTAATGAGGATTATAGTTTTATCCATCAATACATTCCACTTTTTAAAAAAGCAGATGCATCGGTTTCCTTTTTTGACGGAATTGCATTAGACAATGATAATTATATTTTTTCTACTTCTGTGGGATTGATCACTTTTAATATTTCGACTAAAAAATTTCAAAGAGTTCTAAGCCCAAGTGTTAAATTCAGTAAGTCAATACTAAAACTGGACAAAGATAAACTAGTCGTAACTCTTGATAAAGGTATCGCGATTGTGAATTACAAAACCACTGCAAAAACGTCTGTTTTCAATATTTCCCATAAAGATTTAAAAAATTATGAATTTGTAACTTCAACATTAGATCGATTTAATAATTTATGGTTGGGAACCTACAAAGATGGTTTTATTCGTATTAACAATGCTTCATTAGTTGTTAATAAAAAAATATATACCATTAGTGATTTTAATCTTTCTCCGAGTTTGCTCCGAGTTAGTTGTTTTGCGGCATTAAAAAATAGTTGTTGGGTAGGCAGTTTTAACAAAGGAGTTTTTAAATTCGATTTAGATGAGAATCCTTTTAAGCATTACAATAAAAATAAAAATCTTCCTTTTGGCTTGACTTCAAACGAAGTTTTGAGTCTAAGTGCAATTGATGATAAGCGAGTATATATTTCGACCATACAAGGTGGACTGAGTTTGTTCAATACCCAAACCAGCAAATTTGAAACTTTGCCTTTTGCTATTAGTCCAGAGCATCTCAAAAATGTAGGAGCGATTTATGTCGATTCAAAAAAGAATTTATGGGTAACTGTTTCCAGAAAAGGATTTTTTCGAGTAAGACAGAATTCCAGTCAAATGGAATTAGTTTATCCGTCAAACGAAAATACTTTTAATAATGCAGCTTTAAATTCAATTGTAGAAGATGGCAATGGGAATATATTAGTAGGTGGGTCAGATAATTTTTACCGATTTAATTTCAATGAAAATCAAGAAGTCATAAAAGTTGAAAATATCAATGATAATCCTTTTTTTAAAAAGAGCAAAATCTCGTTGGTAAGATGTATTTATCCCGATCCTTTATATAAAAATTTTCTTTGGATTGGAACCAATGCTGACGGCTTGTTTCGAATTGATTTTAAAAATAATGAGACCTTAGAAAAAGCCAAAATAGAGCGATTTACAAATGATAAAAGCAATGAAAACTCTATATCTAGTAGCTTTGTAACCTCAATTGTGCGATTGCCTAATAAAGAAATGTGGATAGGTACAGAGCGCGGAGGAATATGCAACGTACTGAATAGCAATGCAAGTCCCACTTTTGTTTCCTTCTCGGAAAAACAAGGGCTTTCTAATAATGTTGTGAAAAATATTATTTATGACGGAAAAAAATCATTGTGGATTACGACTAATATTGGTTTAAATAAATTTAATATTGAAGAGCATCATTTTCGAAAATTTGGTAGTTCGGATGGTTTACCTTTCGAGGATTTTAATTATGGATTTGCCAAGATGAATAATGGCTATCTCATATTAGCAGGTTATGATGGTTTTTGTTATTTTAATCCAAATAAATTACCTAGTTCGGAAAAATTACCTCGATTAGAATTTGGAGAATTAAAGGTTTTCAATAGCAACATAAAAGCGGGAGACACACTCAATAATAGAGTATTGATGGATAAACGTCTTAGTGATTTAGAAGAATTACGATTAAAATACAATGAAAATGTTTTTTCTATTGGGGTTACTTCCTTGCATTTTTCCAGTCAAAGCAATCATTTCATCAAGTATCAGTTAGCACCAATCAACAATGAATGGATAGAAATTCCTACGGGTCAGCGTAATATTTATTTCAATGGATTGCCTCCTGGAGATTATGTTTTGAAAGTAAAAGCCTCCAATACACTCAATCGATGGACCAAAACTAAAGAGCTTAAAATCACGATTACGCCTCCATTTTGGAAAACCTATTGGGCCTATTTTATATATATTGTGTTATTTCTTGTTTTGGGGTATTATATTTTGATGTTTAGCCTTAGAATGCAAACTTTAAATCATAATCTTGAAATAGAACAAATTGAAAAGAATAATGTAAAAGAAATCAATGCCGCTAAAATGCGCTTTTTTAGCAATATTTCTCATGAAATAAAAACGCCATTAACCTTAATTTCGGGGCCGGTCGAAACGCTTTATGAACGATTTAAAAATAATCCAGAATTAGGAGATACTCTTAAAATTGTAAAGAAACAATCACACAAAATTTCAAAACTTTTAGAGCAAGTACATGATTTTCAAAAAGCTGATGCTAATTTATTGAAAATGAATTATTCCTATTTTAGCTTTGATGGTTTTATAAATGAATTGATTTCGGAATATCAATTTTTAGCTCAAATCGAACATAAGATAATAAAAGCTTCAGGAAGTGTCGATAAAATTCATGTATATGCAGATAAAGACAAATTAGAGAAAATTTTCAATAATTTATTGACCAATGCTTTTAAATATACCAAGGAAAAGGATTCCATTCGTATCGAATATCGAGCTGATGATAACGACTTAATTGTTTCGGTAATCGATAAAGGAAAAGGAATTGATAGTGAAGATTTGCCCCATATTTTTGAACGTTTCTATCAATCTATTAAAAAAGAAAACAGCTATTATGGAGGTTCGGGAATTGGATTGGCGTTTTCAAAACAATTGGTCGAAATGCACTATGGATACATTTCGGCGGAAAGTGAAGTAGGGGTAGGGACCACCATCAATTTGAAGTTGCCTATTATACATCCCGAATATACCGTAGACCAAGATGAAATTGAGAATGAAGTAATTTTGGCTGAAAAGTTGGTAAAAGAGAATTTTTCTTTTGATAATATAGATTATAAATCGTTGCACTTTGATAGCCTTTTTGCAAAGTCAACAATCTTTATTGCCGAAGATAATCGAGATTTAAGAGAATATATCTCGAATACACTTTCGAAGTTCGTAAACATTGAAGTTTTTGTCAATGGCAAAGAGTGCTTGGATGCTTTAGAAAATAATTGGCCAGATTTAGTATTGAGCGATGTGTTAATGCCGGAATTAAACGGATTTGATTTGTGTAAAAGTATCAAATCAGATATAAAAACGAGTCATATTCCAGTAGTTTTGCTGACTGCCTGTTCTACAATTGACGACCAGGTAAAAGGGTTGATAGATGGAGCCGATGCCTACATTCAGAAACCGTTTAATATGCAATTTTTGATTTCGACAATTGAATCTATTTTACGCAATAGAAAGCAATTGAGAGAACGTTTTCAAATAGAACTTCCTTTAACATTAGCAACTAAAGACAACAGCAACGACAATGTATTTTTAGAAAAACTGTATAGCTTGATGGCAGAAAATTTAGATAATCAAGAGTTAGACTTAGATCATTTTGCCAAAGATTTGTATTTGAACAGAACCCACTTTTACCAAAAAGTAAAAACCTTAACGAACTGTACGCCGTTTGAATTATTGAAAGTCTATCGCTTGAAGAAAGCAGCCGAATTTTTAGTCGAAGGGAAATTATCGGTCAATGAAGTGTATATGATGACTGGTTTCAAAAGTAGAACTCATTTTAGCAAGTTATTCAAAGAAAAATACGATGTTACTCCAGGAAAATATGCTTCTGAAGTGGTTGCTAAATATGCTGATAAAGACGTTTAAAATAGTTGTTTAAAATAGTTGTTTAAAATAGTAATGATTATTATAACAGCTATTTGCAATTGACCCCTCAGGAAAATCATTTTTAAAAATGTATCCTTAGCCATTATTTTATACCCTTTACTTCTTTCGAAATATCGGCTATAAAAGGGCTGTGTTAAATTTAGTTTTTGACTCTGATTATTTTATTTCTAAGAAATAAACTTGATTAATATTCATCTTTAAGTTAGGTGATAATTTTTCACCTGTTAGATAATTAACAACAGAAGTAGGTGCTTTCCCATTTGCCAAACTTATCGAAATGTCAGCTGCATTTTTACCGTAATTCGCAATGTTCAAAAATTGGCTTCCATTTTTACCCGATAAAACTCTCCAGTCACAGCCTTTTTGCTCTAATCCATTCGTTTCTTTCACGGTCAAAGCAGGTAATTTGTTTTTCTCTTTTAAAATGGCAAAAGCGTTGTTTTTCATTTCGTTTAATGAGTCCACAACTATGATTTTACCTTTTGAATCTTTTAATTTTGTTTGCAAAGGTCTTCCATATTCATCCGTTTTTAAACTTTCTTTGTCCATAATAATAACACCGCCTTGGTCAAGATACGATTGTAAGGCTTTGATATCCGACTCGAAAGCAAAAGGAGTTTGGCTAATCAAAATCGTTTCCCAAGTGGTGTTGTCGTTATTTTTAATAATTCCTTCGGTTGTAAAACCTATCGGACTTCCCTCAAAAAATACTTTTTGGTAGATTTTGAAAATAGCATCCATATGATTTGGCTTGTTGATAGAAGAAGCCTTTGTATAAAAAATACGAATGGGTTTCTCTTGACGTTGCAATTCCATGATTTTATCCGAGATTGAATTCAAGTCTAAAACCGTTGCATGTACTTCATTTACCACACGAGGTTGCTGGTTATTAGAACCTGCATATCCATTACTATCTTCGCTTTTTTTGCTTGAACCGTCGTCTCTTCTGCTCCAATACCAAGTTTGAATGGCTGTTAAACCATGAACATAAGCTTGCCAATAGTTGCAACGTACGTACTCTTTGGTTTGATACAAATCTCTGTATTTACCTGTTGACAGAAAATGTCCTTCGGTATTGTACATGATTTTTTCACGACTAATCGATTTGTAAAAATCATAAGACATGCACATTTCTACCCAATCAAAACTATAATTTTTCTCCCATTCTTTTGGTTTTCCAAACATCCAAGGTCCGCCAGTACTAGCATCGTTGCCAATAATGTCACTATTGCGAGTCAAAGCTTCCATATCAATACCGCTGTCTCTTTTGCTGTCTGTCCATAAATTGGGCATGATTTTTATTTGCGTTTTCGCATTCGGATCGTATTTTTTAACCTCCGCTTTTAGGAATGAAAACCAATCGGTAACGCGGTCCATATTATAACTTTCAAAATCAAACCAAGTGGCAGTTCCTTGTTGCGATTCTGCTATGTATTTTGGAACTACCAAGGTTTCAAAACTGCTGTAATTGGTTTTCCAAAGCTTGTTGACTTCCTCGATATTCCCATGACGTTTTTGCAACCATTTTTTAAAATCTTGGGCAGCCAAATCAGAAATGGGAGCCGAAGCCCAAGTTTTTTGAATCGTATTCCAATGCGGTTCATTGCACAACATATAACCCAATTTGGTATACTGTTTTCCTGCCATCAAAGGCACCACAGCAGCAATTAAATCCGACTGAATTTTGCGAGTTACAGGATTATTGATGTCATACATAGTGTATTTTATTCCGGAACCGTCTGAAATTTCTGGATATTTATTTTTTGCCCAATCCGGAACGTTGGAATGATTAAAAAATACAAAACCCATACTACCGCTTTCTTTGGTCGTTATTTCTTTTATTTTTTGAGGATTTACGTCCCCATTTTCATTGATGACATACGAAGGGGTAAGGAAGTAACCGTCTTGATTGCCATGAAATTCGGTGTACTTTTTACCACTGGGTTTCCATGTCCAATCGGCTAGAAAAACAGGTTTTCCCGCAAAAGTGATTTCGTCTTTGTTTACATCAGTTTTTGACCAATCTATGTTCGGCGTAGGCAAACGTTTTATTTTACCTTCGGCTATTTTTTTTAGTTCGGTTACAGCATCATCCAGCATGATTGCCATTTCTTTGCGTTCAAATACAGGAAGTAATTTTGCATATTTATCGGCTTCTTTTTTATAAGCATTTACTAGGGAAAAACTTTTTTTATTCGTTTCAAAATTGTCTTCATCCCATTTGGCATAATCCAAAAATAGTTCAGCGGTTCGCAAGGCTGTGTCTTCCTTGAGTGTGTTTATCTTTTTTGATTGTGCTTTTTGGATTTCAGTCTTTAAAAGGCTCATTTTATCTTTGACCTCTTTTTCGGTGGTTTGTGCGGTCAGAGTACCTAAAAACAATAAATTGATTAAAGTGATTTTTAAGAATTGAGATGAAGTAAACTTTCGTTTCATTTTTTTAGTTTATTAAATTTAGAAAATTTTATAATGGATTTTGAATGTTTTATTAGTATTCAAATTAAAGACTTAATTTTGAATGAAATGTAGTGGTACGTTCATTAAATGTATCTAACAATTAAAAATAAATGAACTACTGCAAGCTTAGACTGAAGTATTCCTTATTGGTTTAAAACGATAATCGAAAATGAAATAAAATTACCAGTTTAAGAAATTGATAATACCCTGTAAATTGATTTTTATAGAACAATTGAACGCTTTATGAACATCTGATTGGGTAAATAGAAATCATCAAAAT
>JBBQSZ010000053.1:0-22497 GCA_038234745.1 Flavobacteriales bacterium | reverse complement strand
GTACTTTTGCACCAAATTTTAAAAACATATATGAATAAATTTGAACAATTAGGATTGAGTGAATCGCTACAACGTGCGATTATCGATCTAGGATTTGAGAATCCGACCGAAGTACAGGAGAAAGCGATTCCCCTATTATTGGAAAAAGACATTGATTTAGTTGCGTTGGCTCAGACAGGGACAGGGAAAACGGCAGCTTTTGGTTTTCCAGTTATCCAAAAAATTGATGCTAACAACAGAAATACACAAGCATTAATTTTATCGCCTACACGGGAGCTTTGTTTGCAGATTACCAACGAAATGAAAAACTACTCTAAATACGAAAAAGGTATTAATGTAGTAGCAGTTTACGGTGGAGCTAGCATAACGGAACAAGCAAGAGACATTAAGAGAGGCGCACAAGTAATTGTGGCGACTCCAGGTAGAATGCAAGATATGATTAACAGAGGTTTAGTAAACATCTCTCAAATCAATTATTGTATTCTTGACGAAGCAGACGAGATGTTGAATATGGGTTTCTACGAAGATATCGTAAACATCCTATCTACAACTCCGGACGAAAAAAGCACTTGGTTATTCTCGGCTACAATGCCACAAGAAGTAGCTAGAATTGCGAAACAATTTATGCACGATCCAGTAGAAATTACTGTTGGAACCAAGAACTCAGGTTCGGCAACGGTTTCTCACGAATTCTATTTGGTAAATGCTCGTGACCGCTACGAAGCTTTGAAAAGGTTGGCTGATGCTAATCCAGACATTTTCTCAGTAGTTTTTTGTAGAACAAAACGGGATACACAAGCGGTTGCCGAAAAATTAATCGAAGACGGATACAGCGCTGCTGCCTTACACGGAGATTTATCGCAAGCACAACGTGATGGCGTAATGAAATCGTTTAGAGGTCGTCAAATTCAAATGCTTGTAGCTACTGATGTTGCTGCTCGTGGAATTGACGTTGACAACATTACGCACGTAGTAAATTATCAATTACCTGACGAAATAGAAACGTACAATCACCGTTCAGGTCGTACTGGTCGTGCAGGAAAACTAGGAACTTCTATCGTTATTGTAACTAAAAGTGAAATACGTAAGATTTCTTCAATCGAAAGAATCATCAAACAAAAATTCGAAGAAAAAACAATACCATCTGGAATTGAAATCTGCGAAATTCAGTTGTTGCACTTAGCTACTAAGATTAAAGATACAGAAGTTGATCACGAAATTGACAACTATCTTCCTGCTATAAACAGTGTTTTAGAAGGTTTATCTAAAGAAGAATTAATCAAGAAAATGGTATCGGTAGAATTCAACCGTTTTATCAATTACTATAAGAAAAATAGAGATATTTCTTCACAATCTGCTGGTTCTGACAGACGCGAACGCGACGATAGAGATGGCGGACAAAGAGAAAGTAACAATGGTGGTGCTACAAGATACTTTGTAAATATTGGATCTAGAGACAATTTCGATTGGATGTCATTGAAAGATTATTTGAAAGAAACATTAGATTTAGGTCGTGATGACGTTTTCAAAGTAGATGTAAAAGAAGGTTTCTCTTTCTTTAACACGGAACCAGAACACACGGACAAAGTAATGGAAATATTGAACAACGTACAACTTGAAGGACGTAGAATCAATGTTGAAATTTCTAAAAATGATGGTGGCGGAAGACGCGATCACAACGGAAGAAGTTCTGGTGGAAGTTTTGGTGGTGGAAGAAGTTCTGCGCCAAGAAGAGAAGGAAATTTTGCTCCAAGAAGAGAAAGTTCGGGCGGATTTAGAAGCGACAGAAGTTCAGCTCCTAGAGAAGGCGGTTTTGGCGGAAGAAGCGAATCTAGAAGCACATCAGCTCCAAGAACTGGTGGTTTTTCAGACCGATCTCCTAGATCAACAGATGCTCCAAGACGTGAAGGTGGTTCTTCTGAAAGACCAGCTAGACGTTCTGAAAGTTTTGGCGACGCTCCAAGAGAAAGAAGACCAAGGAGGAGTTAACACCCTTTTGTTAATTTTCTTATAATTATATAGAAACTACAAAATATTCAATCCCGTTTTACTACTTTTAAAGTTTTAAATCAGTTTATGAAATATTTTGTAGTTTTCTTTTTTTTAATACTCTCCTCAACAACTTTTGCACAAGTGATTGAACCTGCACAGACGGTTACAGGAACGATTATCAATGACAATACAAAATTCCCTTTACCTAATGTAAATATCATCAACATTAATAAAGTGAGAGGAACAACTACAGATGCAAAAGGTAATTTCGAATTGGCTGTTTCTATAAATGACACGCTACATATTACTTGTGTCGGATTTCAATCGTTACGAATTAGAGTTACCAATGACTGGGTAAAAAACAAAACCACCAAAATCCAACTAACCGAAAAAGCTTATGCGCTCGAAGAAGTTGTAGTCGGTCGTTATAATTTAACTGGTTATATTGAAGTGGATTCCAAATTAATTCCTGTTAAAGAAAATTATCGATACAGTATTTCTGGTTTGACAGAAGGCTACGAAGCGGGTGAATATTCTCCTAATGCGTTCGGAAAAGTGATGGGTTCCATCTTTAATCCAGCAGATGCACTTTATAATTTTTTTGGAAAAAAACCTACTGAACTTAAGCGTTTGAAGGAAATGAAAAAAGATGACACGGTTCGAAATCTTTTGGAAACTAAATATGATCGGGAAACAGTTGCAGCTCTTCTTGGTGTTGATAAAAAGGAAATTGCCGAAATTCTCGGACGCTGTAATTACTCCGAATCATTTGTAAAAACCGCCAACGATCTTCAGGTTTTGGATGCTATAAGTTCTTGTTATGAGGAATATAAAATCTTGAAAAGGAAATAATTAATCTATTCCAATACCACAGTTTTCTAGAATTTCAAATAAATAATTACTTTGTTCTGGATCGTATTTTTCAACACCACTTTGATACCACTTTTGAATAATATTTAATTGATAGGCGGTATAATTATTTGTTTCTTCAAGTTGTAAGCCCAGAAGTCCCGCAAGAAGAAAGTCCTCTAAAACTTTCATAGTCACAATTCGCTGCGGAATGCCTTTAGAAATTTGTCCATTCATTTCTTCGTAATCCATTCTTCCAGAATTAAAACCAGAAATGTAGGCAAAACAATTTTTCTTAATATCGATTAGCACAAAAGGATTTTGACCATCTGAATATCCTTCAAAATAATCTTGTCGATAAGTTGTACTAAAAACATTAATTGGATCCATTTTTTGGCAAGTTTAAAATTCTTTTACAAATTTATCAACAAAACATTTCTAAAAAGAGTAAAATCGTTTAAAGGACAAAAAACTCTTTAAGTAGCAACAGCCGTGCCTTTTATCGATAAAAAATGATTTTTATTTACTAATTTTTGAATGTTCTGCAAAATACCGTTCCTCTATTCTTTTAATATCTTTTATGGAACTTTTGGTCCAAAGTAACCGTTTTTCCAAAATTTCAGCTTCGGATAAATGCCAATTAATTTCTGATTGACGCAGTCTGTTAGTCAAATTTTGAATAATGATCGCTGCCGAAACCGATATGTTCAAACTTTCGGTAAAACCTGCCATCGGAATTTTTAGAAATCCATCGGCATTTTGTAAAACCTCCTCGGACAATCCATCTCTTTCGGTTCCAAAAAAGAAAGCACTGGGTTTCGAAATATCAAAATCATCCAACAAACAATCATTATCGTGCGGAGTAGTGGCTATGATTTGGTAGCCCTGATTTTTCAAAGTATCCATACAATTAGACACATTATCAAATTTATGAATATCCACCCATTTTTGTGCTCCCATTGCAATTTCCTTGTCGATACTTTTTCCATATCGTTGTTCAATTACATTCAATTCCTGAATTCCAAAAACCTCACAACTACGCATCACCGCACTGGCATTGTGCATTTGAAAGACATCTTCGACAACCACTGTAAAATGCTTGGTTCTGTTTTCTAAAACTTTTAAGAATTTAGCTTTTCTATTATCGGTAAGGATATTTTCTAAGAAATTAAGGTAGTCAAGGTCAATCATGTTGCCAAATTAATTTTGGTAAAAATACTAAAAAAGAGTAGTTTTATTTCCAATTAAAAATCAGAAGAAAATAAAAATTTCTGCGACAAATAATTTTAAAATGAAAAAGAGACTAGTCGTTTTAACCGGAGCCGGAATCAGTGCCGAAAGTGGCATCAAAACCTTTCGTGACTCCGATGGACTTTGGGAAGGTCATAATGTAATGGATGTGGCGACTCCAGATGGTTGGCAAAAAAATCCTGAATTTGTTCTGGATTTTTACAACCAAAGGCGAAAGCAATTACACGAAGTACACCCAAATCTCGGTCACCAAATTCTAGCGGAATTAGAAAATGATTTTGAGGTAACTGTAATTACACAAAATGTTGACAATTTGCACGAAAAAGCAGGGAGTTCAAACGTACTTCATCTTCACGGCGAATTGTTGAAAGTAAGAAGTACGGCAAACCAAAACTATATTTTAGACTGGCAAGACGATTTAATTTTAGGCGATGTAGATGATAAAGGGTTTCAATTGCGACCTCATATTGTGTGGTTTGGCGAGGAAGTTCCCGCTTTAGAAAAAGCTGTTTCCCTCGTCGAAAAAGCGGATATTCTGATTATAATTGGGACTTCGTTACAGGTTTATCCTGCGGCAAGTTTGATGAATTTTGCGAATCCAACTATTCCTGTTTTTTATATTGACCCAAATCCAGCGCCAATTCAAGACTTGCCAAATGACATTAAAATCATTGCCACAAAGGGTTCGAAAGGAATGAAAATTGTTCAAAAAGAACTTTTAAAAATAAAATAACAATTTCAATGGCAATGCTAATGGCAATATCAAAAACCCATTTTAAATTTACCTAAAAAACTACCTACTTAATACTGAATACTGACCACTATTCCTTATTTTTGCGCTTTCTTAAAAACCAGCAACAATGACAACTTTAAACGAATTAAACGCCGTATCACCAATTGACGGAAGATACAGAAGCAAAACCAGTTCACTTTCGAAATATTTTTCTGAGGAAGCATTGATTAAATACCGTGTATTGGTTGAAATTGAATATTTTATTGCGCTTTGCGAAATTCCTTTACCACAACTAAAAGACGTAAATCCGACTATTTTTGAAAGTTTGCGTGACATTTATAGAAACTTTTCTACCGAAAATGCACTTTGGATAAAAGAAACCGAAAAGGTAACCAACCACGATGTCAAGGCTGTTGAATATTTTATAAAAGATGCTTTTGAAAAGCTAGGTTTGTCCCAATATAAAGAATTCATCCACTTTGGATTGACTTCTCAAGACATCAACAATACGGCGATTCCACTTTCAACAAAAGAAGCTTTCGAGAAAGTTTATATGCCTTCATTAATCACTTTGACTTCAAAATTAAAAGATTTAAGTATCGAATGGAAGGACATCCCAATGCTTGCCAGAACTCACGGACAGCCAGCTTCACCTACTCGTTTGGGTAAAGAAATTGGTGTCTTTGTCGAAAGATTAGAAGAGCAAATGCGTTTGTTATTTAACATTCCGTTTGCGGCAAAATTTGGTGGTGCAACAGGAAATTACAATGCACATCACGTAGCTTATCCAAAAATTGACTGGAGAAAATTTGGAAATCAATTCGTCGAAGAAAATTTGGGATTGCATCATTCCTTCCCAACGACTCAGATTGAACATTACGATCATTTCGCTGCCTTTTTTGATGCGTTGAAAAGAATCAATACCATTGTAATCGACTTGGATAGAGATATCTGGACCTATGTTTCGATGGAATATTTCAAACAAAAAATCAAAGCAGGAGAAATCGGTTCTTCGGCAATGCCACACAAAGTAAACCCAATTGATTTTGAAAATTCAGAAGGAAATTTAGGAATTGCCAATGCTATTTTTGAGCATCTTTCGGCTAAATTACCATTGTCGAGATTGCAACGCGATTTGACTGATAGTACGGTTTTGAGAAATATTGGCGTACCTATTGGACATACTTTAATCGCATTCGAAGCAACTTTGAAAGGATTAAACAAATTATTATTGAATGAACCAAAATTTGAAGAAGATTTAGAGAAAAACTGGGCAGTTGTTGCCGAAGCGATTCAAACTATTTTACGCCGTGAAGCCTATCCAAATCCTTATGAAGCCTTGAAAGGATTGACTAGAACCAACGAAGCCATTGATAAAAAAGCTATTCATAATTTCATTGCAACTCTTGATGTTTCTTCTGAAATTAAAGCTGAATTAATGCAAATCACTCCAAGTAATTTCTTGGGGATTTAATAAAATTACGCTAACATTCAAATAAAGCACGAAACAATGAGGAAGGTTTTCATTCTAAAAATCATGTTATTTTGTGCTTTTACTATTTTAATATCCTGCAATAATTGGTCTGAAAAAATAATAGAAGAAATAGAACCTCAGCACTCTGGCGTTATTTTATCTTTTGATGATGCTTATATAAATGAATGGTTTGCGACCGACCAAAAATTAAAAAAATACGGTTGGAAAGGAACATTTTTTGTTTGTAGAATAAATAATTTCCGCCATGCTCAAGTAAAAAAACTACTGGAATTACAAATAGAAGGACATGAAATTGGCGGACATGGATTGCAACATCTGAACGCAGCCACTTATGTCAAGGATCACACAATTGAAGAGTATTTGAAAGTAGAAATAGTTCCAATGCAAAGATTAATGCAGTTTTATGGATTAAATGTTTCTTCATTTGCCTATCCTTATGGCGGACGAACTAAAAAACTGGATGCTGCCTTACTAGAAAAATTTAAGATTATTAGAGGAAGAGCTTTTGTCGAAAAAGCGGTTATTGCTAAACAAGGTTGTTATTACAATAATTCTAATCTAATTTTTAGTTTTAGCATCGATGATACTCACAATGATTTCAACCTAAATCATCTTCGAAAATTATTAGATTTTGCCAAGAAAAATAATAAAATTTTAATTTTGAATAGTCACAAAACTGTGAATAAAGTTACAGGCGATTATGAAACCAAAAATTCCACATTAGAATTTATATGCCAATACATTAAACGCAACAATATGAATTTTTACACGATTTCTGATTTGAATAAGTTAAACTAAAAAAAACGTTTATTTTTGTCGTCCTTTTGAAATTTATTTTTTTGTATCTTAACAACGTCGAATTCAAGAAATATGAATCCAATAGAAAAAGCAGCCGAAGTTTCACAACATTTAGACCCACTAATCAGCGATTTAGGACTCATTCTATTGACCGCGGGAATTGCAGTAGTGGTATTTAAAAAATTAAAACAACCGTTAGTTTTAGGATACTTAATTGCAGGTTTTTTAGCTGGAAATCATTTTGATTTTTTTCCCTCTGTAAAAGAAATTAAAAGTGTAGAAGTTTGGGCTCAAATCGGTGTTATCTTCCTATTGTTCAGTCTTGGTCTCGAATTTAGTTTCAAAAAATTAATGAAAGTTGGTGGAACTGCCTCTATTACTGCTGGGACACAAATTATTACAATGTGTGTTTTGGGTTATTCTGTTGGACAATGGATGGATTGGTCCAAAATGGATAGTGTTTTTTTAGGTGTCATCCTTTCTATTTCTTCCACTACAATTATTTTAAAATCTTTTGAGGAATTAGGAGTCAAGACGCAAAAATTTGCGGGAATCGTAATTGGTTCTCTAATCGTTCAAGATATTCTGGCTATTTTGATGATGGTTCTTTTATCGACCATTGCTGTAAGTAACCAATTTTCTGGAATGGACTTATTAATGTCGGTCTTAAAACTTGTGTTTTTCCTTGTAATTTGGTTTTTGGGAGGTATTTTTATCATTCCAACAGTACTTAAAAAAACGAAAAATTTATTGACAGACGAAATGTTACTCATCATTTCGATTGCCTTGTGTCTTACAATGGTTGGTTTAGCAGCAAATGTTGGTTTTTCGCCTGCTTTAGGAGCTTTTATAATGGGTTCCATCATTGCCGAAACCACTCAAGCCGAACATATTGAACATCTTGTAAAACCTGTAAAAGATTTATTTGGAGCCGTATTTTTCGTGTCCGTCGGAATGCTAATTGCTCCTGAAGCATTGTATCAACACGCAATTCCAGTACTTATTCTGTCCCTTGTTACCGTATTTGGACAATCCATAAGCTCTACTTTTGGTGCTTTATTATCGGGGCAACCCTTAAAAGATTCCATAAGAACTGGAATGAGTTTGTCGCAAATTGGGGAATTTTCATTTATCATCGCTACATTAGGAGTAACATTGAATGTCACCAACTCTTTTTTATACCCAATTGTTGTGGCAGTTTCGGCAATAACAGTTTTCACGACACCTTTTATGATTAAATATTCGCTCCCTTTTTCGGAATATGTTTCGAATAGTTTACCTCGTAGATGGACGAAACGAATTGAACGCTATTCTGCAAGTGCACAAGCCATTAAAACGGTTAGTTTATGGCAAACAGTGATCAATGCTTATTTAATTCAAGTCATTGCACTGGTCGTAATAATTCTTGGAATTATTCTGACATCCTCTCGTTTCATTTTACCTTTGGTGGCCAATTACCATTTCGGAAATATTCTAGGAGCTTTGATAACCTTGAGTATTATTTCGCCATTTTTGTGGGCACTTTCTTTTCGAAGAGTTGCTGTTGCCGAAATAGAACAATTATTGGCAGACCGTAAATCTCGTGGGCCAGTGATGATGCTGTTTTTCGTACGTATAATTCTGACTATATTCTTCATCGGACTTTTGTTAAATACCTTTTTCTCACAAAAAATCACTTGGATTGCCTTAATCATTGCTGTTATAAGTTATTTGATTTTCCAGAAAAGACTCCACATTCAATACCACAGAATTGAAAATCACTTTCTTGCCAATTTACATGGAAGAGAAATTGCAAAAGCAAAACGAAACCGAAGTGATTTAACTCCTTGGGATGGACACATGGCCGTTTTTGATGTGGTTATGGAATCGAATATTGCAGGAGAATCCCTAAAAGATTTACAACTCCGCGAACAATTGGGTGTCAATATAGTTTCCATCAAAAGAGGCGAAATCACGATTCACATTCCACAAGCTAATGAACGCATTTTCCCCGGAGACGAAGTTTGTGTTATTGGAACAGATCAACAAGTACAAGAATTTAAAAAATATTTGGATCAGCATGAAACGGATATTTCTCCAGAAATAAATGAGCCTGATATTGTGTTGCGCCAAATTGAATTGAAAAATAATATCTTCCTAGGAAAAAGCATCAAAGAATCCAACTTACGTGAAAAAACAAAAGGCTTGATTGTCGGCATCGAAAAAAGAGGAAATAGAACCTTAAACCCAGAATCGGATGTGATTTTAGAAAAAGACGATATCCTATGGATAGTTGGAGACAAAAAACTATTAACGGATTTGGTTCACGATTAAAATCAATTTTTAATATGCATAAAAAAAGGTGTAAGAAATGAATCTTACACCTTTTTGATTTTATAATTTTCTTGGAATCCTTGTGAATTCGAGGAAAAAATTTATCTCGAATAATTAGGAGCTTCTTTAGTAATTGTCACATTATGAGGATGACTTTCGGTAATTCCGCTGGAAGTGATGCGCACAAAACGCCCCGTTTCTTGTAAAGTTGGCACATCTTTAGCACCACAATATCCCATTCCGGCACGAAGTCCACCAATGAATTGTTGCATACTTTCTTCTAATTCTCCTTTGTAAGGAACACGCCCTACAATTCCTTCAGGAACTAATTTTTTGACATCGTCTTCCACATCTTGAAAATAACGATCCTTCGAACCGCCTTCCATTGCTTCAACAGAACCCATTCCACGATACGATTTGAATTTTCTTCCTTCAAAAATAATAGTTTCTCCTGGAGATTCCATCGTTCCTGCGAGAAGTGAGCCTAACATAACACAATCTGCACCTGCAGCCAAAGCTTTAGGAATATCTCCTGTGTAACGAATTCCACCATCGGCAATAACAGGAACTCCTGTTCCTTTCAACGCTGCAGCAACTTCAAGAACCGCAGAAAATTGAGGGAAACCAACACCAGCAATTATACGAGTGGTGCAAATAGAACCGGGTCCAATCCCAACTTTTACACCATCGGCACCGTTTTCGACCAAAAATAAGGCCGCTTCGGGCGTGGCAATATTTCCAACGACAATATCAATTTTTGGAAAATGAGATTTGATTTCTTTCAAAACGTTCACAACGCCTTGCGTATGACCGTGAGCTGTATCAATAATAATTGCATCCACACCAGCATTGATAAGTGCTGTGGCTCTTTCGAGTGAATCGGCTGTAACGCCAATAGCTGCAGCAACACACAAACGACCATAAACATCTTTATTGGCATTTGGCTTTTGGGTTAATTTGGTAATATCTCGAAAAGTAATTAATCCAACTAATTTATTATCTGAATTGATTACAGGAAGTTTTTCGATTTTATGTCCTTGCAAAACAACTTCTGCCTGAGCAAGAGAAGTACCTTCGGAAACAGTTACTAGGTTTTCACTGGTCATTACTTCAATAATTGGTCTGGCATTATTAGTTTCGAAACGCAAATCACGATTGGTAACAATCCCTTTCAATACTCTATTTTCGTCAACGATTGGAATACCACCAATTCCGTATTCTTTCATTGCTTTTTTAGCATCGGCAACAATTGAATTTAAAGGTAAAGTTACTGGATCGATAATCATTCCTGATTCAGCACGCTTTACTTTTCGAACTTTCGCCGCTTGTTGCTCGATAGTCATATTTTTATGTAAAACACCAATTCCTCCTTCTTGAGCCATAGCGATTGCCATAGAACTTTCGGTAACGGTATCCATAGCTGCGGAAGCAATGGGAACATTAAGCGATATATTTCTAGAGAATTTTGATTTAATACTCACTTCGCGCGGAAGTACATTGGAAAAATTTGGAACTAACAATACATCATCGTAAGTTAGACCTTCGCCGATAATCTTTGAGTTGTGTGCTATCATTGCAATTTGAAGTTGTAGTTAAATTGCGTGCAAATATAGACAATCTTAAGAAAACATCATCATTCATGTGTTAATAATATTGTAAATTGCAGTTCAAAAAAATATTTACTGCATTTAAAATATTTTCTTCTTTTTTATACTTTAAAAGATTTTAGAAAACCAGACATGACACCACCAAATCATTTATTACAAGGACTTTCCGATAAAGAAGTTACTCAATCCAGAGCGAAAAACGGTTTTAATTCATTAGACCATCAGGAAAAAAATCATTTTATTTCCTCGTTAGTCGAAATGATAAAAGAACCCATGTTTTTACTTTTAGTAGTAGCTACAAGTATTTATTATATAATGGGTGATTTTGCTGATGGAATTTTTATGACCGTAGCCATTATTTTGGTTTCTACAATCTCGCTTTACCAAGAATCGAAAAGCAGAAATGCGATTGAAGAACTCAAAAAACTAACACAACCTAAAAGTAAAGTTATCCGAAACGGTGAAATAATCGAAATTCCCAGTGAAGAAATTGTTTTGGGAGATTGCATTCAAACTGAAGAAGGAACCTTTATTCCTGCCGATGGTTTTATCATCCAATCCAATGATTTTTCAGTAAATGAATCTATTTTAACGGGGGAATCACTGGCTATTTTTAAAAATGAAAAATCCGAAAACAACACTATTTCTCAAGGAACAATTGTAGCAAGTGGTTTGGCAATTTGCAAAGTTACTGCCATTGGCAATCAAACCCAGCTGGGAATAATTGGCAAAAGTCTCGAATCGATTGCTGAAGAAAAAACACCTTTACAATTACAAATCGGGAATTTTGTGAAGAAAATGTCAATAATCGGCTTAATCATTTTCAGTATAGTTTGGGCTATTAATTATTATAATTCAGGTGTATTTTTAGACAGTTTGCTAAAAGCACTAACGCTAGCGATGAGTATAATTCCAGAAGAAATTCCGGTAGCATTTACAACATTTATGGCTTTGGGAGCTTGGCGTTTAATGAAAATGGGGATTATCGTCAAACAAACAAAAACGGTCGAAACGCTTGGAAGTGCTACCGTAATTTGCACCGATAAAACAGGAACTATCACGGAAAACAAAATGAGTTTGGCGCAATGGTACACGTTCTCTGACGATACAATCAGTGGAACTAACAATTTCAATGGCAATTTCAATAAAAAATTAAATTCCAAAGAAGAAGAGTTATTGAGTCTGGCAATGTGGGCAAGTGAACCGATTCCTTTTGACGGGATGGAAATTGCACTCCACGAAGCCTATTCAAAATCAACTTTAAAGGATGAAAGACCCAATTATAGCTTAATTCATGAATATCCTTTGAGTGGCAAACCGCCAATGATGACTCATATTTTTGAGAATAAAGCGGGAAATCGAATTGTTGCAGTAAAAGGTGCAACAGAAGCATTAATAGCTTGTTCTACTCTTTCGAATGATCAAATAGAGCGAATCAACAAAGCAAGTGAATCGATGGCGAAAGAAGGTTTTCGGGTTTTAGGAGTTGGTGTTTCCGAATTTAAAGGTTCTAATTTTCCGAAAACACAGCAGGAGTTTTCGTTTGAATTCAAAGGATTAGTTGCATTTTATGATCCTCCAAAGCCGAACATAAAAGCGGTTTTCGATACTTTTTATAAAGCTGGAATTCAAGTAAAAATAGTTACTGGAGATAATGCCAAAACGACCTCAACAATTGCCAAACAAATAGGGTTCAAAAATTCCGAACAGACTTTAAACGGTGATGAATTAATGTCAATGGATGCAGCTACTTTGAAAGAAAAGGTTAAAGAAACCACCATTTTCACAAGAATGTTTCCTGAAGCCAAACTAAAAATTATTCAAGCTTTGAAAGAAAATGGCGAAATTGTAGCGATGACTGGCGATGGTGTCAACGATGGTCCTGCCTTAAAATCAGCTCATATTGGAATTGCAATGGGGAAAAAGGGAACCGAAATTGCCAAACAAGCAGCTAACCTTATCTTGATTGATGATGATTTATCGAAAATGACAGATGCTATTGCCATGGGAAGAAAAATATACATCAATCTAAAAAAAGCCATACAATACATTATTTCGATACACATTCCGATTGTGATGATTGTCTTTATACCATTGGTTTTAGGATGGATTTACCCCAACATTTTTACACCAGTTCATATTATTTTTCTGGAAATAATTATGGGTCCCACCTGTTCTATAATTTACGAAAATGAACCTATGGAATCTAATTTGATGCTTGAAAAACCACGTCCGATTACAAATACTTTTTTTAATCTGAAAGAAATAACGATTAGCATTGTTCAAGGACTTGCTATTACTTTGGGTTTATTATTTATTTATCAATTTTGTATCCAAGAAAACGCTTCGGAAAGTGTGACAAGAACCTGTGTTTTTCTAACTTTAATTAGTTCGAATATTTTCTTAACATTGGTCAACCGCTCCTTTTATTATTCAATATTCACAACCATTCGATACAAAAACAACTTAGTTTTAGTAATCATTGGTGCTACCATTCTACTAACAAGTTTATTGTTAATAGTTCCAGTGTTTTCGAAATTCTTTCTGTTTGAAGCCTTATCAGTGAGACAAATAAGTTGGAGTGTTTTAATAGGATTTATTTCGGTAATTTGGATAGAAATCTATAAAACATTAAGAGGAAAACGGCAAAAATAAACAAGATTTAATCAAAAGAATTCTTATCAGGAAAAATGACATTCAACCCGATTTGAAATGATAAACTATGCGCTTTGCTAAGGTCTTTGTATTCCAAAAGATTATCACCCAGAATATAAAAATTAACCTTCCCGATGGTTGTTGATAATCCTAAACCTATGTTTTTGGAAGAAAATGAATCAATTGTATAAGTGGCTTTCATTTCCAACGATTCAAAAATTTGGCGTCTGTAATACCCAGTCAAAGCCATAAGTGGAATTCTAGGCGTTGTCATTGCAAACAATTGTGCTCCCACAGCATTTTTATATTTAATCGTGTTTCCAGAACAATTACAATCTGAACTTCGTCCATCACCAAAAGAATACTGAATCGAAGAATTGAATTTTACGGGTCGCCAAGTGGTGTATTTGGTATGCAAAGTGTCTAATGGAATCGCATCGTTAAATTCTTTCAAAATATCAGTAGTATTGCCAAGCACAAAATCGGGTGTCAAACCTACATAATTATAATATCCTTTAAAACGATAACTTTCAACTTCTTTGGTGTGCTTTATGAAACCAATGTCAATTAAGCTTGCCGTAAACTGAAGGTTTTCTTTGGGGTAATACGTAAGTCCTAAATCCAATCCCAAACCCAAATTTCCGCCCAATAAAGCTTTTTTCATAATATCACTTTTGGCATTACCAGAATAATTATTGAGATAATTTGAGAATCCAGAAGTATTTACCAATCCATTAGCCGAAATCACTTGGTCGTAGATGGAATTTGTACCTTCAATAGTATAGAAATAACCAGAATTTTTAGTTGATGACACATTAAAAATACTGGAATAAATCTTTCCGCGAGCGCCTAAAATTAATTTTTCATTTACTTTTTTATGAAACCCAAGGTGAAAAACAGAAAGCATTTCGCCTCGCCCATTCAAATCGCCAATATCAAATACTTTTCCCAAATAATCCTTATTTCCGTCTAAAGCTAAAATGGCATAATCTTTTGGCATATAAGTTAAAACATCTAATTCTTGATACATTCCAAAGGAGAAATAGGAGTTTTGCTGCCAATCGCCCAATTTAAAACCACCGCTAAAGATTTCTAGTTGTTCGTTCAAAGCGAGCTTATCGTTCCTTGAGGTTGAAAAAACAACATTCCTCAATTTAGTATTAAAATCGACTCCATTATTGGCAAATAAATCATAAGCCGAGAAACTACTAGAACCGACATTAGCTGAAAAACCAGACAAAAAAGGGATGCCGACAAACCATTTGTACTGAACATCCGACCCTGGATTGGTCATCATCGATTGAGGCACAGACGTGAAGTTATATAAGATTTGCTTATTCTGCGAAAAACAGTTTATCGACAGCAATAAAACAAAAATTAGCATCAATTTTCTCATTGTACCAAAAGATAAATGGTGGCACTTGAGCGCATTTTGAGACTTCCTAAACTACTATCAGTTATCGGAATTCCAGGTAACATCGAAACAACAAAAGCAATTTTTTGGCTTTTTTTTAAAATGTCTAGGTTGGCATTTTCAAATATTTCAGTTTTTGTAATAAGATTGGACGAACCCGAATAAGCAGGTATATTAAATGGAATTGTATAGAGCTTAACATTATTCGCATCAAGCAGATACAAATTAATAACATAGGCTCTTCCTATAGTATTGTTAAATTCAAAATACAAGTCAACTTTTTGTGTATTATGAGCAAAATCTACATTGTCAAAAACTTTGAAATTCACCACATCTCCTACCACAGGTTGTTCTATTCCTCCAATAACAAATTGATTGGCCTGAAGATCAAAAGTAGCCAAATTTGCAACTGCAATGGGTTCTGATTTAAAATCATTGACTTGGTTAAAGTCTAAATTGCTAGAACACGATAAAAACAGAACAGATAGAACAACTATCCCTAAAAATTTATTCATAGTAAGTAATGTATTGGGGAACTACATTTTAACGAAAATATTCCTTTTTTAGTATTGTCTAATGATAGGTCTTAAATATTTTTGAAGCTTCATTAAAAGCACTTTCAAAACTCATGGCGCTTAAATTAGTAGTTTCTTTTTTGGAATTAAAATACGATACTAATTTCTCGGTTGGCATATTACCTGTCAAAATATCTCTCGCCATCGGACAACCACCAAAACCTTGAATTGCACCGTCAAAACGACGACAACCCGAATTATAAGCTGCATCAATTTTCTCAAACCATTTGTCGGGTGTGGTGTGCAAATGAGCTCCAAATTCAATCTTGGAGTATTTTGGAATTAAATGAGCATACAAATACTGAATTACTTCTGGAGTCGAACTGCCAACGGTGTCTGAAAGAGAAAGAATTTTTACTCCCATATTAGACAATTTTTCTACCCAATCACCCACAATATCAATATTCCAAAGGTCTCCATACGGATTTCCAAATCCCATAGAAAGATAAACGACAACTTCTTTATTTGTTTTATCTGAAATTTCCAAAATTTCATCTAAAGTAACCAATGATTCAGTAATAGTTTTGTGTGTATTCCGCATTTGAAAATTCTCAGAAATCGAAAATGGAAAACCCAAATATTGTATTGGCTGATGCTGTGAAGCGGCAATTGCACCTTGCGTATTAGCAATTATGGCCAATAATTTACTTTGTGTTTGAGATAAATCTAATTGTGCCAAAACTTCGGCAGTGTCCTGCATTTGCGGAATGGCTCTGGGCGAAACAAAACTCCCAAAATCGATGGTGTCAAAACCCACACGAAGCAATGATTGAATGTAAGCCACTTTTCGAGCCGTTGGAATAAACGTCTTTATTCCTTGCATTGCATCTCGTGGACATTCGATAATTTTTATTGCTTCCATAGAAAATCAAAGATAAGGCAAAATCAGATTTAAGGAAATCGTTTTTTATTAATTTTTTGAATTCTGTAAATATTCCAAATTTTAAGAATAAATAAAGCCTAAACTAATTTTGAATTCTATGTTGAATATGTACTTATCAAAACGTTTTTAAGTTTGGAATCGCTCTATTGACAGGGCTTTTAGTGCAATTTGGATTATTGCATTTTATCTAAAATCTTTTTATTAATCGCTTTTATTAATGCTGGTCCTTCATAAATAAATCCCGTATAAAGTTGAATTAAACTAGCCCCAGCTTCCAATTTTTCGATAGCGTCTTCGGCTGAATGAATCCCTCCCACTCCAATAATAGGAAAAGCTTTGTTGCTTTTTTCGGCAAGAAAACGAATCACTTCTGTCGAACGATCTTTTAGTGGTTTTCCAGACATTCCGCCCATTTCGACTTTGTTTATGGATTGCAATCCTTTTCTTGACAAGGTAGTATTTGTTGCAATAACTCCTGCAATTTGGGTTTCCTTGACAATATCAATAATATCTAACAATTGTGAATCCGTCAAATCGGGAGCAATTTTCAGCAAGATTGGTTTTTGCTTTGGCTTTGTCAAATTCTGATTTTGCAAGGTTTGCAACAACTGTTTCAAGGGCTCTTTTTCTTGTAGTTCGCGAAGATTAGGCGTGTTTGGGGAACTCACATTGACCACAAAATAATCAACATAGTCAAACAAAGCATCAAAACAAATCAAGTAATCAGCAGTCGCAGCTTCATTGGGAGTTAGTTTGTTTTTTCCAATGTTTCCGCCTATCAAGACGCCTTTATTTCTCTTTAAATGATCAACAGCATCAAGAACGCCGCCATTATTAAAACCCATTCTGTTAATGATAGCACTGTCTTCAACTAAGCGAAATATACGTTTTTTAGGATTTCCTTCTTGAGCTTTTGGCGTGATAGTTCCTATCTCAATAAACCCAAAACCAAGGTTAGACAATTCGTTAAATAAAGAAGCATCTTTGTCCATTCCTGCAGCTAATCCAACAGGATTTTTGAATTTTAAACCAAATACTTCCGTTTCCAATCGTTTGTCATCGACTAAATATAAATCTCTTAAAAGCGAGGAAATTCCTGGTATTTTTGATAAATTCCGAATTAAAGAAAAGGTGAAATAATGGACTTTTTCTGGATCAAAACAGAAAAATATAGGACGGATAATTTGCTTGTACATAATAAAGTGTATTGTGCTGCAAAAATAGAATTATCTAATCAATTTAGTAAATATTTACTAAATTAATTTTCCCAAATTTGCATAATACAGCTATTTTCAAAACAACTAATATTAGTTACCTTTGCAAAAAATTAACTTATGTCAAATATATATTTAGGCTACCATTTTACGGTTGAACCCAAAGAGCTAGGTTCAGAAATTCTTGTTGCTGAGTTAGGCGAATTGCCTTTTGAAAGCTTTATTGATTCTGATTTTGGGATTGTTGCCTATATCCAAAAAGATCTTTGGACAGAAGGAATTTTGGATGATTTGTTCATTCTGAAATCTCCAGAATTTACCATTTCATACGAAGTACAAGAAATTGATCAAGTGAATTGGAACGAAGAATGGGAGAAGAATTTTGAGCCGATTGATGTTAATGGAAATTGTCATGTTCGCGCTCCTTTTCACCCGAAAACAAAAGCCGAATTTGATATTGTAATTGAACCAAAAATGAGTTTCGGAACCGGACATCACGAAACCACACATATGATGATTCAGCATTTATTAGAAATTGATGTTGCTGGATTAAAAACCTTAGACATGGGCTGTGGAACCGCGATTTTGGCAATTTTAGCTGAGATGAAAGGCGCTCAACCTATTGACGCTATTGATATTGATAATTGGTGCTATTTGAATTCGATTGAAAATGCCGAACGCAATAATTGCCATCACATCACAGTTTATGAAGGTGATGCAACTTTATTGAAAGACAAAAAATACGATTTGATTATTGCCAATATCAACCGCAATATTTTATTGAACGATATGCAATCTTATGTCGATTGTTTGAATCCAAAAGGAACCTTATTATTGAGTGGTTTTTACGTAGAAGACATTCCTTTTATTGATGCTTCTTGCAAAGAAAAAGGTTTAACTTATGTTAAAAAGTTCGAAAGAAATAATTGGGTATCCTTAAAATATGTAAATTAGTATTTGAAAAATAGCTAAATCAACTGCTGAAAAATAATAAAACTGTTTTATACTAAACAAATTTTTATTTTTATTTAGGGTTGCTAAAAAGTTATATCTATTTTTATTTTCAACCTACAAATATTTAAAAATGAGTACCAAAGAAAAAATAAGAGTAAAAGTTAGCCTAAAAGAAGCCACTTCAATAAACAACGAAATCATTGTTTATAATGATGACGTGAATACTTTTGACCACGTTATTGAAACTTTAATCCGGGTTTGCAATCACACTCCTGAACAGGCAGAACAATGTTCATTAATAGTTCATTATAATGGAAAATGTGTTGTAAAAACAGATGCTTTAGAAAAATTGAAACCACAATGTACGCAATTACTCGAAGCAGGTTTGAGTGCTGAAATAGTATAATTTCTCAAATTAAAAGAATAAGAGGATTATTCCAATGCTGATTTCAATTCGTCAAAATCAAGCGAATGCTGCTCTCCTGAAAGTAAATTTTTCAAAGCAAATTTCCCCTCATCCAACTCGGTTTCTCCGACAATAACCGCAAACGGAATGCCACGTTTATCAGCATGTTGAAACTGTTTTCCCACCTTTAGGTTATCAGGATACAATTCTACTTTTATTCCAAAATTCCGCAACTTTGTGATCGCTTTCATCGAATAAAACGCCTCTTTTTCACCATAATTAATGAACAACGCTTTGGATGTTGATGTCACCGTTTCTGGAAATAAATTCAATTCTTCGAGTACCAAATAAATGCGGTCCAAGCCAAAGGATATTCCTACTCCACTCATGTCCTTTAAACCAAAAATTCCTGTCAAATCATCGTATCTTCCGCCGCCGCCAATAGATCCCATTGCAACCGTTTTAGGCGCCGAAACTTCAAAAATAGCTCCTGTATAATAATTCAGACCACGAGCCAAGGTTACATCCAAGTCTAAAATAGCTTTATTTAAGCCCAAATCAGTCACACTTTCGCAAATAAATTGCAATTCTGCAACGCCTTTCAACCCTTCTTCAGATTCAGCTAATAAAGACCTAAGTTTTGCTATTTTCGCCGAAATAGTTCCAGTAAAATGAAATAAAGGTTGCACTTTTTCTATTGCTGATTCAGCGATTCCTTTCTCTATCATTTCCTTTTTCACACCGTCCTCGCCTATTTTGTCAAGTTTGTCTAAGGCAACTGTAAAATCGATTAATTTATCTTTCGCACCAATAACTTCGGCAATTCCCGATAGAATCTTGCGATTATTTATTTTAATCGTAACGCCTTCCAAGCATAATTGTGTAAAAACTGCATCATACAATTGCACTAATTCTACTTCTTGCCACAACGATTTCGAACCTACTACATCGGCATCACATTGAAAAAATTCTCTAAAACGTCCTTTTTGAGGACGATCTGCTCTCCAAACGGGTTGAATTTGATATCTTTTGAAAGGAAATTCAATTTCGCTTTGATGTTGCACCACATATCTGGCAAAAGGAACCGTCAAATCATAGCGCAACGCTTTTTCGGAGATACTCGAAGTCAGTTTATTGCTTTCTTTATTTTGTAATAATGTGGTATCGGCTTTCGCCAAATAATCTCCAGAATTCAATATTTTGAATATCAACCGATCGCCTTCTTCTCCATATTTTCCCATCAAGGTTTCAGAATTTTCAAAGGAGGGAGTTTCGATAGGTTGAAAACCAAATTTCTCGAAATTACTTTTGATGACTGATATAATATACTGACGTTTTGCCACCTCAGCAGGTGAAAAATCTCTAGTTCCTTTTGGAATACTTGGTTTCTGAGCCATTTTTATTTAATTGTAGATTTTAGATTGCAGATTTTAGATTTGAATACCTATATCATTCTACTAACTTAGCCCTCACTTCGAGTGATTTTTGATAGTAATGCGTTAGCTTTACTATTCAAAATTGTATCGAGAAGCCTGTGTTAGTGTTCTCGATAAAATTTATTAAAAAAGCTTACGCATTTTTAATAAACCGCTCGAACTGACGAACTACTCTCATCCATTCTTTAGGAAAACGATGTCAGTTTTGAAATCCAAAATCTTATTTCATTAAGAAAATCTAAAATCTAAATTCTTTAATCTTAAATTCCCCCCTGCAAATATCTTGTTTTTAAAATAAATATCACATCTTCTAAAGCAAACTTGTAACAAAAATTGTAATTTCGTGTCAAATAACTACTATGTTTAAATTATTTAGAGAAAATGTCCGAATTGCTTTTGGTTCTATACGAACTCAATTGTTGCGCACCATCCTTACCGTATTGATTATTGCCATTGGAATTACTGCATTGGTGGGCATTTTGACGGTTGTTTCGGCTTTAGAAAATACCATTTCATCAGATTTTGCATCTATGGGAGCCAATACATTCAATATCAATCAGTACGAAAATACATCCAGAAGACGTGGTGGCGAAGAACGAGAAATCATAAATCCTATACTTTCTTACCCCGAAGCCGTGGCTTTCAAGAATAAATATAAATATCCACTAACAGAAACCTCCATTTCATTTACGGCAACAACTACAGCCGAAATGAAATACGAATCCACCAAAACCGATCCCGAAAATAAAGTGGTAGGAGTCGATGAATTCTTCTTAATAAACTCAGGCTTAGAATTAAGTGCTGGTCGAAATTTTACTGGATTTGACATTCAAAACAACACCTATTCTTGCATTGTAGGTTCTGATTTTGAAAAAGGATTACTCAAAGATGTCAACCCAATAGATAAAATTATTTCGATTCGTGGTGCCAAATTCAAAGTGATTGGAGCCTTAAAAGAGAAAGGTTCCACCTTTGGCAATAGCCAGGATTTAAGAGTTTTGATTCCAATTCAAGTTGCACGTTCTCTGTTTACAGCTCCCAATATCAATTACACGATGAGTATAATGGTTGCCAAAAAAGAAATACTGGACGAAGCCATTGACAATGCCAATAGCACGATGCGAAGAGTGCGAAAATTAAGTCCTGTAAAAGACAATAATTTTGCCATTGTAAGAAGTGATGATTTAATCAATAGAATCCTCGGAATTACGCAGTATTTGGGAATGGCTTCTTGGCTTATCGGTATCATTACAATTCTTGGATCATCTATCGCTTTGATGAATATTATGATTGTTTCGGTAACCGAACGAACCCGAGAAATTGGTGTTCGAAAAGCACTTGGAGCCAAAAAAAGTACAATTGCCTTTCAATTTTTTATTGAAACCTTACTCATCGGTCAAATGGGAGGTTTGGTTGGTATTATTTTTGGAATTTCGATAGGTTTTGCCATTGCAACGGCTATGAATTTTGTATTCGTTATTCCTTGGACAGCTATCATTTCAGCGTTTATCACCAGTTTTCTTGTGGCTGTAGTTTCTGGATTGTATCCAGCCATAAAAGCATCAAAATTGGATCCAATTGAAGCATTGCGATACGAATAGAAAGCTGAAAAAACAGTGGAAATTTCTAAGTATTTTATCTAATGAAAAGAGATTATAAAAATAATGCTCGAATGGTCAACATCTATATTTAAAAGGCAGTTAGAAAGAAATAATTACTAACAAAAAACAAGACTCTCTTTTTTTTCTCGTTATAATTTCCTTTTAATGTGGCAATTTATCTTTTATTAATCCATACAAAAACGTGCCAAAAAGCGCTCCAAAAAGCACCAACAACACTGGCAAAAATCCAGCACCAAGTAGTATAAATATCGGTCCAGGACAAGCTCCAACTAATGCCCAACCCAAACCAAAGAAAATTCC
>JBBQSZ010000052.1:0-23112 GCA_038234745.1 Flavobacteriales bacterium | reverse complement strand
TAAATAATTTAAATACAGATGATTTAGATACTTTAATTAAGGAATCAATTGAAATAAAAAACAAAATTGTTTCTGAAGATTTAACCGAAAACGGGATCCGAAAAGCATTGAATTTTGGACATACGTTGGGACATGCTATCGAAAGTTATTTTCTTGAAAATGAAAATAAGACCACTTTGCTTCACGGAGAAGCTATTGCAATTGGAATGATTTTAGAATCGTATATTTCCTTTAAAAAAGACTTATTAAATGAACAAGAATATTTGCAAATTAAAAATGCAATTAAAGTAATTTATGACGCTGTAGTTTTTGAAGAAAATGACATGGAACCAATAATGGAACTCCTGATTCACGACAAAAAAAATGAATACGGAAATATCCAATTTGCATTGATTGACGGTATAGGGAAAATAATTATAAATCAATCCGTTGAAAGTGAATTGATTCTAGAGGCTTTTGAAGATTATAAATCTTAACTTTTATTTTCTAAAAAGCATTGCATTGCGTATATATTATTTTTTACATTTGCCCCGATGAAAAAAAGTCAAAATACAACAAATAGTAGTTCTTTTAAGACTACAAACAATACTTCTTTTAAAGGGATATTGAGAACGTTTTTTGTTATTAAGGATACTTTTAGTTTTGATATTTTTACTTTTTTAAAGGCCGAAAATGAAAAACTTCAAATTGTTTTTGCAAATATTAGAGTTTGAATTCGTAGCTTAATTTATTTTGAAATAGAATTAATCTAAAAAAACTTCAACCCTAATGAATACAAAATATTCAGATTTAATCAATCAAACGTATTATTTTCCTCAAGAAGAATTTTCTTTAAACAAAGATAATCTTGAGTTTCACCACATTGATTTGATGAAACTAGTGGAAAAATACGGTACGCCACTAAAGTTTACTTATTTACCACAAATCTCTAATAACATTAACAAAGCCAAAAACTGGTTTCGTAAATCGATGGAGAAAAACAACTACGAAGCAAAATATTACTATTGCTATTGTACCAAAAGTTCCCATTTTGAATATGTGATGAATGAAGCTTTCAAAAACAACATTCATATTGAAACTTCGTCTGCTTTTGATATTGATATTGTTGAAAATTTATTGGCTTCAGGAAAAATCAACAAAAGTACTTATGTTATTTGTAACGGTTTCAAAAGAGATCAATACATTGAAAACATTGCACGTTTGATTAATAACGGGCATAAAAATACCATTCCAATTATAGACAATTACGAAGAATTGGATATTTTGCAGGAAAAAATCAAAAGAAAATTCAAAATTGGAATCCGAATAGCTGCAGAAGAAGAACCTAAGTTCGAATTCTATACCTCTCGTTTAGGTATTGGTTACAAGAATATTGTGGCTTTTTACAAAAAACAAATTCAGGAAAATAAAAAGTTGGAACTAAAAATGTTGCACTTTTTCATCAATACCGGTATTAATGATAATGCTTATTATTGGAACGAATTAGTAAAATGTATCAAAGTTTACGTGGCCTTGAAAAAAGAATGCCCTACGCTTGACGGATTAAACATAGGTGGCGGTTTTCCAATAAAAAACTCATTAGCATTTGAGTATGATTACCAATACATGATTGACGAAATCATCAATCAAATCAAGATTGCTTGTGAAGAGGCAGAAGTAGATGTTCCAAACATCTTTACAGAGTTTGGTTCCTATACAGTTGGCGAAAGCGGTGGCGCTATTTATCAGATTTTGTATCAAAAACAACAAAATGATAGAGAAAAATGGAATATGATTGATTCCTCATTTATCACAACATTACCAGATACTTGGGCAATAAACAAGCGTTTCATTATGCTTGCAGTCAATCGTTGGAATGACACCTACGAAAGGGTTTTGCTTGGCGGAATGACCTGTGATAGTGATGACTATTACAATTCAGAGCAAAATATGAATGCCATTTATTTACCTAAATACAACAAAGAAAAACCATTATATATTGGATTTTTTAATACTGGAGCTTATCAAGAAACCATTGGAGGGTACGGAGGATTGCATCACTGTTTGATACCACAACCCAAACATATCTTGATTGATAAAGATGAAAATGGTATCTTAGCATTTGAGGTCTTTTCTGAACAACAAACAGCCGAAGATGTATTAAAAATACTAGGTTACGATAAAAAATAAAAATTAATTAATAATTAGTCTATTTAAAATTCGTTAAATTTGAAAATGTTTTTCATATTAGGGTTTTAAAATATAAAATTTTAAACAATGAGTAAAGGACCAATAAGTCAGTTTATTGAAAAGCATTATTTGCATTTTAACTCTGCATCATTAGTGGATGCTGCAAAAGCATACGAACAACAGTTAGCCAATGGAGCTAAAATGATGGTAAGTATGGCCGGAGCGATGAGTACTGCCGAAATCGGAAAAATTTTCGCAGAGATTATCCGCAAAGATAAAGTTCAAATTATTTCATGTACTGGAGCAAATCTTGAAGAAGATGTCATGAATTTAGTAGCACATTCTCACTACGAAAGAGTACCTAACTATCGTGATTTAACACCACAAGATGAATGGGCTTTATTAGAAAGAGGTTTAAATCGTGTTACTGACACCTGCATACCTGAACATGAAGCATTTCGTCGTTTACAAAAACATATTTACAAAATTTGGAAAGACGCTGATGATAAAGGCGAAAGATATTTTCCTCATGAATTTATGTACAAAATGTTGCTTTCGGGAGTTCTTGAAGAGTATTATGAAATTGATTTAAAAGACAGCTGGATGTATGCTGCTGCCGAGAAAAATTTACCTATTATTGTACCAGGTTGGGAAGATAGCACCATGGGAAATATTTTTGCTTCCTATGTTATTAAAGGTGATTTAAAAGCATCAACAATGAAATCAGGTATAGAATATATGGTATATTTGTCTGATTGGTATCCAAAAAATAGTTCAAAAGGAATTGGGTTCTTTCAAATTGGTGGAGGAATTGCTGGAGATTTTCCAATTTGTGTTGTTCCAATGTTGTATCAAGATATGGAAATGCATGACATCCCTTTTTGGAGTTATTTTTGCCAAATTTCAGATTCAACAACAAGTTATGGTTCCTATTCAGGAGCTGTGCCAAATGAAAAAATTACCTGGGGAAAATTAGATATTAACACTCCAAAATTTATCATTGAGTCCGACGCTACCATTGTAGCTCCTTTAATTTTCGCTTATTTATTAGATTTATAGAATATTTATTTATGAAAAGAGTAATAGTTGATTACGCAAAACTTACACACGAAATTTTGAACCTTTTGGTTGAAAAATTCCCTGATGGCTATGATGACTCAAACATTATCCGTTTTAGAAATGCACAAAACGAATTGATTGAGGCAGTTGAAGTTAGAACAGAGGACACTATTTTTCTAGTAAAAATCAGCACAAAACTAGCTGATAGAATCGAAAACTATGATGAAGACGATGAAATAGATGCCGAAATCGAACCTTTAGACGTTGGAATTAGTTTAGAAGATGACGATGACGTTGATAGTGATGATGACGATACCAATGACTATAAAGATGACGTTGATAAATCGGATTCTGATGAAGACGATGACGACGATGAAGAAAAATCAGAACCAATTGATGAAGATGACGAGGATGACGAAGATTAAAGATCTATAAATTTATAATAAAAAAAGGAACTCAAAATTGAGTTCCTTTTTTTATTATTTTAGACAAAAATAAACGGCAAAATGACTACAACAATTTTACACGCCAAACTTAAAGAAAATTTTGGCTTCGAAAAATTTAGACCCAATCAAGAAGAAATTATCAATAGTATTCTTTCGAGTCAAGACACTTTAGCTATTATGCCAACTGGTGGTGGAAAATCGATTTGTTTTCAACTTCCCGCTTTGGTTCTTCCTGGAATTACGATCGTCATTTCGCCATTAATTGCCTTGATGAAAGATCAAGTTGATAGTTTGAAAGCCAACGGAATTTCAGCTTGCTTTATCAACAGCAGTCAATCTAATGAAGAACAACAAACACACATTCAAAATCTAAAAGACAACAAAGTCAAGTTAGTTTATGTTGCTCCAGAAAGCCTTTCTTATCTCGAAAATGCTTTTAGTCAAATTACGGTCAGCCTTATTGCCATTGACGAAGCGCATTGTATTTCGGCTTGGGGTCACGATTTTCGACCTGCTTATACCAATTTAGGCTATTTGAAAAACCGCTTCCCCTCTACTCCAATCCTAGCATTGACCGCAACTGCTGACAAAGCTACTCGATCTGATATTTCGCAACAATTGAATTTGGTCAACCCAAAAATTGTCGTTGCATCGTTCGATCGAAAAAATTTAAGTTTAGAAGTTCGCCCTGCTTTAGACCGAGTCAAACAAATTATCGATTTTATAAAAGATAAACCCAATGAATCCGGCATTGTATATTGTCTGAGCCGGAAAACCACAGAAGAACTTGCTGAAAAATTACAAAAAATTGGAATTAATGCCAAAGCCTATCACGCTGGCTTAGACAACAAACTGCGATCCGCGACTCAAGATGAATTTATAAATGACGAATGTCAAGTGGTTTGCGCCACGATTGCTTTTGGAATGGGAATCGACAAATCGAATGTGCGTTGGGTGATTCATTATAATTTGCCCAAAAATATCGAAGGTTATTACCAAGAAATTGGTCGTGCTGGCAGAGATGGTTTGCCATCAGAAACCGTTTTATTCGAAAGTTATGGCGATATGATTCAGTTGCAAAAATTTGCTTCCGAAGGTTTGAATGCCGAAGTACAACTAGCAAAACTGGAAAGGATGAAACAATATGCCGATGCATTGAGTTGTCGCAGAAAAATTTTGCTTTCTTATTTTGGAGAATTGGTTACCGAAAATTGTGGCAATTGTGACATTTGCAAAAATCCACCCGCTTTTTTCGATGGTACAATTATTGCTCAAAAAGCATTGTCTGCCGTAATTCGATTGCAAGAATCGGAAGCATTGCCTGTAATTGTGGACTTTTTGAGAGGTTCTAAAAATGCGTCAATTTATGATAAAGGCCATCAAAATTTAAAAACATATGGTGTTGGAGCCGATATTTCTTGGTATGACTGGAATCAATATTTGATTCAATTAATCAATTTAGGCTATTGCGAAATTGCTTTTCATCAGCAAAACAAAATAAAACTTACTCCTTTTGCTCAGAAAGTGCTGTTTGAAGGTGAAAAAGTGCAATTGACAACTGTTCAAAAAATAAGCAAAGACAAAGCTCAAAGCAAAGAACGAATCAGTCGAACAACAGATAATTCCCTTTTTGAAAGCTTGCGAAAACTACGCTCCGAAATTGCCAAAGAAGAAAAAGTACCTGCCTACATTATTTTTAACGATGCTACTTTAAAACAACTGGAAGCAGAAAGACCAATGAGTGATGAAGAATTTTTAAAGATTGATGGAGTTGGAAAAGCTAAATTAGAAAAATACGGAGATGCGTTTATAAAAGCAATTATCGACTTTCAAAAAAATAAAACCGTTCGAGCCAAAAAGGAAGGAAGCACGTATATAGAAACGTTAGAATTATTACAATCTGGACTAACCGCTGAAGAAATTGCTATCAAGAGAAACTTAGGTCTTAGCACGATAACTTCTCATTTAGCTAAATTATACAGCGACGGACATCCAATAAATTTAAGCAGTTATATTTCTAAAGAAGAAATTGCACAAATTGCAGAAGCGAAAATTAAACTAGAATCACCAAATGCTCTGAAACCCTACTTTGATTATTTTGAAGAGCAAATCGCTTACGATAAAATTAGAATTGGTTTGGCTATGATTGAGAAACAAGCAATAATCCTTTAAACTCAAAAACTCTGTCAAAGTTCTAAACTTTGACAGAGTTGCCTAATTATATTCAAAACTAATTGCTAGGTGGCAAATTTTACAAATACCTATCTTGAAAAACTCTTTGATGGTGTTTTAAATGTCCAATTATCAAAAATCCGATTGCTCTTACCGAAATTGTATGATTAGAGGCAATTCCCATTCTGGTCAATTGCTCGTCTGAAAAACTTTTGAAGAGTAACAAATTCGAATGTCTTACTGCCGAAAACTCCGTTAGTAAGTCTTGAATACTTCTCCCATTAGCATTGGTGTTTTCCACATAATAATTTTCCTCAAATCCTGCCAAAGGCGTATGGTCATTTCGGGAAATTCGCAACGCGCGATACCCAAAAATTCTTTCGGCATCTATAATGTGCTGGATAATTTCTTTGATTGTCCATTTCCCATCGGCATAGCGATAATCAAATTTGTCCATTGGAATGTTTTGGACAAATCGAATAAAATCGTGTAAACTAATTTCTAATTCTTCTATTAATTCGATATTTCCAATCGCTTTGATGTAAGCTGCATTGAAAACAGAATATTCATTTTCGGGCAATTGATTGGAGTTCATAGAACTATTTTAAATTGGAATTTGGAATGTTTAAAATGGAATTTCAAATGATTAAGCTGAATTTCTACTGGCATTTGTATTTCCAAAAAGCGAACGAGTTACGATTTTTTCATACGTTTTAATCAATTCCAAATCTGGATTTTCAGATTTGTTTATTTCGTTTATTCTCAATAAAGCATATTGTTGTATTGTTAACAGAGGCAATACAATACGCTCTCTTATTTCAATAGATGCTTTGCCGTCAGGATAGTTTTCCATTAGTTCTTTATGACCCGCAATTTTCAATAATAATCTTTTGGTTTCTAAAAATTCATCGTAGATAATTTGCCAAAATTCGCCAAACTCAGGATCATTTTTCATGTAAGCCGTTAGCGGAAAAAATGATTTTGCCAAAGACATCATACTGTTTTCTAACAAGGTTCTAAAAAATAATGAGTTTTTATACAAATTCTGAACTTGATCCCAATTATTATTTTCCTCGTAGTATTTTAAGGCAGTTCCTACCCCAAAAAATCCAGGAACATTTTGCTTTAACTGAGCCCAAGAACCCACAAACGGAATAGCTCTCAAATCAGCAAAATCTAAATGTTCAGATTTACTTCTTTTTGACGGACGACTACCAATATTGGTTTTTGCATAATATTTCAAAGTACTCATTTGTTCCAAATAAGGAATAAATTTTGGATGATTCTTGAAACTTAAATATTTCTGATACCCTAAATCAGCCAATTGATCTAAAATTATCTTTTCTTGATCAGTCAAACTATTTTTTGCTTTATTAAAAACTTGGTTCGTTGCACCCGCACTTAATAAATTTTCTAAATTGAAGCGACAAGAATCTAAAATTCCAAAATTAGAACTAATAGTTTGCCCCTGAACAGTAACTTGAATTTCTTTATTTTCGATTTTTGGACCTAAAGAAGCATAAAATTTATGGGTTTTTCCACCGCCACGAGCAGGTGGACCACCACGACCATCAAAGAAAATCACTTTAATTCCATATTTTCTTGACATTGCAGTCAGTTCTTCTTTGGCTTGATAGATACTCCAATTCGCCATCAAATAACCGCCATCTTTGGTTCCGTCAGAGAAACCAAGCATAATGGTTTGTTTGTTGTTTCTACTGTGCAAATGAGCTGCATAAGATGGATTTAAATATAATTTCTCCATGACTGAATGGGCATTTTTTAAATCATCAACCGATTCAAAAAGAGGAATAATATCGACTGAAAGATGATCCCAATTATTCAATTTGAAAAGTGCAAAAGTTTCCATTACATTTAACGCACTTTCGTTATTACTGATAATATAACGATTCGAACCCAATTCACCGTTGTTGTCTTGAATCTGTTTGATGGCTTGAATTGATTCGATTGTTAATCTTGTAATTTCATTATCAAACACATTCGAATCAAGATTTCCTTGAACTTTTGACAATATGTCAAATTTTTCGGCTTCCGTTAAATCAAAATAATTTTCTGGAAAAATACTGGAATTAGTGTTTAAATAATACTGCACAACATCCTTAAAAACAGCATCGTGTATTCTACTATTTTGTCGAATATCTAAGGACGCAAAATGGAAACCAAACAAATTTACTTTAATAAGAAGCGCCTCTAATTCATCTAAATATAAGGATTGATGTCTTTCAATAATAATAGTTCTGATTTTGCTTAATTGGGTTTTAAATTCTTCTAAGGTGATGTAAATTTCTCCTTTAGAGTAAAAAACCGAACGATACAGTTTATATTCAAGATCGGCGACCAAAACGTCCACTTCAAAGAAAGTAAGCTTTCTTTTTAAGTTTCTCATCTCTCGATAGTAACATTTCAAGATAGAAGTTCTTAATCTATCGGCAACTTTTAGCGTGATTTCGGTAGTTACAAACGGATTACCATCACGGTCTCCTCCTGGCCAAAATCCAAGTTTTATTAATTGATTGTTGATAGAACTTCCGTGTAAAATATTTTTTTGAAGATAATGCACTATTTCACCTGAAGTTTCATAAAACACATTTTCAAGGTACCAGATTAAACTTACTGCTTCATCAAAAGGATTTGGTTTTTCGTTTTGAATAAAGGGAGTTTTTCCTAACTGAGCCAGCAATTGTTTAATTTCTAATAAGTTATTACCCCGAATTGCATTTGTCAAATCATTGATAATACCTAAAACTGATCCGGGATAAAACTGAGTTGGATGTGCTGTTAAAACCGTTCTCACATTAAAATTTTCTAAGAAGGAAATCAATTCCGCTTCCAAATTTTTTGCAGCAGCTTTCTCTTTAATATCACGCAACGAACCTCTTCCGTCCATGTTATTAACAACTGTAAAAGCAGCATCCTCAACCGCATCAAATAAAACGATTTGTCTTTCAATATATTGAATAAATCGAAACATTATATCTATTTTTTCTGATTCGGTTGCTCCTTGCATGTATTTTTGAGCAAAAAAATCAAAAATTTCTTTAGGTGTTTCTTGTTTTTTGAAACCATTTTCGCAACCATCTGTAAATAATGGTAACAAAACTCCAGTATTATCAATTGAAGCAAAAGGCAATGTTATAAAAACACTATTGTAGATATTATATTTAGAAAGAACTTCTTCATTGAATCTTTCAATTTTGGGATGCGTATACATATTGGTTTGGTTTAATTATCGAGAATACAGTAGTTTTTACAAAAAAGAAACCCCAAGAATTCACTTGAGGTTGTATTGTATAATAGTTTTCAAATGAATTATATATCTTTAAATATAGTATGCATCAAACGCTTTTTATCGTTGATACTTTCCTCTAACGAAATCATAGTTTCCGTTCTATAAACACCATCGATATCGTCTATCATAAAGATTACATCCTTGGCATGTTTTGTATCTTTTGCTCTAATTTTACAAAAAATATTGAACTTTCCTGTAGTTACAGACGCTACTGTTACAAATGGAATTTCGTTTATGCGCTGTAAAACAAATTTCGTTTGCGATGTGTTGTTTAAGAAAACCCCAACATAAGCAATAAAAGAGTACCCTAGTTTATCATAATCCAAAACTAAGGACGAACCCATAATTATTTCAGCATCTTCCATTTTCTTCACTCTAACATGGACAGTTCCTGCCGAAATCAATAATTTTTTTGCGATATCTGTAAATGGAATCCTTGTGTTGTCAATCAACATGTCCAAAATTTGGTGGTCTACTTCATCTAAACGAAACTTACTCATAATTCAATGATTTAATATTTATAGCTACAATTACAAACTTTAAACATTTATCAACCCATTCACAAACTTTACATCATCTAAGTAAAAGTTAGCTTTTTGATTTATTTTTAAGGAATTCTCATTTTCATCCTGATAAACTGCGCCTTTCGCATCATATTCAAAATGTCCAAAATAATTATCCAATTCGCCTACATGAACAATATAAGCATTAAAATAAATCTGATCGTTAATTAATTCTTCTTTGTATTGAGCAGCAAAATTCGTAATTATTTCGATACCATCATAATTTATTTTGATGTTTTTATATAAAAAATCATAAAAAACTACTTTATTTTGAGAAATACTCAAATATTTATCAAATCCACTATTAACTATATCGTTTTCGGAAAGGGCTGTAAAACTCGAAAGTAGAGCCATAAAAATATATTTTCGTGTTTCTTCTCTTAAATAATCATTCGGAAAATGTCCGGCTTCAAACAAAACGGTGGGAACTCCTAAATATTGAAAAGTATCTCCAATACAATTAATATTAAATCCATCGTCAAAACGCCCTATTTGACCAGGAATATACTGCTGCAACACATCATTGATACTCGCAATAAGATTAATGGCTCTTAATCTTGTTTCGTTTACTTCTCTTTCAACATTGTACGATGGCGCCAAAAAAGATACAGTCGCAGGCATTCCGGTACTTCCCACTCCAAATATGGTTCGTTGATCGTGAAGATTAAAACAAAAATCAGGTTTGAAATCTTCAAAAGCTTCCCTTAAAATTCTACTTTCCGGTTGTGTTAAATCTTGAGAATCTCGATTTAGATCGACTTTATTTGCGTTTTCGCGAGTATATAATGTTGCTCCATCTGGATTCAACATCGGAATGGTATAAAAAGTAAACTTATCAACTAAGGTTTTGGCTAATTCAGAACCTCCACTTAACACGTTCAAAAAATCAATTAATGCTTTTGTGGTTGTGCTTTCGTTTCCGTGCATTTGCGACCAAAGCAAAATTTTAATTTTTCCTGTTCCAATTTGAAACTTATAAATTGGAATATGGAGTACCGACTTTCCAATAATTTCCAATTGATTCTTGGTATTTAATTTTTCTAAAATTGGGTAAATTTTGTCTAATGTAATATAACGGCCTTCAATTGTTCGTTCTTTATATTGACTGAATAAATGTTCTAAATCCATAGCGTAATTTTTGTTTTACAAAAGTAAACATCTTTATATTTACAATTGTAATTATGAAAATTTTCATATAATTTATATTTGTAAACAGAAATAATACTGCTTAAAGATTGCTGTTTTGAAAAATAATTGCCATTTGTATTCAAAAAATATTTTAACCTTTAAATAAATTAAAATCAGTATTTTAAAACATTTTACTTTATTCTTTAAATGCAGTAAATATACGCTTTAAAAATAATTTACAACTGTAAATTTGGCTTGTTTATTAATATTAGTTACATTTGTAACTTCGTTAATTTTAAATACAATTTACAATGGTAAACATAGAGGATTTTATAAAAAGATTAGAAATTATTCTGGATTATTACAGCTTAAACGCTTCATCCTTTGCTGATAAAATAGGCGTTCAACGGTCAAGTTTGTCTCACTTGCTTTCTGGAAGAAACAAACCGAGCTTGGATTTTATCCTTAAAATAATGGATGTGTTTCCAGAGGTTGATTTGTATTGGTTGTTAAACGGAATAGGGAATTTTCCCAAATCGGAAGCAGTAATGGAAGTTCAAAATACTACGCCTACTCCAATTTTTGAACATCAAACTGTAAGAGCTGAAATTGAAAAGAAACCTGATTTATTTTCAGAAAAAATTTCAATGGAAAGTATTCAGCAGGAAGAAAAGCTAGCGCCTACTTTTTCGAATTCAAAAATAGCTTCAACAAATAAATTGAATGAAGAAATTGACCGTATCGTAATTTTCTACACGAACGGAACTTTTAAAACGTATTCATCTGAATAAATTATTTTACTTTTTAAAATCCATTTTCTGGAATTTTACCAGTAACATCTTTGAAATGATTTAGCAAAATTGGCAAATCATTTTCATAATTTGAAGTCGGAAAAAAGGGTTGTCCAATACACACTGATTTTTTACCAAAGTCAAAAGCAACAGGAATTATTGGAACATTTGCTTTTAGTGCAATATAATAAAAACCAGTTTTTAGATCATTTGTTTTTTTCCGGGTTCCTTCGGGAGAAATAGCCAATCTGAATTCTTTATGATTTTCGAAAATTTTCGCAATCGATTCTACTTTATTTAAACTACCCACTCTATCTATCGGTGCCCCACCCATCCAACGGAAATAAAAGCCAAACGGGAAACGGAATAATTCTTTTTTACCAATATAATTCATTTCAATACCAGTAATTCCTCGAGTAAATAATCCGAGGTAAAAATCGTGCCAACTGGTATGAGGAAGAACCATTAGAACGCATTTTTTGATGCTTTCATCAATTGTGCCTTCTATTTTCCAACCCATCATTTGGAAGAAAATAAATTTGTAAAACCTTTTTTTCATTTGGAAACTCTTTTTCGTAAAATTAGTATTAATCCTGTATTTTTGATAAAAATTAAATCAAATGTTTAAAAAGCTGCTTAGCTACTTTCTTCCAATCATTGTTTTTAAACAAAAATCAATCCTAAGTAAAACGCTAGAAGTAACTTGGACTGATGGAAAATTAGTTTTGGATAGTGAAAACACCAATTATTCTTATGGAAACTTACAGGTGATTTTAAGGAAAGGATTGCAAATTATTGGTTTCGAAAAAATCAAATCAATGGAAAAAATTCTGGTCCTTGGTGTTGCTGGTGGTTCTGTTATTCGAACTTTGGTAGACGAAATTGGTTGTAAAGGACAAATTACTGGTGTGGAAATTGACAAAAACATAATTGAGATTGCCAATACTTATTTTCATCTCAACGAGATTTTAAATTTGGAAATTGTGATTGACGATGCAGCTGAATTTGTCTTGAAAACGAAAGATACCTATGACTTGATTGTAATTGATATTTTTCAAGATACCAAAATGCCCGATTTTTTGTTTGAATTCTTTTTTATCAACAGGATTTGCTTTTTATTGAAACCAAAAGGACATATTCTTTTTAACACAATGCTGCTGAATTATACCCAAAAACAGCTCAATTTAGATTATGTGAAAAATTTTAGTTCCAAAAAATATGCTGTAACTATTTTTAACAAAATGGAAAAGACGAATGAATTAATACTAATCGAAAGTAAAATTTAATAGTAGTTGTGCTAAAAGTTGTGCCTTTTTTCGTAAATTAGAGTCCAATTCGAATGCCGAAAAGATGAAAACGATTCTGAAAAAATTGTTCCTCGGGAATTTGTCTAAAATTCCAAAACCTGAATTCAATCCTTTTCAGAAACGCATCATGAACATCAAGTCTATATGGAATAATAACCATCAAGACGACAATGGAATAGAAAAATTAGTGCGATTGTTTCTTTCTTCCTCTCAATTGCTTTTCCCCGGAGTTTATATCAAATATTTGGCTTATTTGAAGGGCTATGAATATCGAGATTTAGCCCTAGATTTCTATGTGTTGCTCAAGGTTAGCTTCCCATTATTGATTTTAATAAATCATTGGCAAAGCAATCATTATGTAATTTGGATAATGATTTATGTGCTGTTGGAGACTGTTTTATACATCCCCACACTTATTTTTGCTTCGGATATGTTTTCGAAACCACGTTCTTATAAAAGATCAATGCTTTTGCTTTTCTTAAACTATATCGAAATTATAATTGCATTTGGGGTTTTGTATTCTTGTGGAAATTATTTGAACAAACCCTTTAATCATTGGTTTGATGCCATTTATTTCAGCACCATAAATTCGGCTTCTATTGGATATGGCGATTATTATCCAGTAACCACCATTGGGAAAGTATTGGCAACAGCTCAAGCCTTTTTATTTTTATTTTTTGTGGTTTTATTCTTGAATTTTTTTACTTCAAAAATAAAAGGCAAAGGTTATTTTGATAATGATAATGCCAACTAATTTATAGCATTTTTCTTGCTTTATCTAAATCTTCTTTCGTATCAATGCCAATTCCGAAATGAGTCGTCTCCACCATTTTGATATTTTTCCCGAATTCTAAATAGCGCAATTGCTCCAATTTTTCTGATGCTTCCAATGATTTCATCGGCAGCTTATAAAAATCCATCAAAGCCTGCTTTCTAAAAGCATAAATTCCAATGTGTTTCATATATCGAACGCCAACATTCACTTCTCTAGCATATGGAATCACCGAACGCGAAAAATACAACGCAAAACCATTTTGATTTACAACCACTTTTACATTATTCGGATTGTTGATTTCAGTTTCGTCCTTGATTTCACACATTAAAGAAGCCAAATCAACTTTCTTTTCAGCATCATTTTTATAGACTTCAATTAGTTTTTCTAAAGCTACTGTATCGATAAATGGTTCGTCACCTTGCACATTTACTACAATATCCACGTCCATATTTTCGACCGCTTCGGCAATTCGATCGCTTCCTGATTCGTGTTCCTTGATGCTCATAATGGCTTTTCCATCATTAGAAATTATTTCATTATAAATCAACTCCGAATCAGTTACTACAAAAACTGCATCAAAAAGATTGGACTTTTTGGCTGCTTCATAGGTTCTTAAAATCACGGTTTTTCCTCCTAAATCCTGCATTAGTTTGGCGTGAAATCTAGTGGAGGCGTAACGTGCGGGAATGACTGCTATTATTTTCATTTTATGCTACTATTTTTTTATAAAACTATTCAAATATAATATTTTTTAAACAAAACTATTGCAGTACAGACGCGATTTATCGCGTCTCACACCAAGCTACATATTACTAAATTTTAGATGTGCTAAATTGCATCTAAACAAATATTCTCAACTAATGTTAGACGCGATAAATCGCGTCTCTACCGATAAAACTTGTCCTTATTCCACCTCGATGGATTTTCTTCTATATAATTTTGTATTCTTTCAAATGATTCTGAATTTCTAATAATATGATCGTGGAAACGGGAATGCCATCCAAAATTTGGATTTATTTTTCGCATTTCGAAAGTACATCTCCCCTTATACCACCGAATAATTCTAGATATATTATCCGCTAACATTGGATTATTTTCTCGAGCAAATCCACCATTTCCTTCCTCTTGTAGTACATACGCGACTAATCGCGTCTCGTCATTTTCTGCTTTATCAAAATTAGACACTACAATACCATCAGAATCAGGCTCGATAAATCGCGTCTCTATGGATTTATCAATTATCAATATTCCGTGCATATGATTGGGCATAATCTGAAAATTACCCAATTCAACATAAGAAAAATGTTTTAAAATTTCCATCCAAAATTCTTCTGCCAATGTTCCTAATGAATTTAATATCATTTTTTCATCAACCACTTCTCCAAATAAATGCTGCATTTCTTTGGTGCAAATCGTAATAAAATAAGCTCCATTAGCACCATAATTCCAATTTTTCAATCTTGACGATGGAACTCTATACTTATTTCGAAATTTTTCTGCCATAAATTATTAATTTTAGGGATGGATGGATTTGGTACAGACGCGATTCATCGCGTCTCACAAAACGCAATAAATTACCTCATTTAATATCAATTTCTCAACAGTGTTAGACGCGATAAATCGCGTATCTACAGAATTCATTCCACAAAACTATCATCCTTAAATCCTATCAAATATAATTTATTTTTGGCTCTTGTCATAGCAGTGTACAACCAGCGAATGTAATCTCTGTTAATTCCATCAGGCAAATACGGTTGCTCTACAAAAACAGTATTCCACTGCCCTCCTTGAGATTTATGACAGGTAATTGCATACGAAAACTTTACTTGCAAACCATTGAAATATTCGTTGGCTTTTACTTTCTGGAATTGTTTGAATTTGGTTTCTCCCTCATAATCTTTCAAAACTTCTTGATACAATCTATTTGATTCTTCGTAAGTCAAAGACGGCGATTCGCTTTTTATGGTGTCTAATAATAGAACGGTTTCAAATGGTTTCTGATTCGGATAATCGACCATTCTTATTTTTACATTGGCAAATTTAAAACTGTATAGCTCTTTAATATTGAAGATTTCCAAGACTTCTATAATATCGCCATTGGCAATAAAACCAGCTTCATCAGAATCTTTTAGCCAGAAATAATTGTTTTTTACCACCATCAAAAAATCGCCCGTAGACAATTCACTTTCTTTATCTAGAATTTTAGTTCGAATTTGCTCATTATATTGATTGGCTCTTTTATTCGATCGAACAATAAAAGCGGTATCTTCAATACTGTAATTGCTGTAAGCCGAATTAATGGCATCCTGAATATCATAACCATCCGTCAAACGCACAATGTCCTTGAATTTTTTTAAATCAAATTTGAATTCTGTAATAAATGAATCTTTCAGCAATTCCCGCAGTTCCGTGGCATTGAATAATATTCCTGAGTTTTCTTCCTGACGCATGACTTCATCCAACTCGATATGTTCGACTTCTTTGTTATAATTCATTCCTAAAGTTTGGATGTCTAATGCAGGACTTATATCTAAATTCACGGGCGGTAATTGAGCCGTATCTCCCAAAAGAATCATTTTGCAATTAGTTCCCGAATATACATACGAAATCAAATCGTCCAGCAAAGAACCGTTTTCGTATAATTTAGAATCGGAATTCGTGTCCGAAATCATAGAGGCTTCATCGACGATAAAAATAGTATTGGTATGTTTGTTTTGTTGCAACGTAAAAGAAACTCCACCGCCAGAAGATTTTTTTGGAAAATAGATTTTCTTATGAATGGTAAAAGCAGGTTTATTCGAATAATTGCCAATTACTTTGGCAGCGCGACCCGTTGGCGCCAGCAAAACATATTTTTTATTAATGTCAAGAAGATTATTTACAATGGTTGAAATCACAGTTGTTTTTCCGGTTCCGGCATATCCTTTCAAAACAAAAATCGTGTTGTTGTCCTTTTCGGTCAGGAAAATAGCGATTTTTTGAAAAAAAACATCCTGCTTATACGTGGGTTTAAAAGGGAATTTTTTCAGTAAAAGACTGTAAAACAAAGAGGATTCCATTCGGTGTTATTTGACTGCAAAGTAAGGAAAAAGTTTAAGAGTTTCGAAAGTTTAAAAGTTTAACTTTCTAAACTAAAAATTTAATTTGTAAGTTTGCAACTATGTCGACGAACACTACCATTACTGACAAAAAATACAAAAAAATCTCTCTTCAAGTTTCTTTGACGGGACTTTCTTTTTGTGTTTTTGATACTTTGAACAATACAATCCTTTTTGTAAAGGAAATTCAATTTGATACTTTTCATAAAGCCACAAAAATTGAAGAATTGTTTGGCGATGCTTTTAGAGAATACCCAGAATTAAAAGATTCGTATGACGAAATAGTGGTGATTCACAACAATAATCTTTCGACATTTGTTCCTGAACCGCTTTTTGACGAGAACTTTCTAGGAAGCTATCTTCAGTACAACACGAAAGTTTTTGATACCGATTTTTTTGCTTTCGACGAAATTAAGAATTACCAAATGAACACCGTTTATATTCCTTATGTGAACATTAATAATTTTTTTATTGACCAATTTGGAACTTTTAATTACAAGCACGCCAACAGTATCTTGGTTAGCAAACTTTTAGATGTTTCTAAAAATAATGACGACAAAAAAATGATTGTCAATTTCAATCCGAGTCATTTTGAAGTAATTGTGGTACAAAACCAAAAATTATTGTTGTTCAATTCTTTCGATTATCAAACTCCGGAAGATTTTCTGTATTATTTGCTTTTTACTGCCGAACAATTGAATATGAATCCCGAGAATTTTAAATTAGAATTATTGGGAACCATTTCAGAAGAAGATGATTTTTATCAATTGGCTTTCAAATACATTCGAAATGTATCCTTGTTTGAAGTTTCGAATTTGCAGAAAAACAATTCCTTCTCAACTGCTCAAAATCAGAAACATTTTATTTTATTCCAATCGTGAGAATTATTTCAGGAAAATATAAAGGAAGACGCATTTTTCCGCCAAAAGGACTTCCCGTGCGTCCTACGACCGATATGAGTAAAGAAGCATTATTCAATGTTTTGAACAACCATTTCAGTTTTGAAGGCTTGAAAATACTCGATTTATTTGCAGGAACTGGAAATATCAGTTTCGAATTTGCTTCTCGTGGTTGTACTCCAATTACGTCTGTTGATGCCGATTTTGGTTGTGTAAAATTCATTAAGCAAGTGGCATCCGAATATGATTTTAATATTGCAGCAACCAAAAGTGATGTTTTTACTTATTTGGAAAGATGCAAAACGACATACGACATTATTTTTGCCGACCCACCTTATGGATTGGATCAAAAAACTTTCGAAAAAGTCGTCTTAACTATTTTTGAAAAAAACCTTCTTAACGAAGATGGAATGATGATAATCGAACATTCGAAATACACGAAACTCGACCATCTAATTCATTTTTCATTCAAGAAAAGTTATGGTGGTTCTATTTTTAGTTTCTTTGAAATTGGAAAATCTACTGAGGAAGAAAACGATGATTTATTTGAAGATTCTGAAGAGGAATAAAATTACTCAATAAAATAGAAACCGCAGATTCGCAAATTTTAATAATACTTTAAAATTTGCGAATTTGCGGTTAAATAAAAAAGCAGACCTATAAGCCGGATTCTGTCTCCAATAAATTAGAGCCTTATCATTTATCTAGGCCCCGAATTACTTCGGGACTCCATCTTTCTACCCTTCGACAACGGGCGAGCACCCTTAAATGCCGATATACTTGAAATTTCACCGCATAGAGTTTACCTGGTTTCACTACAGCATTACCTGTACATACTTTCTGTTGCACTTGTCCTAACTTGATTGCTCAAGTTGACGGGCGTTACCCGCTATGCTTCTCTGTGGTGTCCGGACTTTCCTTCCCGATAAATCGGGACGATAAGGCGGTCTGCGGTGCAAAAGTAAGGATTTTAGATTGTAGATTGCAGATTTTAGATTGCGGATTTTAGTAATTTGACAATGAAATTGAAATTGCCATTGAAATTATTTTTTTTTGGAATTTGCTTTTTGACATTTGACTTTTTAAAACTATATTTGCTAACCAATAAAAAGCTATGGAACAATTTGTGGTATCGGCTCGTAAATATCGTCCGCAAACATTTAATGATGTTGTGGGACAAAAAGCAATTACCAGCACTTTATTGCACGCCATAGAAAGCAATCACTTGGCTTCTGCCCTATTGTTTACAGGTCCTCGCGGTGTTGGAAAAACTACTTGCGCTAGAATTCTGGCTCGAAAAATCAATCAACCGGGTTATGATGATCCAAATGAAGATTTTGCTTTCAATGTTTTCGAACTGGATGCAGCTTCTAACAACTCAGTAGATGATATTCGAAGTTTGATTGACCAAGTCCGCATTCCGCCACAAACCGGACAATACAAGGTTTATATTATTGACGAGGTTCATATGTTGTCTTCGGCAGCTTTTAATGCTTTCTTAAAAACATTAGAAGAACCGCCCAAACACGCCATTTTTATTTTGGCAACGACCGAAAAACACAAAATTATTCCGACGATTCTTTCTCGTTGTCAAATATTTGATTTCAAAAGAATTACCGTAAAAGATGCTAAAGAACATCTAGCTGAAGTCGCTTTTAGTCAAGGCGTAACTTGCGAAGACGATGCTTTGCACATTATTGCTCAAAAAGCAGATGGCGCGATGCGGGATGCTTTGTCTATTTTTGACCGAGTGGTTTCGTATTGTGGTAATAACTTAACCCGTCAAGCTGTAACCGAAAACTTAAATGTTTTAGATTACGAAACGTATATCACGGTAACCGACTTAATTTTGGAGAATAAAATTCCAGAATTATTAATTACTTTTAATGGTATTCTAGCCAAAGGATTTGATTCGCATCATTTTGTTGCGGGATTAGCTTCTCATTTCAGAGATTTATTAGTTTCGAAAACTCCTTCAACCTTATCTTTATTGGAAGTTGGCGAACAAGCTCAAAAATTGTACGCTATTCAATGTCAAAAAGCGTCTCAAGATTTCTTGTTGAAAGGAATTGAAATTGCCAATGACTGTGATTTGAAATATAAAGTGAGTCAAAACCAGCGACTACTTGTTGAACTTTGCTTGATGCAATTGGCCTCCATCACCTTTGATGGAGAAAAAAAAAAGTTGAGCAATTTATAATTCCACCTACTTATTTTAGAAAAACCGATTATTCGATAGTTGAAAAAACTAATCAAAAAGTCAATGGCAATGGCACTTTGAATGGAAATGAAGAAAAACCAATTAAAAACGTTGCTGAACCAAAAGTTGAATTAGAAAATCCTCTACCAACCAACACTGCAACTAAACCGCAAATCACAAACCTTCCAGAAGGACCGAAATATTCGGCATTATCTCTTTCGAGTATTCGAGCTAAAAAGGAGTTACAGGAAAGTTCCAAGGGCATTATAAAAGAAGAAATTCATCTTCCTACCGAAGATTTCAACGAAACCGATATGTTGGTTCAATGGAATAAATATGCGCAGCGTTTAAGCGATAAAGGGCATAAAATTATGGAATCGCTATTGATGATAGGTGTTCCAAAATTAGAAGGCACGACCATCACTCATGAATTACCAAACGACGGTACAAAGATTCAATTTGAATCTGAAAAACTGGAGCTTTTGGGCTATTTGAGAGGGCATTTACACAATCACGACATTACTATTGAAACAGTTGTCAATGAAAAAGTAGAAAATAAATTTGCTTTTACACCTTTGGACAAATACAATCGATTGAACGAAATAAACCCAAATTTAGAATTATTGAAAAGAACTTTTGATTTGGATATTTAGCAATAGTATTTTCTAAAAAAACAGCTAATTATGACTAAAAGCGAAAGCACAGAAATATATTATTTTATAGTGTCATTAGTTATTCTATTGGTGTTTTCTTTTTTTTATGGATTCGTTTATTCTCTCCAAGAATTATCATTAAAACTCACTTATACTAAAATGTCATACTGGCAAAGCTTCCTCTATTTTTGGCTTGTTTTTATGTATTTAATCACATTAAGCAGACAAATAAAATTGAAATTCAATAGCTATTATCCAAATCTAATCTTAATTGTTCTTGGGCTAATCCTTATATTTTTCTTCTATTTCTTTTCGACAAATACTCGCTCTTTTGAACTGACCGTCAATCAAAACGTCACAACTTATAAAACCGAAAAATTCACGATTGGGTATTTTGTTTTCAGAATCTTACAAGTAATTATATTGGTTATATTAGTTATAAGCGGTTTTAATATTTATCGTAAAAACAAAATAGAAAGCACATAATTATTTGGGGAATTTGGATAAAATATGCCGTTTTTACTTTATTAAAACTCAAAACTAATTAAAATCAACTTATTCCTTTACTTCATTACATTGCTAATTATTAACCTTTTTTCGTTAATTTTGCCGAATGATAAAAATTGTCATTATCGGTTCTGGAAATGTTGCCCATCATTTAATTAAAGCTTTTGCTAAAAGCAATGAAATCAAAGTGATTCAAGTCTTGGTAAGGCGAAAAGATGACATTGATTACCTACTCGATTCCAAATTAATTATTGATAAATATAATAAGTTGGTGGAAGCCGATTTATACATTATTGCCGTTTCGGATGATGCTATTGCTTCGGTTTCATCTCAACTCCCATTCGAAAATCGACTTGTTGTTCATACTTCTGGAACAGTTTCTATGAATGTTATAGACTCGAAAAATAGAAAAGGAATTTTTTATCCCTTACAAACTTTTTCTAAAGACAAAGAAATTGATTTTAGTACAATTCCCATTTGTTTAGAAAGCGAAAATAAAAACGATTTTAAATTATTGAAAAAAATAGGCGAAATTATTTCTAATTCAGTTTTCAAAATCAGTTATGAACAACGGAAAGCCTTGCATGTTTCGGCGGTTTTCGTCAATAATTTTGTGAATCATTTATACGAAATTGGAAATGAAATTTGCTTTGAAAATAATGTTCCTTTTGAAATTTTAAAACCATTAATTTTGGAAACGGCTAACAAGGTTATGACACTTTCGCCAGAAAAAGCTCAAACTGGACCAGCAAAACGCAATGACAATGAGACGATTCAGAAACATTTAGATTTTTTAACGAACGAAAATCAAGCAAAAATTTATAAAATACTAACGCAATCTATACAAAATAATGGCAAAAAGTTATAAAGAATTAATGAACGAAATTACGACCTTCATTTTTGATATTGATGGTGTTTTGACTGATGGTTCTGTTTTTGTGACCAATGAAGGCGAAATTCTCAGAACAATGAATATTCGCGATGGTTATGCTCTGAAAGCAGCTGTTGAAAGCGGTTATAATGTTTGCGTAATTTCTGGTGGAAGCAACGAAGGAGTTCGAGTGAGGTTGAGAAATTTGGGAATAACCGATATTCATCTTGGTTCGCCAGACAAAGTCGAAACTTATAAAGAATACATTGAACTCTACAATATCAAACCGGAACAAGTGATGTATATGGGAGATGATATTCCTGATTATCACGTGATGAAATTGGTCGGATTACCTACTTGTCCGCAAGATGCTAGTCCTGAAATAAAAGGAATTTCTAAATATATTTCGCATAAAAACGGAGGAAAAGGTGCTGCTCGAGAAGTCATTGAACAAGTGATGAAAGTACAAGGAAAATGGACTTTGTACTTTGATGGAAAACTAGATTAAATCAGTTTTCAGTCACAGTTTTCAGTCATAATGAGTACTGATTACTGCAACTGAAAACTAAATACTAAAAATATGACGCAAACAGTAATTTTTGATATGGATGGTGTAATCGTAGATACGGAACCTGTTCATAGTTATGCTTATTTTCAACATTTTTCCGAACTAAATATTGATGTTTCTAAGGATATGTTTACTTCATTTATGGGGAATTCAACCCGAAATACATTTCAGAAACTAAAAGAATTATTCCCGATTGATGGCGAAGTAGAAGAATTAATTCAACGAAAAAGAACGCTATTTAATAATGCTTTTGATAGTAAAGAAGATTTGTATTTAATTGAAGGTGTCGAAAAATTAATTCAAGATTTACACAAAAATGGAATGCAATTGATATTGGCATCCTCTGCGGCAAAAGTGACAATTGAACGTGTTTTTAATCGTTTTAATCTGCATCAATATTTTAGTCATATTGTGAGTGGCGAAGATTTTCCAGACTCCAAACCACATCCAGCTATTTTTGAATATGCTGCGAGTTTATCTAATGCTCCAAAAGAAAATTGCATCGTTATAGAAGACAGCACTAATGGAATTAAGGCTGCAAAAGCAGCTGGGATTTTTTGTGTGGGGTACAATAGCGTAAATTCAAAATTACAAGA
>JBBQSZ010000051.1:0-23167 GCA_038234745.1 Flavobacteriales bacterium | reverse complement strand
GATGTGTTAATTATTGGTGGAGGTCCCTCGGGATTGGCTACTGCAATTCATTTAGCCGACACTTTTAAACTAAAAGGTCAAAATCACAGAATTTTGCTTATCGAAAAAGGAGCCTCCATTGGCAGTCATATTTTATCGGGAGCAGTTATAAAACCCTCAGTGTTCAAGGAATTATTACCCGAAGTAGATTTTTCGGAATTTCCATTTGATGCCAGAGTTACCAAAGACAGCACCGTACTGCTTCGAGAAAATGGGAGTACAACATTACCTTTTCATATTCCATATATGAATAATCTGGGAAATTACACCGCTTCTCTTGGGCAAATTTGCAGATACTTAGCCAAAAAAGCAGAAGAAAAGGGAGTTGAAATTTATACCAGTTTTGCCATTGACGAATTGTTATATGAAGATGGAAAAGTTGTTGGAGCCAAAACCAAAGATACCGGTCTAGATCATCACGGAAAACAACTAGAAAACTTTCAAGAAGGTACAAGTATCAAAGCCAAAATCATCATTTTTGCTGGAGGTACTCGAGGAAGTTTGGCCAAAATGCTTATCAATAAATTCAAACTCGATAAAGATAGAAACGAACAAATATATTCTTTGGGTTGCAAAGAAATTTGGTCAGTTCCTGAAGGCAACATTGAAGCAGGACAAGTCTATCACACGATGGGGTATCCACTAAATAATGACGAATTTGGTGGTGGTTTTATTTATGGATTAAATGATAACAAAGTAGCCGTTGGGCTGGTTGTTGGTCTCGATTTTAAAGATCCCACATTTGACGTACACGCAGCGATGCAAATATGGAAAACAACATCCTTTGTTTCAAAAATTCTCAAAGACGGAAAATTAGTAGAATTTGGTGCAAAAACTTTGCCAGAAGGCGGATATTATGCCATTCCAAAACTCTATGTCGATAATGCTTTAATTGTAGGTGACAGCGGTGGATTAGTATCGATGCCGGCTCTAAAAGGAGTTCATTTGGCCATAAAATCTGGAATATTGGCGGCAAAAACAGTTGCAGCTGCTCTAGAAAAAAATGATACTTCCGAAAAAAGTTTGTCAATGTATGAAGATCTTATAAAAAACAGTTCTATCTACGCTGAATTGTATCCTGTTCGTAATTTCAGACAAGGATTTGCAAAAGGATTGTTTGCTGGAGGTTTCCATTTTGCTACACAATTAGTGACAGGAGGGGCAGGCCTAATGGGGCGATTACGAACTCATGCCGACTATGAAACTACACAGAAACTGAAAGAATTCAAGAAAAAACCTTTCAAGGAAAGATTCAAAGGAAAATTAGAATTTGACAAAAAAATGACTTTCGATAAAGCGACTGCTACTTATTACTCAGGAGTATTTCACGATGAACTTCAGATGGTACATCTTACGATAAACAATCCCGTAGATTTTGAAGAATCCAACATAGAAGAATATGGTGCTCCTGGACAGTATTATTGTTCTTCTGAAGTATATGAGCTTCACACCAATAAATTTGGCAAAAAAGAACTTCGAATTCATTCCGAAAATTGTTTGCATTGCAAAACTTGCGATATCAAAGCGCCAAACAAAGGGGTGACTTGGGGGGTTCCCAACGGAGGCAACGGACCTAGTTACAGAAATATGTAAATAATTAATTATTTAAATTTAAAAAATGGCTTTAACTATAATAAGTTTAATAAAACAAGTTCCACTAGCTACTGAAATGCGAATGGGGGAGGATGGATTAATGGATCGTACCAAAGCTAAATCCATTATAAACATAGATTGTCAATTTGGACTTGAAGCTGGTCTACAGCTCAAAAAACAAAATCCGGATGCCCGATTAATCGTTTGTTCGATGGGACCTCAGTCTTTTAATACGTCGCTAAAAACAGCTGTGTCTATGGGATATGACGAAGCTTACTTATTATCCGATCGTAGACTTGGAGGTAGTGATACTTATGCTACTGGTCTTGCCATATCGACAATGCTCAAGCATTTAGGGTTTTCCAAAGATTCTAAAGAACCTTTTATCATTTTAGCTGGTAGACAAACCAGTGATGGAGATACAGCTCACGTTCCTTCACAAGTTGCCGAATGTCTTGGAATTCCACAGGCAACATTTGTCGAAAATATTAAAGCAGATGAAAATGGTTTTATAATAGCCAAACGAATTATAGAAGGTGGATACCAAATAATGAAATTACCTACACCTTGTGTGATTTCGTTGACTCCAACAGGAATTTCCCCTAGAAAACCTTCGTTAAGTGGCGCAATAAAGGCTCGTAATTTAGAAATTACTACATTTAGTATTGAAGATATTGGATTGGGTATCGAAAAAATTGGTCTTAAAGGTTCTCCAACAATTGTGGCAAAAGTAATCAATATTGTAAGTGAAAGACCTCCAATAACGATGACCGAAGGTCAAAACGAAATAGAACTGGTTGATAATTTGCTTGTCAAACTAAAAAATGGCGGAAAAACTTTAGATAAAAAAGAAGGCATTGTAAAAAAAGTTGTTGATCGACCTGATTATCCTATTAAAGACTTCAGAAATGGTTCTCGAGGCATTATCACTTGGGCTGAAATTGCCAATGATGCCATCACCCGACCTTCATTAGAATTATTGACTCCAGCACGAAATTTGGCAACTCAATTAGGCGACGACACTAAAGTATTGACACTAATGATTGGGAAAAATGTTCAACATTTAGCACAAACATTAATTGAACACGGTTCAGATGAAGTGATTGTAGTAGAAGACGATCGATTAGAGGAATATTTGGTTCTCCCTTTTTCTTCCATATTCGAACAAGTTATTAAAGACAGAAAACCCGAAATCGCTCTTTTTGCTGCCACAACTTCTGGCAGAGAGTTGGCTCCTCGACTTGGTATGAAAACCGATAGTGGTGTAACGGCCGATTGTACAGCTTTGGAAATTGGAGAATTTATTGACAATAAAAATAAATTGATTTTCTCGCCTATTCTAGAATCTCGTCGTCCAACTTATGGAGAAAGTAAACTGGCCACCATTTTAGGTTTTGTTTGTCCACAAATTTCAACAGCTCGCGCAGGAACATTTGAAGTTCCTAAAAGAAAGGAAGGCAAACAAGGAATTATATCCAATTTCAATCCAGTATTAATCGAAAACGATTTTGTAGTTACTATTATTGACACAATTCGTGGTGAAGGTGGATTGCAAAATCTATTTGAAGCTGACATCATTGTTTCTGGCGGAAGAGGAACTATTTGTGACAATTTGACCTTATTGAAATCATTGTCCGACGCATTAGTAAGTCAAGGAATTAATGCGGAATGGTCTTGTAGCCGTCCGGTTGTTGATGATGGTTTGTCGGAATATGCTCGACAAATTGGACAAACAGGTAAAACAGTTCGACCTAAATTATATATTGCTATTGGCATTTCTGGTGCAATACAACATATTGCAGGAATGAAAGAAGCGGAGAAAATTATTGCCATTGACCACAATCCAAAAGCCAGTATTTTTAATTTTGCCGATTTTGGAATTGTTGGAGAATATGAGGATATTTTACCGGAACTTATAGAACGAGTAAAAGCAGGTTATACTTTTGGAATTGAACAAAAAAATTAATCCAACCAAATAGTAACTTTAGAAAAAGGAAAGTAGAAATACTTTCCTTTTTTTATTTTTTAGAAAATACTAATGAAAGTAATTTACATTTGTATCAAAAATCACAATTCATGAGCAAACGCGATTTAAAAAAATATATTAAAGAACTTGATAAAAGCCAACTTGAAGAGCAAATTCTGGAGCTGTATGAAAAATTTGTTCCCGTAAAAACATTTTATGATTTTGTTTTTAATCCAAAGGAGGAAACGTTGCATCGAGAAGCTAAACTTAAAATTTCGAACGAATATTTTCCAATGAGGTCTACTTCGGGCAAACCTCGCAGACCTAAAATGCGCCGTTCGGTTGCTCAAAAATACATCAAACATTTTATTCTACTTGGCGTTGATTCCTTCATCATTGCAGACCTGATGTTGTATGCGATTGAAATTGCTCAAACATTCTCCTCAGAAAAAACGGTGAAATCCGATACTTTTTTTAAGAGTGTACAAAATTCATTCGAACAAGCGGTTAGTTATATGATTGCGAATGGAATTATCGATGATTTCCGAACTCGAATAAGCAGTATTAATCAAGAAACAATGAGCCAGAAATGGATTAATCAGCAAGAATTTAATGCGATTATGGAACGCTTTGAATACTAAAAATCAATTGCATAGACGATTTATTGGAATCGCAATCCTTTATTTGAACGATTATTTAGTGAAATAACTGTTTTTTAGGTGTATTTTTGCAAAAATCCAACGTTAAAAATGTCTCAAAACACGCTAGAATCACTAATAGAAGATAAAAAAGAACTTTATTCGTATCAAAAGGGAGATATTGAAGCCATTTTTGAACGTTTAGACAATGCCGCTCCCAACCACCATTTATTGTATCAACTGCCAACAGGTGGTGGAAAAACGGTAGTTTTTTCTGAAATTGTTCGACAGTATTTATCAAAGCATGATAAAAAAGTAGTTGTTTTAACGCATCGAATTGAGTTGTGTAAGCAAACTTCAAAAATGCTGAAAGGGTTTGATGTCAAAAACAAAATAATCAACAGTAAAGTCAAAGAACTTCCAGACCAAAACGATTATTCCTGTTTTGTAGCAATGGTCGAAACCTTGAAAAACCGTATCAATGACGAGAAATTACACCTCGATAACATTGGATTAGTCATTATTGATGAAGCGCATTACAATTCCTTTCGAAAATTATTAAGTTCGTTCAAAAACGCCTTTATTCTTGGTGTTACAGCAACGCCTTTGAGTTCGAACATCAAGTTGCCAATGAATGAAAGTTACGATGAATTAATTGTCGGCGACAACATCAGCACCTTAATCGGAAAAGGCTTCTTGGCTCGAGCGATAACGTATAGTTATGATGTCGGTTTGACCTCTTTGAAAGTCGGAATAAACGGCGATTATACTGTAAAATCATCCGATGATTTATACACGAATATGGCGATGCAAGAAAAATTATTGCACGCTTACACCGAAAAATCTTTAGGCAAGAAAACCCTGATTTTCAATAACGGAATTAATACTTCGTTATATGTTTATGAAACATTCAGAGAAGCAGGTTTTCCTATTCGACACCTAGACAATACCAGCAGTAACGAGGAACGAAAGGATATTTTGCATTGGTTCAAACACACTCCCGATGCAATTTTAACCTCGGTTGGAATTCTGACCACAGGTTTTGATGAACCTACTGTTGAGACGATTATTTTAAATCGTGCCACAAAATCACTGACATTGTACTTTCAAATGATAGGTCGTGGTTCCCGAAAACTGCCTAAAAAAGATGAATTTAATGTAATAGATTTAGGAAATAATGCGGCTCGTTTTGGGCTGTGGAATGAACCTGTAAATTGGCAACATATTTTCAAATCACCTGAATTTTATCTCGAAAATTTGCGCGACGATACTGAGATTGAATTGTATTTTAAATACAATATGCCGCCAGAATTACGTGCTAAATTCAGTAAAACTAAAGTAGTCACTTTTGATGTCGATGAAGAGCACAAATTAGTCATTGCACAAAATTTACGATCTAAGGTGGTTTTAGATAAATCATTAGAACAACATGCGGCAATGTGTGTCGACAATACCGAAGAATTGAGAGATGCCAAAGCCTTGTGCAAAGAATTAGAGCCGGATATCGATTGCCGATTAAAACGCTATTCCAAATGTTTAAGCCAATGCAGCAAAAACTACCGCGAATGGTTGGTTGAAGACTACAAACTGAAACTAACGCTATTGATTGGGAAGAAGTATCGCGAGAAAATTATGAACGAAGCAGATTAAAAAAAGTTTTCAGTTTGCAGAAGGCAGTTTTCAGTATTTAGATTTCAGTCATCGGATATACAGAAAATTTAAGCACAAAACAGTTCCGTAGGAACGGTTTATATTGTAGCAACGGACTTTAATCCGTTGTGTTTATAATCAACAATTTTATAAATTAGTAAATCAACAAAATGTCAAAACAATTCTCTGATTTAGGAATCCAAGAATCCATCATCAAAGCACTGGATGATTTAAAAATTGTTGTGCCAACCGAAATCCAACAAAAGGCAATTCCATTACTTTTAGCAACCCAAACAGATGTTGTTGGATTAGCCAAAACAGGAACTGGAAAAACTGCCGCTTTTGGATTACCATTACTTCAATTAATCGATTCTAAGTGTACTACTATTCAATCAGTTATTTTAGTTCCAACGCGTGAATTAGGACATCAAATTTTTACTAATTTAGAAGCGTTTTCAAAATATAATTCTGAAATTTCTATTGCTGAAATTTGCGGTGGAATTCCCATCAAACCACAAATAGAACGCTTGACTTTGCCAACGCATATTGTTGTGGCAACACCCGGAAGATTGATCGATTTGATTCAGCGCAAAGCTATAAGTTTAAAAGAAACAAAATTTCTCGTTTTGGACGAAGCCGACGAAATGGTTAGTATTCTAAAAGAAGGTTTAGATGAAATTATCGCCGAATTACCCAAAAACCGAAGAACCTTTCTTTTCTCGGCAACAATGCCAGGAACTATCAAACAATTGATTCAGAACTATTTGAATAAAAATGTAGTTCAAGTGAGCGCTGATATGCAAACAGTAGGAAATCAAGGAATTGACCACCAATACATCGTTGTTGATCCCATTGAAAAACTCGATGTTTTAATGCACTTTCTAACTTCAAAAGAAGGCGAACGTGGTATTATTTTTTGCAAAACTAAAGCGGCAGTTAATAAATTAGCCAAGAATTTAGCCATCAATAGATTTTCGTCAGGAGCATTGCACGGCAGTTTGTCACAAGGAATTCGGGATCGAATTATGGAACAATTTCGTGAAGGACACATTAATATTTTGGTTGCAACCGACTTGGCAGCCAGAGGAATCGATGTTAAAGAGATTTCGTATGTAGTTAATTATCATTTGCCAGATGTTTATGAAGTTTATGTTCACCGAAGCGGAAGAACGGCTAGAGCAGGAGCAAAGGGACTTTCGTTAACCGTCCTACAAAAAGAAGAAGTAATTGAAATTCCAGATTTAGAAAGAGAATTGGGAATCAAATTCACCAAATTTCAAAAACCATCAGCCGAAAACATCGAAGAAAATAACACCCTTTTGTGGGCCAAACAAATCTTCAAAACCAAACCCAATCACGACGTTTCGGATGATTTCAAAAATAAAGTCAAAACCATTTTTCATCATTTGACTAAAGACGAATTAATTGAAAAATTATTGGCCAATCAATTGCTTCAAACCAAAGTCGATTCGAATGCGGTTAAACCAGTAAAAAAGTTGAAAAAGTAGCAAACCAAATTTCAACTTTTGTTAATTAGTTTATTATGAAAAACAACCTCGGTTCCATTTCTCTGCTTATTGCTTTTTGTGGCTTGGTGTTTTTTGAAACTCTGATGCGATTGGATATTCTTTCCCATCCGGGCTGGAAAATTGTTATAGCAGGTTTTGAGGCGGCTACCATTGGTGGTTTTGCCGATTGGTTTGCGGTACGAGCGTTGTTTCACGAAATTCCAATTCCATTTATTAAAAAACACACCAATATCATTGTCAAAAACAGAGAAAAATTGACAGAGGGAATTGTCGATTTGGTTACCAATAAATGGTTGTCTTCGGAAGTTATTTCAGATAAATTAAGCGAAGTAGATTTGGCAGCCACAATTCTGGATTTTCTGCAGCATCCCGACAGTCAAAAAAAATCGATGGGATTCATTCGTGAAATTGCCTTGAAATTATCCTCAGAATTAGACAAACCCGATTTTGTAAATGCCATCCAAAAGATTTTAACATCCCAAATTAGAGCGATTGATTTGGCTTCTCCGATTGGAAAATGGTTGGAAAAAGCAGTGCGAAATGGAGAACATTATAAAATATGGGAACTTCTAATTGAAGCAAGTGAAAACTCACTAAATAACGGCGAAACAAAAGAACTAATCTTTTCAAAATTAGAAGAAGCTGTTAAGGAATATGGCGATCGGAACTTTATAAAAAAAACTACAATGTTTCTGGCGAAAACAACTGGAGGCATAAATCTAAAAACGATTACGGCAGAACTGTTAGATAAAACGAACGAATTATTGGCGGAAGCCAAATCAAATTCTGAACATCCCATCCGGATTAAGTTTGATAATTGGATCATTGAATTTGCTGAAAAATTAATCCATGGGGAGGAAAATACAGTGTCAATAGTCGATAATCTCAAAAGCAGATTAGCAACTCATTTGGAAACAGAAAATACGATTCAAAACTTGTTGAGCAATTGGAAAAATACAATTTCCACACAATTAGATAATGATGAAACTTCGCTAATGCAATTCTTAATTTCTAATTTAAACCGCTTGTTAGCTGATTTACAAAAAGATGCAACATCACAAGCTAAAATTAATAAGTGGTTGAAAGAATCTATTGCAGCGATGCTAACTAAATTCCATAGTGAAATTGGTAATATGGTTCGAAATAGCCTGATAAAATTGGACAATAATGAATTGGTTGAGCAAATCGAAGACAAAGTAGGCAACGATTTGCAATACATTCGTTTGAATGGTGCCGTTGTAGGTGGTTTGGTTGGGATTATTATTGCAGTACTAAAAATGATTTTAAATTAAAATAAATAGGTTAATTTAAGTCGAGAAGTTGCAAATCTTTTTAGCAATCTAAAATTCAATAAATTTTAATATTTTCTTATTTTAAATCAATCTAAATAATTGTATCTTTAGCCAAAGAAATTTTTAAGATTAAAAGTAATGGAAATAGTAATAATAGGAGGTGGATTTGCAGGTATAAATGTTGCGCAAGAATTAGCAAATTATAAAGACGTTAGCATAACACTGGTTGACAAAAACAACTACAATTTTTTTCCTCCCTTAATTTATCAAGTAGCGACGGCTTTTTTGGAACCATCAAGTATCAGTTATCCGTTTCGGAAATTTTTTGCTGGTAAAAAGAATCTTCAATTTCGTTTGGGCGAAGTGCTAAAAGTAGTTTCTGCCGAAAATAAAATTATTCTCAACAACGGCGAACTGCATTATGACCATTTGGTATTTGCCACAGGAGCTGAAACCAGTTATTTTGGAATGGAAAATGTTAAGAAAAATGCCATTCCCATGAAGACGCTGAATGACGCTATTGAAATGCGCAATACTTTGCTAAAAAACTTGGAAAAAGCAGCAATTACCAAAGACATTCGCAAACGAAGAAAATTATTAACAATTGTAGTTGCAGGTGGTGGACCAACAGGAGTTGAGGTTTCAGGTATGTTTGCCGAGATGCGAAAAAGTATTTTACGCAGAGAATATCCTGAATTAGAAACATCTGCAAGTAATATTTATTTAGTCGATGGCGGAGATGCATTGCTGTCACCAATGAGCAAGCAATCGCAAGAAGATACTTTAGAAGCGGTAACCAAATTGGGCGTGGTTGTCAAACTGAACACTCGAGTAATCGATTATAAAGACGATATTGTCTATTTTGCGGATGGAGAAACCATACAAACCAAAAACTTAATTTGGGCAGCTGGAGTTTCTGCCAAACAATTTGAAGGAATTCCTGCAGAAAGCTATGGTCGTGGCTCCCGAATGATTACTGATGCCTTCAACAAAGTACAAGATACCAAAAATATTTATGCGATTGGTGATACTTGTATTCAAATGAGCGATGCAGCTTTCCCCGGAGGACACCCGCAAGTGGCGCAGGTGGCTATTCAACAAGGAATAAATTTAGCTGACAATTTTAAAGCAATGCTCAAGAATAAACCGTTAAAACCTTTCACCTACAACGACAAAGGATCGATGGCAATTATTGGAAAAATGAAAGCCGTAGTCGATTTGCCCAAACCTAAAATGCATTTCAAAGGATCTTTTGCTTGGCTGATTTGGTTGTTCGTTCACCTGATGTCTTTGATTTCCTATCGCAACCGAATTAGTACTTTTTATAATTGGATGGTTGCCTATTTCTCTAAAGATCAATCCTTGAGAATGATTATCAGACCTGAAAAAAGAAGTAAAGAAGAGGTGATTCCAGAGAATAATTTGCCAATTAACAAGAGTATTAACTAAAAGATTCCAGCTAAGTTGCTATTTTTTAGCTGTTAATAAGAAAACCGGATAACTAGTGGTTGTTTTATCAATAACACTTGCTGTTTGAATCTTCAAGTTTTTAAATCCAGCATTTTTTGCAAAATTTAAGAATTCGGTTCTATCAAATCCGTTATGAAATACTCCTGTATCTTCTGAATGAAAAGAACCATCCTCGCTGTCAAGGTCAGCGATGGCAAGGACTCCATCATCATTAAGTAAGGAATAAAATATATGGAATAACGTTTGAACATTCTCAATATGGTGAATTGTCATAGACGAAATAATAGCACCGAATTTTGTGTCTAATGTTTCTTTTGTTAAATCCAGCTTCACTATTTCAACTTTACAGTCTATAGAATCTATTTTTGATTGTAATACACCAATCATAGAATCCGAAATATCTACTGCTGTAATTTTACCCACAAAAGGAGCAATTTGAGATAATAATAATCCTGTACCCGAACCAAAATCCATAACATGCATCTCTTTTGATAATGACAGATTCATTAGTATACTTTCGGCAATTGTATCTACATTTTGAGTTCTGGATTTTAGTCCATCATATTCTGCTGCTTTTTCCGCAAAATAATCTTTTTGTTTCGATTTCATATTTTGGTCTTTCTGTGTTTAAAATAACCGCTAGCAATGGCTGTCTGTAAAAAAACCTCCGTTTTATTTTTAGCCAAATATACTAAAATTGAATTGTTCTGTTAGCAATTGGTTTCAAAAAGGGGACACAATACCATAGATTTTATTAATTTGAATCTGTGATAATCTGTCAAAATTTGCTTAATCTGTAGCCACCATTATTTTATTGTTTTATAAAACCGATAATCATATTCGAAAAATTAGAAAACTACCTTCAGATACTTATCAGTTCTTGATAGCTTCACTTTTTTGGCAAGTTTAGCGCAAGTTTTCTTTTCATTCGATAGCAATTTCATCAATTTCCTTCATCAATCGATCCGTTTCTGATAAGGCAACGATGATTTTTTGATAGTGCAAAATATCCTCAAATTCAAGGATTCTTTCCTTTTTGTCTTTCAACCATTTTTGAGCTGGTTGATAGTCGCCAATGTAGAAATTCCAAGCCGTTTCGGGTACGTTATCGAAATATTGGGTTTCGTTGATAAAAACTTTTCCAAATTTTAAATTTTCCTCTTTAAAATTCCCTTCCAAAAGAGAGGAATTTTCGAAACTTGCTTTTCTGACTACGTTGTCGCCGTTTATTGGGTATTGCGTGATGTATTTTTCGACTACGGGACTTTCCAGTAAATGAATTTGTCTGATTTCGGATCCTAGTTTTACCAATTTCCAAAATGTGTTGCTGTCTTTTGGATAAGGAACTCGCGGGAAATCTATTTTTCGAAATTCTTTGTATTTTTTTCTATAGGTCGGCGAATGCAAAACCGCATAGATGTAGTCTAAAATATCGATGGGTGCAAATACTTGCTTGAAATCATCTCTTAGTTCATCATTATTATTAGCAAAGCAGACTGTATCGTTTTCCTTTTCTGGAACAAAACTTAAACCCAATTTATCAGCTATTTGCTTTGCAATTTCTAATGTTAGGCTGGGTGTTTTTGCAAGTAATAATAAAATATAATCCATATTTTTTTGTATGTGGTTATTAATGCCTATTCAAAAAAAATCTTTGTTTGAAAGTTTATGAAACCGTGTTAGTAGCCAGTAGTAGATCCAGAATAATAGCTTATATTTTATAGAACAGCTCTATTCTAATTGTTTTACTGAATAATTATCTCGCAAAGTGGCCATGTATTTTGAGCTTTATTCGATATTTATCGACTTTTCGAGAAATCATAAAAATAACTGAGACAGAATAAATATACATAAATTCTAATAATTTGGATACGCAATAAAAGATATTTTTTAGTCAAGTATTATTACTGTGATTTTTTTTTCGACCAATGTAACAGTTGTTACTGAACAACTTTTTCCCGGAATATATCTTTGCCTAATAATCAAGAACATCAATTATGAGGAAAATCAATTTTATAGTAATCACTGGAAGTCTTTTCGTTTCGGCTCTTGGATTTAGTCAAGACACTTTGACTATTTCCAAAAAAGATATTGGACAAAAAGCCAAGGACAAAAACCTGCAACTCCAGATTGCGAACCAAGCCTTCAAATCAGCACAAGCAGATTATAGACAGTCCAATGCCTTGTTTTTGCCAAGCATTACGGCTTCGCACACAGCTATTTCGACTACAAATCCCTTGATGGCTTTTGGGTCAAAATTGAATCAGGAAGTTTTAACAGCTTCGGATTTTAATCCTGCTTTATTGAATAATCCTGCAGCAACTCAAAATTATGCGACTAAAATTGAGGTTTTGCAGCCTTTAATTAATGTCGATGGAATTTATGGACGACAAGCTGCTAAGTCTAAAATGGAGGCTTTTCAATTACAAACGGAACGCACCAGCGAATATTTAGCTTTGGAAGTCAATAAATCGTTTATGCAATTGCAATTGTCTTATAAAGCAGTAGCCGTTTTACAAAAAGCAAATGCTACGGCTGATGCCAATTTGAAACTAGTGGAGAATTATTTCAAACAAGGAATTCTTCAAAAAACAGATGTATTGTCGGTGCAAGTTCGAGTTAATGAAATTAAAAACCAATTGCAATATGCCAAAAGCAACGTCCAAAATGCTTCCGATTATTTGGCTTTTCTTCTGAATGAAGATAATACAAATAAAGTCTATAAACCATTGGAAGAGTTAAGCAATACGATTTCTATTTCAAGTAATAATACAACTCTTTCGAATAATCGAAAAGACATTCTAGCAATGGATAAATCATCCGAAGCTTACGCTAAAATGTGGCAATCGAGCAAGATGAATTTCTTGCCGACCTTGAATGCTTTTGGAAGTTATGAAATGTATGATGATACTCTTTTTGGAACCAATGCCCAAGGCTATTTAGTAGGAGCTCAATTGTCTTGGAAAGTTTTTGACGGGTACAAATCCATTGGAAAAATGGAAAAAGCCAAAGCTGAATATCAAAAATCCAAAGTAGAAAACCAACAATACAAATCACAAAGTCAATTGGAACTCAACAAAACAAATCGTCAGTTGAAAGATGCCGAAAACAAAGTGAATTTGGAGAAACTAGCTTTGGAACAATCGCAAGAAGCCTATCGAATTAGAAGCAATCGTTTTACACAAGGTTTAGAGAAAACTACCGATTTATTGCAATCAGAAACCCAAATGTATCAGAAAGAACTAGAGTTGCTACAAGCGGTTTTCGAATATGATTTTACACAGGAATATTTACAATTTTTAACGAAGTAACAAGTATAATTATACCTGACATGTTTTTAAAACCTGTCAGGTATGTAATAACAAAAAAAATAACTATGAAAAAAATAATTACAATCCTTTCAATCAGTGTGTTATTGATGGTCGCTTGCGGGAAAAGCAAAGACGAACAAATTGTAAAAGAACCAGCAATTCCAGTACAAGTTAGCGGAGTTTCTGAAAATAACAACAGTCCGTTTGTAACTGCCAGTGGAAAAATTGAAGCCGAAAACTCTGCCAATTTAAGCACCCGAATGATGGGTTATGTCACTAAAGTTCACGTAAAAGTAGGTCAAAAAGTAGGCGCAGGACAATTGTTAGTCAGCATCAACAACAGCGATTTGCAAGCCAAAAAAGCACAAGTAGATGCGAGTATTTTGCAAGCCACAGCGGGTTACAACAACGCCAAAAAAGACTACGATCGTTTCGTCAATTTGTTCAAACAACAATCGGCCTCACAAAAAGAATTAGACGATATGACGGCTCGTTACGAAATGGCGAAAGCCGGATTGGAAGGTGCCAAACAAATGCGAAACGAAGTGATGGCGCAGTTTTCCTATTCGAATATAACAGCTCCATTTTCGGGAACGGTAACCAACACTTTCGTGAAAGAAGGCGATATGGCGAATCCAGGAATGCCTTTGGTGAGTGTGGAAGGCGCATCCAAATTGCAAGTTACTGCAATGGTTTCGGAAAATGATATTGCTTCGATAAAAAAAGGAATGGCAGTGAAAGTCTTGGTCAAATCCTCTAACAAAATGCTAACTGGAAAAGTGAGTGAAGTAAGCGTTTCGGCAACAAATACTGGAGGTCAATATTTGGTCAAAGTAAATTTAGACAAAACCGATTCCTCGGTGTTGTCAGGAATGTTTGTCAACGTACAGTTTCCAGTTGAAAACAAAAATCAGGTTTCCAAAAATGAAATGGTTTTAGTTCCAGAAAGTGCTTTAGTAAAACAAGGACAATTGACTGGAATTTATACGATAGGAACAGGAAATGTTGCCATTTTGAGATGGTTGCGAATCGGGAAAAACTTTGGCAATCAAGTGGAAGTTTTATCCGGGTTGTCGGCAAGTGAACAATACATTGTTTCGGCAGACGGGAAATTGTATAACGGAGCTTTGGTTAGTGTTCAGTAGTTAGTGGTCAATTTGCACTCCGTCACTTCGAGTGATTTTAAATAGTAATGCGACAGCTTTACTGTTTAAAATTGTATCGAGAAGTATACAACGATAGGGTTCTCGATACATCCCGATGAAAAATCGGAACACTCGAACTGACGTGTTTCGTTATATTGATTTATTAAAGTGAAATTAAAATATAAAAAAGAATTCAATGTTAATTCCGCGTGAGGGATAGAAGTGGAAATCCTTTTTGTTTTTTCTTTAAAAACAAAAAGATTGCAATGGATAGCCCGACCCGACCTACTGAGCTTGTCGAAGTATTGGAGGGTCACGCCCAAATAAATAAAACAAAATGCAAGAAGGTATTTCAGGTAAAATAGCCCATTTTTTCATCAATTCGAAATTGACCATTTTGTTGATGGTGGCCTTGATGATTATTGGCGTGTACAGTTCGTTTCTGATTCCAAGGGAAGAAGAACCGCAGATTAATGTTCCGATGGCGGACGTAATGGTAGGTTATCCAGGAGCAAGTCCTACGGAAGTAGAAAGTCGTGTGGCGAAACCTTTGGAGAAAATTATTTCGAACATTAAAGGCGTGGAGCACGTTCACACAATGGCGATGAACGGTCAAGCGATGTTGATTGTACAGTTTTATGTGGGTCAGGATGTGGAGCGTTCGTATGTGAAATTGTATGACGAATTAGCGAAACACGAAGATATGTTTCCAAAAGGTGTCTATAAACCAATGGTAAAAACCCGTTCGATTGACGATGTTCCGATGTTGGGATTGACGCTTTGGAGTGAAAAAGAAGACGATTTTCAGTTGCGTCAAATTGCCGAAGAAGTGACTTCGGAAATCGAAAAAGTAAAAGATGTAGCCATTACCAAAGAAATTGGTGGAGCTAATCGGGAACTAAAAGTCATTTTGGATAAAGATAAAATGGCCGAAAACGGTGTGGATGCTTTGGGAATTATGCAAATGATTCAAGCCAATAATGGCAGCTCACAATCGGGAAGTTTTGTACAAAATGACCAAGAATATTTGGTTACCACAGGTCAGTTTTTATCGAATTCAGAGGATGTAGAAAACTTAGTAGTGGGTGTCAATAAAAATATGCCTGTTTATTTGAAACAAGTGGCAACGGTAAAAGATGGTCCTTCAACACCAATAAGTTATGTGTCTTTTGGTTACGGCAAAGCCAATGAAAAATTCAAAACTGCGAAATCAGAATATCCTGCCGTTACAATTTCTATCGGAAAAGTAAAAGGTGCTGATGCAATGAAAATTTCGGAAAAAATTCTTGACAAAGTAGAACATTTGAAGCGAAATTTAATTCCTGCTGATGTTCACGTAGAAGTCACTCGAAATTATGGTGAAACCGCTTCACACAAAGTGGGGGAGTTGCTGCTTCACTTGGGAATTGCGATTATTGCGGTTACGATTTTGGTGATTTTGGCAATGGGTTGGCGAGGTGGATTGGTCGTGTTTTTCTCCGTTCCGTTGACGTTTGCCTTGACTTTATTTGCGTACTATTTATTGGGATACACTTTGAATAGAATCACTCTTTTTGCCTTGGTTTTTGTGGTAGGAATTGTCGTTGATGATAGTATTATTATAGCCGAAAATATGCACCGACATTTCAAGATGAAGCGACTGCCTTTTAAACAAGCGGCGATTTATGCGATAAATGAAGTAGGAAATCCAACGATTTTGGCAACGTTTACGGTTATTGCGGCGATTCTGCCAATGGCTTTCGTGTCCGGAATGATGGGGCCTTATATGAGTCCGATGCCGATTGGTGCTTCGATTGCGATGCTGTTGTCTTTGTTCGTGGCTTTGACTGTGACGCCATATTTGGGGTATCATTTGCTTCAAGAAAAAGACGAGCAAAAACACAAACACGACGAAGGAATGGAAACCAGTCGTATTTACAAAATATACAACAAACTGGAGCGTCCTTTGTTGGAAAGTAGTTCAAAAAGAAGAATACTTTTGGCAGTGACTGTGGTATTGTTGTTCGGATCGGTTTTGATGTTTTTTACCAAATCGGTGGTCGTAAAAATGCTGCCTTTTGATAATAAAAACGAATTTCAAGTGGTGATTGATATGCCCGAGGGAACGACATTGGAGAGAACTTCGGCTGTAACCAAAGAAATTGCACAATACCTTTCGACCAAACCCGAAGTAGTAAATTATCAAAATTATATTGGTACTTCGGCTCCGATAACTTTCAACGGATTGGTGCGTCATTATGATATGCGTGGTGGCAGCAATATGGCGGATATTCAGGTGAATTTGTTGCACAAAGAAGATCGTGATTTGCAAAGTCATGCTATCGCCAAAGAAATGCGACCTGAAATTCAGAAAATTGCCAAGAAATATGGGGCGAATGTAAAAATTATAGAGGTTCCGCCAGGACCTCCGGTTTTATCAACTTTGGTTGCCGAAATTTATGGACCAAATTATAAAGATCAAATAAAAGTTGCCGAACAAGTAAAAACGATTTTGCAAAACACTTCCGATATCGTGGATATCGATTGGATGGTCGAGGATAATCAAACCGAATACAAATTGCAAGTAGATAAAGAAAAAGCAATGTTGAACGGAATTGCACCACAACAAGTAGTTGGAAATTTGACCTATTTGTTGAAAGAATATCCAGTTTCTAATTTGTATGACGAGAATTCCAATGATAATGTAGGCATCGTACTTTCGTTGGATGACAAAGATAAAACGAGTTTGCAAGACATTCAAAACCTGAAAATCAAAAGCAGTCAAGGGACCATGATTCCGGTGAGCGATTTGGTAAAAGTGGTTCGTGATACGTTGCAGAAAACCATTTACAGAAAAGACCAAAAAAGAGTGGTTTATGTAACGGCTGATATGGCCGGAGCGTTAGAAAGTCCAGTGTATGCGATTTTGGGAATGAATGAGAAATTAGCCAAAATGAATGTGCCAAAAGGTTACAAAGTAAACGAATTGTATATGGAACAACCCACGGACGAAAGTGATTTTACCGTAAAATGGGATGGAGAATGGCAAATTACTTTGGAAGTTTTCCGTGATTTGGGTGTGGCATTTCTTGTAGTTATTGTCATAATTTATATGCTGATTGTAGGTTGGTTTCAAAACTTCAAAACGCCAATGGTGATGATGTTGGCAATCCCACTTTCGTTGATTGGAATTGTATTTGGACACTGGTTGTTAAACGCTTATTTTACGGCGACATCTTTTATTGGAATGATTGCTTTGGCAGGAGTTATGGTTCGAAATTCGGTTTTGCTGATTGACTTTATCGAAATCCGATTGAACGAAGGAATTCCCTTAAAACAAGCAATTATTGAAGCTGGAGCAGTGAGAACCACACCTATTTTGTTAACCACAGGAGCAGTAGTTATTGGAGCTTCTATTATACTATTCGACCCAATATTTCAAGGATTGGCTATTTCATTGGTATTTGGAGCAGTAGTTTCTACAGTATTGACTTTGCTTGTAGTGCCAATTATATACTATATTACAGAGAGAAAAAAATGGGAGACAACAACTGAAGAATCTGAAGAAGAAAACGACATTTAAAAACTAAAAATATGAAACTACTACTAATAACCGCGGTCAGTGAATTTGAGAATGATATCAAACAAATTCTCAAAAAGGTTCAAGTAAAATCCTATTCCTATAAAAACGTAAAAGGATTTAAAGACAATTCTGAAGATGATATGGAAGCTAATTGGTTTGCAACCAGTATGCAAGAAACAGAATCAGTGTTGTTTTATACCTTTGTCAAAGAAGAAAAAGTAGATGGACTTTTTGAAATGGTTAAAGACTTTAATAATGTACAAGTTTCGAAATCAAATATTCATATTGCTGTGCTTAACATCGAAAGATGTAGCCAATAACTAATTTATTAATAAAAAAAAGAGGACGAAATTAAGACGCCTCACCATTACATTATGAAAAATAGAATCGTAAGAGGTATTGCTGGAAGTTTTATTCTTATCAGTATTTTATTAGCTGTTTACGTAAACCTAAATTGGTTGTGGTTTACTGCTTTTGTGGGAGCCAATTTGTTACAATCTTCTATGTCTAAATGGTGTTTGATGGACACTATTCTAAATAAATTAGGTGTGAAAGATTAAGACTCAAAAATGAATTTAAAGAGGTTGTCTCAAAAGGGCAACCTCTTTTTTTTCTTTAATTCGAACTTTTAATCCATAGCTTTTGCGCTATAATAAGCAGTTTCTTCAATTATTTTTCCAGCATCATTAAAGTTATCCATAAGCAAAATGGGAACTTGAATTTGTTTTTTATCTGATTTACGAACAAAATTAAAATTCCACCACGATAGTACCACTTTTGCATCTTCAAGATTATAATGCAAATAATCAGGATAACCAACCATATCAACACTTTCAAGGTCATAGGCAGCTAATAATTTTTTGTCATTTGCTTTTTGTTCCTCTAAAGTAAACGTCTTATTTCCGGGCAAATTTATATCCCTAAATTGTGCTTTTTCATCATAAGGAGCATATGCTTTTTCAAAATCTTTGTTTTCAAAAGCATACACCATTTTTCTAACCGTATTAATGTTTTCGTGATGATTGTATATAGTTCCGTTTTCTCGAACGTCATAACTCTGATTAATTTCATCACCAATACTACTATTAGAATAGTCAGTTATTGATTTTATTTTTCCGTCTTTGGTGACTACAAACAAGCGATGTATTGGCATATCAACTTTAACACCGGTTTTTTTGTGAACGCCCTTCAAAGTCTCCCAAGTTTGGACCCAAACTACATCTTTTTGAGTGTCATATTTATACTCTAAAGCATCTGGATAAGCGCCCGGAGCACGTTTGATACTGTAATAATCAAGTCCATCTTTCCAGCCTTTAACATTCTTTAAATACGAAGCTTTGTCTTGACCTTTGTAGCTTTTGTTCGTATTTACACCATTAAAAAACTTAAAATCATCCGTTAAATAACTGGCCACTTTATCAGTGTCTCCATTTACAAAAGCTTGTGTCATCCCTTCAACAACTGCAATAGCAGGATGGTCTATAAAAATAGTACCATTGGTCTTTTTTTGTGCAAACGTAATGAATGTACAAATCATCAATGAAATTAATAATGTTCTCCTCATAATTAAAAGTTTTAGTTATTAATAATGTTAAATTTATATAAATGTTTTAATACTAGCAACTTATGTTAATAACTTATTTAATCTAAATAAGATTACTGTATATAATTTTAAGAATTTCGAATCAAAATTTAAAACAATTAAACAATTGAACACAAGACTGTTATTTTTTATACTTTTGAAATACAATTGAAAAAATGAATTCCAATGACTTTCGACCGAAAAAATCTTAGCGACGTACAATTATTAGATTTATATAAAAAACTATTAAAGCCAAGATTAATCGAAGAAAAAATGCTGATTCTTATCCGTCAAGGAAAGGTGTCAAAATGGTTTTCTGGAATTGGTCAAGAAGCCATTTCTGTTGGCGTGACAGCCGTTTTAGATGCTGACGAATACATCTTACCCATGCACCGAAACTTGGGTGTTTTTACAGGGCGAAATATTCCGTTGCAAAGACTTTTTTCGCAATGGCAAGGCAAAGCCAATGGTTTTACCAAAGGCAGAGATCGCAGTTTTCACTTTGGCACACAAGAATTCAAGATTATTGGAATGATTTCACATCTTGGTCCACAATTAGGCATTGCCGATGGAATTGCTTTGGCAAATAAATTAAAACAAAACGGAAAAATAACAGCCGTTTTTACTGGGGAAGGAGCCACAAGCGAAGGCGATTTTCATGAAGCTTTGAATATTGCCGCAGTTTGGGAATTGCCCGTAATGTTCATTGTCGAAAACAATGGCTACGGACTTTCGACTCCTACCAACGAGCAATTTCGATGCAAAAATATTGCCGACAAAGGCATTGGTTACGGAATAGAAAGTCATATTATCGACGGAAATAATATCCTTGAGGTCTATCATAAATTGTCGGAATTAAAAGCTTCGATGATTCAAAATCCACGTCCTATTTTATTTGAATTCAAAACTTTTAGAATGCGCGGTCACGAAGAGGCGAGTGGTAGTAAATACGTTCCCCAAGAGCTTATTGACGTTTGGTCTATGAAAGATCCTGTAGAAAATTATAGAAAATTTCTAGTTGAAAATAATATTCTTTCATACGATTGTGATGCTAATTTGCAAACGCAAATCAAGGTAGAAATTGATGAAAATTGGGCAATTGCAAATGTTGAACCTGAAATTGAATCTACTTATGAAGAAGAATTAAATGATGTTTACAAATCATTTGAATTTCAAGAAATTAAACATTTATCAGAAACTAAAAATATTCGATTTATAGACGCTATTTCCAGCAGTTTGAGGCAATCAATGGCGCGACACAAAAACTTAGTCATGATGGGTCAAGACATCGCCGAATATGGTGGTGCTTTCAAGATTACTGAAGGCTTTGTCGAACAGTTTGGAAAAGTACGAATTCGCAATACACCCATTTGCGAAAGTGCTGTGGTTTCGGCAGCAATGGGTTTGTCTATCAATGGTTACAAAGTCATTGTCGAAATGCAGTTTGCCGATTTTGTTTCTACAGGATTTAATCCAATCGTGAATTTAGTAGCAAAAACACATTATCGTTGGCAAGAAAAAGCCGATGTAGTGGTTCGGATGCCTTGCGGTGCTGGAACCCAAGCAGGGCCTTTTCATTCGCAGACTAATGAAGCTTGGTTTACCAAAACGCCCGGTTTGAAAGTAGTTTATCCAGCTTTTCCCTACGATGCCAAAGGATTGCTGAACGAATCTATCAACGATCCAAATCCTGTTTTGTTTTTTGAACACAAACAATTATACAGAACCATTCATCAAGATGTTCCCACCGATTATTACACGATCCCGTTAGGAAAAGCTGCTTTGTTGAAAGAAGGAAGGCAAATCACGATAATCGCTTATGGCGCTGCGGTTCATTGGGCTTTGGACACTTTAGCTTTAAATCCTGGAATTTCAGCTGATGTATTGGATTTAAGAACTTTGCAACCTTTGGATACGGAAGCTATTTATGCTTCGGTGAAGAAAACGGGACGAGCGATTATTTACCAAGAAGACTCTATGTTTGGAGGGATTGCCAGCGATATTTCAGCCTTAATTATGGAAAATTGTTTCCAATATCTCGATGCACCAGTTAAACGTGTAGCGAGTTTAGATAGTCCAATCCCGTTTACAAAAGCATTAGAAGATCAGTATTTGCCGAAAGGTCGATTCGAAAAGGAGTTGCTGGAATTGTTGGAGTATTAAATCTATCGATTACTCAATTTGGCTTTTTCCTTAATAATATCACTAATTTTTCGGTTTTCGATTTTGCTTTCCAGCCAAGAAATGATATCAAGATAGAGGAAAGCTCTTTTCTCATATTTGTTTTTTTCTAGTTCGACAAAACGCTCTTTGACCTTAATAAATTCTTTTTTGATGTCACTTGGATAAATCGTGCTCAGTTTTTTCAGAAAGCGAATGATTTCTTTTTGAGAGGGAAGGGACTGTTTTTTTACTTATTGGAAGTGGGATTTTTGTACAAAATGAGGGGCTTTTGTTTCTATTCCGAAAAATGATACTCAGGAGGTTTATGTGCTAGCGTTACATTCTCACTTTTTCTTATAAAACTTCAATTGATTCAGCATCGTCTTTAATTTTTTTCCGGGTCGAAAAACAATAGAGCTTCTCGAAATATTTTTGGAAGTAAGCTCCTCAGGACTCGGGCTACTTGTGCCTTGAACACTTACCTGAAAGGAGCCCAGTTGTCCTAAACGAACAATATTTCCTTGGTCAAGCGATTTTGAAATTTCGGTAACCAAACCAATAATAACCGCTGAACAATCGGAGGGCGTTGCTGAGCAACTAGCCGATACGCGTTCTGACAATTCTTCTAAATCGATAACACCGCTTTGGGTGGCTCTTGGATAATACCGTAAGGTATTTTGAGGTTGGCTGGGATTCGTTCGCCCAACTGCTGTAAAAGGGACTGCCATAGCTTGCTTTATTTTGAATACGTACTATTTGAATAGCACCGCTTTACAAAGTTATAATTTATTCTTGAACCAACAAACATTCGACCGCAGTCACTTTGTAAGTTGAAGGCGGTCAATTGTATTGCTCAGCCTGACCGTGTTTCAGATTTGTACTTATCTGAGTTTATGTTGAACCTTAGACACAAGATTTGCTCTCTAATTATTTCTATAGTTTCCTAATTTAGAACACTAATTAGCACTAATACAACACGATAAACTCTTGCATTCTTTTAGTATTTATTTCAAATTTGTTTGCCGATGTTTTATTGTGGAAAAGATTGGATTTCTATCCGATAAATTGCCTTTTGAAACCTATTTTTTATTAGATTTGTTTCCATTAAAATAATCAGTCTCTTTTCGAAAATAAAATCTTCAAAAAAAGTAAAAATTCCTTGTCGCTTTATGCAAATTATTCATAAAATTGATGGTTTTCTATTTACCATTTTCCCTAAAATAGTAC
>JBBQSZ010000050.1:0-23372 GCA_038234745.1 Flavobacteriales bacterium | reverse complement strand
GAACTCCGCTTAAAATTGAAAATATGTGAGGTAATCTTTTTTCAAACTCCTTTTTTTGTAAAATTAATAGAGTCCCGTTAGCTATCGGGATTGGTCGCCTTTTTTATTTCACAAAAAATAGTCGTTTCTCAAAAAGAATTTCCGCTACTATCAGGGTTAGTTGAGCTAAGTTACGATTATTTTTTGTAACCTATTTTGTTTCTTTCTTCGTTATTTTTAGAAACTGCATCTTTGTCAACCAGATAATTTAAAGCTTTGTAAATATCGGGAAATTGGCTTTCTATTGCTGAAATCCTATCTTTTAATTCATTATACGTCAAAGAGAATTGCCTAAAAGTTACAAATGCCCTGATAATTGAGATACTGACTTCAACTGCTTTTTCACTTATTCAATACGCTCGAAAGCATTGCAATTCCTTGTTCAGTGAAGGCAAAAGGCATATATCTATTTCCTCCTCGGTTTGAGGTCACAATTTGTGACCTCAAACTATCGAACTCATTTTCAGTAAGTTCAAACATGAAATCTTTTGGAAATCTATTTATATTACGCCTAACAGATTGTTTAAAAACCTTCGTTTCAGTATTATACAACAATGCTAAATCAAAATCCAGCATTACTTTGCAGCCTCGAATTTGAAATATTTTATTTTGAATAACTTCTATTTCCATAGCTATTTAAGGTTGAGGACGAAAATTGAGTCCTCAAGTTTGTCTAATTTATCTCTTTCCAAACCTTATATCGTTCCTCATTATTCTTAGTTCTCAAAATAATTTCGCCCAGAAATCCAGCCAAGAACAATTGAGTTCCCAAAATCATCGTAGTCAAAGCGATGAAAAACCAAGGATTGTTCGTAACCAAAGTGTATTTCATTCCATTATACAAATGATATAATTTGGATATTCCAATATATCCAGCTGCAAAAAATCCAATAATAAACATCATCGATCCCAAAGCGCCAAACAAGTGCATCGGTCTTTTTCCAAATCGAGATAAAAACCAAATGGTAATTAAATCCAGAAAACCATTCACAAAACGATCCATTCCGAATTTAGTTTCGCCATATTTTCGAGCCTGGTGTTGTACTACTTTTTCGCCAATTTTATTGAAACCAGCATTTTTTGCCAAAACAGGAATGTAACGGTGCATTTCCCCCGAAACTTCAACGTTTTTCACAACCACATTTTTATAGGCTTTCAATCCGCAATTAAAATCATTCAATTGTACGCCCGATGTTTTTCTCGCTGCCCAATTGAATAGTTTGGATGGAAGATTTTTGGCAACCACAGAATCGTATCGTTTCTTTTTCCAACCCGAAACCAAATCAAAATTTTGGTCAACAATCATTTCATATAAACCTGGGATTTCTTCGGGACTATCTTGCAAATCGGCATCCATCGTAATAATAACATCACCTTGAGCTTTAGCAAAACCAGCGTGTAAGGCTTGTGATTTTCCAAAGTTTTTCATAAACCGAATGCCTTTTACATTTGGATTTTCGGTGGCTAGCTCTTCGATAATTGCCCAAGAATTATCGGTACTTCCATCATCAATAAAAATAACTTCGTAGGAATAATTGTTGGATTTCATTATCGAAATGATCCAAGTATAAAGCTCTTTGATCGATTCGTCTTCATTAAGAAGCGGAATAAGTAGGGATAAATTCATTTATGTTTTATTCTTGAGAAGGTTTGCTTTTGAAGATTAAGGCTAACAATAATCCAAAAATAGAACTTCCAATGATGCTGTAAACAGCCCCTTTCATAAGTTCAATAGTAGAATAGGGATTATTTTCTTGCATTTTCTTAACAGCTTCGCTAATTACCGCTGATGGCGTTCCAAATTTTTGCATCATTTCGGCACTGTATTTCATGACAATATCATTTAAAGTATCCTTTGCAGAAGGGTCAATAAAATTAAACAAAAGGATGTTGAAGCCTACAGAAATTAAGGTTCCAATGACAGCTGAAATAAAATAAGTAGTAAACGCCTCTTTAAAAGAAAAGATACCTTTTAATTCTTTTTTTGTTTTTGATAATAATACAATTCCAATAATAATGTAAATTGAAAATATCATAATCCCTAGCCACCATTTTGTAAAAAGATTCAAATCAATTGAATAAATAGCCGTTGTGATTAATGCGCTAACAACACCTGTAATAATCCCATAGGAAATTCCGTTTTTCTTTATAACTTCGTTCATAATTGAAAGTATTTATTTAATAATGTACAAATATAACAATTCCTGATATATTCGCAGCCAAAAATCGTTGCTGTAATTGCATAAAAAAACCGCTTCAAAGATTTGTTTATTGAAAAATAAGTGTAAATTTGCAAACTCAAAATGAGAAAAGGATTTTAAACAAAAGAGTAATTGCATTTACACCTTTTTCGAAAGTCGAGAAAGCTTCAAAATTAAAATGCTCAAAAAATAAATAAAAAGAAAGATGAAACAAGGAATTCACCCAGAAAATTACAGATTAGTTGCCTTCAAAGACATGTCAAATGAAGACGTTTTTATCACTAAATCTACTGCGGATACTAAAGAAACAATCACTGTTGATGGTGTTGAATATCCCGTTGTAAAAATGGAGATCTCTAGAACTTCGCACCCATTTTACACAGGGAAATCTAAACTTATTGATACTGCAGGACGTATTGATAAATTCAAAACTAAATACGCTAAACACGGTAAATAATAGTTATCAGTTTAATAATAGGAAGCTCCGCAAATTGTGGGGCTTTTTTTATTTTAGTACGATTTAAAAAAAATTGTAACTTTGGCACCAAGACTATTTAAAGGAAGATTGTCGAATTTGATTTTTCAAATAAACAAATACCCTATTAAACAAATAAACTTTTTATGAATTACATACTTTTCGATGGACCAGCCAGAAATGCTTTATTGCCTTTTACATATACCCGTCCTGTTGCCGACATTCTCGTTGGAATTATCCCAATTCGTCAAAAATGGGAATTGCGCTTGGGTTCTACCACAACAACATTAACCGAAGAGTATTTGTCTGAGAAATTTCCCATGGTGGAAATGGAGGAAAATGTGATGATTAACGCTTCCTTTCTTCCCAACACAATTTTAGCCGAAATGGTTAGTAATCTTTCTTCGAATCAAGCCATTTTTAAAGGAGAAGATGTTATTGCGTTTTATACGAATGAAAATCAAGAAGAAGTAGATTTTGATACTTATGAAATTATAGAATTCGAAGGAGATTGTATTCGAATTGAAAATACTTGGGATATTTTTTCTAAAAATGCGGCTGCTATTCAGGAAGATTTTGAACTTTTGACTCAAGATAGAAAATCACAACCCATTCCGAAAAGCGTCAATACCATTTCTAAAGAAAATATATTTATTGAAGAAGGTGCCAAATTAGAATTTGTCACGTTGAATGCTTCAAAAGGCCCAATTTATATTGGAAAAAATACCGAAATAATGGAATCTGCGGTTATTCGTGGGCCATTTGCTTTGTGTGAAGGCGCCATTGTGAAAATGGCAGCAAAAATATATGGAGCAACCACTATTGGTTCTTATTCTAAAATTGGTGGCGAAGTGAATAATGCAGTTTTATTTAACTATGCCAACAAAGGTCACGATGGGTTTTTAGGAAATTCTGTACTGGGCGAATGGTGTAATATCGGAGCTGATACCAACACTTCCAACCTTAAAAACAATTATGAAGAGGTGAAACTTTGGAATTATGAAACGGAGTCTTTTGAAAAAACAGGGCTTCAATTTTGTGGATTAATGATGGGCGATCACAGCAAATGCGGAATCAATACAATGTTCAATACTGGTACTGTTGTTGGAGTGAGCTCCAATGTTTTTGGCACAGGATTTCCTCGCAATTTTGTGCCAAGTTTTTCTTGGGGTGGAGCTGCAGGTTTTGCTATTTATAAAACGAATAAAGCTTTTGAAACAGCTAGACTAGTGATGAGCCGCAGAAATATGGATTTTGATGAAAAAGAAGCTGCTATTTTGCAACATATTTTTGACGAAACCAAAGTTTGGAGAAAGCATTAAAGAGTCAGTAGTATTTATTAACCGCAGATTCGCCGATTTAAAATATAATCATCGAATCTGCGGTATTCTTTTACGTAAACTTTGCGACATCAAAACCTCATGTTCACTTTCACATTAAAAACTCGTGTGGTCATATAATTTGGGATCGCGTATTGATTTTTAGAATACACATCACGAACCCAAGTATTGGTAATCGCATTTTGATTGTTGAAAAGATTGAAAATTTCCAATCCGATGGCGAGCTCTTTGAAAGGTTGCAACCACCTTTTTGTAGTTGGATTTTGTTCATCAATCAAAACTTTAGAAAAACCAACATCGGCACGACGGTAATCTCTCAATCTGTTTTGGTACAAATAAGGATCGGCATACGATGGCGAACCTCCTGGCAATCCTGTATTATAGACTAAATTCAGGTATAATTTTATCGTTGGAATCTTTGGCATATAATCTTGAAACAAAAGTGCAAATTTTAATCGTTGGTCGGTTGGTCTTGCAATATAACCTTTTCCATCACTATTTTCTTCGGTCTTTAGATAACCGAAACTAAACCAAGATTCCGTTCCCGGAACAAATTCCCCATTCAATCTAAAATCTAATCCTTGAGCATAAGCCTTTGCAATATTGGCGGCTTCATATCGAATTCGAACATTGTCCAAAGTATATGGATTAACATCTGTTAATGATTTATAATAAATTTCGGAAACCATCTTGAAAGGACGGTCCCACATTTTAAAACTATAATCATTGCTCAAAACAATATGTATGGATTGCTGCGCTTTTACCTCAGGTTGCACGACTCCATCGGCATCGCGCAACTCTCGATAAGAAGGTGGCTGATGATACAAACCGCCCGAAAGACGGAAAAACATATCTTTGTTCCAATTGGGTTTTATTGAAAATTGTGCTCTTGGACTAAAAACGGTTTGGTTGGAACTCGTAATATTATCTCCAGAAACAGTCCAACTTTGAGAACGAACTCCAGCATTCATCCAAATTTCGTTGTCGCCAATATAACCTTTTCTACTCCACTGTAAATAACCTGAAAATCGATTAATATCAACAAAATTAGTCGCTCTAACATTTTGATACGGAACTAAAGGTCCAGAATAAGCAGCATAAGGCTGGTCATTTTTTGGTAAAAATTTAATTGGCGGATTTATAGAAAATCCTGCCGAATCAATTACTTCCCATTCAATAACGCGATCACGAATGGATTCTCGAGTGAATTTTGCGCCCCATTCGAATTGGTTTTTTTTCCAATTATGAATTCCTTTCATTTCGGCATTTACAATTAAAGCGTCCAAATCATTTCTGGCGTGGTTGAGTTGTCCTCCAATTCCACGTGTGAATTTAACATCTCCAAAATTTTCAGAACCCAAATTAGAATCTACTTCGCCCAAACGGTATTGCGCCAAAATATCGTAATATTCTTTTTCTTGGGTGTGATAAGTCGAAGCAATAAGTTTGTAAGTAGAATTTTTTGAAGCTGTGTATGTAGTTTTTATGGCTCCAAAAGTAGTGGTGTACTTGTCTTTTTCTTGTCCTTCGTAATAGATAACTAATGCCATTGGATCATCAATAGTCCCAAAATTAGTTTGTCTTGTCAAAGGCTGATACTTGTAATCATTGGATGAAATATTACCTAAAAAACTAAATTCCAATTTGTCTGAAGGCTTAAAATTAACATTGGTCTGAAAATCAGCAAATACGGGTGTATAATTAGTTTGGGTTTCTTGACTCTTTACCAAAAGTGAATTATTTCGGTAGCGAATTCCAGAAACCTCGGACCATTTCCCATTTTTAGAAACGGCATCAACAGCAAGGCTTGCGCCAAGAAAACTAGCTTCGGCAACCGCTCCAAATTTAGTTGGTGTTCGATAAGTAATATCCAAAACCGAAGATAATTTATCCCCATATTTTGCTTGAAAACCTCCAGCAGAGAAATCGATATTTTGAACCAGATCGGTATTCGTGAAACTCAAACCTTCTTGCTGTCCAGACCGAATCAAAAATGGACGATAGACCTCTATTTCATTTACATAAACTAAATTTTCGTCATAATTTCCGCCACGAACTGCATATTGCGTACTTAATTCATTATTAGAATTTACGCCAGGTAAAGATTTCAAAATATTTTCAACACCTGCATTGGCTCCAGGAATTTTCCGAATCATTGCGGGTTCTATAGTCGTGATTCCTTGTACTCGTTTTTTATTATTTACTGTAACAATAACTTCGCCCATTTGCTCGTCCTTGTCATTCATAACCAAATTGAATTCATACTCTTCCTCTGGTTTTAAAGTGACGGCAACAGTAGCTTTTTTTAAGGAAACATGCGAAAAAACAACGATTACTTTTTGATTTGCTGGCACCGACAAAACATAAAAACCATTGGCGTTTGATTCTGCACCAACGTTCTGGCAAGATACATTAGCATTAGTTACTGGTTGATTATTTTTATCAAGAATTACTCCTTTTATGCGGGCATTTTGAGCAACAGCTACTAACCCACAACAGAAAAAAAGGACGACAAGTATTTTTTTATTTAAACCCAAGGAATTTGATTTTATTGTTTTTGACTTCTAAAAAACTTAGTTTCAAAGATAGTAGAATTTCCTAAATTATCCACCACAATAATTTTTAATTCATTTGCACCTTCAGCAACCACTCCATCGCTAAAATTATGTGTAATTTTTTTTGTTTTATTATCATATTCAAATAAAATCCATTTGCCATTTAAATATCCATTATAGGATTTTATCCCTGACAACTCATCATTTATAGTGAACTGAATGTACTTATTATTCGTTAACCATTTGCCTTCAATAGGTTTTGCAATACTAATTTTTGGAGGAACGGTATCTAAAATTAAAGCATACTTTCCTAAAGTTTTTACTTTCGTCGTAAAAACGTCCCCTTTTCGAGTGGTATAATTATACCCAATTTTACTGCCTCCAAGATATCCGATAAACAATTTTTCTTTTTGATCTTCACTAAATTTATGATCTTCAATTTCGATAGTAAAGTTAGTGTGCGCTGGAACAATATCGGAGTGGAGAAATAAAGTATCATTTCTAACATCAAAATTCAAGTTGAAATCTTCATAAAAAGTATCAGCAGGAAAGAAAACAGACACGTTCTCCTTGGTAAAATTAGATTCATTTTTGGCTTTCACCCGATATTTTGATTCTGGTTCTTTGGACAGAATTACAGGCAAAACTTGATTGACTACTGGAATATATACTTTAGTCATATTACCATAAAAATCAGACACTTCGACTGTACATTGAGTCATAAAATTTGGCGTACTATTGATAACGCCATTCGAAGCATTTGATTTAATAATACTTAAATTGTAAGGACTATTCATAAATAATTTCTGCACTCTTTGTTGCGTTTTTTTATACATTGAATAGTCAATCAGTGCATTCACATACCGCATTTCGTCAAAGGAATAGGTATCAAACTGATAGCCAAAAGTAGGTGTTCCGTTGCAAAAGGTCTGCACTTTATAAACACCATTTTTATTAAATGAAACATCGTCATAATCAAAAGTATTTATCCCAAAACCTACTTTACCATTTGTCACCACTTTATCAGCCAAATAGGTTCCATCTTTTTGCAAAATAAGATTGAGCAGCAAAGGTCTTCTGGATTGATTGACCATTCCTTCCTCGCCTAGCGGATAGGCGTAAATATTAAAAATAATCGGTTTTTTGGTATCTTTCATAAATTTGTCAAATCCAAAAAGCATCGGATTTATAATATTCTCCGTGATGTTATCTCTAAATTCGAAATGCAAATGTGGCCCCTCAGAAGCGCCAGTATTTCCAGAAAGCGCAATGATTTGTCCTTTTTTGACCACGAGCTCACCTGGTTTTAGAAATCTTTCAATTTCAAAAGACTGCTCCTTATAATGCTCTTTATTGATAAATTCTTCAATGACACCAGTAGCTTTTTGCAAATGACCATAAACCGAAGTATAGCCGTTGGAATGCGTGATGTAAATCGTTTTTCCGTTTCCAAAGGTCGAAATTTTTATTCTAGACACATATCCATCGGCAACAGCATGAACTTCTAGCCCCTCTTTTTGCTGGGTTTTAAGATCAAAACCAGCATGAAAATGATTGGGTCTTAACTCTCCAAAATTACCCGACAATTGCATAGGAATATCTAGCGGAGGTTGAAAATAATCTTTAGGATATTGGATTTGGGCTATAACAGAACCATATAAAAACAGTAAGAAAAGGGTTAATCTCATAACATACATTTTTGCTAAGATAAAAAAAAGTTGTTTAAAAGAAAGTATATATATCTAATTTGTAAAATGCTGTTTTACTGATATTTGATTTTTTTTAAGATAAAAAAGTAAATTAAATAGTGTAAAAATAAAAAGGAATATTAACTTTGTGAGATAAAGTAATACTTTGGAATCATTATGAGTGTAATTGCAGAAATAATTGATACTCTTGAAAATAAAATTGAAAAACTATTTTCCAAAATAGATAGTTTAAAAAACAAAAATCAAGATTTGAAAATTGAATTGACAAAATCTGCAGCTATCATACAAACTCAGTATCAAGAGATTGAGGCCTTAAAAACGCAGTATGAAACACTTAAAATAGCCAACGCATTACTGGGCAGTGAAGAGAATAAAAGAGATACCAAGCTTAAAATAAATTCATTAATTCGTGAAATTGATTACTGCATAGCTCAGCTATCAGATTAGTAAAAAATATGGACGAAAAGCTTAAAATTAAGATATCGATTGCGGACAGAGTCTATCCACTAACTGTGGAACTCTCTCAAGAAGAAGGGCTCAGAAGTGCTTCTAAGAAAATTGATACAATGATTAAGCAATTTGAAGAAAATTATGCCGTTCGTGACAAACAAGATGTACTAGCCATGTGTGCTTTGCAATTTGCCTCACAATCAGAACAAAAACAAATTGATAATGCTATAGATGGTGTTGCAACCATGGACAGAATTAAAAAAATCAATGCGCTTTTAGATCAATATCTCCAAGATTAAAAAGATTAAACACGTTCTTTACAGAAACTAAGATACTGCCTACATTAGTTCACATTTGGTAAACTCAACACTAATAAATTAGAATGAGCAAATCATCGTTACTATAGCAAGCCAATTCAGTTTGGAAGCTTGAACAACGAGTTAGCTCAAAACTTTACTTTTCGAGTTTATTCAAGCAATCTAATGTAGGCTTTTTTTATATATAAATTTTAACAACTATGGACATTTTAACAATACTTATTTTAGGAATTACAGGCATTGCAGGAGGTTTTGGGTTAGCCAAAATAATAGAGAAAAGTAATATTTCTAATTTGATTAAAAACGCTAAGAAAGAAGCAACTTCTATTCTTAAAGATGCGAATCTTGAGGGTGAAAACATCAAGAAAGATAAAATTCTTCAAGCAAAAGAAAAATTTATCGAATTAAAGTCAGAACATGAGCAAGTAATACTTGCACGTGACCAAAAAATGGCCGAAGTCGAAAAAAGAATCAGAGACAAAGAATCTCAAATTTCAAACGAATTGTCAAAAGCCAAAAAGGTAAATGATGACTATGAGGCAAAAACCATTGAATACAATTCCAAAATTGAAACATTAGACAAGAAACAAGTTGAAGTTGACAAACTTCACAAAAGTCATTTGCAACAATTGGAAGTCATTGCAGGTTTATCTACCGAAGATGCTAAAAATCAATTGATTGAAGGCTTGAGAGCAGAAGCAAAAACGCAAGCAATGTCCCATATTCAAGACACTATTGAAGAAGCAAAATTAACAGCACAACAAGAAGCTAAGAAAATTATCATCAACACTATTCAAAGAGTTGGTACCGAAGAAGCTGTAGAAAACTGTGTATCTGTTTTCAACATCGAATCGGATGATGTAAAAGGCAGAATAATTGGTCGTGAAGGTAGAAACATTAGAGCCATTGAAGCTGCAACAGGAGTTGAAATCATTGTTGATGATACACCAGAAGCGATTATTCTCTCATGTTTTGACCCTGTTCGTAGAGAAATAGCACGTTTGGCTTTGCATAAATTGGTAACTGACGGACGAATTCACCCAGCTCGTATCGAAGAAGTCGTTGCCAAAACTACCAAACAAATTGATGACGAAATTATCGAAGTTGGAAAAAGAACCGTTATAGATTTAGGAATTCACGGTTTGCACCCTGAATTAATAAAAGTTGTGGGTCGTATGAAATACCGTTCGTCATACGGACAAAATTTATTGCAACACTCTCGCGAAGTTTCCAAACTTTGTGGAATTATGGCAGCCGAATTAGGATTGAATGTAAAACTAGCCAAAAGAGCTGGTTTGCTTCACGATATTGGAAAAGTACCCGATGCAGAAAGTGACTTGCCTCACGCTTTGTTAGGAATGCAATGGGCTGAAAAATATGGTGAAAAAGAAGAAGTTTGTAACGCCATTGGAGCTCACCACGACGAAATTGAAATGAAATCCCTGCTTTCTCCAATCGTTCAGGTTTGTGATGCCATTTCAGGTGCAAGACCCGGTGCAAGAAGACAGGTTCTGGATTCTTATATCCAACGTTTGAAAGACTTAGAAGAAGTAGCTTACGGATTCAGCGGAGTAAAAAATGCATATGCCATTCAAGCGGGTAGAGAACTTCGTGTTATTGTAGAAAGTGAAAAAGTATCAGATGACAATGCTGCTACTTTATCTTTTGAAATATCCCAAAAAATTCAAACTGAAATGACGTATCCCGGTCAAGTAAAGGTTACCGTAATTAGAGAAACTAGAGCGGTGAATATCGCTAAATAGTAGTGTTCAGTATTCAGTAATTTAGTGATCAGTAAGAGATAAATTTTTAATTGCGGTATAAATCATTTTATGATTTATACCGCAATTTTTTTATACTGAATACTGTAAACTAAAAACTGAACACTATTTTCTAGGATGAAAATTATTTATCACTTCAGTTAAAAATTTTCGATCAAGATGGACATAAATCTCTGTAGTAGTAATTGATTCGTGACCTAACATCAACTGAATGGATCGTAAATCTGCACCATTCTCCAGTAGATGCGTTGCAAAAGAATGGCGCAAAGTATGTGGGCTAATGCATTTTTTCAATTCTATTTTAGTAGCTAAATCTTTTATTATGGTAAAAATCATTGCTCTTGTTAATTGACTTCCTCTCCTATTTAAAAATAAAGTATCCTCATAACCTTTCTTGATAGTGAGGTCAGCTCGTTTGTAATCTCTATAAATTTGAATGTACTTTTGCGTTAGTTTCCCCACAGGAACAAAACGTTGTTTATTTCCTTTACCATTAATTTTGATAAAACCTTCATCAAAAAATAAGTCTGAAATTTTAAGGGAAATCAGCTCCGAAACCCGAAGTCCGCAACCATAAAGCGTTTCAAGCATTGCCCGATTGCGTTCTCCCTCTTTGGAACTTAAATCGATAGCCGAAATTAAAGCATCTATTTCTTCGACAGCTAAAGTATCTGGAAGTTTTCTGCCTGTTTTTGGAGTTTCTATTAATTCCATTGGATTATCCGTTCGATAATCTTCAAAGATTAAATAGCTAAAAAAACTTTTTAAACCCGAAATTATTCTAGCTTGCGACCGAGGATTAACTTCTTTCGAAACGTTATAAATAAACTGCTGAATGGTTTCTTCATTTATTTTTAAGGACGAAACTGAAATAGCGTTTTCATCCAAAAAAAGACATAAACGTTCGATATCAAAAGAATAATTATCAATAGTATTTTTCGACAATCCTCTCTCGATCCTTAAATAGGATTGAAAATTTTTAATATCCGTTTTCCAATTCATACAAGCAAAGTAACGGTATTTTTAGACATAAAAAAACCACTCAATTTCTTGAGTGGTCTATATTAGTTCTAACATTAATTGAATTTATAGCCTACAGAAATCGAAAACACACTATTTTGAGATTTGGTATTGTCGCCAGCTTCTGTTTTAGCGATATTAGAAAGACCCAAATTATATCTTAAACCAGCAGATAAATTTTTAGTAAAATCATATCCACCACCAAGATTTAATCCAAAATCGGTAGAATTGAAGAAATCCTTTACATCAATACTTACTCCCATAGCTTTTCCTTTAGCAGATGTTAAAAATCCAATTTGCGGACCTGCTTCTAAGCTAAATTTAGGTGAAACATAATATTTGGCCATTATAGGAATGTTCAAATAAGAAAGTATAAAGTCAACATTATCTCCATCAGAATCTACTTTTGCCCCTTGAGTTGAGTATAATAATTCAGGTTGGATAGAAAATTTTTCAGAAATTTTAATTTCCGTAAAAGCGCCTACATTAAAACCTATTATAGAACTAACTCCTGAAGTATCATCCCCAGTTATTGTTGCGATATTTAAACCTCCTTTAATTCCAAACTGTGCTTTTTGTGCATTCATAAATCCAAATGCAAGAACAAACATCATTGATAAAATAATTTTTTTCATTTTTTTTTAAAATTTTTCTGATTAATATTTGCACAAAAATAATAATCTTTTCCTACTAAAAAAAAATAATTCACTACATTTTATATTCAAAATAGTTATTTATTTTGATTCCAAAGTAAGGTGAATTTTTTTTGACATAAAAAAATTACTATCACTTTGTTTTACAACCTCCTACAAATTGAAATATAATTTTCTTCCAAAAAAGACATAAACACACTATATTAAAAGAAAAATTCTCGATAGTATTTAGTAGCAATCCTCTTACTTTTTTAAGATCACATTGCTGATTTTTGATTTTAGATTTATAATTGACAAACGTAAAATAGGACATTTATAGACATAAAAAAAACCATCAGCTTAAACTGATGGTCTTGTCTTGCAACTAAAATTAATTTTAGAACTTATAATTAAATCCTAAATTAATTGAAGAAAAGGTTCCTCCAGTAACAGAAATACCTTTATATCCAGCATATACCTCAAATTTTTCTGCTTGATAACCTACTTTTGGTTGGTAATAAAAACCTCCATCACCACTACCTGATCCAACATAAATTGCATATCCTAAATCAGCACCCAAAAACATACTTTCTGACAAAGAATATTGTGCCGTTGCTGCAACTGGAATATATCCAATAGAATCATAGCCTGACTTACCGGCGTAATTCGTATAGCCTGTTGTAGCCCCAGCTGAAAAACTATCCGCAACTTTCCAAACGTAAGCCGCATCAACACCAAAATTAAAAGAACTGTAGTCCTTAATGTCTCCCATCGGAATACCTAAATGAGCACCCAATTTAAATTTACCTTCCTGTGCATTAGCAAATCCAAATGCTAAAACAACTGCTAGTGTTAAAATAATTTTTTTCATAGTTTTAAGTTTTAATTTAATTAATAATTTGTTTATAGTAAAATTAATAAAATTTAATAAGAAAAAGCACCAGCGTATTTTCAAACTTATTAACAATATTATTAACACTAAAAACTTAGACACCCCTATTTAAAAAATATTTAAGAAATCAATTGGAGAAAACTACAGTTTTAAGACGCTTCTAATCAGCACCATTCTCATTTTTGAGCACAAAAAAACCACCTTAAAAAAGGTGGTTTCAATAAGTATCAATAAATTGAGCTTACCATTTGTACAATAATCCGAATTGTGGTTGAGCAAAAATATTATTGAACAAGTTAACCTCAACTTTCAAATCATTTGAATTGGATCCACTCGCTGGATTTGAATTGTTATAACTCAAAAGATTGGCTAATGTAAATGTAGCAGCCCAATGAGGAGTAAAGAAATAATTTATTCCTAAATCAATGTTTGCATTAATGTCACTATTAGTTGAACTAGAACCTAAATATGGATTGTTTTTTACTGATGAATAGCCTAACCCTACTTCTCCAAAAACATTAAAACTTTTGCTAGCTCCCAAAGCCAAGAAATAATAACGAGCAAAAGCACCAATTCCAAAAACACTTTGCTTGTCTTTGTTATTTAGTTTTGCACCAGACAGGTTCAAAAACCCACCAACAGCCCATTGATTATCAACCATCACACCCATTTTTGGGGTCAATGCCCAACTATCAGATATAGCGGAAGGTGAGCTATTAGAATCCTGAGAAGTGAATCTAAAACTTCCCTCTACGAATTTATCTCCTTTAGAGAATCCGTTTCCTCCAGGCACTTTCATGTCCTGAGCATTTGCAATTCCAAAAGCAAAAACTACTGCTATTGCTAAAATAATTTTTTTCATTTTCTTTAAATTTAAAGTTAAGTTTGCAAATTTAGAGCTAAAAAAAGTAAGTAATGAACATTTTTGTACGGTTATTAACATAGTTATCAACATAGTTTCTAACACTATCTTCTATTTGTGCTTTAGCTACTAATTGGACATCTGTACAATTAGAAAAATCATCTCGACAAAATTCGAACTGAAAATTTCTGGAAACACAATAATTATACCCTTAAAGAGTTTTTAAGTTAAGACACAAAATTAATAGCAGTCATAAAAATGTAAAATAAAAAAGATTAAGGACGAAATAAAAACGTTTATTTACCAAATAATTAAACTTTGAATCTACTAAAAAATAAATAATATGAAAAAAGCGATCTTCCTACCTCTCCTATTGATGATAATTTCATCCAGCGTTTATGCACAAACTGTACATTTTGGAATTAAGGCAGGAATTAATTATGCCAATCAAAATGGCTCCAACATTACCATAAACAGTACAAATTACAGAACATCAGCCATCACTTCTTATCATGCTGGATTAGTTGCTGAGATTGGAGTTTTTAAGGGATTTGCCTTACAACCAGAGTTACTCTATTCAACAAAAGGAGCAACTTATAAAGATGCCATTACTGAATTTAAAAATGAATTGGGTTATATTTCAATTCCGTTACTTGCAAAAATAAATCTTAGTAAATCCATTACCCTAGATTTAGGTCCCCAAGCTTCGTTTTTATTAAGCGAAAGAAATAATTTAAGCAGTAAAGACACAAAATCCTTTGACTTTGGTGCCGCCGCAGGCTTGAGCTTAAATATCACAAAGCACTTATTTATTCAAGGACGTTACGTGCTAGGATTGTCCGATGTTTCTAAAGATGCTGAAATAAAAAATTCGGTGGTTCAAGTTTCTGCAGGAATAATGTTTTAGGAAATTAAAAATAATTTAATGAAAACCGTTCCCTTAATTGGAACGGTTTTTTTATTTTTACAAAAACATTTTTATGAAAATTTGTATTGTCAACGGACCAAACCTTAACTTACTAGGTAAACGAGAACCAGAAATTTATGGTTCCCAAACTTTTGAAGATTATCTAAAAGTCTTAAAAACTAAGTTTCCTCAAATAGAATTAACGTATTTTCAGAGCAATATTGAAGGGGAATTGATTGATAAAATTCAAGAATTTGGCTTTTCTTATGACGGTATAATTCTAAATGCTGGCGCTTATACTCACACTTCTGTGGGCATTGGAGATTGTATAAAAGGCATTACAACTCCAGTAGTTGAAGTTCATATTTCGAATACTTTTTCTAGAGAAAGTTTCCGTCACCAATCCTACATTTCTGGCAATGCTAAAGGAGTGATTCTAGGGTTTGGGATGAAAAGCTACGAATTGGCAATAACTTCTTTTTTATAATTCTTAAACATTAAAAAAGACTTTCGAGTTTTCGTTAAAATAACAAAATTTTAAGATTGTAATTCATTTCCACATGTACATTTGTAGGAAAAAATTACAGTATGAGAATATTCTACTTATTAGCAAGCTTTTTCGTTTCGTTTTTTTCCTTTTCTCAAATTAGAGGAACAATCACAGATAGTAAAGGAATTCCACTTTCGCTTGTAACCATTTTAGAAGACAACACCTATAACGGAACGTCATCAAACGAGCATGGAAATTATGAATTGACCATCAAAAAAATAGGCAAACATACTCTCGTTTATCAATATTTAGGCTACAAAACTCAGAAAATTGACGTCACAATAGATAAGTTTCCGTTCACACAAAACATTAAATTAATAGAAGAGAACTTATCTCTTTCTGAGGTTGTCATCAACTCCAAGGATAATCCCGCGAATGAAGTAATTAGGAATGCAATTTCCAGCAAAAAAGAAAACTCCGAAAAAACAGCACATTTCAAGGCCGATTTTTATTCCCGTGGTATTTTTAAGGTCAAAGATTTACCTAAAAAGATATTAGGGCAAAAGTTGGGCGATTTAGACGGAGCTGTCGATTCAACAGGGACAGGAATTATCTATTTATCAGAAACCGTTTCGAAAATTATTTTCGAAAAACCCGATAATTTAAAAGAGCGAATTATAGCTTCAAAAGTTAGCGGAGACAATAAAGGATTTAGTTACAACACAGCCAGATCAACAATTTATGACTTTTATGACAACACTTTAGACTTTAATAGCAAAATGATTTCGCCCATTGCCGACAATGCATTCAATTATTATAAATACAAATTAGAAGGTACTTTTCAGGACGAAAATAATTTGATGATTAACAAAATCAAAGTGATTGCAAAACGAGATGCCGAACCTGTTTTTGAAGGTTATATTTATATTGTTGAAGATTCTTGGGCGATTTATGCAGTGGATTTGGACATCAAAGGATACAGAATGCATCAAGAGTTGGTGGATGTAATGAAGTTAAAACAAAATTTCAGTTACAACAAAAACAATCAGGTTTGGGCAAAAACGACCCAAAGCCTTGAATTTTCAGCGGGTATTTTTGGAATTAAATTCAACGGAAAATTCTCGTATGTCTATAGCAATTATGAATTTGAAAAATCGTTTGCCAAAAAAACATTTACTAATGAGATCGTCAGTTTTGAAGCCAACTCCAACAAAAAAGATACCCTTTTTTGGAATAAAATCAGACCTATTCCATTAACGATCGAAGAAAATACCGATTACATAAAAAAAGATAGCGTTCATAACGTTCGAAACTCAAAAAAATATTTAGATTCTATTGACAAAAAAGAAAATAAGATCAAGCTTTTAAGTCCAATCACTGGTTATCGTTGGAAAAACAGCTACCAGAAAAAATCTTTTTCTTATGATGGATTGTTTAATTTATCGTCTTTGAGTTTTAACACGATTCAAGGTTGGAATTTGGATTCGGGATTTTCGTATCGAAATTGGGTAGCACAAGAAGAAAAAGGAGAATCTACTTCAATTAGCGCCAAATTCAACTACGGTTTTTCGGATGACAGATTAAGAGTTACAGCTAATTATTTCCATCGATTCAACAATCAAAATTATGGAACTTTAATGATTTCTGGCGGTAATAAAGTCAACCAATTCAACCCTGAAGAACCCGTTACGAAATTCATAAACACCGTAAGCACTTTGTTTTTCAAGGATAATTACATGAAATTGTACAACAAAGAATTTGCGGACATTTCTTATGGTCAAAATGTAGGGAATAATTTATACTTGAAAGGAACAGTGGAATACCAACAACGAAAACCATTATTCAATACGGCAAGTCAGTCCTATAATAATAGTGACGACATTTACAGTTCGAATAATCCATTGTTGCCAAGCGATAATTTAACTCCTTCTTTTGACGAACATCACCTCACAAAAGCATCTGTTTTCACAAGGCTGAATTTTGGAAACAAATACATTTCAAGACCAGATGGAAAAATAAATATTAGAAATTACAATTATCCAACGCTATCTTTTGGCTACGAAAATGCTTTTGCATCCAATGAAAACAAGTATGAATACCAATTGATAACAAGCCAAATTAGATATGACTTTAATGCTGGAAATAAAGGTAATTTAGGCATAAACCTAAAAGCGGGAACTTTCATCCACGGTGATAACATCTCGTTTGTGGATTACAAACATTTCAACGGAAATAGAACGCACATTGGAACGAGCGATCGCTACTTGAATGTTTTCAATCTAATGCCTTATTATTCCAACAGTACCAATAAAGAGTATTTTGAAGCACATTTGGAGCACAACGACAAGGGTTATATAATGAATAAAATTCCATTACTAAGTAAATTAAATTCGACTTTGGTTGTAGGATTTCACGCTTTAGCAACCCCAGACAGAAAACCATACTCTGAATTTACGGTTGGATTAGATAATCTCGGCTTTGGAAAACTTAAAGTATTTCGTTTTGATTATGTGCATTCTTATCAAAATGGAATTCAAGAAAATGGAGTTGTTTTTGGATTGAAAATCTTGAATGTTTTGGAATAGAAATTATTTCAAAAGGAAAATTTTATTCATAAGAAGGTTCGATGTGAATCAAAATCTGACCCAATTCTGGAATTTCTTTTTGTAAAGTGTCTTTTAATAAATGGCAAATATCGTGACCTTCTCTTACCGAAATATGAGCATTGACGATGGCATGCAAGTCAACGTGGTATTTCATTCCCGCTTTTCGGATGAAACATTTTTCGGTATCTTCCACACCGTCGACGTGTAGGGAAACTTTCCTAATTTCGACAATTAAATCATGATATAAATTTTCGTCCATAATTTCACCCAGAGCGGGTCTGAAGATTTTATAACTATTGTATAAAATAAATACAGAGGCAAAAAGTGCCGCAAAATCATCTGCCGATTCGTAACCTTTTCCAAAAAATAGAGCTATTGAAATTCCAATAAATGCTGCCACGGAAGTTATTGCATCGCTACGATGGTGCCAAGCATCGGCTCGGAGAGAAGAGCTATTTGCCTCTTTACTTCGTTTCATCACCAATCGAAAAGAAAATTCTTTCCACAAAATAATTATTCCAAGCACAATAAGTGTCCAGGAATGGGGTGGTTTGTGCGGATTTCCAATATTGTTAATACTTTCAAGAGCGATAATTATCGCCGATGCAATTAAGAAACCAACAACTAAAAAAGTGATTAATGGTTCGGCTCGACCGTGTCCATAAGGATGATTTTCATCTGCCGGTTTGTTCGAATATTTGATACCAAACAATACTAAAAATGACGCAAAAATATCGGTTGTTGACTCAATCGCATCTGCTGTCAAAGCATAGGAATTCCCAAAAAAACCCGCCAGCCCTTTTATAACCGCCAACAAAGTATTGCTTGCGATACTAAAATAAGTGGCGTTAACAGCTGTTTGTTCGTTTTTCATTTGGAATAATTATAAAAACCTCAAAAGTTTTAAGAACTTTTGAGGTTTACTTTATTAAAATCAAATTGGTTTACGCTCTGACAATTTTGGCTCCAATGGCTCTCAATCGTTCGTCAATTCTTTCGTAACCTCTATCGATTTGTTCAATATTTTGAATTGTACTGGTTCCTTTTGCTGAAAGTGCGGCAATCAATAACGAGATTCCTGCTCTAATATCTGGCGAAGACATCGTAGTCGCTTTTAGTTGTGATTTAAAATCGTGTCCAATGACAACGGCTCTGTGTGGATCACATAAAATAATTTTTGCACCCATATCAATCAATTTATCAACGAAAAACAATCGGCTTTCGAACATTTTTTGATGAATCAAAACATCACCTTTACATTGGGTTGCCACAACCAAAACGATGCTCAGTAAATCGGGTGTAAATCCTGGCCAAGGCGCATCAGAAATGGTTAGAATCGAACCGTCAATATCTGTTTTAACTTGATAACCGTCCTTGTGAGCCGGAATATGAATATCGTCGTCTTTTTTTTCTAAAGTAATTCCTAATTTTCTAAAAACACTTGGAATCAATCCAAGATTTTCCCAACTGACATCTTTAATCGTAATTTCGCTTCTTGTCATTGCTGCCAATCCAATCCAGCTACCAATTTCAACCATATCAGGAAGAACTCGATGCGTGCAACCGCTTAGTTTTTCAACCCCTTCAATAGTCAATAAATTGGAACCAACTCCAGTAATTTTGGCTCCCATTGCGTTAAGCATTTTGCAAAGTTGTTGCAAATAGGGTTCGCAAGCAGCATTATAAATAGTTGAAGTTCCTTTTGCTAAAACTGCTGCCATAACAATATTAGCAGTTCCAGTTACGGAAGCTTCGTCCAATAACATATTTGCTCCTTTCAAACCGTCTTTTGCTTCTACGCCATAAAAATGATCTTCTCTGTTGTATCGAAACTTTGCTCCCAGATTGATAAATCCTTCAAAATGGGTATCTAATCTTCTACGTCCAATTTTATCGCCACCCGGTTTTGGAATATACCCTTTTCCGAATCGTGCCAAAAGTGGCCCCACAATCATAATAGATCCTCGAAGTGCTCCGCCTTCTTTCTTGAAAGCTTCGGTTTCGAGATAATCGACATTTACATCGTCGGCAGTAAAAGTATAAGAGCCCGGACCATTTTTTTGAATTTTTACGCCTAAATTACCCAAAAGAGCAATCAGTTTATTAATGTCAATGATGTCAGGAATGTTATTTATCGTAACCTTTTCGGGAGTCAATAAAATGGCGCATAATATTTGTAATGCTTCGTTCTTGGCTCCTTGTGGTGTGATTTCTCCTTTTAGTGTAACACCACCTTCTATTTTGAATATTCCCATTATTTATTTACGAATTACAAATTACGAATTACAAATTATATTGTCTTTACGGAAAGACTTTTAATTCAAAACTCCTAACAAATTTTACAAAGGTTTTCTGTTTTGATTTTTATGTATTGGATTCGGCTTTCCGGTTTTACCATTCTTGTTGCTTTGAATTTTAGGTTGTCCGGCAGGAGTGATTTTATTGGAAACTCTTTTATTAGTTCGCAACAGATCCGTTGTGGTCAAAAGTTCTTCCGTGGTTTGCAACATGTTAATTTTACCATCGGACAATTCGAATAAATGTTCAAAGATGACATCGTCTTTCACCGTGTCTTTGTTCCAACTCAAATAGGATTTTTTCATGTGGTTAGCAATCACTTTTACCAAAGCATTTTTCATTTCGCCTTCCTCCCATTTGTTGGCAACATCAATCATATACTTAATATTATTTCCGTAATATCTGTATTTCGGAAAATTTTGTGGGTATTTTAAAACATCGGGTTTTAGTTGTAAAACTTCACGAGTTGGCACTGGATATGGAGATTCTACATCCAATTTAAAATCGGACATAATAAAGAGTTGATCCCATAATTTGTGTTGAAAATCAAGCACATCTCGCAAATGGGGATTTAAACTCCCCATGACTTGAATGATGTATTTTGCCGCTTTGTTGCGCTCTTCTTTGTCTTCAATAACCGTAGCTTGATCAATGAGTTTTTGCAAATGGCGACCATATTCTGGAATAATTAAATGCGAACGTTCCGCATTGTATTCCAAATGATGAACAACATCGTTTGCAACTTCTTTTATGTATTTAGTGTTCATATTTATAGGGAAATAATACCTTTTATAGTAGAAACTTCAATGTATTTATCAATTATTTCTTGCGAATTTTTCATCATCACATCGACCGAAATACTCGTGAACTTTCCTGTTTTAGATTGTGTTGTTTTGATTACTGCTCCCATACAATCAAAGGCGTCTTCGACACGAAGAATATTTTCCTGATCCGTTGGAACAATAAATTTGTACAAATATAAGGAAGGCCAAGTGGAGCTCAAATCCAACTCTTTTTTTAACCTTTCATAAAATTCTCGGGTTTCTTTATCTTTTTCTGTATCCATTCTAAATTAAAATAGAAGCAAATATACAGTTTTGATTTTAGAATTGGGATTTAGGGTTTAGGATTTTTAAAATAAAGTAACCTATAACTAAAATAAATCTTTCGGAATCCCAATAAGTTTCGATAAATTTGCGGCATATTTAAGCAACGTGAATAAAGAAATTATAGTCATCATTGGTGGACCTGGAACGGGCAAAAGTACTATTATTGATGGATTGTCAGCAAAAGGTTTTTGTTGTTATCCCGAAATTTCAAGACAAGTAACCTTAGAAGCAAAAAAACAAGGCATCGAGCAACTGTTTCTCGAAAATCCTTTGCTTTTCAGCGAATTATTATTAGAAGGTCGAAAAAAGCAATTCAAAAGTGCTTTGGAAGAAAATCAAAAAGTAGTTTTTATCGACCGTGGCATTCCCGATGTTTTGGCTTATATGCACTATATTGGAGACAGTTATCCTATACATTTCGACTTGGCTTGTCGTGAAAATATATACACAAAAATCTTTATTCTTCCACCTTGGCAAGAAATATATGTGAGAGATGAAGCTCGATATGAAAACTTCGAACAGGCAAAACTCATCCACAATCACCTCATCGAAACCTATCAAAATTATGGTTATCAACTAGTAGAAGTTCCAAAAGACAGCCTCGATAATAGAATTTTATTTATCTTAGATGAAATTTCGAAATAGTTTGAAGTTTTAATGATGCGTTTTTAGGTTTTTATAGCTAATCAACAACTTTTACTAAATGGCTGAAGCATTAGCAATTCTTCAAAAATATTGGAAACACGACAAATTTAGATCGCCACAAGACGAAATCATCAATTCGGTTTTGGATGGCAAAGATACTTTTGGGCTAATGCCAACGGGTGGCGGAAAATCCATTTGTTTTCAAGTTCCGGCTTTGATGCAAGACGGAATTTGTTTGGTTATTTCGCCCTTGGTTGCTTTGATGAAAGACCAAGTTCAACGCTTGCAAAGTCTGAATATCAAAGCCATTGCATTAACAGGCGGAATTCAATCGGACGAAATGATTACGCTTTTGGACAATTGCGAATTTGGCAATTATAAATTCTTGTATTTGTCGCCAGAACGCTTGCAATCGGATTGGATTTTGGAGCGAATCAAAAACTTACCCATTAATTTAATCGCCATCGACGAAGCACATTGTGTATCGCAATGGGGACACGATTTTCGACCCGCCTATTTAAAAATTGCGAAATTAAAAATTCATTTTCCTAAAGTTCCCTTTCTGGCATTAACTGCTTCGGCAACTCAAACGGTTCTTGAGGATGTGATTCTTCAATTGGGATTAGAAAATCCAGCCATCTTCAAGAAATCTTTTGCCAGAAAAAATATTGCTTATATGGTTTTTGAAGTCGAAGACAAACTGTATCGAATGGAGCAAATTTTGAAAAAAAATCCACAGCCTTCTATAATATATGTCCGAAATAGAAAATCTTGTTCGGATACTGCCTCACAATTGCAAACTTTAGGATTCAAAGCTACTTTTTATCACGGCGGATTATCGGTTAAGGAGAAAGAGAAAAATATGAATCTTTGGATGAATGAAGACGTGCAAATTATGGTTTCGACCAATGCCTTTGGAATGGGAATTGACAAATCGAATGTAAAAACAATCATTCACATTCACTTGCCCGAAAGTATCGAAAGTTATTATAAGGAAGCTGGACGCGCTGGACGAGACGAACAAAAAGCATTTGCTGTACTACT
>JBBQSZ010000049.1:0-23934 GCA_038234745.1 Flavobacteriales bacterium | reverse complement strand
AAATCAACTGTCCGAAAACAGATTTAGTCGAAAAATACTTATTTTTACCCATCGTTATTTGAATTTTGCAACTCTAAATTACGATTATTTTTAAGAAGCCATTAATTTGGCTTCTTTTTTATCGGACAACAATGATTTTTTCCATAAAATCTTCATTGGTGTATTTAAAATGTCGTTCGTCCTTTTGTGGTTTTTTTACATTAGATATTAAATCATCTTTGATAGATTATTAAAACCATAACTCTTAAAAAATTTATTAGGATGAAAAATTACACCAATGCCGAAGGCGAAAAGAGTCGGGCAAAACCTAAAATTATTGTTTTTTCAGCCCTGCTGCTTGGCTTGTTTAGTGCAAATGCACAACAAGCTACCATAGCGGCTGGAGGAAACGCATCTGGATCAGGAGGGAATGCGAGTTATACAATAGGTCAAGTTGCGTACACGAGCCAAACAGGATCAGCCGGAACTGTTACACAAGGGGTTCAACAACCTTTTGAAATTAGTACGCTTAGTGGTCAGGAATTTACCAATATTATTCTAGAAGCCCTTGTTTATCCAAATCCTACTACGGCTAAAATTACCTTGAAAATCTCTGATTTAGCTGCTGAAAATCTCAACTATCAAATGTATGATATTCAGGGAAGAATGATGAGTGATGGTAAGATTTCCAGTCCAGAAACCGTTTTTGATGTGGAAAATTACCCAACAGCAACTTATCTTTTAAAAATAAATTCCAATACAAAAGAACTAAAAACCTTCAAAATAATTAAAAACTAATCAATATGAAAAAATCATTACAAATCTTCGCGCTGCTTTTTTGCATTATAACGAATGCACAAGCACCAGAAAAATTTTCTTATCAAGCTTTGATAAGAAATGCATCAAATGCTTTGGTAACAAATTCCGCTGTCGGAATGAAAATAAGTATTCTTAAAACTTCGAGTTCGGGAACCGTAGTTTACACAGAATCGCAAACACCAACAACGAATGCCAATGGTTTAGTATCGATTCAAATTGGAGGCGGATTTCCAATAACGGGAGATATTGCTGACATTAACTGGGCTACAGATTCCTACTTTATTAAAACAGAGACGGATCCAGCAGGTGGCAGTAATTACACTATAGCTGGAACCACACAATTATTAAGTGTTCCTTATGCGCTGTACGCGAAAAAATCTGAAGTCGCAAATGGTTTGACTTTACCCTATTCTGGATATTCCGATAAAGAAGGTGTCTTACCTTTTGTTATCCAAAATACAAATGCAACCTTTCCTGCCAGTTATTTTGCAAATACTAATACAGCAAATAAGGCGCCTGCTGTTCGTGGAATAAATAATTCTACCGGTAGTTTCGGCGTAGGCATTCAAGGTGAAGCAAATTCTAATACAAATGGGAATGTTTCTGTAGGGGTTAGTGGTTTCATTAATGGAACAGGAACTTCCGGTGCTGGAGTTTCTGGCAGTGCATCGAATGCTTGGGGAGTTTATGGAAGTACTAATAATGGGACAGGAATTAAGGGGCTATCTAATGCTACAGGTACTGCTGGATCATTTCAAGCGGATGGTACTGGAAAAGCGTTATTTACTTATGGACCTCTAAAACTCAACAATATTGGTGAAGGTGCGGGTAAAGTTCTAACCAGTGACGCATCAGGAAATGCAACTTGGCAATCGCCAGCTTCTGCGAGTTCCTTGGCACTTCCTTATTTAGGAACATCCGCTGCTGATAATGTTATTCAATTTAGGGTAAAAAACACTAGTACTACTCAAAATAAAGCGGGGTTATTTGAAAATACAGATTTAGCCAATGAGGGAGCTGCACTAAGTGGAGAAAATAATTCTATAAATGGATTTGGAGTTGGAGTACAAGGTATCGCACGGTCGAATACCAATGGAGCATTATCGTCTGGTGTAAAAGGTTATGTAACAGGTAATGGAACTTCTGGAGCGGGAGTTTATGGCATGGCAACTGATGCTTTTGGCGTTTATGGAAGTAGTGATAATGGGACAGGTATTAAGGGAATTTCATTTGTAACTGGTACAGCTGGATCATTTCAAGCTGCTGGAACTGGAACTGCTTTGGATGTTAGTGGTCCAGTAAGATTAAGGAATATTGGTGAAGCAGCGGGTAAAGTATTAACCAGCGATGGTGGCGGATTTTCAACTTGGCAAGATTTAATTACTCCAAATGTACATTTCAGCAGTGTTACTGGAACTTCACAAGCTATTCCGATAGGTACAATACCTACATATATTAATTCCTGGGGTGGACTAGAAGAAGCGGGAGGAGCCAATTACAATGCAAGTACTGGAGAATATACCATTCCTATTACGGGTTATTATTACATCATGTCGCAAATTAGTTTCACATCACTTAACACTGCAGCAGGTGGTCAAGCATCAGTTGCAATTGCAGCAGATGGTTTTACCATCAAACAGGGATTTGCAAATCAAGCAGTTGTTGGCCAATATTATAGTGATGCTTATGTACACATAGAAAAGAAGTTCACTGCTGGTCAAAAAATAAAAATAGCAGTAAATCAATATGGTAGTCCAACTAATAACTTATATGCGCAAGCTTCTAATTTCATTATAAATTTGATTCACAAATAAAATAACTAAAAGCAAAAACATCATGAAAAAAACAATAATAATTACCGCAATTCTACTGGGAACAACAATGATTTATGCTCAAAAAAGTAATAGCAATACTAACGGTAAAGAGCAAATAGTAAGCACCGAAGACCCACATAATCCGTTAGTAAACGGAATTCCTTACAGTCAATACAAAGCCCAAGTTCAAGCAGAACAGGCAAAGCGAGTTGCAGCAGAAGAAAAACTAAAGTCGCAACAAAAAGCTATAATCGAAAATAAATTACCTATAATTAAAAATGATGAAAAGGGTCAGGGAAAGGATGACGAAAAAAATAACCAACAAAAAATATTTAATATTACTAAGTAGCGAAAAAGGTTCAACGAAAGTTGAGCCTTTTTTTATGATTTAGTTTCAAAAATTCCAATTATATTTGAAGAATGAAGATTGAATCTCAAATAGAAAAAATTTCTAGCTTTCAGCATCTCGAAATGTTGGCAAACCAAATTGTAGAAGGCTTTATTTCCGGCATGCACAAAAGTCCTTTTCACGGGTTTTCGGCAGAATTTGCGGAACATAAAGTCTATAATGTCGGCGAAAGCACCAAACATATCGACTGGAAATTATTTGCCAAAACTGATAGATTATACACCAAAAAGTTCGAAGAAGATACTAATTTGCGTTGCCACATTATTATCGATAATTCTTCCTCGATGCATTATCCAAAATTAGAGGAGCCATCAAAATTTTACCAAAACAAGATTGGATTTTCTGTTTTAGCTTCGGCAGTTTTAATGAATATTCTCAAGAAACAACGTGATGCCGTGGGTTTAAGTGTGTTTTCGGATTCTTATGAATATTATGCACCCGAAAAGGGTAGCGATCGCCATCATCGCATGATTTTGAATGCGCTCGAAAATTTATTACAGAAAGCTAAAGGGCAAAAAAGTACCGATACCATCAAATTTTTGCATCAAATCGCAGAGAAAATACATCGTCGTTCGATGATTATTCTTTTTACAGATATGTTTCAAACAGGTGACGAAGAAGCACTATTTACAGCCTTGCAACATTTGAAACACAACAAACACAAAGTGGTTTTGTTTCACGTAATTGACAACAAAACCGAATTAAATTTTGATTTTGATAATGCTCCAAGAAAATTTATTGACCTCGAAACCGGTGATGAAGTGGCTGTTTTTGCTAATTCTGTAAAGGATCTATACGAAAAAGGGGTTTCCAGTTACTTCAAAAAGCTAGCTTTAACCTGTTCTCAAAACAAAATAAAGTACATTCCTGTTGGTGTTACTGATAATTTTGATAAAATATTGACAGCATATTTAGTTGAAAAACAAAACTTTGGATAGAAAGCACAAAAAATATGAAATGTTTTTTCAAGAAACCCTTGTAGAAACGAAAATCTATAGTATATTTGCAACCGCAATAAAGCAGAGGTTTGGTAGTTCAGTTGGTTAGAATACATGCCTGTCACGCATGGGGTCGCGGGTTCGAGTCCCGTCCAGACCGCTAATATTGGGGAAAGCGATTCAGAGATGAATCGCTTTTTTGCCCCAAAAAAGCATTTAAAATAGTTGTGTTGTTTGGCTACGACTTTGTAACTCGTAGCTCGGTTTAGTAGTTAGACCAATGAAAAGCTTTCCCTTAAAAGGGATAGCTTTTTTGATTTTAGGGAAGTTTCATAAATTCAAAAACTGTGAAATTTAAAACAACCCCGATCTATTTTCCCAAACAATCCAAACATATAAACCCAAAAACATCATACAAACCACGAACTTCATAAAACTGCTTGCTAGAAATCCGATGAAGGATCCTGTCGCTGCTTTCAAAGCGCGTTTGTGATTTTTAGAATCGTAAATTAGTTCTCCGACCAAAGCACCAACAAAAGGACCAATAATAAAACCAAAAGGAATAGGAGCAAAAATCCCTATCACCAATCCAATATTTGTTCCCCAAATACCATAAGAACTGCCGCCAAATCTTTTAGTCCCTTTAGCAGGAATTACATAATCCAAAACTGAAATTACTACCGTAATCAGTAGTGTAATTCCTAGAATCCAATAATTCGTTGGCACAGCATTTGTCAAATAAAGCAATACTAATCCCAACCAACTCAAACTTGGTCCCGGCAAAACAGGCATAAAACTTCCAAAAACGCCTAAAATAATAAGAACAAAACCAATTATTAGAAGTAGTAAATCCATAAATTATTATTTTTGTAAATTTGAAAATTATCAAAGTCCCATTTGGCAAACAAATATGAAAAAAATAATTGCAATAGTTGCTTTTTTAGTTTCCTTAAATTCGGTTTTTGCTCAAGATATAAAAGCAAATAGCGCCGATGATGTATTGAAAGAGACCATTTATAAAGCCAACAAATCAAAAGTATTAAATTATTCGATGAAAGATTTTGAAAAATTATTTTTCGAATTTTCTAATAAGAAATTTGATCAAACGACGATCTTAACTAAGGAAGAATTTTATACCTATACAGTCAAAATTGCTATTTTTTCAGATCGATTAGCGACTTTATATCCCAAAGAAAAAGAGGTTGCCGCAGCCAGCAAAAAAAAGTGGATGTCTGAAAGTTATGAAGATTATTTACTTTCGAAGCAAACCCCAAAAAAATAATTGTATTTTTATCCAATATTTGACCCATTCAAAAACAGCACATTGAAGCAATTTTATTTTTTGTTAGTATTTGTATTTTTTAATTCCTGTCAGTACTTCGACAAGCAAGTGCCATCGGAAAAGGAGTTGCTGCAAAAAGAACTCAAAGCCATCAATTGGAAAGAAGTTGATGAATTTCCATCGGTTATAGATTGTGATAAAATAGAGAATAAAGCACAACGTCAAGAATGCTTCTTTGAAGTGATGACGCAGCTCATTCAAGAAAAATTAAGCGTCGATACCTTGTCAGTCTTATGTCCCGAATTAGATACAATCGAAGTGAAAGTCACCATTTTTCCTAATGCTACGATGCAATTCGAACCTCAATTCCCTAAAGATTCAGTTGCTTATGACAAAATAAAAATCGATAGTATTCTCAAAGCTCGTTTGGTCAATTTTCCTAAAGTAAATCCAGCCATCAAAAGGGGAATTCCCGTAAAAACACAATTTATTCTTCCGGTTATTCTAAAAGTAGAGTAATAGTAGTGTTCAGTTATCAGTCTTTAGTATTCAGTTTTTAAGAAATCTAAAACCAGATAACAGCTATTTTTTTCAGGCATATCACGAGCTATTTTGCAAAAAAAGCTCGTTCTTTATTTAACCTCAACCCTATTTACTAAATAGCTATTCAATCCAAATTGCTAACTGCCAACTAAAAACTGCCAACTGAATACTAAAAACTTCTCCCTTTCCATTCATATTTTCCAAACAGAGAATACAAAGCCACACTCACACTAAAAAAAGGATAAAGCAAGCTACTAAGTAAAAAGTAATTCGTTTTGTTTTTCAAAAACTTATTTGTTTTGTAAATCAGAACAAAGTCAACAATTCCTTTCGCCAACAGCAGAAAAATCAATTCATACACATTATCACTCCCGAATAACAAAAAATAAATAGCACTCAAAAAACCCAGATTCCCTCCAAAAACTAGCAATCCCAAACCAATCCCAAACTTGCTTTGATACGAACCCGTTTTAGAAGCCCAACGCACTCTTTGGTGAAATAAGGATTTCCAGTCGTTCAAAGGTTTTGTGATGACAATACTATTTTTTGATTTTAAATAATGCACTTTTTCAGGAAATTGAGTCATCGCTTTTTGCAACAAAAAAACGTCGTCACCACTGGCAATTCCTTCATTTCCGTCGAAACCATTTAACTCTTTGAAAAAGGATTTGGTGTAAGCAAAATTAGCTCCATTGCACATAAATCCTTTTCCAATTCCAAAACTTCCTATTGTTGCACCTTGCAAACTTGACAAATCCAATTGCTGAAAATGATGCAAAAACGAATTCTGACATTTATAAGTAACAGCACCCGCAATCATTGAAACATCGTGGTTTTGAATATAATTATCTAAAGTCAACAGCCAATTTTCGTTTACAACACAATCGGCATCAGTCGTGATAATCCAATCGTTTTTTGCCACTTGCATCGCTGTGGAAATCGCATCTTTTTTAGGTGAATTCGAAACCCGAATAGTATCAATTAATGAAATCTTAAATCTTAAATCGTTAATCTTAAATCTAGAATCAGAAGCATCATCCACTAAAATAACTTCAAAAAAATCACTGTGATAATTCAGTTTTGAAAGACTTTCTAAAAGAATAGGTAAATTTTCAACTTCATTCCGAAAAGGAACAACAATCGAGAATTTGGTTCTAGGTTCCAACCCAAGATATTCAAAGGTATTGACTTTGGAAAAGCCATAAATCAAAGCCATAATCGCCAAGCAATAAAGCAATAAAATAATGTATAGTAACAAAGTCATTGTTTCGATTTGATTTTGAAATTGACTACATAATAACTACCAATTGCAACTGGTAAAACCACATTCAAGAACCACATCAAGGTACTTATGAAAACGACAATCCATTCGTTAACCCCAAGAATTCCGAAAAAATAAACGGCGACACTACCTTTCACAGCAAAGTCTAAAAACTGGAATGTTGGTAGGGAAGATGCTAAAAAATAAACACTTGCAATCGTTGCTATCAAGGTTAAATAAGGTAAATTAACATCAAAAGCCAAAAACAAAAAATAATATTGATGCGAAAAAACCAAATAGCGACAAATTGCCAATAAAATATTTTTCTGATGAATGGATTTCGGAATTTCGTTGATTTTATGAATAAGCTTTTCAATGGAATAGCCTTTGATATTTATTTTCTTCGAAAAAAATAAAATTCCAAACAGTAAAAAAAATATTCCAAAAAGGAGTAAAACTGTTTTTGAACTGATGATGTTGTGATTTACATTGAAATACAACAAACCCGCTATTCCGAAAATAATTGACAAAATCATTTGGATTCCGTTGCAAATTAAATTCAAAAACACAATTTTTTTGGCTTGATATTTTTCAAAAAATAGCGCTTTTCCAATGTACTCACCTACTCCATTTGGAGTAAATAACCCAGCAGTTAGTGCACCCAAGACTTGTTTAGTGGCTTCGGATAAATTAATTTTGTGAATAACAGAAACCAAGTTTTGCCATTTTAAAATTTCGAAAAAACGATTCAAAAAACTAAAAAATAAAATAAAACTGATTCCAGCAAACGACTGATTTTTTTTGAAAAGAACAATAAATTTTTCCCAGTCTAACTTTTCGTTCTGGGCTAGTTGCGTGTAAATAAAATAAAATGCACCTCCAACAATTAAAAGTTTGGCGGTAGCAGTCAGGAATTGTTTAGCTTTGTGCGAGATTGAAATCATTGATGCAAAGTAACGTAAAAATCATAGCCTAAAAGCATTTTACAAAAGATTCATAATGGTTTCACTAATACAAATAAATATTTTCTGTTTTTGCAGTGATTAAAAATTAACTTTGTCAGGGTTCTCATTTTATTGAGAATCTTTATTCATAAAATCGCTCTGAAAGTAAGGAATTAATGAACTGAGTTAGAAATAAATTGTTCTAAGAAGCTAGTGCTAAAATTTAGCCTTCCAACAATGAGGTTAAAATAAAATTGAATGTTTTGTTATGAAAAAAATAAGTAATACTATTATCTCTATGATTCTTTTAGTTTTGTCAGTTAGTCCGAGCGTTTTCTCGCAAAATCAGGAAATTCCTTTATGGAAAACAATTCCTGGAGCCATTTCTTCATCCGATTATAAGCAAGAACCTAGAACAGATGCTCAAGGAAATATCACAGGAATTAAAAAGGTTACGGAACCTACATTAAAAGTATTTTTGGCAGACAATAAAAACTCCAAAAACGCAGCTGTGATCATTTGCCCCGGAGGTGGCTATGCTCTTTTATCTCACGAAAAAGAAGGCGATAAAGTAGCCGCTTGGTTGAATTCTGTTGGAGTTTCAGCTTTTGTTCTCAAATATAGATTGCCATCCGACATTATAATGAAAGATAAAACCATTGGTCCATTGCAAGATGCACAAGAAGCGATGAGAATTGTTCGAAAACGTGCTGAAGAATGGAATCTTGATCCAACAAAAATTGGAATTATGGGCTTTTCGGCTGGAGGACATTTAGCATCAACGCTGTCAACACATTATAATGATAAGGTTTATGAATCTAAAGATAATGTGAGTGCGCGTCCTGATTTTTCAATTTTGATTTATCCCGTAATTTCTATGGACGATGCAATTGCGCACAAAGGCTCTAAAGAGAATTTATTAGGTAAAAACCCAAGTAATGAATTGGTGGCAAAATACTCGAACGAAAAACAGGTCGATTCCAATACACCAATAACATTTTTGGTTCACGCAACCGATGACAAATCAGTTCTTGTCGAAAATAGCATCAATTATTATCTCGCTTTAAAAAACCAAAAAGTACCAGTCGAAATGCACCTTTATGAAACAGGAGGACACGGATTTGGTTTAGGACTTATTAAAGGAACAAATAAAAATTGGTCAGCAGCTTGTGAAAAATGGTTGATAGCTAACGGTTTTAGCAATAGCATTTTAGCAAAACAATAATTTTGGGAAACGAACGCATCATATTAGGAATTGACCCTGGAACTACCATTATGGGTTTTGGTTTGATAAAAATTGTCAATAAAAAAATGATATTCTTGCAACTCAACGAATTGCAATTATCCAAATATGACAATCATTATCAAAAGCTAAAAATTATTTTCGAGCGAACCATTGAACTCATCGACACCCATAATCCAGACGAAATTGCTATTGAAGCGCCTTTTTTTGGCAAGAATGTCCAATCGATGTTAAAGTTAGGAAGAGCACAAGGCGTGGCAATGGCAGCGGGACTTTCCAGAGATATTCCAATTACGGAATACGAACCCAAGAAAATTAAAATGGCAATTACCGGCAACGGAAACGCGAGCAAAGAACAAGTTGCCAAAATGCTTCAACAACTTTTAGGACTGAAAGAATTACCCAAAAATCTAGATTCTACTGATGGATTGGCAGCCGCGGTTTGTCATTTTTTCAATTCCGGAAAAGTGGTAGGCGAGAAAAGTTATACCGGTTGGGATGCTTTTGTGAAACAAAATGAAGAACGAGTTAAGAAATAGTGGTCAGTGGTCAGGTTTTTAGTGCTCAGTCAAAAAAATAGTCAGTTTTCAGTTTTATAAGATATAATAAGATAATTCAAATTAAAAATTACGGGTATGACTTTCCAAGATTTATTAGCTTATAAAAAAACATTTTCGTTAGCGATGAAGATTTTCGAGATTTCAAAAACCTTTCCAAAAGAAGAAACCTACTCATTGACAGATCAAATTAGACGTTCATCAAGGAGTGTTCCTGTAACTATTGCAGAAGCCTATAGGAAAAGAATTTATCCAAAACATTTTCATAGTAAATTGACTGATTCTGATGCTGAAAATTCAGAAACACAAGTTTGGTTGGCCTTTGCATTATCTTGTACATATATTTCAGAAACAATTTATCAGGAACTTATTTCCGAGAGTATAGAAATCGGTAAGCTAATTAATTGTATGATTTTAATCCAGAGAAATTTGGAGTTAGAAAGGAGTAATCAGTGGTCAGATTTTTAATGGTCAGTAGATAGTGCTGAACACTAAAAATCTGATTACCAATTACTTTTTTCATGACTGAATACTAAAAATCTCAATACTGAACACTATGTCAGGAATCTACATTCATATTCCTTTTTGCAAACAGGCTTGTCATTATTGTGACTTTCATTTTTCGACTTCGATGAAGAAGGCAGCCGAGATGGTTTCGGCTTTGTCCAAAGAAATTGTAATGCGAAAAAATGAGTTTCAAGATGAAGCTGTAGAAACCATTTATTTTGGTGGAGGAACTCCGAGCAGATTGTCGATTGCAGAATTAAGATTTCTAATTTCAGAAGTGTATGCAAATTATGAAGTCGCAGAAAATCCAGAAATCACGATCGAAGCTAATCCTGATGATTTGTCGGAAGAGTATTTGAAAGCACTTTCCGAAATCGGAATTAATCGATTAAGCATTGGAATTCAATCTTTTTTTGAAGATGATTTAGTGATGATGAATCGTGCTCATAATTCAGTCGAAGCTGAAAAATGCTTAGAATTGGCGACAAAGTATTTCGATAACATTTCACTCGATTTGATATACGGAATTCCGGGAATGAGTAACGAAAAGTGGAGAAAAAACATCGAAATGGCTTTGTCATTTGGCATTTCCCATATTTCTAGTTATGCGTTGACGGTAGAACCTAAAACTGCTTTGAACAAACTCATTCAAACCGGAAAAATAGCCAAACCACAAGATGAAGTTGCCGCAGCACATTTTCAAATATTGGTCGAAATACTTGAAAACAATGGTTTTATCCATTATGAATTATCAAATTTTGGAAAAGAAAATTATTTTTCTAAAAATAATTCTGCTTATTGGTTGGGCAAAAAATACATTGGAATTGGACCTTCAGCGCATAGTTATGATGGAATCTCCCGAAGCTGGAATGTTTCGAATAATGCATTGTATTTAAAAGCATTGGAAGAAAATAAATTGCCTAACGAAATAGAAATCTTATCAAAAAACGATCGTTATAACGAATATATTATGACAGGTTTAAGGACGATTTGGGGAGTTTCCCTAAAAAGAATTGAAGAGGAATTCGGAATTAAATATTTGGATTATTTACAAAAACAAGCGCAGAAATTTATAGATGATGACTTGTTAACTATCGTCAGGTCGAGTGATTCCGCTTTTGGGCGGAATTGTATCGAGAACATTTTAAAACCAACTCCAAAAGGAAAGTTTTTGACCGATGGAATTGCGAGCGATTTATTCATTATCAACTAAAAAGACATCAAATGAATCTTGAAACTTTTTACGAATATTGCCTTTCTAAAAAAGGGGTAACCGAACATTTCCCATTTGATAAAGACACTTTGGTTTTTAAAGTAGGTGGCAAAATGTTTGCTCTTTCCTCCTTACTCCAATGGGAAAAAGGCGAACCATCGGTTAATTTAAAGTGTAATCCAGACTATGCTCAGGAATTACGTGCTCAATATAATGATGTAAAACCAGCGTTTCATATGAGTAAAATTCATTGGAATACTATTGTAATAAACGGTGAAATCTCCGATTCATTTGTCAAACAATGGATAGATGATTCCTATGAATTGGTTTTCAAAAGTTTAACCAAAAAAATCCAAAGCGAAATCGGTGACCCGAGTTAAAGAATTTACCGAATAGGCGCAGCATTTTGAAAATTAGGCATTACTTTTGCTAAAAATTTCAGAACACAATTCAAATAACATAGTATGATTGATAATCTTAAAAAATTTTTAAACGAGGAGCAAGATCCAAAAGCCATTGAAAAAATCACTTCGAAACTGAATGATTTATTAATGAAAAATGAGGAAATTGGATACATTGCCGTTCAAAAAAAACTAGCAATAACCGTTTTTCCCGATAGTATCGTTGTGACCAATAAGCGAATTATTATTTGTCAGCCAAAGAATTTAGGTCTTTCTATGAATTTCACCGATTTTACGTGGAATGAAGTGGAAGGAACTTTTGTTAAAGAAAATATTTTAGGTTCCGAATTTTCTTTTTCGACCAAAACTCAAATACAAGTTTCGATAGATTATATTCCGAAAACTCAAGCCAGAAAGATTTTTACTTACGCCAAAGAGCAATTGGATATTTTGAAAAATCCTGTTTCAGTCGATGAAATAAAAACGCAAGTTCCTGAATTTATTCCAGAAGAAACCCAAGACGAAATTGAAGAAATGGAAACCGAAGAAGTTGTCAATTTTGCCGAAATAATGCCTGCAGTTTCTACTCCAGCATTACCATTGATGGAAAACACAAGCGCTTCTAAGGAAAAATTGTCAAACGAATTGACACAAGATGAACTTTTTGCAAAACTTCAAAACTACAAGAAATTACTTGACAACGGATTAATTTTACAAGGAGAATATGATGCTTATAAAAAAGAAATTTTGAGTTATATGTAAGTTTTACCATTTTGGATTTTATAAAAAGTAATCCCTATCAAGTTTAAATTTGATGGGGATTACTTTTTTTTATAAAATAGTGTTGTTTTTAGCGCAATTGTCATAAAACAATACTGAAATATTTTTTCTTAATCTATGATAATTGTCATTAAAATCGAGCTAGTACTATAGCTATTGTTACACAATAAAGTAATAAATTTGGGTATATTTATCCTATTAAATCAATGGGTTTTGTTCTTAAAATTAGTATAAATAGAATTTTTAATGAATTACATATTAATCAATACTTTTTAAACATGAAAAAAATTATTTTACAATTTGGATTAGTACTCTTTTCGACTTTTGCTTTTTCGCAAGCAGGTCATATTATGCAAGGAGTTGGGGCTTTCAATATGTCTATGGGAGGTGCATCTACTGCACAACCTCTTGATATTTCTGGCGCACTACAATGGAATCCAGCCTCAATCTCTGCATTTAATGGCAAAATCATTAAGTTGGATATGGGTTTATTCTTTTCATCACCCGAATTGAGTTCGAGTATGCCAGCAGGAATGATGGGACCCGGGTCTCCTGCGGTTTCTGGAGTGACAAAAGACGCAAGAGATCCTTCGATAATGCCAGCATTAGCAATGGTTTGGGGAAAAGAAGGTAGCAAACACACTTTTGGAGCTTCTGCTTTTGGTATCAGTGGTTTTGGAGTTACTTTTCCAGAAGAATTAAATCAACCTATGAGTGCTAGTTTTAATCCTCTTTTAAATTCAAATCCTATCAATTATCCGCAACAAGCAGGTGGTTTTGGTAGAGTTAAATCCGATTATATGTTGTTGCAAATTGGATTTACTTGGGCTTATCAAATTACTAATAAACTTTCTTTGGGAGTTGAGCCCACATTTAATTACGGTACTTTGCAATTAATGCCAAATCCAACAGCAGATCCTTCTGCAGCTGGATATCCATCTACTAATAAAGCAGAAACTTCTGGTTTTGGCGCTCAATTTGGAGTGTATTTCGATTCTAAAATGGGTTTCAAAGCGGGAGTTTCCTATAAAACAACTCAAAATTTAAGCGAATTAGAATTCAAAAATACTTATTTAGATAATTCTAATGGAACTAATAAATTTGATATGGATTATCCTGCCATACTTTCGTTTGGTGTAGGATATTCCAAAAGTGATTTCGATTTAGCATTAGATTATAGAATGGTCGATTATAAAAACACCAATGGTTTTTCGGATACTGGTTGGACGCCAACAGCTTCTGTGAAAGGGTTTGGTTGGGATAATGTTTCGATTTTGTCGGCAGGACTTCAATACAAAGGTATTGCTAAATTGCCGTTAAGACTTGGATATACTTATAGTTCAAATCCAATAGGAAGCGATGTTGCATTTTTTAATATTCCGGCAACAGCTGTAATTGCAAATGCTTTTCAGTTTGGATTTAGTTACTTAGCAAGTTCTAATTTTTCGTTTGATGCAGTTTATCACCATGGAGCTAGTAACGGAAAAACTTCTGGACAATTGTTGAATCCAATGATGGCATCAAGTACAAATCCTTATGGAGCAATTCCAGGAACTACAGTAGGGTACGAAATGACAACCGATTTAGTGATGATCGGAATATCTTATAAGTTTGATAAAAAGTAAAATAGTTTTAGATTTTTAGTCGAAAAAGCGATTTCTGTTTTAGAAATCGCTTTTTTATTTAATGAAAACTAAATTATTTTTCGTAAGATTTTTTAAGAATAGATGCCAATACTATTCCCCAAGAAACGATCAATAAAAGTCCGCCAATTGGTGTTACAAATCCTATTACTTTAAAGTCAAAAGAACTGAGTTGGTTTGTTGCTAATAAATAAATCGAACCCGAAAATAAAATCACTCCAGTAAGAACTAAATAATAAATTGTTTTCTTAGTTTTTTGAGAAAGTTCAGAAGCTAATCCTACAAACAATAAAAATAATGCGTGATACATTTGATATTTAACACCGGTCTCGAATGTATTCAATTCCTCGATCGTCAATACTTTTTTTAAAGCGTGTGCGCCAAAAGCACCTAAAATGATGGCTATCATTCCAAAAATTGCACCTGTAGAAATTATTTTTTTGTTCATTTTATTTAATTTTACAGTACAAAAGTATCTCTTTCTAATTAAAATAAGAGCAATTACGAAGATACTTTTAGTTAAAATACATTAGTTTTATTTGAATTTAGTTCTAATCTAATTGTTATAAATACAACAATTACGTATTTTTGTGTTAAACAATTGCAAAAATGAGAACAATTCTAATCATTGGAGCTGGAAGATCCGCTTCTTCGTTAATTCAATACCTACTAAACAAATCGATTGATGAAGATTTGCATCTTATTATTGGAGATTTGTTGCTAGAATCTGCTCAAAAAAAGACCAATAATCATCCAAATGCGACCGCAATTTCATTAGATATTTTTGACGAAAACGGAAGAAAAAAAGCTGTTCAAAAAGCCGATATTGTGATTTCTATGTTGCCAGCACATCTCCATATTGAAGTAGCTAGAGATTGTATTTTGTATAAAAAAAATATGGTTACCGCTTCCTATATCAGCGATGCGATGCAAGAATTAGATGTTTTGGCAAAAGAAAATAATCTGATTTTTATGAACGAAGTTGGTCTTGATCCTGGAATTGATCATATGAGTGCGATGAAAGTAATCAATGAAATTAAAGCTAAAGGAGGAAAAATGCTATTGTTCGAATCCTTTTGTGGCGGTCTTGTTGCTCCAGAATTTGACACTAATTTGTGGAATTATAAATTTACTTGGGCACCTCGAAATGTGGTACTTGCTGGACAAGGAGGTGCTGCAAAATTCATTCAAGAAGGAACTTACAAATACATTCCATATTCAAATTTATTTCGTCGTACAGAATTTCTTGAAGTCGAAGGTTATGGTCGATTCGAAGGGTATTCCAATCGTGATTCTTTGAAATATTTAGACATTTATGGGTTGAAAGATATTCTTACTTTGTATCGTGGAACTATTCGAAGAGTGGGATTTTCTAAAGCTTGGAATATGTTTGTGCAACTCGGAATGACTGATGATAGTTATGTTATGGAAGGTTCGGAAGAAATGAGTTACCGTCAATTTGTCAATTCGTTTTTGCCTTATCATCCTACAGATTCAGTCGAAATCAAGATGCGTTTGATTTTAAAAATAGATCAAGACGATAGTATGTGGGATAAATTATTGGAATTGGATTTGTTCAATCCCGACAAAAAAGTGGGTTTAAAAAATGCAACCCCAGCCCAAATTCTCGAAAAAATCCTGACGGACAGTTGGACATTGCAGCCTAAAGAAAAAGACATGATTGTGATGTATCATAAATTTGGCTATGAACTTAATGGCAAAAAACACCAAATTGATTCCAAAATGGTTTGCATTGGCGAAGACCAAACCTATACCGCAATGGCAAAAACAGTTGGTTTGCCCGTTGCAATAGCAACTTTATTAATTTTAAACGGAAAGATAAAAACTCCCGGAGTTCAACTTCCCGTTCGTGAAGAAGTATATCTTCCAATTTTGAAAGAACTGGAAGAATATGGAGTTGTTTTTAAGGAACAAATTGTGCCTTATTTGGGGTATAATGCAGAAACATTTAACTGCAAATTCGCAAATTAATACTGTGATTTGCGAATTGGCGATATTTTCTTAAGAGATTTACTTGGCTTGTATTGCTATTGGTAATGAAAATTTCATTCTAACAGGTTCTGTATTATTTTTTTTTCCAGGAATCCATTTTGGGGATAATTTTAAAACTCGAATAACTTCTATTCCAGTTTCAAAGCCTAAATCTCTAAGAACTTGTATTTCGGACAAAGAACCATCGGTTTCAACCATAAATGACACATATATTCTTCCGTCCTTTTTTAATTCTGTAGGGACTCTAAAATTGGCTGTTACAAATTTATAAAACTCTGGTAATCCGCCAGAGTATTGAGGAAGTGTGTCGTATCTATAAATTATGGTGGAAGAGTTGTTTGACTTTTCTTGACCCATATTTATTTCAATTGCTATTGGAACTGGTCTGCTATTGATTTTTGTTGAATCCCTAATTTGTTCAGATGTTTTATATGGTGAATTGGAAATAGGAATTTTTTCTAATTCTTCTGAAGAAAGTTCATCGATTTTTTTCTCAGCAATTTTATTTCCTTTTTCGTCTACAATTGTAAAAATGGTTTCGGCATAATAATTTATCAAATTATATCCTCCAACTTTTTTGTAATGTATTTCTTTTGATTTTTTTTCTTGGGCTAAGGTTTTTGTGCAAATAGTTAAAAGTATTACAGAAAACAAAATAAATCCAATTGATTTTTTTGAAAATATGCTTGAAGAATTATTTGTTTTTGTTTGCATATTAAATTTGTGTTTAAAAAATTGACTTTGTGTCTTCGCGGCAAAATCTATTTACTCATCTCCACAAAATACTTATAAAACAACGGTATCGTTTCAATCCCTTTCAAGTAATTAAAAATTCCGAAATGTTCGTTTGGTGAATGAATCGCATCACTGTCCAAACCAAATCCCATCAAGATGGTTTTGCTTTTTAGTTCTTTTTCGAACAGCGCCACGATAGGAATACTTCCTCCAGAACGTACTGGAATGGCAGGAACTCCAAAGGTTTCTGTATAAGCTTTGTTGGCGGCTTTGTAGCCAATGCTGTCCGTTGGCGTTACATAACCTTGTCCGCCGTGATGCGGTTTTACTTTTACTTTTACTCCTGCTGGCGCAATCTTTATAAAATGTTGGGTAAACAATTCGGTGATTTCCTCCCAATCTTGATTCGGAACCAATCGCATCGAAATTTTGGCGAAAGCCTGACTTGCAATTACGGTTTTTGCTCCTTCACCAGTGTATCCGCCCCAAATTCCGTTCACGTCCAGCGTTGGTCGAATCGAGTTTCTTTCGTTGGTTACATAGCCTTTTTCGCCATAAACATCGTTGAGGTCTAATGCTTTTTTGTAGTCTTCTAAATTGAAAGGAGCTTTTGCCATTTCGGCTCTTTCTTCAGTTGATAATTCTTCGACTTTATCATAGAAACCAGGAATGGTCACGTGATTATTTTCGTCGTGAAGCGAAGCAATCATCTTTGCCAAAACGTTGATCGGATTAGCAACAGCACCGCCATACAAACCAGAATGTAAATCGCGATTTGGACCAGTAACTTCCACTTCCACATAACTCAAACCTCGCAATCCAGTCGTGATCGAAGGTTGTTGATTAGAAATCATTCCCGTATCCGAAATTAAAATCACGTCGTTCTTAAGTTTTTCTTGATTGCGTTCTACAAACCATCCCAAACTTTTAGAACCAATTTCTTCTTCGCCTTCAATCATAAATTTCACATTGCAGGGTAACGTGTTGGATTGAATCATATATTCCAACGCTTTTACGTGCATATACATTTGACCTTTGTCGTCGCAAGAACCGCGGGCAAAAATGGCACCGTCAGGATGAATTTCTGTTTTTTTGATAACGGGTTCGAATGGGGGCGAAGTCCACAATTCGATTGGATCTGCGGGTTGCACATCATAATGTCCATAAACTAGAACCGTTGGTAAAGTTTCATCAATGGTTTTTTCGCCGTAGACAATTGGATTTCCTGGTGTGTCACAAATTTCGACAAAGTCACAACCTGCTTTTTCCAAACTAGCTTTTACGGCATTGGCAGTAGAGATAATGTCTTGATGGTAAGCAGCATCGGCGCTGACCGAAGGAATTTTTAACAGTTCAATTAATTCGTTAATAAAACGATTTTTGTGTTCTTGAACGTATGTTTTTATGGTTTCCATAATATAATTATTTTATGTGTTTCAAAAGTACAAAAAAACGCGTAAATATTTTTGAATAAATTCCTTTGAAAGTTAGAACTTATGATTATATTTGCACCCACAAACACCAGTTCAATGAACTCCTCTTAAAATAAGAGTTTAGTGAATTATTTACGCGGATATGGTGAAATTGGTAGACATGCCAGACTTAGGATCTGGTGCCGCAAGGCGTGTAGGTTCGAGTCCTATTATCCGCACAAACACTAAGACTTAAATAGCTGTAAATCAGTTTTTTAAGTCTTTTTTATTTTTTATTCTATCCCTAATTCTACCCCCTTTTTTGTATTCTTAATGTAAATTACCCTATGTTAATTTATATAAATCACTTGAATGAATTATTTTGTTTTATTTCAAATATAGCAATGTGGAGGTATTGGAGAAAACAACACTCAAACCTAAGTTTATTAACGGAGTCATCTTAGAGAGACACCCCTATAAAACATTTACCATACCCGATTGGCATTTAAAAGTGTATATAATATATAGCAATTCAATTAATGCTTTTACCATAAAACAACTTTTTTACATATTGCTATTTTGCTTTATATATTATGTGGGGTTACATATAAATTTAAAGGGCTAATAATTTAAATCAAAACCAAGCAACGAAATGTTTTTTCTTTAACTATCAATAATTTGAATATTTTTTTGATCTGTGCATCAGCATCAAGAAAGACAATTTGTCTTACTAACCGATTTACTCAATAACACGGTGGTTTTTAGTATGCGGGACTAGTCGTTCAAATGTATTGGGAAATCAAAATTCTTTATCGCATTATTACGACTTAACAAAAAGTATAATTTTAAATTTGTTATGTTATGAATACTTATGCAATTGCTCGACAGTTTGAAAACAATTTCCAAACACTTCTTGCTATAGTGCTATTGCTCACTATTTTTCTAAATGTATAGTAAAAGTAACTTCTGAGAATTTTAGAACACTTTTTAACTTTACTAGCCAAATTAGCAAAGTTTTAGAGCATTTTTTGATGCCCAATTTAGAACATTTAGTAAATTATTTTTAAGTGCGATTTTGTGTGCAAAAAATAGTTCTAATGCGAACGATCAAATGATTTTCGTTTCATTAAATGTTGTAATGCTCCTGTAGACCAAAGTGCCCATACTATGAGAACGGGTTGAAAAAACAATCGAATGAATCGTTTTTGATCAGTGTCTAATCCAAAAGCATTCGCGCCATTATCGTATTGTGCTATGTTCCCAGGGAAAACGAGTACAAAAAAGACGGCTAATGCAATCCCGATTTTAATCCGGTTTTTGACTAGAAAAATCATTCCGAGTCCTAATACAATTTCGACCACTCCAGAAGAAAGCACAATAAAATCCATTGCTACAGAACCACCTGGCAACCATTTGGGTACTTGTGCAACAAATTCTTGTCTTAAAAAAGTTAAATGCCCCAATCCGGCGAAAACCATAAATAATCCGAGTAAGATTCTGAAAATTTTTTGTAGAATAGTTGTTTTCATAGAAAGTATTTTTTTTGATTAAAATAATTGTTTTGTGTGAGGGATTACTTCACCTAGATTTTATTTTCATAGGAGTTCAGTGAACTTTGTTTGTAGCGGCATCTTTTTATGGAACGATAGTGGAATAAAAGATACAGCGAATAGCCCGACCCACTTCTTTGCGGGATACACCCAAAAAAAAGACCCCAAGAATAATCCTGAGGTCTTATTTTACTATCCGAATTTAGCTTATCCTGCTAAAGCGTCTTTGATTCTTTTTAAAGCTTCGATTAATTGTTCTTCACTGGTTGCATAAGAAAAACGGATGCAATCTGGATTTCCAAAAGCGTCTCCGGTTACTGTTGCTACGCAAGCTTCGCCCAAAAGATACATAGAAACGTCATTGGCATTATTGATTTTGGTTCCTTTTAATGTTTTTCCGAAGTAAGATGAAACGTCTGGGAAAACATAAAAAGCACCTTCTGGAACATTGATTTTGATTCCTGGGATTTCTTTTAACAATCCTACTACTAAATCTCTACGAGAATGAAAAGCTTGAACCATATGATTCAATACGCTTGGATCAGCATCTACAGCAGTTATGGAAGCACGTTGCGCCACAGAATTTGCTCCTGAAGTTACTTGTCCTTGAATTTTTGTACAGGCTTTTGCGATAAATTCTGGCGCTCCCATATAACCAATTCTGTATCCTGTCATTGCGAATGCTTTTGCAACTCCGTTTACAGTAACTGTTTTTTCTAACATTCCTGGAATAGATCCAATGCTGCAAAAAGTTCCAGAGAAGTTGATGTGCTCATAGATTTCGTCGGCAACTACAATAATATTTGGATGTTTTTCTAAAACTTTAGCAATAGCGGTTAATTCTTCTCTATTATAAACAGAACCCGATGGGTTACAAGGCGAAGAAAACCACATCATTTTTGTTTTTGGTGTGATGGCAGCTTCTAATTGTTCTGGTGTGATTTTGAAATCAGTTTCTACAGAAGTGGGTACTTCTACTGGAACTCCACCTGATAATTTTACGATTTCGAAATAAGAAACCCAGTAAGGCGCTGGTAAAATCACTTCGTCTCCGTCGTTTAGCATTACTTGTGCAATGTTGTATAAAGATTGTTTTGCTCCTGTTGAAACTACGATTTGTGATGGTTTGTAATCCAAGCCGTTGTCTCTTTTAAATTTTCTACAAATAGCTTCTTTCAAATCACCGTAACCATCAACTGGAGAATAAGTACTGTAGTTTTCGTCGATGGCGCGTTTGGCGGCTTCTTTGATAAAAGCAGGGGTGTTGAAATCAGGTTCGCCTAAACTTAAACTGATGATATCTTTTCCTTGAGCTTTTAATTCTCTGGCTAATGCAGCCATTGCTAGCGTTTGTGAAGTAGCTAAATTGTTGATTCTGTCTGAAAGCAAATTGTCCATTGAAATATAATTTTAATTTATTAGTATGTGTTCTATTTTATTGTAATACGGGTTTTATTCCAAGTTCTTTCAAATGTTGAAAATGGGCAATAACGGCACTTGTAAACGTTTTGTACTCATAATATGGCAAGTCACATTCTTGGGCAGTATCTTTTACGATTTTAGAAATTTTACCGTAATGAACGTGGCTAATATTAGGAAAAATGTGATGTTCGATTTGGTGATTCAAACCACCTGTATACCAGTTAATAATCCAATTTTTTGGAGCAAAATTAGTAGTAGTAAATAATTGGTGAATGGCCCAAGTATTTTCTATTTCGCCATTTTCGTTTGGAACAGGATTAGTAGTTTCTTTAACTACGTGTGCCAATTGAAAAACGACGCTTAATATCAAACCTGCCGTATAATGCATAACAAAAAAAGCAACTAGAACTTTCCACCAAGTAATCCCGATTAGAATGGGTAAAACAATCCAAATGGTAAAATAAATGGCTTTGGTAATCAATAAAGTCGTCCAAAGAATTTTTGGGCTTTGAGCCTCTCCGTAAGATAATTTTCTTTTCAAATAACTTCGCATTTGTCGAAAATCTGTGGTGATCGCCCAGTTAAAAGTCAATAATCCGTATAAAAAAACCGAATAATATTGTTGAAAACGGTGAAAGCTATACCATTTAGCATCTTTAGAAAATCGGATGACTCTTCCTGCATCAAGATCTTCGTCATGACCAATAATATTGGTATAAGTATGGTGCAAAACATTGTGCTGAACTTGCCAGTTGTGAACGTTTCCTGCCAAAATATAAATGGTTCCGCCCATAAATTTATTGACCCATTTTTTGTTGGAATACGAACCGTGATTGCCATCGTGCATCACATTCATTCCCACTCCGGCCATTCCAATTCCTATCACGATTGCCAATAGCAAATGTCCCCAAAACGGCAAATTAAGAGTTAAAATCAAAAAATATGGAGTAAGGAAAACCGCAAACATTATTATCGTTTTTACATACAGTTTCCAGTTTCCAGTTTTTGGAATATTATTTTCTTTGAAATAGTTGTTTACCCGAGAGTTAAGCGTTCTAAAAAACTTTAAATTGTCTTGCTTAGCAAAAGTAGGTGTGATGTTGCTCATCTTTATTTGTAATAAGTTGCAAAGGTAATTATTAATAAAATTCAATTTGTAAAATTGCGTAAAATATTCAAAACTAAAAACTGTACTTTTGTTAAAATTTTTAATGATGAATGAGATTATAAAGTGTTTCCCTTATTTAACTGATATTCAGAAAGAACAATTTGAAAAATTGGATTTTTTGTACCACGATTGGAATGCCAAAATCAACGTTATTTCGCGCAAAGATATCGACGAATTGTACACCAAACACATTTTGCATTCGCTAGGAATAGCTAAAATCATCAAATTTGAACCTGGAACCTTTGTTCTGGATGTGGGAACTGGCGGAGGATTTCCTGGAATTCCGTTGGCAATTCTTTTTCCAGAAACGCGTTTTTATTTGATTGATGTCATTGCCAAAAAAATAAAAGTGGTTCAGGCTATCGCCGAAGCTTTGGAACTCAAAAATGTAAAATCCGAACAAATGCGTGCCGAATTAGTAAAAGGAGATTTCGATTTTATCGTAAGTCGTGCCGTAACTAATATGCCTGATTTTGTATCTTGGATAAAAGATAAAATCAAAAAGAAACACAAACACGAACTCAAAAACGGAATTCTCTATCTCAAAGGTGGCGATTTAACCGAAGAATTAAAGGATTTCCCAAAAGCAACTGAATATAATTTGTCTGATTTCTTTGAAGATGAATTTTTTGAGACTAAAAAAGTCGTGCATTTGCCTTTGAAGTTTTCGGTATAGGGAAATCGAATTCCAAAATTAAACATAAATCGATTTGATGTTTTTTTGTTTAAATTTGCTGAAGCAAACAATTTAATTTAGTTAAAAGTAGTAATTGAATAAATATAATCTAAAATCAATCAATATGTACACAACTTATCATTTGGATTCTGCACAAGATATTAATACTGATATTTTAGAGGCTATAAAAGTTGCTTTTAAATCAACACCAATTACGATTACTATTGAGGAAGAAGAGGATTTTGAATTATCCGATGAAATGAAAGCCATTTTAGATGAAAGACTAAATGAAGATGGAACTGATTATATTTCCGCCGAAGAGTCTATTATTCTGCTAAAATCAAAACCCACAAGAACTCAATTACCTTGATTCTTGTGGGGTTTTAAATATCGCATCTCGTACTTCTAATCTCGTACCTTAAAAATTACTCTCCCAAAAAAGGGTATCTATAATCTTCGGGTGTTACAAAAGTTTCTTTAATGGTTCGTGGTGAAGCCCCTTCGATCGCAAACGTGCCGTCCGCCGCGGTCGTCACCGTCTGGTCGGTGGCCGTCGGCACATAGTGCACGGTGTGGTGGAGCCGGAGGTGCACGTTCGGCACCGGCTGGCCGCGCTGCACGAGGC
>JBBQSZ010000048.1:0-24288 GCA_038234745.1 Flavobacteriales bacterium | reverse complement strand
CACAGTAGCAGGTGGTGTTTGAAAGGGTCCGCCTCCTGAACTTCCTGCAATATCCAACAGGATGTTCATATAATTGTAATATTTTTTTGAAATACCGTAGTGTGTAATTTCTACTTGTTCTCCTGAATTAGTATTCTCTTCTAGTGCTAAACTAAAAAATATATTTCCTTGAAAAAATTTATCATTATTAATGGTATATTCTGGTTTGACATTTTTGGAGAATTTGTATTTGTAGAGGTAATAATTTTCTGCATTTGCTGGGTCATTAAAAAAAGATTTAAATTTCAATAAATTTGCACCAAAATTTGATTGAATTTCTTGAGTTACTGAGGTTATTGGTGCTACTGATTTTAAGGTTTCTGATGCCGTGTAACTTTGACCGTTACTAATTACTGTAAGCGTGTAGGTTTCGTCAATGATTGGAATAAAATTAGTGCACCTATAAATTCCAGTATTAGGTATTTCTATAAAGTTGAAAATAAAATTCGAACTGTTTGTTACATTTACTGTTGCGCCAGAAACTGTTGGTATAACATTGGTGTAAAAATCAGTTGTTTTAGTTAATTTAATTTCTTGATTATTACCTGTTGTTCCTTTTTGCCAGATTAATGAAGCATCAATTACTAATTTTGGATTGGCTGTATTTAATGGAACGTTCACTACATCTGTGCATCCTGAAAATAGGATAGCTATGAATACTACTTTTATTAGATTTTTCATTATATTATTTTTTTAAAATTTGAAATTATAACTTACTGCAGGAACTATTCCGAAAATTGAGGTTCTTAAAGCTTCATTACTTCCTGTATCGGCATTTTGTTTAAAATTTATGGAAGCAGCATTTTTGCGGTTGTACACATTATAGATACTAAATACCCATTCTGATTTCCAGCTTCGTTTGTCATTTTTATGAGGCGTTAGTGTTGTAGAAATGTCTAAATGATGGTACACTGGTAACCAGTTTTCATTTCTCAACCCATAACTTGGTACGACAACATCCTGATAGGTATATTGACCATTTGGGTAGGTAACTGGCTGACCCGATTGCAAAATGAAATTAGCGCCAAAACTCCATTTTTTGTTTAAATTATAAGAGCTTGTAACTGCAAGATTGTGTAATTTATCATAGGCAGAACTGTACCATTCTCCATTGTTTATTCCTTTTTCAGAACTGTTTCTTCCCAGAGTTTGCTGTTCTGATTTTGATAATGTATAGGAAATCCAGCCGGTTAATTTTCCTTCGTTTTTACGCAACAGCAATTCTAAACCATAGGAACGCATTTGACCATTTAGAACTACTTGCTCAATAGCTTCGTTAGCCACTAAATCTGCACCATCTATATAATCCATCCTGTTTTGGATTTTTTTGTAATACGTTTCTACTTCCAAAGAATATTTTTCCTCACTAAAATTTTTAAAATAACCCAAAGCTACTTGGTCAGCAATTTGTGGTTTTATGTATTTATCGCTTGGCATCCAAATATCAAGAGGTGTAGGCGAAGAAGTATTAGAAACTAATTGTAAATACTGAACCATTCTATTATAACTCGCTTTTATAGATTGGTTTTTATTCAATTCATACGCTACTGAAAAGCGAGGCTCTAAATAATTATAGTTTTGAATTACTTTATTTTTGCCATAAAATTGACTTCCTATTGGCGTTGATTTTTGATATGTTTGTGTATTTTGATCAAAAGTTGCAGGTTCGTTATTGGCATAAAGATTAATATTAGATTGACCCAGTCTGTAAAAAAGACTATATCGTAAACCATATGAAAGAGAAATCTTTTTTGAAATTTCTTGTATTGCATCTACATAAAGTGCAGGTTCAAAAGCATATTTTTTATCTAATTGTTTAAAATTTATTCCTGAATTTGCTTTAGTTGGGGTTATCGTCCCTGGATTGAAATCATAATAAATACTATTTACACCAAAATTTAATTTTAATTTATCAGAAATGTAGTTCTTGAAATCGTATTTTATGTTATAATTTTTTATGCCGGAATCCCAATTGATATTGGCTAAATCCAACCCTAAGCCGAAATAATAATCGCTATATATTGCTGATAGATTTGAAAATAATTTATCACTATATAAATGATTCCAACGAATGTTTAAAATTGAGTTTCCATAAGTATTAATAAAACTCTTATCTAAACTAAAAACATCTCGACCAAAGTAACCTGATAAGAATAAATTATTATTAGAGTTTAATTTGTATGATAATTTTGCATTTAAATCATAGAAATAAGCCGCATTGTCTTTTTGCTTGTCAGATAGTTTTAAAAATAAATGGGCATAAGAAGCACGACCACCAATAAGGAACGATCCTTTGTCTTTTACTAATGGGCCTTCGGCTAGAAGTCTACTAGAAATTAATCCAATTCCACCATTCATATGAAAACCAGAACTGCTTCCATCCTTTTGATACATGTCTAGAACCGATGAAGCTCTTCCACCAAATCTTGCAGGAATACCTCCTTTGTATAATTTTAAGTCTTTTATTGCATCTGGATTAAAAACGGAGAAAAAACCAAAAACATGTGAAGAGTTGAAAATAGTTGCTTCATCTAAAAGGATTAAATTTTGGTCAGCACCACCACCACGAACATTAAAACCCGAAGCGCCTTCACCCGCATTGGTCACGCCTGGTAAAAGTAATAGTGATTTAAGTACATCTACTTCTCCAAGAACAACAGGCATTTTTTTGATTGTTGTCATAGAAAGTTTATTGATGCTCATTTCAGCCTTTCTAATATTAGTTGCTTTTTTATCAGTTGTAATAATTACTTCTTCTAATTGTACTTCGTCACTGAAAATTTTGTAGTTATTTTTGGTATTTTTATCCAGGTTTACGCTTTCTCTAAGCGTTTGAAAACTAATAAAACTAATTACTACTTTATAGTTTCCTTTAGGAATCGTGATGGAGTAAAAACCATATTCATTGGTTATTGTCCCAGTTTTTAATTCGGGAATATACACGTTGACACCAATTATAGTTTCATTGCTTTTGGCATCAGTAATTGTTCCACTTAAAGTGAATTTTTGCTTCTCCAGTTCGCTTTTGCTCTTGTCTTGTGAAAACATACTACTAAAGAAAAGTAGCAGTGTTGCAGTTAGGAAGTAAATTAATTTTGCATTCATATTTCTTTTTTTTTTAACTATTATTTGATTTTAATGTATAACTAACTATTTTTTAGATTATTTTTGGTCTGTTTTTAATGATGTTCAACATGATAAATTGCATTATAAAGCATATCTCGCAATGAAATATTTCCTAAGAGCGGATTAGGTATACTCAAGGTGTCTAATTCATTTTCAGTAAAAACTTCGATTTCCGTGTTTAACTTATTAATCAACTTTAACAAAGTCTTAATCAATTCCGATTTTTTATTTTCTAATACTATTTCTGGAACGTATTGATTTGGTGCTTTTCCTCCTTGATTGAGTTCTTTCAAATAGTCCGCTACTAATATATCGTAACTTCGACTTTGTGCTTTTGTTGTTCCAAAATTTTGTTCAATTATTGTATTTAACATTCCAAATATCTTTACGAGAGGATACACGCAAAGTACAATATGCTTTAATTGTTGTCCTGCTGACCATTTAGCTGGATAAATAAAGGTGAATTCATCCTTATTCAATCCGTCAATGTAATTTGTAAAACTTGAATAACTTTTTTTAAATGATTCTTTTATTTCCGCTTTATTCATGGTATTTTAATTTTGAATCGACAATTATTAGTTTTTCGTTGTTTTTTATATAATTAAATTTCCTTCAAAAATAATTTGAGCATTGCTTTTTATTGTTAAATTCTTATCGTCAATCAATTCAACCTCCATAAATCCGCTTCTTTCTGAACTTTGAAATGATTTCATTTTGGTCTTGCCGATCCTCTTGCTCCAATATTTAGCCAAAAATGTATGGGTTCCTCCTGTAACAGGGTCTTCATTAGTGCCGCTCCAAGGCCAAAAATAACGAGATTCAAAATCATAATTTTCTTGTTGAGAAAGCGCTGTAACCGATACACCATCAATTTTATTATGTGATTTATAAAGTTCTTCAAAATTTGGTTTTAAATCTTTTAAAATCTTACTATCTTCTATTTCTAAAATAAGAATGTTATATTCTTTATTATATTCACAGTTTTTTACACTTTTAAGCCCAAGTGCATCAATTAATTCTTTAGGAAATGTGGCTGGGACTGTTTCATAAACTGGAAATTGCATAATTAAATCTTCGTCCGATTTAGTAATAATAAGTTCTAAACTTTGAATAGTTTTAAAATTAATTTTATTAATGGTATTCTCATTAGTAAATATTACTTTTGAAGTTGTCATTGTTGCGTGTCCACACAATGGCATTTCCATTTTTGGCGAAAAATACCTAATTGAGTAGTTGCTTGTATGGTCAAGTTTACGTACAAATGCAGTTTCAGATAATCCCAATTCTTTGGCAATGGAGAGCATTAAAGAATCTTCCAATGTATTTTCAATCAGGCAAACCCCGGCAGGATTTCCTTTGAAAGGTTCATTTGTAAATGCGTCAACTATGTAAGTTTTAATTTTCATAACCGGAATGTTTTTTAATTGTTATTTTATAAAGGACTTAAATTTTCAGATAATTCACTACCGAGGTCACTTGGAGTTTCTCTAAAATTAGTTTTTTTTGATTTTACTAAAATACATATACCAATTCCACTCCCAGGTTTTGCCATTGTCATCTGAAAATGCCTGGCTCCAAACCGGATTGTCTTTATTTCTTGCATCCCAACGAAAAACAACTACTATATTTTTTTCATTAAAAATGTCTTTTGTAAAAAAGTGTGCAACTTTATTTTCAAATGACCCAACAACAGGTGGGTCAAATTTTCCTTGATTGGAATCAGCCCAATAAAGACTCCACAATTTAGTATTTGTATTAAAAAGTCTAACAGTCATTCCTTCAAATGGAACTCCTTCAAATGTTGCAAGGTAATTATCAATGTTACCTATACCATTTAAAACTTTGTACATTTCTTGTGTTGACTCAAACTCTATCCATTCTTTACAATTGTTTAATTTTATTTTTAATTTTTTATTGTGAAGTTTCCATTGGCCTTGATAAAAGTCAAAATCGTTATTTGAAGATGTAGCTGACGCTGTAACTATCAATCCTCCGTTTGAATCAAAATTGATTTTGGGGATTTCTAAGTTTTCATTTTTTATCATAATATTATTTTGTGTTTGTTCAACTAGAAAAAGAGTACATAATTAAATTCTAAAGTATAATTATTTTAGATTGCTTTTAAGACCTCCTCTTATTGAACGGTTCCTTATTGAATTAATCAAGACCAACAATTTCACTTCGTCGTTCAAGCATAAAGCTATCTTTCCAATTGCCTTTAAGTTTTCCAATTTTCTCTCTGTATCCAATTATGCGAAAGCCTGAGCTTTCGTGAAGTTTAACACTTGCGATATTGTCTGTAAAAATTCCTGCCTGAAGAGTCCAAATATTATTTTTTTCGCTGTCTGTAATAAGGTTACGTAATAGCTGTTTGCCAATTCCAAATCCTTTATAATTTTCCGAAACGTAAATACTAATTTCTGCCACACCACCATAAACACAACGACTAGAAACGGAAGTTAATGAGGTCCAACCAACAATTTCGTTTTCTATAGTCGCCACAAATCTGCCAAATAATAGGTGTTCGCTATTCCATTTCTCCCAATTGGGTGGAGAAGTTTCAAAAGTAGCAATGCCTGTTGCAATGCCACTTTCATAAATTGTTTTGACACTTTGCCAATCGTTTGGCAACATACTTCTAATCGACACGATTTTCATTTTTTGTTATTTATATTATTTTTTGTTTGTCCAACTTTAAAAAGACTAGTTAAGAAAATTAATATCCGTTCTATATTTTTTTTATCAACTACTGCATATCGGTGGTTTGGGGTTTTCTATCCAATCAATGCTTTTTGTTATTCTAAATCTGTTATTGTCTAATAACTTTTCTATTTACGACAAATACTCCTAATAAAATAATTGCCAAGCAGCCAACTTGTTTCCAACCAACTTGTTCACCATAAATTATTCCCCATATAATGGCCACAGTGGGGATACCGTATGTAACCATAGAGGCGAATATGGAGCCTGCTCTTTTAAGTAAAATATAAAAAAGAATAGTAGCTACAGCGGTGCCAAAGATGCCAAGCACACAAGAGAAAAAAGTAGATAATAAGATGTCATTATTAGAAAAATCCAGTTTAAAGTAGCCAGTAAAATACAACACTAATAAGGCAAGTACTGCATTAAGAGATAAAGCCAGAGCTGCAATTCTTACCGATGGTATATGATGTAGATGACGGTGTACCATATTTACATTGAAACCATATGACATGGTTGCCAACACAATCAAAGAAACAGATAAAGCATTGCTGTGTTGTGCAAAGCCGGGTTGACTTAAAAATAATAATACACTTCCCATAAAAGCAATAATGATCCCGAAAGTTTTATTTGCTGCAGTACTGATGTGAAAAAATATTGCACCGCAGATAATAACAAAAATGGGTGTAAGAGAATTTAGAACGCCCGCCAAAGCACTATCTATTTTCTGCTCGGCAATACAGAATAAATATGCTGGTATAAGATTGCCTAATGCGCCGGACATAAAAATAATAAAGATCTTATTTTTTGGAATTTCTTTAAAAGTTTTAATTGCTGAAGGCAGTAAAACCAAGCCCGAAGAAATAATGCGCAATGATGCAACCTGGAAAGCGTTAAGACATACAAGGCCTTCTTTTATTAAAATAAAACTGCTGCCCCAGATAAATGATAGCACTATAAAAAGAAACCAGTTAAAGAATTTGCTGTTCAAAGTATTTGATGTAATTTTAAATTAGTGAAAAATTTGTATTAATTAAGAATATATAAAAAAAGTATTCTTTCATATAAAAATATAATCTGCATATAAGTGTTAAACTGCTTTTAAAAAAGGGAACAAGCATTCCTTTAAATTTATCATTTTGATTAAATGATGTTGTTGTTCCGTGTTTATTTATAATACATTCCCGGGTAAATGATTAATAAAATCCCTATTACTCTAAAAATTTCAAAATGAATAATCCCTGTTATATTTTTTTGCTGGCTATAACGTACTCAGTTAAGCTATTTATTGATTGGTTTAGTGCTTAACAATTTTCTAACTATTTGTTTCCTGCTTTTTCAGATTTTTAATTCAAGTTAGAACTCAGATTTTTATTGACGGTATTTTTAGCTAAGTATTTTTTTTAATGCTTCAGTTGTTATAATTGTTGCAAACTCTTCTTTTAAACTTGCTAATGCCGTATCGTGTATTAGTTCTGCTGAATAATTTTCGCCATTAATTCCTTTCTTGTTAAACGTAGCGGTTGCGTCTGAGACTACATATGTATCAAAACCGTAATTCCCAGCCATCCTTGCAGTTGTCGAAACACAGTGGTCAGTAGTCAAGCCGACAATTATAAGTTGAGAAATTTTTTCCTTGTCAAGTCGTTCCTTTAAATCGGTTCCAATAAAAGCACTGTTTACATTCTTTTTAATAACAGATTCTCCATCAAATGGTTTTACAATGTCTTTAAATTCATTTCCAGAATTAGTCTCATTAAGCAATGAGGTTTTAATTGAAGAACAATGCTTGATATGAAAAATTGGCAGGTTATTGTTTCTCCAAAATTTCAATAATTCTCCTGCATTATTCTCTGCTTCAAGGTTGTTTCTTTGACCTCCCCAATATTCTAAATTATCAAAGGCTTTTTGGATATCAATAAGAATTAAAGCTGGTCTGTCTTGTTTAGTCATGTTATTTATGTTTTTAAATAATTAATTATTGGAAGGCATCTTGCCTTTTTTATTGATTTATCAAAAAACCAATTTAAATTGGTGTTCGTAGCGTTTAATTTTTAAGAATTAATTTTCTGTTCGTTGGTCTAAAATGCCAAGATAAAATAATGAAAATGGTTTGCAATAAGGGTACAAAAACAGCAATCCCACTATCACCACTTGCTAAATGTGAAATTAATGCGCCTGTCATTAAAAAAAAGAAACCTACATAAGCCCATTCTTTTATTAAAGGATATTTTGTAATTAAAATGGCAAAAACTTCTATTATTGTCCATACCCCTATTATGTACATAAAGTATAATGGGTACCCAACATGATTAATTAGTTCATCCATTGCTTTTGTGTGGAGCATTTGTGCAATTCCGCTACCCATCATTACAAGTGATACTAATGCTGTAGAAACCCAATAGATAATTTTATTTTTCTTCATCATATTCTCTCATTATATTTTGTTGAAATTTTCTTGTAATTTGTTGTGTACCCTATTTAAACTAAAATGACTATGTTTAGTTAGCTAATAAGTTTATAGTTTTTTCAATTGCTATTTTGTTTGTCTAATTAGACTGTGATGTTAAATCATTTTCATTCCAATTTAAACTCATAAAAATTCATCATGCACTACCAATGCAATTACTACGAGAACAAAGGATAAAATAATAACTATTAATTTTATTTGATTGATTTAACAATTGAATTACGCTGCAAAGATGCCATCAATATCCTCTTAGATTCTGACAAATAGATGTCAATAACGGACAGAAATAAATATTTAAAAATTAGTTTTTATGAAACTTTATAATTTACTTCATTCGGTGTACAATCTTTATTTTAAATAGCTAACAGTTGGATTATTTGAATTATTTGTGGAGTCTGCAAATAATACCTCTAGTGACAACCTCTCCTAATTTGTGATGTAAATTGATTAAAGCAGTCATATTCATAATTTCTACAGAATAGCAAAATCCTTCTGTATCAATTTTGCAAAAAGTTGCTCAATCATCTTAAAAAAAATATCTATCGTAACTGTTACTTTGAATCCATTTCTGTTATGGTCGAAACACAATCGTCAATATTTAAGCCACAAATCACAGACTATTTGTATATCAATTAGAATTAAAACTGGTTGATCTAATTTTTAACTATTCATTATTAAGTTTTTACTTTATTAAATCCATTTTTTTTCCACTTACTAGCCAGATGAACTTATCACTACAGCTAGAACTTTCAATCTCTTGATGTAATGAAACGGACGATTGTTTAAAATGCCACCAACCCTCATAATGAATAGGAATAACTTTGTTTGGATTTAACAATTCTGTAGTTTTGATTGCTTCTTCACCATTCATTGTCACTCTTAGATTTCTTTTTAGATATGGAAATGCACCCGCCCCTAAATGTAAAATAGCAATGTCAACTTTTTTCTTTTCGGACAATTCATAAATACCTTCAAATAAAACGGTATCTCCCGAGATATAAATACAACCATTTTCTTGACCGTCCCACTCAATTGTGAAGCCCAGAACCTTTCCCATCAATCGATCCAGTCTTTTGATGTTGGTATGTTGTGCAGGAATTGCAGTGATTTTTAATCCTTTTACTCGATTGTCCTTAATATTATATTCTTCCCAATTATCAAGTCCAATTGTGTTATCATTTTTTAATCGGCGAACAGCGTCTTTTGTTGACAGAACTACTGGAACTGTTTTGATAAACTTCTTTCCGTTTTTGTCTAAGTTATCACTATGATGATCATGACTAAGCAAGACTAAATCCACTTTACCTATTTCGTCTATTGATAAAGCAGGATCAATATATTTTTTAGAAAATGCAAGTGGAGTACTAACGTATTGTGGAAAAAGTCGGTCTTTCTTATCTAACGTAGGATCTGTTAAAATTTTATATCCATTAATGTCTAATAGTATACAAGCTGTATCTATATGTGTAATTGTTACCTTCATAATAAGTAATTTAGATTATTAATTATGAAGCAAAGTTCCTTTTAATTGATTACTTTACAATTGACTTTGGTCAAGTAATTCGCTTGCGAATTCTACTTAATGTTTCTGGAACAACGCCAAGGTAAGATGCAATATATTTTAAAGGAATATGAAGTACATATTTTGGTTGTTCTCTTAATAACTCTTCATATCTTTCTTGAGGTGATTTTGTTAGAAGATTTATCTCTCTTTTGACTTTTTTTGATAATAGATATTCAGTGGCTAATCGACCTAGTTTTTTTGTAATTTCACAACTTTTATATAAACTTTGCAAATCATTATAGGAGATAGAATATAATTTTACGTCGGTTAATGCTTCAATATAGATTTCGGTTTCCGATCTGTTATAAAATGAATCATAAGCACTGTAAAAAGAACTCTTAAAACCAAAATCTATGGTAAATTCTTTATCTTTTGCGACTATATAATATCTTACAATACCTTCATCCACAAAGGACAAGTAATTTTCGACTTGTCCTTTGGAAATTATTAATTCATTCGCTTTAAATTGACGTTTTTTAATACAATTTAAAAATGGGGTTAATTGATATTCAGAATAACCCATTCTCTCAAAATATGTGATTAATGATTGCATTTTTATACTTTTAAACTACATTAGGATTGCATCAGCTTTTATAGTGTAAAAGTAGAAAAAATATTCAATTTTTATTTTTTTTGGTAATCTAATAATTCCATAATCACATACGACCATTAATGTTGATTTCTTGTTTAAGAATTTTTCTAGAATCTATATCTATATAGTAATTACTAATTGTTTTATTATTTGACATATTATCAGTGACTTCTACGATCCATATTTTTTTATTAGACCATTGGTCTTAATAGTTGCCGTTTTTACTCATTTAATTGTGGCTGTAAGTATTCCTTTATTTTTAGGGATCCAGTCAAAAATTGAAATAGTATTTAAATATTCTTTTTCTAATGGTAGCCATCTAATTAGTCAATCCTTAATAGCGATATAAAAAATTGATTGTTAGTAAATTGATTAAAAAAAACAGCTAAAAACAGCTAAGTAAAATTGCCAATAAAGGTATATTTGAGTATAAAACAAGTGGCAATATGTTAGGTAGAATTGAACCCGATTTTCAGTAGAATTTATTCAAAACTAGGCTTGCAGACATTATCAACCTTGGGCATCCACAGGTGAAATTATCACAGAAGATTTCTTGGGATAAAATGGAGGTTGAGTTCCAAAATTTATATTCAGAGCAAGAAAGAGCCTCTAAACCTATTCGTAAAATAGGCAGGTTTATTACTTTTAAAAGAAATGTTTAATGAAAGTGATGAGTCAGTAGTTGAACGTTGGATTGAAAAACCTTACTGGCAATATTTTAAAGGAGAAGATTTTTTTCAAAACAAGTACCCTTTTGACCCGAGCGAATTTGTACATTTTAGAAAACGCCTCAAAGAAAAAGGATTAGAGTTTTTGTTAAGCCAAAATGTTTCGCTGCATCGTAAGGCTAAAAACAAAAAAGAAGTTCAGATTGACACAACGGTTCAAGAAAAGAATATCACTTTTCCAACCGATGCAAAATTAGTCAAAAAAAGTAATTGATAATTGTGCCAAAATAACTTTAAGCAGAATTAGAAAAAGACTAACAAATAAATTGATGTTATCTAACCTATTAAAGTAATGGCAACATTCCCTTTTTTATGCCCTAATTCTACATAGCGATGCGCTTCAGCCACTTGCTCTAAAGAATAAGTTCTATCAATAACGGGTTTTAATTTTCCGGTTTCGATTAGTTGTTTTAAAAAGGCCATAGCTTCCGCATTGTGAATTATTATACCAGTATGTACTTTAATGTTGGTCATTATTGAAGTCCAAAATCCTTGTAACATCTGTTTAGTCATTGCGGCACTTAAAATTAATGAACCTTTTTGATGCAATGATTTTAAACTACGCAAAACCGAAATGGTGTTAACCGTATCAAAAACCACATCGTAGATTTCCCCATTTTTTGTAAAATCCTCTTTTGTATAATCTATTACCTCGTCGGCTCCCAATGATTTTACAAATGTACTATTTGCTGTGCTACACACACCGGTAACTAGTGCACCAAAAGACTTTGCTAATTGTACAGCGGCTGTGCCCACTGCACCTGATGCTCCTACAATGAGTATTTTTTGTCCTTCTTTTAGATTAGCTTTTTTGATAAAATGCAATGCAGTTAAGGCACCAAAAGGAATTACTGCCGCTTCTGCATGTGAAATGCTAGCTGGTTTTATAGCCAATGAACCATTTTGAGGCATACATTTATATTCGGCATAGGTTCCAAAACTCATATCGGTATGGCCAAAGACTTGGTCTCCTATTTTGAAAAGTGTTACAGCGGCACCTATACTTTCAACTTCTCCTGAAAAAACGACACCTAATATATTTATTTTAGGTTTTGTTAAACCAAGGAAAAAGCGAACGGCAAACGGGTCTGCTTTTCTAAGTCTAACTTCACCCGAATTGACAGCCGTCGCATTAATCTTTATTAGGATCTCGTTGCTTTTTGGGATCGGTTTAGTAACTTCTTCTAACTTAAGAACCTCGGGAGGTCCATAATGTCGATATACAATTGCTTTCATAGCTTTTCAAATTTATTTAATAATATCCTTGTGTCAATTTTAAGAATTCTATAATTATTAATATGTTCATAATCCGTAAGTTAATACAGTTATTCAATAATTAATTTGAATGTCGTAAAACTTTTATCAGGCGCCCTTTCCGCACAGCTGATACGATTCGGAGCAATCATATATTGTCTTGTAGCAAATAAGCGCAATGTATTGAAAAACAAATATATACCCAAATTAATTGTTTATTTATTCACGATTTAACCATTATTTTTTTCTGCTATTTTTTTCTATTTTTCGTTCATTTCTTCAAAAACTGTTCTTGTTTTGTTGTCTAATTGCTCTTTAAATAGGCACACCAGTAAACCTTTAAATATTTCACTTTATCTAAATGTAGTTGTCCCATTTGCGTTGTGGATAAGCTCAAATTTATGTTCCCAATCAAATAATCTAAGAACCAAAAAATGCCCAAGCCAACTTAATTCTTTGTTTACTTCAAATGTTACAATTTTGGGGGTAAAGATTATTCCATTTTTTTCCGCGGTTCAATCCTTACTTTGATTTTAGCATTACACTTAGGTTCTGTAAAAAGTTTGAATTCTGTCTTTAGAACTTTAACGTTTGTCAATCCAAAAGTAGTTTCACTACTGATTTTCTTCGGATTAAAAACCATAAACTAATTGTGAGATAATAAAAGTACCGAAACTATGAAATGTAATTTTTCGTAAGATTCCTCATTACCATCTGCAATTTAATGGAGAGTACCACACTAGCTTGTTAAATTCTTCAATCCGGTAATAAATTCATTAAAATTATCGACAGTTTTGACATCGGTAATTTGTCCATTTTTATCTATTTTTCCCTTTATTCCTTGAATCAACAATGTTGTTTCCTTAGTGAATTTTGCCATAACAGTTTTCATGATTAACTGAATTTCTTCGTGTCCCTTTTGTCCACTTGCTGAAGCTGTAATAAGTCCAATAGGTTTGTTCGTAAATACTTTTGTTGCAACGCACCATTCAATGCCATTTTTCAGTCCACTTGGTATACTAAACAGATATTCTGGCGTACAAATGAGTATTGCGTCAGCATTTTCAATATATTGCCTAAATTCAATTATCTCTACAGGAGGATTGTCAATTGATAACTCTGGGTCAAAATGAGGAAGTGTTTTCAAGTCCTTAAAAACTGTTAAATTAAAAGTGCCTTTTGTCAATTTAGCAAAATGGACCACGAGTTTTTCGTTTGCCGAATTGCTACTTGCACTTCCTATAATTGCAAAAATGTTTTTCATTCGTGTCATTTTTCTGTATCAATTGTGTTTTCAGTGTTTCTATTCGATAGACAAAAGTAACCTATTAAAATCTTTTAAGAATAGGACAGAAATCGAGTGTATAGCATTAATTTTAAATAGTTACCAATCTTGTTTTGTGGATTTTTTAAAAAAGAATTCTCTGATTAGCTCTTCGTCCGCCGTTGGATTACTGTCAATTTTTAATGTCGATGATCCTCCAAAGGATTTAATTTTAAGTTGGTTGTTTTTTATACTTAGTTTACAGAATCCTGCGGATTTAATTGTGCCGAATGGTTGTGCAACCTCTGAATGAAGTAAACTTTTTTCAAAAAGGATCACACTTTGGTTCCTTTCAGTAATTATGTACTTCACAATCATAAATAGCTTATTAAATTCGTGCACTGTTTTGACTGCTAAGCTTTAATTAATTCAATATTACAAGTAATTCTGATCATTTGTCCTATGGATAGACCTCCTGCTTCTAAAACCGAATTGTATTTTAAACCAAAGTCATAACGGTCAATTTCGCCAAATACTTTTAAACCGGCTCTTGTTCCACCCCAGGGATCTTTAATTATACCCCCAAATTTCGCAGATAGGGTAACTGTTTTAGTAATGCCATGCATTGTTAAATCTCCTGTCACTTTATAAGCATTACCTTTCAGTTTAATAAACTTCTTGCTTCTAAATGTTATAACAGGGTAATTCCTTTCATCAAAGAAGTCTGCACTTTTTAAATGTTCGTCTCTTTTAGCATCATTAGTATTGACACTTTTGACCTGCGCTGTAAAATCAAATGCTACATCTGTAAAATCCGTCCTGTCAGATTTAGCATCCATAGTATAATCTTCGAATTTCCCGGTAGTTTCAGATATTACCAAATGATCTACAGCAAAATTAATTGAAGAATGGGATTTGTCTATATTCCATTTTGTATTTTGTGCAGATGCTAGTCCAAACATTGCCAAGGCTAATAAGAACGTTGTGATTGTTTTCTTCATTTTCTTCATATTTAAATTATTTTAATTGTTTTTTGATTTTTGTAATCCGTTGCCTAAAAGGTTCTCCTGTTTCTAATCCTTTGGCATTATAATTTATATTATAAACATAAGCGTTAATTATAATTACTTTTGAAAGCAAGCATGCCGAATTAAATATCCCTAAATTGCTTGTATGGAATAGTATTTAGGCATGCCTTTTTCCTTGCTAAAAGTAAAAACTAAGAAATCGGTTCAGCAGTAAATCCTGACTCTTTAACAATTTCAACCACCTCTTCTTCGTTTAGGTCTGAAGTAACGGTTAATGTCTTTTTTAGAGTTAAGATATCTACATGCCATTGTCCCTCGCCAAATTTTTGATTTAATACTGGTGTTGCTTTTGAAATACAACCTGCACATTTAATGTTTGTTTTGAATTGTAATGTATTCATGATTTTAAAAATTTAATTAGTATTTATTTGATTTTACTTTTTTGTTTTAATAGAAATTAGTGTAAGCAACGCAGCAAGACCACTCAACACTGCTGCTACTGCAAAGGCAGTTTGAAATCCTGCAACCAGCCCTTCCTGTGGGTTAGCAGCAATGGACTTAACGGCTTCTGTTTTAAAAGCGGCAATTACTACAATTATAGCCAATCCTAAGGCCGAACCAATTTGGTAACTGGTGTTAACCAATCCGGAAGCCAATCCCATTTCTTCAGGCTTTGCGCCCGACATAGCTGCCATTGTGCTCGGTATATAAGCCAGAGACATTCCAATAGCGCCTAATATAGAAGCTGGTAAAATAGTAACCACAAAGGTACCATCAACAGGAGCCGTACTAAAGAGAACTAAAGAAGCGGTAAGAAATAACAATCCTGCTACTAGATTTGCTTTAAATCCAAATTTCATTACCAATTTTCCAGTAAATCCTACCATAACTATCATAATCACAAGAGTCATAGGAAGCAAAGCTAACCCACTGTTAAACGCAGAATAATTGAGAACTTGTTGTAAATAAAGATTAAGGAAAAACCATAAAGGAATCCAGGATCCAGCCAACAAAACCGTAATAATATTTCCAGCTGAGAGATTAGGTACTTTAAATATACTTAAAGGAAGCAACGGCTCTTTCTTCTTGTTTTGAGTTCCCAAGAAAAACAAGAACAATAGTAATGAAACCGCTAATAATCCGATTGTTTTTAAAGACATCCATCCGGCTGATTCGGCTGAAACGATAGCATAAACCATTAGTACTAACGCTGTAGTGGCCGTAATTGCTCCCGAAATATCTACGCTTCCTTCTCTGGTATTCCCTTTGAGCAATACTTTTGGGGCTCGAAACAGCACTAGTAAGCCCACAGGAATGTTGATTAAAAATATCCATTCCCACGACAACCATTCTGTAATAACACCACCTAAAAATACACCCGCAGAACCACCAGCGGCAGCAGCGGCACCCCAAAAACCGAAGGCTTTACCCAATTCTTGCGGATTGGTAAACATAGTCATTACCATACTAAGAGCCGCCGGTGCTATAAACGCAGAACCTAAACCTTGAAGCGCTCTAGCCGTATTTAAAGCAGATTCTGACCATGCTAGACCGGCAAATAATGACGCTAATGTCAATATCACAAAACCCCACATAAAAATTTTGCGTGCACCAAACAGATCCGATAGCTTTCCAGCCAATAGCAAGAAGCCACCAAAGAAAATAACATAAGCGTTAAAGATCCATTGTAGTCCAGTTTGGGTATAGCCTAAATCGGATTTTATAGCCGGTAAGGCTACTCCAATAATAGAAGTATCCATAATCACGATAAATTGTGCTACACACAATAAAAATAGGGCTGACCATCTCAATGGATAAGGAGCAGGAGCCGTTGTTGATTTAGTATTTTTCATAATTTTAAATTGTATAAGGCAAAATTAACGCTAAGGTTTCACCTGAACTTTGCTCTTTTTTCTAATTATTTACTATAATTTTATAAAATTGGAGATTATTTTAACAAGCCTAAAGCCTTTGCATATTCAATTGTTAACACCTTTAACTCATAAACGGCCATCAAATAATTGAGCTGTGCTGTATTTAATGCTAAATCAGCATCATTTACTTCTAACATGGAACTCAAATTATTGAGATATCTATTGCTATTGATCGTGTAATTTATTTCCGCAGCTCCAACTGTTTTCTTTTGGATATCCAACTGAGCTTTGGCATTTTTCCAATTGCCGGCAATAGCATTCAACTCTAAGTTGACCTCTTCTTTCAAATCCTCCAAATTCAGTTTTTCTTGTTCAATTTTGATTTTACTTTGTCTAGCTTGCGAAGTAATGGTCCCGCCACTGAAAATAGGTAAAGAGACCTGAATTCCTACAAAACTTGTCTTAGGAAAAGTATAGTGCCCCACTTTTAAATCGTCAGCTTGCGCCTGTAATTGATATTGCCCTATCAAGGAAACCTGAGGCAAATATTTACTGTTAACCGCCGATAATTTTCGTTCTTCCTTTTCAATGTTTAAAAGCTGACGTTTAACATCGTTTCTATTATCTGTTCCGCTCTTTATTTTTTGTTCCAATAGGATAAACTTTTCATTTTCATCTTCTAAAAGTAAGGGGTCAGTAAGCACTATAGTTGTAGTAGTTTCCATTCCTAGTAATTTTTTAAATTTTCCATTAGCTATTTCTATATTGTTATTCAAATAGGATATAGAAGATTTTAAATTCTCCACAGCAATATAACTTCTTAGCGTATCTACTTTCAACGCCATTCCTTCAGCGAATAAAGATTTAGCATCAATCAGAGCCTTTTGATTTCGAGCCAGACTTTTCTCTTGAAACTGTAATTGACTTTTCATTAGTTGGATTCCGTAGTATGCTGTAGTCATCTGATACACCAACTGACTTTGCAACTCCTGAGTGGTCTCACTTTGGATTTTCTCCTCCAATTTCGCCACATTTTTATGGCGACTGATACTTTTAGCAATCAAAGGTTGTAGCAGTGTAACCGATGTATTCATGATATTTAAACCGCCTACACTTAAATCCTGCACCGGATTTTGGGTACCGGCAAAAGTACCAGGCAAAAAAATCACTTGTCGATCAAAGTAATGAGAAACCGTTCCGTTTAAGGCAACTGTCGGAAGTAATTCTCCTCTAAGTTCACTGGTAACTTCTCTGTATCTTTCCTCTTGCAATTTTTGGATGGCTAACATTTTATTATTCTTTGTAACCAATTCTCTTGCTTCATTTAACGACACATTAATCGTTTGTGCTACCAAGAATTGAGTTGAAAAAAAAGTCAAAATAAAAAATACTATTTTATAAATTAATGTTTTCATAATCCTCATTTTTAAAATTCGTTATAACTTTCTATCTGTGTAGCTTGAGCCTCTTCAATAATCACTTTTGCTTTACTCCCTGACAGAGAAGAGTAAACCGCAGGAATAATAAACAAGGTTAGAATTCCGGCAAAAAGTAAACCGCCTACAATGACAATTCCTAAGGACTGTCTGCTATTAACTGTTAAAGCAATTGGTAAGGCTCCAAAAATCATCGCTAAGGAAGTCATCAAAATGGGTCTAAATCGTTGCACTGCAGCATGTGTAGCGGCCTCAAATTTTGACATCCCTTTCGCCTTTAGATCATTAGCAAATTCTACGATCAAGATTCCGTTTTTAGTTATCAATCCAACTAAAGTGATAATTCCGATTTGGCTGAACACATTCAAACTCTGGTCAAACCAATACAAACTAATTAGTGCTCCTGTTACCGCCATTGGAACGGTTAACATAATGATAAGCGGATCACGAAGACTTTCAAATTGGGCTGCCAAAATCAAGTAAATAAGTAATAAAGCCAGTATCAAAGTGAATAAAATATTGCCTTGACTTTCTTCAAAATCACGTGCTTGTCCGGATAACGAGGTTTTAAAGTTCTCGCCTAAAACATTTTTTTTAATGCTTTCCATTTCACGGATTCCTTCTTCAAGACTTACACCAGGCGCTAATCCTGCCGAAACAGTAGCGGAAGTATATTGATCGTAACGGTAAATCGCTGCTGGACTAATACCTTCATCAAACGTAACCAGATTGTCAAGTGAAATCATGTCACCATTAGCCGATCTCACATTTATTGATTTTAAATCACTCAGGTCATTTCGCTGTTCCTTTTCAACTTGACCAATCACTTCATACTGTCGGTCGTCTTTTAAGAAATACCCATAACGCTGTCCAGAAAGTGACAATTGTAGTGCTCTCGAAACTTCCTGAATAGAAACCCCCATCAAAGCCGCTTTTTGACGGTCAATATTGATTATGATTTCAGGTTTATTCATTTTTAAATCACTATCTACAAATAGTAGTTTTTTACTTTGACGGGCTGCATTTATAAACTTTGGCAATATTTTATTGAGCGAGTCTAAATTTTGAGCTTGTAAAACATATTGAACAGGCATACCGCCACCATATCTTGTACCAATTGTTGGCGGCATATAAGGAAATAAAAGAAATTTTCTAAAATTACCTGAGGCAGCACCATATTTGTTATAGATGTCTTGAACGGAAGCTTTCCTTTCTTTTGGATCTTTTAGATAAATCGTTTGTACAGCTACATTTACTGGTGCCGGTGCAGGTATGAATGATATGGCTACCATTGAATACGTTTGGTAAAGTCCATCTGTAGAATCATTAACAAACTTGCCTACTTCCTTCATATTTTTCTTCATATAGTCATAAGAAACGCCTTCGGGAGCTACTGCTATCAGATTTAAATTCGAACGATCTTCAACAGGCGCTAACTCTGAAGGGAGCGATTTTCCTAAAAAGTAAATTAATCCACCAGCTGCTGCCAGGAATACCCAAGCCAACCATCTTTTTCTCATAAAAGCCGTTAAGAGGTTTTCATATCCCTTATTCAGCTTGATGAAAAACGGTTCCGTTTTACGATACAACCAATTGTGCTTGTCTTGTTTTTTCAATAAATAAGCACTCAACATAGGTGACAACGTCAAGGCCACAAAAGCAGAAACCAATACCGAACCCGAAACTACTACAGCAAACTCTTTAAAAAGCTGTCCGCTAATACCGCCCATAAAAACGATAGGCATAAATACCGCTGCTAATGTGATAGTAGTAGAAATAACGGCAAAATAAATTTCTTTTGAACCAGCAAAAGCTGCCTGTATGGGTGTCATACCTTCTTCCACTTTCTTATAGATGTTCTCAAGAACTACAATAGCATCATCTACCACCAGACCAATGGCAAGTACTAAACCCAGAAGTGTCAGAACATTGATAGAAAATCCTGCCACATACATAATGAAGAAAGCTGACAGAATCGATACCGGAATAGCCAGTACGGGAATTATGGTAGATCTCCAATCTCTCAAAAACAAGAAGATAATCAGTACTACTAAGCCAAAAGCAATGAATAATGTTTCCTCTACCTCTTTGATTGACTCTCTAACAGGTTTGGTAAAATCAAAACCAACGATTAATTTGTAATCTTTGGGTACTTCTTTTCGCAGTTGATCTAATCTTTTATAAAACTCATCTACCACTTCAATGGCATTGGCACCTCGCTGAATTTGAATGGCTACTCCAACGCCTACACGATTAGCATTATTAGTTCCGTTAATGATAGCATTACGCTCATTCATTTCTCCCAATTCGGCAAAACCTACATCTTTTAGTCTAAGGATAACATTACCAGTTTGTTTAATAATCATTGTATTGAAATCCTCCACGGAAGTCAATCGACCGATGGATCGTACACTCAATTCGTTACTATTACCTTCAATTCTTCCCGAAGGCAAATCAATATTCTCTCGTAACAATGCCAGACGGATATCTTCTGGGGTCAATTTTACAGCTGCTAATTTAATAGGATCAAATCGCAATCGCATCGCATACTTGTGGTCACCTACAATCGCTACTCGATTGATTCCAGGAATGGATTGAATTCTGTCTTTAATGGTTGTGGAAGCCAAATGACTTACTTCTTTGATATCCTTAGTATCGCTTTCCACTTCAAGAAAAGCAACCAAATTATCAGGGGAAGATGCTTTTTCCACTATAGGTGGATCGACATCTGCGGGAATTTGATTTTTAGATTTAGAAACTTTATCACGAACGTCATTCAACGCGTCATCTAAATTGATATCACGGTTAAATTCTATCGTAATAATACTTACTTGTTCCCTCGATTCTGACGATATGGTTCTAAGCCCGTTTGCTTCTGCAATTGACTCTTCCATAGGTTTAGTAATTTTGGAAGCAATTACATCGGGACTGGCACCCGGATAAAAAGTAACTACTGATATCACTGGGGGTTCAGTTAGCGGAAATTCTCTTACACCAAGATTTTTCCATCCCACAAATCCCATAATGACTAAAAGAACGGAAAAAACTCCGGCTAATACCGGCTTTTTTATACTTAATGATGGTAAATTCATAATTTCTATAGTTTAAATATTATTTTGACCTGATAGCATTAACGGGCATTCCGTCACCCAAACGAAGAATATTAGACACTACAATAATATCACCGTTGTTAAGTCCTGAAATAATAATAGCTTCCGATTCAGAGCGATTGGCTATAACGACAGGAGTCGATTTAACCACACCATCGATAACGATATAAACATTGTAGCCCTTATCTCCCGGAATCAACGCTTCAGATGGAATTTTAATTCCTTTCGCGGCTGCTGCACCAGTAGAGAAATGTATTTTAGCAGACATACCACCTTTAAATTCTCCTTTTGGATTGCTTGCAATTGCCTGTACTTGCAGATTGCGGTTAGCTTCATCTAAGCCCGACTCTGTGGCTTTTATAGTTGCCTTGTTTTGTAGTTCAGAAAGTTGCGTTGTAAAACGTATCATATTGTCTTTTTTTACTTGTAAAAGATATTTTTCAGGTACCGAAAAATTAATCTTCACAGTAGATTGATCTTGCAAATTCACCAAATCAAGACCTGGAGTGATATAAGTACCAACATCTACTTTGGAGATGCCGATGCGTCCTGAAAAAGGTGCTCTGATTTCGGTCTTGCTCAATTGAAATTGCAGAAACTCTTCTTGGGCTTCTAAGGCTTGCTTTTTCATAGCGATATCGTCATACTCTTGCTTTCTGATAGCCTCCAGTTTTAAAAGTCTACCCAATCTTTGTTCGTTGAGCTTAGCCAATTTTAATTCGGCTTGAAGTTCTTTTAATTTTGCTTTCAATTCGGTGTCATTCAATTTATATAACAACTGTCCTTTGGAAACACTGGCTCCATCACTAAACGAAATACGAATAATTTTTTGAGCAATTTCGCTTACTATGGAAACCTCTTGATTAGGAAGAATTGTGCCAACCATTGTCTCTTCCTGATTCAAATCAGCCTCTTGCGCCACAATAACATCAACAGGAAGTTTACTCACCTCTGCGGCTTTGCTATTGTTTTCTTTTTTTACTTTTGCATCTCCTTCTTGGCAAGAATTCAATGTTAGAATTAGTGCACTTAATGCGAGAAACACTTTTACTATTTTTAAATTTGGTATCATACTACTAGATTTTAAGTTACTATTATGTGACAAAATTAGGATGATAATCAACGGCTGTCTTTGCACTATTTAGGGGAAGAGTTCTAATATTTTTGAAATTATTACCAAAAAAAAATGTCCAAAATAAATCGGACATTCTTCACAAATCAACTAAACCTAAAAATAAAATCAGAGTTTTATTGCTTTCAATCTCAAACTATTTCCCACTACAGAGACCGAACTTAAAGCCATAGCCGCTCCAGCAATCATAGGATCCAATAAAAATCCGTTGTAGGGATACAATAGTCCAGCTGCAAGCGGAATTCCAATTAAGTTATAAATGAAGGCCCAAAACAAGTTTTGCTTGATCGTATTTATTGTTTTACGCGATAGTTCTAATGCTTTTGGAATCATATTTAAATCAGAAGTAATGAGTGTCATTTTTGCAACATCCATAGCAATATCGGAACCTTTACCCATCGCAATACTTACATCGGCTTGCGCTAAAGCATGGCTATCATTAATGCCGTCACCGACCATCGCCACTATTTTTCCTTGTGATTGTAATTCCTTTATGAAAGCTGCTTTTTCTGAGGGCATTACTTCCGCTCTGTAATGTTGCAATCCTACTTCCTTGGCAACAGCTTCGGCTGTTTGAGTATTGTCTCCAGTGAGCATATAAACTGCAATTCCTCTATTCTGCAATGTAGCAATAGCTTCTTTTGAAGTCAATTTTATCTTATCTGAAATGGCAATACATCCAAGTACCTCCTTTTCATTGGCAAAATAAACTACAGTTTTAGCATTTTTTTGCCATTGTTCTGCACTAGAAAAAATCATTTCATCATAATTAATTTGATGCTCTTCAATAAGTTTTTTATTACCAACATAATAAGTTATACCTTCATAGTTAGCGCTTACACCTTTTCCTGTAATACTAGTGAAATTAGTTAAGGCAAAAGATGAAACCGCTTCTTGCTTTAAATGTAAGGTTACAGCCTCTGCTAAAGGATGTTCTGACAAAGATTCCATTGCATAAAGTATTTGTCGGGAGTAGAAAAAGTCGTTATCCTTATTCTTCCATTCAATATCAGTTACAACAGGTTTCCCTTCGGTGATTGTACCAGTTTTATCCAAAATAATAGCATCAACTTTATGTGCCAACTCTAAACTCTCAGCGTCTTTTATAAGTATATTATTTTCTGCTCCTTTTCCAATCCCGACCATAATCGCGGTAGGAGTAGCTAGCCCCAATGCACAAGGACAAGCAATTACCAAAACTGAAACTGAAGTCAATAAGGCGTGCGTTAAATTGTTTTCATTCCCCAATAGCATCCAAGAAATAAAAGTAAGAATGGCTATCAATAAAACAACGGGAACAAAAATTCCAGCAATTTTATCAACCAATTTCTGAACCGGTGGTTTACTTCCTTGTGCCTCTTGTACCATTTTAATGATTTGGGCTAAGACCGTATCGCCACCTACTTTTTCAGCTTTAAACTCAAAACTACCTTTTTGGTTAATGGTACCAGCAAAAACTTTTTCTCCTATTGTTTTTTCCACAGGAATAGGCTCTCCACTTATCATGCTTTCGTCTACAAATGAAACTCCTCTCATAACAGATCCGTCAACTGGAATCTTTTCGCCTGGTTTAACAATGATAATATTGGCAATTTGAACTTCTGAAATAGAAATTTCTTTTTCTGTGTTCCCAACTTTAATTCTAACAGTCTTAGGTTGTAAACCAATAAGTTTTTTTAAAGCTGATGAGGTATTTGATTTTGCTTTTTCTTCTAGAAGTTTTCCAATAGATATAAAAGCAATAATGACCGCCGCTGCTTCAAAATAAACATGAGCATGCAGACCGTTTTTGTGCCAAAAATCAGCAAAAAAAGTATTAAAAACACTAAAGATATAAGCAATTCCTGTACTTAAAGCTACCAAGGTATCCATATTGGCTTTTCTATGTTTAGCTTGCTTAAATGCGTTTACAAAAAAACTTCGCCCGAGGTAAAATACAACAGGAGTAGCCAATGCCATCATAATATAATT
>JBBQSZ010000047.1:0-26147 GCA_038234745.1 Flavobacteriales bacterium | reverse complement strand
GGACCAAATACAGAAAATATAATCGTAAATGGTACAACGGCTTTAACAACTATAGATTTAAGTGCAATTACTAGACTTGTAGGTTTGTTTATCGCTAATAATTCTCAATTGTCCACTATATTATTTCCTAATTTGAAGACAATTTATTCAAATTCGCAAATTGTAAATAATCCTTTATTAACGTCATTAAGTTTTCCAGTTTTGTCAAACACAAATGATTTACTAATATCCTCAAACGCATTAACAAACCTTTCTTTACCTTTACTATCTAAGACATTTGCAGTTAATAATGGAGTGCAAATTGCCGATAATAATCTTACAAATCTTACTTTACCATCTCTTGTAAATGCATCTAAACTAAGAATTAATTGTGCAAATCTTACTTCGTTTTCAGCTCCTCTTTTGGTCATTTCAAATGATTTTAGAATTTCATACACAAAATTAAGTACTTTTTCATTGCCGAGTTTTACAGGAAATATCAATAATTATTTGGAAATAAAAAATAATTCATTTTTAACAACTATTGATTTTCCAATTTTATCAGCTGCAGGTTACATATTTATTAGGGATAATAGTGTACTTACAACAATTACAGCTCCAATGTTAAATAATTGCTCAACGATTGATTTAGCAATAAATAAATTACCAAGCACGATGATAAATTATTGGCTCAACCAAATGTTAACTGTTGCGCCATCAACTGGAAAAAGTATTAATCTTAAAACCCAAAATCCTCTTGCTCCACCTACAGGACAAGGAATTACAGATAAAGCAACATTAATAACAGGAGGTAATACAGTTACAACTGATTAAATTTTATTTTAAATGCAACCAGAATTATTTCATTTCAACTTGCCTGATTTTCTGCATAGTTTGTTTCACACGAAGCAAGTTACGGTTTATACCTATGCTTTTTTGATTGCGTTAGGTTCGCTGTTTGCAGGCTTATTTACTAAATGGAGTGCAAGAAAAGATTTAGGAATAGAACTTTCAAACTCGTTTTTTTATATGATTTTCATTGCAGGTTTTGTGGGTGGAAAGTTGTTTTATTATCTCGAAAAACCTTTGTTTTATTGGAACAATCCAAGTTTGCTATTAGACAATTTCTCGGGAGGATTTGTGTTTTATGGCTCGTTTGTCACTATAATTCCTATTGTGATTTGGTATTTAAACAAAAAGAAGATTGCTGTTTTGCCAATGTTAGACATTCTGGCAATAACCACATTAATTGCGCACGTTTTTGGACGCATAGGCTGTTTTTGTGCGGGTTGCTGTTATGGTTCGCCAACCAATAGTGAATTTGGGATGGTTTTTCCAACATCAAACGGGGTTGTGGTGCATCCCACACAACTTTATGAAGCTTTTATTTTACTCTATCTAATGGTTTTTTTATCCATTATGAAGCGTTACAAACAATTTCACGGACAACTGTTTTTGCTTTATATCAGCCTTTACGGAATAAGTCGAGCCGTTCTGGAACTTTTTAGAGGCGACAAAAGAGGGTATATCATTGAAGGATTTTTATCTCATTCTCAATTTATAGCGATGATTCTAATTGGAATTTCCCTATTCTTTTACACAAAACTTAAAAACAATAAATTAATTCTTAAATAACGAAAAAAATGAAATCAACGATTCACGAAAACCAAAAAACCAAAATAAAAATTGTGAGTAAAAAAAATCTTTTAAACATTGGTTTGCCAATTGTACTTCTTGTTGTTGCTGTGTTTATTATTGGACCAGGATGTTCAGCACCGTCAACACCTGCTCCGCCTCCAATCGTTGAACAACCAATTGTTATAAATGCTGCCACTGGCGATCCTTTTCCGGATAGTAACGACAAAGAGTGTACAGGAAATTATATGACAAATGGATATTTTAACTTTACTGTTCAAGGTCCAGATATTCAAGATGACGAAGATATTATTGCGGCAACAGGATGGAGACGAGTTTGGGAAAAAACTTCAATTCAAAATGTTATTGGTGCTGATTTATATTCATCAGGAATTGCAGGTACTGGAGTGCCTCCAACCCCTGCTTCTGGAAATTATGCTAGTATGTGGATAACTAATAGGAGTATTGATCCTATTCAATACAGAGAAGCAATGTTTAATAGGTTGCATCATTCTATCAAACCAGAATCAGCAACTTCTTCCGCAAATTATACCTTAACATTCAAAACAGCCAAGTTAAACAATCCAACAAGCCAAGTTGAAATTAGTATTTATGGTGTTAGTTATGACGATTTAAAGCCAGCAACACTTCCGTCAAAACCTGCTGCAATATTTACACCTACAAACATTAATTTATTTGGTGCTGCCAATACTGTTTTATTAGGAACTATAATAATTCCTGCCGGAGCAAGTAATACGTGGGTAAATCAAAATATTGCTTTCACACCTAATTCAAAAGAATATCCAGCAGATGGATTCAATTATATTTTAGTCACAAGAAGTGACAATGCTGGAACAGGAATTGCTTACTGTGCATTTGATGATTTTTGTTTGCATAAAAAGTAAAAATAGTTTGAGTTAGTTAGTTTCCTGAAAAGCGGTGATTTGTTCATCGCTTTTTTTGATTATAAAAACTAGATTATTCCGTTTCTTACTGCATAAACTGCAAGGCCAACTCTTGATTTTACATCTAGTTTTTCAAACAAAGAATCTCGATAGCCGTCAACCGTTCTCGGACTACAATTCATTTTGTCGGCAATATCTTTGTAATTCAATTCAGTGGTGCAGTAACATAAAAAATCTTTTTCGCGTTGGTTCAATTTTATGGTGTTATGCTTTTCTTTTTTATCTTAGCATAAAAAACATAATTATGCTAAATGGATCATAAGCATATTCGAAAAATATTCTAGTTAAGGAATGAGCAGGCAGTAAGTTTAAATGAAGTTCAAATACTATGATGATGTACAAAGTAGTTGAAACATTGTAGCCTAAATAGTAATTATAGGATATTACTTAAAAAAAATTTAAAAAAGAGTGATAAGACCTGTGATGCTAATAAAGCCTAAAGTAAAAAAACAACGCGATATAAATTCAGTATTATGCATCATGTTTTTTGGGATTCAGAAACAGTAAGGCAAAGTAAATATTTCATTTTACATTATAATACCGTTTATTAACGGTGTTTTTTTTCTTACAATTCGATTGATATTTGTAGTATCTAAATCTTGAATTATGAAAAAGTTAAAAAGTACGGGAAAACTATTTTTTTAAAATTATAAAAATTGATTACTCGATAAAATAAATTTCAAAAAAGGGGTAACAAAAATGAATACTAATTGATTTAACTATATAAATATTTAACTAAATAAAATTTAAAAATTATGAAAAAGAAATTTTTTTCTGCCCTTATTATTACCTTTTTTGGTATTAATTTTATGTTTAGCCAGTACAATATTCCATCTTGTTCTTTCAATTCTACAGCCGATGTTAATAGTTGGTCTATTTCTCCAACAACTGTCAGTAAAACTTGGTTTAATGGAGGTTGCGTAGCAATGTTTGTCAATAATCTTGCGAACAGCACAACTGCAATAACAACTTCACCAATTTTTAATATTGCTAGTATGGGAACTTATGAACTTGAAGTGCGATATGGCGTGATCTACACTGGAACTCCTGCTATATTTGAATTGGTAAACGATGCAACAAATATAGTTATGGCAACATCTACCGTTACTACAACTGCTGGTACTTGTACTTCGTGGCCAAATCCAAAAATAAGCAAATTAGATTATACGAGTTTAGCACCCGGAAGTTACCGATTGCGAGTTACGATTCCCTTAACATCTCAATTTTTTCTTGAAAGTGTAAAGTCAAATATTAATTATAGTTTGCTAAGCACTGCAGAATTTAATGATAATTCTAATTATACTATCTATCCAAACCCTGCCAAAGACAAAATTTTCATTAAAAATATCCAAAGTATTGCAGAAGTTAAAATTTATGATATTTCAGGCAAAGTAGTAAATTCACTAAAGACAAATTCTAATACTGTTGATATATCCAATTTAAATAAAGGAATCTATTTTATGGAGATTTCAACGGAAAACAATTCATTTAAAACGAAATTCATTAAAGAATAACAAAAAATAAAAATTATGAAAACTAAAATAATTTTAACAGCTTTTTTTCTAGGAACAATACTGTTTGCAAACGCACAAGAAGCAGCTCGAAAAGGCTGGGATGGATCTGTTAAAGGTTCAAAAATGACTAAAGCAGATTCTGGAGTTCAAAGTAATGAAACTCAAAGCCCTTTGTATCAAGCTCAAAATACAGAACACATGAGTCCTTTGTATAAAGCAAATGCAATTGTAATCCAATCACCTGAAAATAATGGAGATGAAAAGACAGTATCGGAAAGTGAAACATCTTCAATTTCGAAAAGAAAAGGGAATGATGATGAGCCAATGCCAGAATCTGCAAATGCAAACATTAATAAATCTAGAAGTAATATTAAACAGCAAATTGATAGCAAACCTACTGAACCTACAGATGAAGGTAGCAACCCAGAATCTGCAAATGCAAATATTAATAAGTCGCGAAGTAATATTAAACAACAGTAATTATAATTGGCTAAAAATATTTTTAATTTTAAGATCCTTATAAATAGAATCAAAAAAGAACGTTGTTACAGACGTTCTTTTTTGATTTACTTTAGAGTTTATAAACAAGCAGTATCTGTGATTTGCATTTATTTTCTATACTAAGTCTAGTGTGAAAAGCTAAACAATTAAATTAATCCAGCCAAAAAGTATGCAGCTCACAAAAAAACAAACCATTAAGATCATTAAGAAAATAAAGATTTCATGCGCTTAATAAACTTTAATGTCTTAATGGTTTGAAAATAAGCTAAACGTTCATAATTTTTGCAGAAGAACCTTTTTTTGCTATGTTTTGCAAAAAATCCATGATTCATTCAATGCATTTTCCTATTTTTATGCACCCAAACCAAACCATTTGATTATGAAAACATTGTCCATTTTGTTTTTTCTATTTTCGATAGTCTCCTTTTCACAAACTAAAGCAAAAGACACTGTCATCAGAAGAGCAACAATAAATTACAATCAAAACAAAAATGTGGTCTCCTATAAGCCTGAAACTCCGCCGCTAATACCAATTTCTGGCGCACCAAAACCCAGTTATTCCTATTTATGGGAACTAGGCGATGGTCACTACAGCAAAGAAGCTGAACCCAAACACGTGTATAAAAACAAAGGAACGTACACCACGCGTCTTGCCGTTACCAATAATTACGACAACGGAAAACCACCTGCCACGCGCCCAAAAACAGTGGCCATAAATGAAATTTCGGATGAAGTTTACAAAGATATCGCTTCAATAGAAAATCAAAATGGATTTGCTATTCAAAAAAATGCTGATCCAGTTCCCGATCAAGAATTAGCTGTAATTTTAAGTTATGAAAACCTAGAAAATTATGTTTCAAGCGGAAAATTATATCTTTTCTATAATGAAAAACAATTTAAAAGTGACAATTTCGAATTGGTCGATTTCCGAACGTATGCTGGCGAGAGAGAAGTTAAGGAAAACAATGTTGCCGCAGTTGAAGAGTTAGAAAACACCAATTCATATTTGGCTTCCGCCGAAAATGTAGTTTCCAACAGTAAAAAATATTTGAAAACCACTTCCGAAGAAGATTTGGACGCCACTTTATTAGAAGCGCACAAAATCTTTAAAAATGTTTCTATTTTAGAATTTGATGATGCTAATCCAAAAGAAACGCGCAATGTTTTTTACACTTTTAAAACTACGCCCGAAATGATCAAAGATACCAGTGCAACGGTTACCATGCGAGGAATTTTTGTTCCCAATCGAAGTTTCAAAAATCATAAAAAAATAGATTTAGAAATGGAAATTGTCACTTCGCACGACCCCAACAAAATGGGTTCCAACGGTAGTTTTATAAATTATAGATTGGTGCGCTACAAAAGAGTCAACTTCAAAACCCGTTTTCAAAACAATGGTGAAGGTCCAGCCAGAATGATTCGGTTGGAAACTGATATTCCGGAAATGTTCGATAAAAAAACATTCAAAGTAGAAGATATGTATCCAAAATGCCCGATTTGTCCCAAAGGAGAAGCTCCTACAACAAGTTGCCTGGACACAATAGTCAAACAAAACCAGATAATTTTTACTTTCAAAAACATTTATTTACCAGGAAGTACTCAAAAAAATGTTAAGGAAATAGACAGTACGAAAGGATTTGTAAAATATTCGATGAAATTTAATAAAGACTTTCACAAAACGAATACCAAAAGTAGAACCGCCATTATTTTCGACAAAAATGAACCTATAATTACTAATTATGCTACGACTCGATTCTTGCCCGGAATTTCTATTGGAGCTAAAGCAGGTTATAATTTCTATCCGAATTTAGAAAATTCTAAAAGCTATTTTGTCGGCGCAACTATTTCGCCCTATAAATCGTATCGCTATTATTGGCAGGCGGAATTCGTGAACAGTTTTCATTCTTATGATGATGCTACGGTTGTCAGTGAGGAACAAATTTTGGGCACAAATGGTGCAACACGGTTGCAACGCACCACCAGTTCATCCCAAAACAGCAGTGTCAATTGGGAAATTCCAGTTTTGATGCGGTATAATATTAATAATTTTATTGGAATAGGAGCAGGTTTGCAAGCTAATATTAATGCTTCAGGAAAACAGGAACAAAACCTAAAAATAGAAACTTTTGAAGGTCCAACTGATAAATTATTGGTTAGTACAACCTATGAATCTCGTTCGAATTCCAACTCGTTTACCAATTTAAAGACAGGATTACTGTTTGACTTAACGATTGGAGCAGCGAGAATTGGCCCAAGTTTGGGAGTGCGTTACGTAGTGAATTTCAAAGAAAATTTTAATTATTTTCAATTTTATGGAATATGGAAGTTTTAAAATTTAAACAATTTACTAAACTTTTGTCATTCCAACGAAGGAGGAATCTCATCGATAGGGGTTCCTCCTTCGTCGGAATGAAAACGTGCATTCAGAACATTTTTATTTTAGTAACAATTTTTGTTTCTTTTTCAATGTCCGCACAAAAAGCACTTGCGCCAGAAGATAAAATATACAATGTTGTTGATGTTTTTGTCAGCAACCCAACTTCTGAAGGTATTCAAAAACTAAAACAATTTGAAACTGATTTTTGGAAGAATTCCAAGCCAAAATCCAAAGCCGAACTTCTGGCAATCGTCGTTTTGAACTGCAACAGAGGGTATTATGAAAATAAATTTGGGCAGACTTCAGATGCCATTTCTAGTTATGAAAAAGCATGGCAACTTTTTCAGAAATACAAACTGAAGGATTATGATATTACTGAGTTTTGCTTGAAACCATTGGGAAATTTATACACGATTATTGGTGACTATGACAATGCCGAAAACACCATAAAACAATATTATTTTATTGCCACGATGGATAAAAATAATCCTGAGGCTTCGAGACAAAAGCAGGCTGCTATTCTCAATTTATCTAATGTTTATCAATGCTCTGGAAGGCACAATCTCGCCATTGATTTATTAGAGAAAATAATTCAAACTGAGAAATTATCGAATCTTCAAAAAGGGATTTTATTTAATAATCTTGGAAATAATTATTTGTTGATTTCCAAAGGGTTTCAAAAGAATCCATCCGTTTTTGGAAAGGCAGAAAGATCTTTCTTAAGCGCAATTTCTGTGTTGAAAAAAGAAAAAAATCAATCCGAAACACTATCCAATGCCTATCGCAATTTAGCTTCTCTAGAATTAGACCGCAACAACATCAAATCAGCGACTTCCTATTTCGAAAAAGCCAAATTAGAATTTGCTAAAATTCCAAATCAAGAGCCTAGAAAAAAGGCGCAACTGTATTTTGAAGAAGCTTCCATTTTATTCAAACAGGGAAAAATAGTAGAATCAACCGCAATGCTTTCTGAAATTTTCAAAGCATTAATTCCTAATTATTCTAGTCAAAAAAGCCTGTTACCTAAAAAGAATACGCTTTATGCAGAAACTATTTTATTAGACGCAATAGATTTGCAAGCAGCAATTTATTTAGTGCAAAACCAACCTAAAAAAGCGTTGGAAAGTTATGCGCTTTCCTTTCATATAGAAGAATTATTGCAGTCACTTTTGGTTTATGAAAACTCCAAAATTATTACGCAAGTCCGCAATAGAAATCGTACTGAAAAATGCATTACCATCTATGATTTTCTTTTCGAAAAGGAACATAACATAACGTATATCGAAAGTGCTTTTTTACTTGCCGAAAAAACAAAATCAGTTGTTTTAAAAAAATCTTTGAATGAAATTAAAAATCAATCCAGAGAAGAAAAATTGATTTTAGAACAGCTTCAAAATTGGAACACAACTATTGTCAAAGAACAGCAAAAAGGAGATTCGGCCGATATTTCCAAAATCAATGAAGCCATAAAGAAACAGAATGAATTGATGCTTTTGTTGAAATCTAAAGCAGCAAAAAATCCTGAAAAATCCAAAGAATTAGACCTGAAAAGCCTATTCGAAAAGCTAGAAAAAGACAATTCGATACTGGTTGAATATTTTTCTGGTTCCGAAAAAATGTATGTTTTTACTTTAGTAAATCATAAAATAAAACTCGAGAATTTTTCGAATATTGATGTTGTAATGCCACAGATTATTCGGTTTATTGATTTTTTTAAAGATGCCAATACTATTACAAATAATATTTCAGGCTATAATCGAACTGGGAATCAAGTTTATAAAATGTTGAAATTACCAACAAAATCAGCTTACAAAAACCTGATTATTATTCCAGATGGTGTTTTAAATTTCCTCTCCTTTGAAGCGTTAATTACCCAAGAAAGCACGACAACTAATTTTGCGAAAATGCATTATTTATTGAATGATTTTAGAGTTGGATATAATAATTCGGCAAGTTTTTATTTATCCTTCGACAAGCTCAGGCCGACAAAAAATAATAAAAAAACGGTTTTGGGACTATTTCCTGTTTTTGCAAAAACGAATTATGAATTGACCTTTTCTAAAGATGAAATGCAAACAATAATGGATAATTTTGACGGAATGTATTTCGAAAATTCGAATGCAACGTTCGATAATTTCAAACAGAATGCTCCTAATTATTCTATTTTGCATTTGTCGACTCACGCTTCGTCTGGCGATGCTGAAACTCCGGCAAGCATCAAGTTTTACGATCAGGAAATCTTGTATTCCGAATTGTATAATTTGAATATTAATCCTGATTTAGTGGTTTTGAGTGCTTGCGAAACGGGTATTGGAAAACTCTACAAATCCGAAGGTGCGATGAGTATTGCCAGAGGTTTTCAGTTGGCAGGAGCGCAGAATTTGTTGTTTTCCTTATGGAAAGTAAACGATTATACGACTTCGGTTTTTATGGAGAAATTTTATAAAAGCATCAAAAAAGGAAGTTCGTATTTAGATGCTAATCATCAAGCAAAATTGGATTATTTGGCAGACAAAAACATTCCAAACGCTAAAAAATCACCTTATTATTGGAGTGCTTTCGTATATTATGGAACTTTCGAAGTAGAAAAAGAAAATCCAAATTATATGCTATATGGAATTGGAACATTACTTTTAATTGGATTATTTTTGCTCTACAAACGCTATCGAAAATGAATTATCTCCCTTATCTTCTCAAAAAAGAAAAATACAAAAAAATAAAATTCAAGGTTTCCAAAACCCAACATTTGCTTATCAAAGTGAAAATCAATGGCGTGAAAGGTAATTTTATTCTAGACACAGGTGCGTCCAATAGTTGCATTGGTTTTGAAAGCGTTAAATTGTTTCAACTCGATGCCCAAGATTCTAACACCAAAGCTTCTGGTGCGGGAGCAATCGGAATGTTGACTCAAACTGCTCACAACAATAAACTTGAATTGGGCAATTGGAAACATTCAAAATTCGACCTAGTAATCTTTGATTTGTCTCACGTTAACGAAGCCTTGGTTGCTTATAAAGCTAAACCTGTTGACGGAATCATTGGCGCCGATATTTTAATGAAAGGCAAAGGAATCATTGATTATTACAATCATTGTTTGTATTTGAGGAAATAAAAAATCCCGTTTACAGATATAAACGAGATTTTAAAATATATTTTGAAAAAGAATTTTTCTACAACTCAAATGCTTTCTTAGGATTTCCACCACAAAGCAATTCTACTGGATTTTCTAAAGCTTCTTTTACAGCAACCAAGAAACCAACTGACTCACGCCCATCGATAATTCGGTGGTCATAAGAAAGTGCCACATACATCATTGGGTGAATTTCAACTTTACCGTTTACAGCAATTGGACGCTCGATAATGTTATGCATTCCAAGGATTCCTGATTGAGGAGGATTGATAATTGGCGTTGACAACATTGAACCAAATACACCACCGTTTGTAATAGTAAAAGTTCCACCAGTCATATCATCAACCGTAATTTGTCCGTCACGTGCTTTGATGGCTAATCTTTTGATATCCGCTTCAATTCCACGAAAAGTCAAGTTTTCAGCATTTCGAACAACGGGAACCATTAATCCTTTTGGTCCAGAAACTGCTATTGAGATGTCGGCAAAATCATAAGCGATTTTGTAATCGCCATCCATCATTGAGTTTACGTCTGGAAACAATTCTAAAGCTCTAGTTACGGCTTTTGTAAAAAATGACATATATCCTAAACCAAGCCCACCGTGTTTCGCTTTGAATGCGTCTTTATATTCGTTTCGCAAAGCATTGATTGGCGTCATGTTAACTTCGTTGAACGTAGTTAACATAGCAGTTTCGTTTTTGGCTGCCACTAATCTTTCGGCAACTTTACGACGCAACATGGATAATTTTGTACGTTCCGAACCTCGATTTCCACCAGTTGGAGTTCCCATTGATGGAACTGCATTTATTGCATCGTCTTTTGTGATTCTTCCGTCTTTTCCGGTTCCAATAATATCAGATGGCTGAATGTTTTTTTCGTCTAATATTTTTCTTGCTGCTGGTGATGGAGTTCCTGAAGCGTAAGAAGTTGGTGCTACTGGAGCAGCTACTTTTACTTCTTCTTTTTTTACTTCAACAGCTTTTTCTTCTTTTTTTACTTCTGCTACTGGTGCTGCAGCTGATGGTTTTGCTGCATCAGTATCGATATGACACACAATTGCTCCAACGGCTACGGTATCTCCTTCTTCTGCTTTCAAAGAGATGATTCCGCTGGCTTCTGCTGGCAATTCTAGTGTTGCTTTGTCAGAATCAACCTCGGCAATGGCTTGATCTTTTTCTACATAATCGCCATCTTTTACTAACCAAGTTGCAATTTCAACTTCTTTGATTGATTCCCCTGGTGATGGGACTTTCATTTCTAAAATCATCTTATTTGTATTAAATTATGAATCTTAAATTCTTATAGTAACTGTTTAATTTTATCTAACATAATCTTTTTCAAAAACCATTTTGATTGCTTTAGCATGACGGTTTTTAGATCTTGTGTAACTACCTGAAGCAGATGCTGAAGAAACTCTTAAGGATGCCACTCGCCATTTTACTAAATCAAAATTCATCAACATATAACCATAAGCTCCCATATTTTTTGGCTCTTCTTGCGCCCAAACATAGTCGTCGGCAGTTGGATATTTGGCAATAATTTCTTTTAGTTGTTCTACAGGAAGTGGAAATAATTGTTCGATTCTCACTACAGCAACATCTTTTCGACCTCTTATTTCTCTTTCGGCAGTAATGTCATAATAGAATTTACCCGTACAGAAAACTAAGGTTTTAACTGCTGATTTGGTAACAGAATCATCATCGATAGTTTCTTGGAACGAACCATTCTCGAATTCTTCGATGCCAGAAACTACTCTTGGGTCACGGAGTAAACTTTTTGGGGTGAAAACGATAAGTGGCTTGCGGAATTTTAATTTCATTTGTCTTCTCAACAAGTGAAAAAAGTTGGCCGGCGTGGTACAATCAGCAACATACATATTTTGTCTGGCACAAAGCTGCAAGAAACGTTCCATACGACCTGATGAATGTTCGGCTCCTTGACCTTCATATCCGTGAGGTAATAGTAAAACGATTCCGTTTTGATTGTTCCATTTGTCTTCTCCGCAAGAAACATATTGGTCAATCATAATTTGAGCTCCGTTTGAGAAATCTCCAAATTGTGCTTCCCAAATGGTTAATGCGTTTGGATTTGCCAATGCATATCCATAATCAAAACCTAAAACTCCATATTCAGATAGCAAAGAATTGAAAGCGTTGAATTTTCCTTTTTTACCTTCTAAACTATTAATTAGAACAACTTCTTCTTCTGAATCTTCAACTTTTACTACAGCATGACGGTGCGAAAAAGTACCGCGTTCCACATCTTGACCTGATAATCGAACATCAAAACCTTCTCTCAATAAAGAACCATAGGCTAAATGTTCAGCCATAGCCCAATCGAGCTTGTTGGTTTCGAAAAACATTGTTTTTCGGTCGTTGATTAATTTTTGAACTTTGTTAATGAATTTTTTATCAGTTGGTAAATTACAAATGGCATTGGCTACAGCTGTTAGTCCTTCTTTTGGGTAGGATGTGTCCACTTTTGTAAGCATTTGTGTTATTCCAGCTCTTTCAAAACCGTGCCATTCACTTTGTAAAAAAGGAGTGATTATGGTTAATTCTTTTTTGCGAGATTCTTCAAGGCTAACTTCTAAATCTGATTTGTATTCGGTTTCTAAATCTTTTACATACGAATCGTCAATAACGCCTTCTGCCAATAATTTTTCGGCATAAATGTCTCTTGGATTTTTATGTTTGGCTATAATTTTATATAAAATAGGTTGTGTAAATCTCGGTTCATCTCCTTCGTTATGACCGTATTTTCTATATCCTAATAAATCTATAAAAACGTCACGACCAAAATGCATTCTGAAATCTAAAGCAAACTCCATAACATGTACAACGGCTTCCGCGTCATCGGCATTGACGTGCAATACTGGCGAAAGTGTTACTTTGGCAACATCTGTACAATACGTTGATGAACGTCCGTCAAGATAATTTGTCGTAAAACCAACTTGATTGTTGATGACTACGTGAATCGTTCCGCCTGTTTTATAACCATCTAATTGCGACATTTGAATGATTTCATATAAAATCCCTTGGCCTGCAATGGCAGCATCTCCGTGAACGGCAATAGGCAATACTTTTGAGAAATCATTCGGGAAATATTTGTCTTGTTTGGCTCTTGTTATTCCTTCGATTACAGCTCCAACAGTCTCTAAATGAGATGGATTTGGGGCTAAATTGATATTTATAATTTTGCCTGTGCTCGTAGTTTTTTCGGCACTTAATCCCAAATGGTATTTTACGTCACCATCAAAATATTCTTGATCGTTGTAATCTTTCCCATCAAATTCACTAAAAATATCTTGGGTCGATTTGTCAAAAATATTTGCTAAAACATTCAAACGACCTCGATGAGCCATTCCCATCACAAAATGTTCAACACCTTTTTCGGCTGCTTTTTCAATCAAAGCATCAATAGCTGGAATAATCGATTCGCCTCCTTCGAGTGAAAATCGTTTTTGACCAACATATTTGGTGTGTAAGAAATTTTCAAAAGCAACGGCCTTGTTTAATTTTCTTAAAATTGCTTTTTTCTTTTCTACAGAAAAATCAGGTTGATTGTCGTTATGGCCTATTCTAGATTGAATCCACTGGATATCATTCGGATTTCGAATGTACATATATTCAACACCAATAGATTGGCAGTAAATTTTGTCTAAATGACCTAAGATTTCCGCCAAACTGCAAGGCTCGATTTTGATAATTCGTGCGGCATCAAAAACAATTGGCAAATCGGCTTTAGTTAAGCCAAAATTTTCTAGGTCTAAAGTTGGCGAATACGTTCTTCTTTTGTGAACTGGATTCGTTCTTGTAAACAAATGACCACGACTTCGGTAGGCATCAATTAACTTGATGACATTAAACTCTTTCAAAAGTTTTTCTGTACCAGAATTATTTTCAGTAGTACTTCCTGACTTAATTTCAGGTTGAGGTGCTGAATTTTCTCCATTGTAAGTTGCCATTCCAAAGTCGAAACCCTGAAAAAAACCTCTCCAACTTGGCTCTACGCTATCTGGATTTTCTAAATATTGATCGTACAGTTGGGCAAAAAATTCGGAGTGTGCCGCATTTAAGAATGAAAACCTGTCCATAATTGTATAAAATATTCTTTATTTGTAAAATAATTGTGTGGCAAAAGTACAATAAAACGATACACATATTCTCTTTTTTTTACCTACTTTTACGTAATAATTTGTTAAATTAATCCAAATTCTATGAAAAATAATCATCATTTTTCCGTTTTTAAACCATTATTTGTTTTAAGTTTTGTTTTGATTTTTAATGTTATGGATGCACAAGAAACTCAAAGCACATACAAATCACCTATCGATTTTTGGAAAAACGTACAATTTGGAGGTGGTCTAGGACTGAATTTCTCTTCGGGTTATACAGATGTTTTTCTGGCACCAAGTGCGATTTATAACATTAATCCCATTGTTGCAGTAGGAGCAGGGCTTAATTTGAATTATGTGACGTCAAAAAATTATTTTTCTTCGACTATATATGGAGTAAGTACTGTTGTTTTGGTCAATCCAATTCCAGAAATCCAATTTTCTGCCGAATTAAAAGAGTCTCGAGTAAATTATAAAGAAAAGTTACCATCAACATTTTCTGAGAATTATTGGGATACAGGTTTAATTCTGGGTCTTGGTTATCGAACGGGAAATGTAACCATTGGAGTTGGTTATAATGTCTTACAAAATAGCCGTTATTCTGCGGAACGTTTTGTTCCATTTGTTAGAGCCTATTTTTAATATTTATTCCTGAACCACACTTTTTGCCATTCTCTTTTTAAAATCAAAAAGGCAACATTTTCAGCTAGAATTACTAAATCGGAACCATCGAGTTTTTTTATTTGATCTTCCGCAACGTCTATGATGTAAAGCAGATTCAAATATTCGGCGAACTTGTATTGAATCATCCGATAGATTTTTTCGTGCAATTGAATCTTGAGTTCATTGGGCGAAATGCTCTTTGGAAAATCAATTCCTTCATTGGCAAGATTAAAATCCTTATTGATTTGCTCAATTAATTTTAGGTACAAAGATTCTTTTTCGGCTTCTTCAAAAAGCAAATCAGTATTTACTGGAGTTATGTACATATTTTAAGTGTCAATTTTAATGGCAAATACAATTTTTTACTAATGATGCTGTTTTTTTAATTTCCAAAAATCCACTATTTTTACCAAAAGCACATCGCCTCCTGCATAAAAAAACACGGCTCCCATTGGGGGATTTGCTGCTGGAATTAACCCAAATGTTTTTGGAATCCATGTCCAGCATTGAAAAAAAGTTCCCACTAATTCAATAAATATAACACAAAGAGCGATGAAATAATACAAGTTTTGCCATTTTTTTCTCTTTAAAAGTAAAAAAAAGAAAACGCCAAATAACAATGAAAACACATCATTTAGGAAAATCCCAACGGATAGAAACAACAGGACAAAACCGATTGCGAAATATTTTTTCAACAGTTTATCGTTCTTAATCGCCCAATTGGTCTGTGTAAAAACATAGCCAGAAGCATAAACAATGGCGTGACCAAAAGGAACATAAAGAGGAATGACCGTCGTTCTATACTCATACATTCCCAGTAAAGTACAGAAGATTAATTCTCCAATATAAGACAACAAAACCATTACAGCCATTAATTTTCTGAGATTTGCATCTGAAGACCAAAAGAAAAAAGAGAAATAAAGTATCGCCAAAAAATTAGTGATTTGTCGTGCATCAAAATAAGTTGTGGCAAAATAAACACTGTCAATTCCTAAAGCCAAAAAGGTAAAAAGTGGAAAGCAAAGAGCAAAATACAATTGCTTTTTGGTATTGAAACTTTTATTGGAAAAGAAAATAGTATTTATAATAGTATTCATAAATGCTATTTTAAACCTTTCTTTCCATCAAATTTTCACCAAAAGCTTTCAACATTGCTTTTTTATCATCGGAAATTTCTATTTTGTTCAAAGTTTCAAAGGCTTTCAATGTATAGTCTTCAATGGCTTTTTGTGTGGATTTTGTTGCTCCAGTTGCGTTGAAAATTTCTTTTACGGCCGCTATTTTATCTGAATTATCTTCCAATTTAGTGGAAAACAAATTTAAAAGCTGACTTTTTTGTTCTTCCGAAGCAAATTCTATAGCTTTTAAGTATAAATATGTTTTCTTGTTTTCGATAATGTCACCGCCGACTTGTTTTCCAAAAGTTTCGGGATTGCCAAAAGCATCCAAATAATCGTCTTGGAGTTGGAAAGCCAAGCCTAAATTTAGTCCAAAAAGATAAATTAATTTCGCATTTTTTTTGGATGAACGAGCTACAATCGCACCCATTTTCATCGCTGCAGCAACCAAAACGGCTGTTTTATATTCGATCATTTTTAGATATTCGGGAATCGTAACATCATTTCGAGTTTCGAAATCAACGTCATATTGTTGTCCTTCACATACTTCCAGAGCGGTTTTGCTGAATAATTTGGCTAGTTTTCTAAAGGTTTCGGGTTGGTATTTTTCGAAGTATTTATAGGCTAAAATCAGCATGGCATCGCCCGACAGAATTCCAGTGTTGATGTTCCATTTTTCGTGTACCGTTGCGTTTCCTCTTCGCAATGGTGCATCATCCATAATGTCGTCGTGCACCAAGGAGAAATTATGAAAAACCTCCACCGCCATTGCTGCTGGCATTGCTAACTTATAATCGGCATCAAAAATAGCAGCTGTCATCAAGGTCAAAACCGGGCGTATTCTTTTGCCTCCCAATTGCAAAATGTACGTGATAGGTTGATATAGATTTTTAGGTTCTTTTTCAATTTTTTGATTTTCTAAATATAGTAGAAATTGCTCTTGATACTCGTTGATAGGAAGCATTACTAATGTTTTTTAAGGTTCTGATTTTAAGTGGTACAAAGTAACTTAAAAAACTTGACACTTTAAATCCAGAAAAAAAAATTTAAAAATACTTTGGAAACTATTTTGGTATTTAAAGTTTCCAATATATCTTTGCACCAGAATTTTTAAATCGAACTAGACTTTTTACCTTATAAAAACCAAACAATGACAACTAAATGGACTATTAATTCAGATCAATCGGATGTATTAATCCAAATGAAAGATTCTACAATTACGTATTTAGGTAACGAAACCAATCATTTTGAAGGTTTTGTTTCTCTTGATGAAGATGAAATAGAAGATGCATCTGTAGAATTTTTTTTAGATAGTAATACTATTTCTTCAAAAAACAGCCAAATAAGATTGGAAAATAAAAACAATGTTGAATTGACCAAAAAGCCGCTAATTCGATTCAAATCGACATCGTTTCAGAAAATTAAGAATAATATCAATTTTATGAAAGGCTATTTGACCATCAAAGACATCACAAAAATGGTCGAACTCGATGCTGAATTTATAGGAATCAATAATTACAATGGTTCCAAAAAAGTCGCTTTTGAAATAAAAGGAGACATTAACCGAAATGATTTTGGGCTGGACAAAAATTTTAACAATTCGAAAGAAAAATTTGGCTTTGGAAAAAATTTGAAATTGGTAGCCAACTTAGAATTTTCAATTTAACTTTAGAAAAGTATCTATTTAGTAAAAGTCTTTAATTTCTTTTAATTAAATAAAAAAAGTCTGGACCTGTTCAGCAAAAAAAATGAAAGATAAAATTATAGCAAAAGCCAGCGATTTATTTTTGAGACTTGGTTTCAAGAGTGTAACCATGGATGACATTGCTGGAGAAATGTGTATTTCAAAAAAAACAATTTACAAATATTTCTGCAACAAAGAGCTGTTGATTGTAGAATCGACCGCAATGGTTCACAAAGAAGTGCATCAAATTATTGACGGTATTGTTGCCAAAAACCACAATGCCATCGAAGAAAATTTTGAGATTCGAAAAATGTTCAAAGACATGTTTAAAGCAGGTGATACTTCTCCGGTTTATCAATTAAGAAAGCATTATCCCGAGATTTACGAATCAGTAATGTCGAGAGAAATTAACGAATGTAATATTGTTTTTAAACAAAATATAGAAAAAGGAATCCGAGAAGGCTTGTATCGAAAAGACGTCCCAATTGATACTTACGTTGGATTTTATTACACCCTAATTTTCAGTATTAATGGGAGCATCAGCTCAGAGAAAGAAGCAAACGAACAGGAATTACGAGCTTTGGAATACCATACCAGAGCAATGGCCTCGTCCGAAGGAATAATAGAACTAGAAAAACAATTACATAATTATCATCAATAATGAAGAAACTATTTATAATTCCCTTATTAGTTTTTGCTCTGACGGCAAATGCACAAGAAAAATCGTTAACCTTGAAAGATGCCATAACGTATGCGCTAGAAAATAAAGCGGATGCCAAAAAAGCAAGACTTAATGTTGAAAATAGTGAATATAAAATTCAAGAAGTACGATCACGAGCTCTGCCTCAAATAACAGCAAATGGAAGCTTGACTTATAATCCTATCTTACAAACCAACATTCTTGACGGAGCAATTTTTGGGCAACCAGGTCAATCCATACCAGTTTCTTTTGGGCAAAAATGGACTTCGGGTGCAGGGATTTCTTTGAGTCAAGCACTTTTTGATCAATCTGTTTTTACAGGATTGAAGGCGGCAAAATCTACTCGTGAATTCTATCAAATAAACAATCAATTGACCGAGGAACAGGTGATTGAAAGAGTAGCAAATAATTATTACTCCGTTTACGTGCAACGGGAAAGATTAATGTTGCTGGACAGTAATTATGTGAATACAAACAAAGTTCGTACTATCGTAAAAGGACAATTCGACAATGGATTAGCTAAAAGAATTGATTTGGACCGAATGACCGTAAAAGTATCTAACATAGATAATGCGCGTCAGCAAATTAAAAATCAAATAGAATTACAGGAAAATGCATTAAAATTTTATATGGGAATGCCTATCGAAACTCAAATCACGTTGCCAAAAACTGAATTTGAAGTCACTCCAACAGCATTTACAGAAGCGCCAAGTACAACAAACAGAACCGAATATTTGCTCTTGAAAAAACAAGAAGAATTATTAGAGTTTCAAAAATCAGCCATTAAAGCAGAATATTACCCAACGCTTTCACTGGTGGCAGGATATAATTATTTAGGACAAGGTCCAAAAATGCCACTTTTTGCAAAACCTATTGATAAAGTGTATTGGTCTGATTTCTCGTCAATTGGATTGAATTTGAGAGTGCCTATTTTTACAGGTTTTGGAACACGTGCCAAAGTTAGACAAGCAGATGTAAACATTCGATCGCTTCAAGAAGACATTAAAGATGCACAACTTTCGCTTGATTTGGATTACAGAAATGCAAAAACCCAAATTGAGAATAACATTATAACTATAGGAAATCAAAAAGAAAATATGCGCTTGGCTGGAGAAATTTTGAAAAATACTAAAAATAATTATCTACAAGGATTGGCTACTTTAACTGACTTGTTAGATTCCGAAAATGCATCTATTGAAGCACAAAATAATTATACACGAGCAGTTTTGGATTATAAAATTGCACAAATAGCATTAATTAAATCTAAAGGCGAACTTAAATCACTATTAAAATAACTAGAAATGAAAAAGACAATACTAATACTAATTGCAATCGTTGCATCCATAGCCTTAATAGGTTACATATTGACAAATAACAAAGCAAAAAACCAAGCTAAAATTGATGTTGTTGCGCAGAAAAACGCAAGTGTTTCTGTTAAAATTGACCAAGTTAAAACCGAAAATATTTCCTTAGACTTTTTGGCAAATGGTAATTTTGAACCCACACAAGAATTAGACTTATCTGCTGAAAAATCAGGAAAAGTAATCAAAGTATTGGTCGAAGAAGGGGATTATGTAAATGTGGGACAAACTTTAGTCATTGTGAGAAGTGACGTTATTAATGTTAATGCGCAAACCGCAAAAGCATCTTACGAAAACGCTAAAAGTGATTATGCACGATATGAAAACGCATACAAAACCGGCGGAGTTACCAAACAACAATTAGACCAAGCAAAATTGCAATTAACAAATGCACAATCTAACCTAACGCAAGCGAATATCAACGTGGGCGATACTCAAATAAAAGCACCAATAAAAGGTTTTATCAACAACCGATTTATAGAACCAGGAACCATATTAGCTGGAGCGCCACCAACAAAAATGTTTACCATAGTAAATGTTTCGAAACTAAAATTGAAAGTTACTGTAGGTGAAAGTCAAGTAGTGGGTTTGAAAGTTGGAAATACGGTACCCGTAACTTCAAGTGTATTTCCAGGAAAAGAATTTACAGGGAAAATTATTTTTATTGCTGCAAGAGGAGATGCAAATTTGAATTTCCCTGTGGATATTGAGATCAATAATACTGCCGATAGCGGAATAAAAGCAGGAATGTACGGAACGGCAACATTTGGTGACAAACAAAAACACGAACTAAAAGTAATTCCTAGAAATGCGTTTGTAGGAAGTGTAAGCAGCAATCAAGTATTTGTTGTCGAGAATGGAAAGGCTAAATTAAAAACAGTTACTGCTGGTAGAATCTTAGGTGATAAAGTGGAAATTTTAAGTGGTTTATCTGATGGCGAAACTGTAATTACCACTGGTCAAATTAACTTACAAGACGGAAATACCGTAGAAATTATCAAATAGTAACTAGTAATTAGTAACTAGTAAATAGTTCTTAAATCCTGTTAAAGCAATTAGCTAAGGACTAAGAACTATTTACTAAGTACTAAATAACTAATTAAAAGAAAAAAAATGAAATTAGCAGAAATATCCATAAAACGTCCCTCTTTAGTGATTGTGTTGTTTACAATCCTAGTCCTTGGAGGTATCTTCAGTTATCGCCAATTAGGCTATGAGTTGATTCCTAAATTTGAAACAAATGTAATTACAGTTGCTACTGTATATCCTGGAGCTTCTCCGAGTGAGGTTGAAAATACGGTTACTAAAAAAATTGAAGACGCGATTTCTTCTCTAGAAAATATCAAGAAAATTGATTCTAAATCGTATGAAAGCCTGTCGGTTGTATCGATCACATTAACATCTAATGCCAAAGTAGATATTTCGATGAACGATGCGCAGCGAAAAATTAATGCCATTATTAGTAATTTACCAGATGATGCCAAAACGCCATCGCTAAATAAATTTTCTTTAAGTGATTTGCCAATTATTACGCTTGGTGCCAATGGAAAAATGGATGAGGTTGCATTTTATGATTTAATTGACAAAAAAGTAGCTCCCATATTATCTCGTGTTCAAGGTGTGGCTCAAGTAAATATTATTGGTGGACAAGAACGGGAAATTCAGGTGAATCTTGACGCCGTAAAAATGGAAGGATACGGACTTTCAGTTCCACAAGTACAACAAATTATCTTGTCTTCAAATTTGGATTTCCCTACTGGAAATATTCAAACTCGAGATCAAAAAATATTGATTCGTTTAGCAGGTAAATATAAAAATGTTGACGAATTGAGAAACTTGGTCATCTCATCTGCAAACGGAACTCAAGTGCGTTTACAAGATATTGCGGATGTACAAGACACTCAAAAAATTGCTGAAAAAATTGCTCGTGTCGATCAAAAAAGTGCTATTGTTTTACAAATTATCAAGCAATCGGATGCCAATGCAGTAGCGGTAAGTGAACTTATTGCTAAAACTGTTACCAAATTAGAAACCGATTACAAATCCAATGGTTTAAAATTAGAAACTGCAAAAGACAGCTCTGTTTTTACCTTAGAAGCAGCCGATTCAGTAGTTCATGATTTGTTAATTGCAGTAATATTAGTGGCACTTGTAATGTTATTTTTCTTGCACAGTGTTCGTAACTCATTGATAGTAATGGTTTCGATTCCAGCATCATTAATCTCTACTTTTATCGGAATGTATCTTTTAGGGTATACCTTGAACTTAATGAGTTTGTTAGGATTGTCACTAGTTGTTGGTATTCTGGTCGATGATGCCATTGTGGTATTGGAAAACATTTATAGGCACATGGAAATGGGTAAAAGCCGAATTCGAGCCTCCTATGATGGAACTGCCGAAATTGGAGGAACAGTGACATCTATTACCTTAGTAATTGTTGTTGTATTTTTACCAATTGCGCTGAGCACTGGATTGGTAGCAAATATTATTACTCAGTTTTGTGTGACGGTTGTTATCGCTACTTTATTTTCCCTTTTGACCTCTTTTACAATTATTCCGTGGTTGTCTTCTCGTTTTGGAAAATTAGAACACATTGAGGGTAAAACCTTTTTTGGAAGAATCATTTTGGGTTTCGAAAGTTACTTGACTCGCTTTACCAATTGGGTATCCAATTTATTGAACTGGTGTTTGGATCACTATATCAAAACCATTGTTGTTGTTTTGGTTTTATTTTTTAGTTCTACCATCGGATTAATAGGTGGAGGTTTTATTGGTGGTGAGTTTTTCGCTTCTTCAGATAGTGGCGAATTCTTAGTTCAGATTGAAATGCCAAAAGACGCCTCATTAGAACAAACTAACTTTATGACCCAAAAGGCAGAAGCGTTTTTAAAAACACAAGAATATGTAAAAAGCCAAATCACTACAATAGGTCAAACAAGTGACGGAATGGGTGCATCGCAATCAACTGCCTACAAGTCAGAAATTAACATTAAGATGATTGATCAAAAAAAGCGTACCGATGATGCTTCGGTTTATGCTGCTAAAATAAAATTGAAACTAGAAAAAGTTTTAATTGGTGCTAAAGTAAAAACCGTTCCTGTGGGTATTTTAGGAACTCCCGAAAATGCTAAATTAGGTTTAGTAGTTACAGGTCCAAATGTTGAAAGCGCCATGAAATTTGCGAAAATGGCAGCCAACGAATTGAGAACTATTCCTGGAACTACGGAAATCAAATTAACAGTTGAAGACGGAAACCCTGAGATAAATGTTCAAGTAGATCGTGATAAAATGTCGGCTTTGGGATTAACGTTGCAAACCGTAGGGATGACCATGCAAACGGCCTACAGTGGAAACACCGATGGGAAATACAGAGCTGGAGAATATGAATATGATATTAACATCAAATACAATGCATTTGATCGAAAAAACATTTCGGATGTGAGTAATTTGATCTTTATAAACAATGCTGGACAACAAATCAAATTATCACAATTTGCATTTATCGCAGAAGGATCAGGACCAAGCCAATTAGAACGTAGAGATAAAGCGGCTTCGGTTACCGTTCAAGGGCAAAACGTAGGAGTACCTGCAGGAACTATTGTGCAACAATGGCAAGCCAAAATCGACAAATTAGATAAACCAACAGGTGTAAACTACATTTTGGGTGGAGATCAAGAAAATCAATCCGAAGGTTTTGGTACTTTAGGAATTGCTTTATTGGCTGCAATCATTTTAGTATATTTGGTAATGGTGGGATTGTATGACAGTTTTGTTCACCCATTTGTTGTATTGTTTGCTATTCCACTTTCGTTTATTGGAGCCATGTTAGCTTTAGCATTGACCAATAAAACGTTGAATATTTTTACTATTTTGGGTATCATTATGTTGATTGGTTTGGTGTCTAAGAATGCGATTATGTTGGTCGATTATACTAACCAGCGAAGAAAAGCAGGCGAATCTATTAGAAAAGCTTTAATTCAAGCCAATCATGCTCGTTTGCGTCCGATTTTGATGACAACTATCGCAATGATATTTGGTATGTTCCCAATTGCCTTGGCTTCTGGAGCTGGAGCTGAGTGGAAAAATGGATTGGCGTGGGTAATTATTGGCGGATTAACATCCTCCTTATTCCTAACCTTAATTATCGTTCCGGTAATCTATGAAATCATGGAAAAAATCATTCATAAATTCACTAAAGGAGAAAAAATCGATTATGAAGCCGAAATGGTGGCAGATTATGACCATAAAGAATTAAGTGAAGACGGTTTTAACCCGAAACACACTTTGTAATAATTAGATTAATTTATAAAAGAGCCGCCTGAAATTTGATTTCAGGTGGCTTTTGTGTTTCTAGCTCGGTTATATTTTAAAGTGCAAGTAAACCGTACCATTTTTCATTGTTTTTTATTTTAAAAATTTATCATTGACTCATTCCGGTTCACGCAAAAAGATAAATGACTAAGGTATATTTACCTAATTTTTCGACATTTTTTTATCATTAAATAGCTTCATCATCTCTTTTCCCTTTTCAGTTTGACCAATAGAAAGCAATGAATGAGCATACCTATAATAGTATTCCTCTTCTAAAATAGTATTCAAATCAAATAATTGAGAATACCATTTGACAGCCACAGGAAAGTCTCCGTTAAAATAATGTTTGTTGGCTACAATTTTAAGCATTTCTTCTAATTTATCTGGTTTGTATTTCCCTTTCTCTAAAATTCTTTCATAAATATCGATAATATCTATCAACAAATATTTGCGATTATTATTTGGCATAATTGTTTCGGGATTGGTAGGAATATCAATTTTAACATCGATTTTATTGGGGTCGTGGCTAACAAATGGATCTTGAGAATGTATGTTTTTTACGATTGGTTTTATTTTTGCTCTTCCGTATATTGGTGTAACAAATCGAGTATTATTAGGTCCCAAATCATAGGTGTCAATCTGACTTAATTTGGACACATTATAGGTAGTAATATTACCAGCCACCCTTTCTTCGACGTGATAAAGAACAATGGTAAGCTCTTTATTATAAGGCGTTTTGTTGTCTTTTAATTGAATAGAATTCTTAATTGATTTAGCAATGCTGCTATCGCTACTCTGAGCAAAAAAGCTAAAAGAAAACCCGCTTGTTATTGCAACGAAAAAGAATAGATAATTTTTCATAAAGCTCAAAATAAATAGTGCTTTGCTAATTGTAATTATAAATTCCATTCTAGAAACACAAAACTTTAATTCAAATTTACAAAAGTTAGAAATCCCAAAAATGCAATTAAAGTCCGAATCAGAAAAGTTTTTTTTAAATCAGTAAAAAAAATCTTTTCTAAAATCAAAATCGGCTGTTACAAAAATTTGTGACAGCCGATTTTTTTATAGACGTTGTAGTATTGATTTAATACACAGAAAGAGTAATTTATTTTCTAAATTTTATCTCAAATTTCCGTCAACATGAACGTCTTTCTATGTAGTAAATTTAAAAAAATAATTTTTAAAAAAAAAAAATTTCCACAAGAATTTAATAGTTTTAATTAAAAACAAAACAAGAGTTGCTTTTTGTCAATACTTGTCTTACAACCTGATTCAAAAGTAAATTTAGCACCGCTTTTTTTGAAGTTAAACCCAAATTACGCGTTAGGACTGAAAACCTTTGTCAAAGTTTTAAAGTTGCATGATTTAACTTTGACAAAGGTCTATAAACAAGAAATATTTTCTAATGCGTAATTTGGGTTAAAACCCTTTTATATTTTTTTAATAGAATATTCAAACTAAGTTTTACCATTTAGAGATTAAGTTATTTTTTGTTTTTACTTTTGCAGTCTAAAAATAAAACAATGTATAGAAGTCATAACTGTGGCGAATTGAACGCCTCACATATTAATATTGAAGTTACGCTGGCAGGTTGGGTTCAAAAATCTCGCGATAAAGGATTTATGAATTGGGTCGATTTGCGAGACCGTTACGGAATTACCCAATTGATTTTCGACGAAAGTCGCTCCCAAAAAGAAGTTTTCGAATTGGCAAAAACCTTAGGTCGTGAATTTGTAATTCAAGCCAAAGGAACCGTTATTGAGCGTGAAGCCAAAAACGCTAATATGGCAACTGGCGAAATTGAAATACTGGTTACCGAACTCAAAATATTGAATGTGTCGTTAACACCACCTTTCACAATTGAAGACGAAACAGATGGTGGCGAAGACATTCGAATGAAATATCGTTACTTGGATATTCGTCGAAATCCGGTAAAAAATAATTTACTTTTTCGTCATAAAGTAGCTATGGAAGTTCGGAAATATCTTTCGGATTTGGATTTTTGCGAAATAGAAACACCTTATTTAATCAAGTCAACTCCCGAAGGCGCTAGAGATTTTGTTGTTCCGAGTCGAATGAACGAAGGACA
>JBBQSZ010000046.1:0-26491 GCA_038234745.1 Flavobacteriales bacterium | reverse complement strand
CCATAATTCGTTGTATGGTGCGGTATGAGTACGAGTAACATCCATATTGGCAGTCTTCATTAATTGAGCAAAAGTATTTGCCAATTCAGTATCGTTTGGTGCTAATGCAAATGGAGTGTGGTTAGCACCACGAAGCCAATATTGTTTTCCATTTAGATAGAAATAACCGTTTTTTGCTTCAAATGTTCTGAATCCTGATGTAATAGTTTTAGTGTCTATTTCATTTGTACCTTCAACCACTTTAAAATTAAAATCATATAAATTCGGATGATTTGGAGTCCATAAACGAGGTTTTAAGTTGGAAACAGTAAAAGAAACTTTTCTTTCTTCACCTGCTTTTAAAGCTACTTTTTTCAACGATACTCCAGAATACAATTGACTATTGGTTTCTTTGTCCAAAATTTCAGTTTGAATGTCATAGGAAATCGATTTTGAAGAATAATTTTTAAGGATAACTTCAAAAGTTGCTCCTATTAATGAAGGTTTAATATACACATCTTCGATCTTCACATTATCGGTAAACACCATTTTTACGGGTTGCCAGATTCCTGCAGGCTCGTCTTTATAGAAGCCGTGAGCAATATCTTTCAGCATATTATTGGTGACAGGAACCGTAACTGCAACGTCAACAATTTTTTCGCCATCTTCAATATTTGTGATAAAATCACGAACAACACGAACAGCAATTAAATTTTTTCCAGGTTTTAGTAATGAAGATGCATCTACTGAGAAATCACCAAACATTCCGATATGCGATCCAGCCAATTCACCATTTATATAGACTTCTGCAATTTTAGAAACAGCATCAAAATTTAGGGTGATGTGTTTTGATTTTAAATCGGCAGGAAGTTCAATCCATTGACGGTACCAAGCCACTTTGGTTTTTGTATAATCGAAAGTGTAATTTTTGCAACGGTCTGTTTCATTTTGAAAATAGTTATCTGAAACCCCTTTTGCTTGTCCTTCAAATGTTTCACCGTGCAACCAAATACGATTAGGATTCCAAAAATTAGGTACCGACATCGAGTGCCAAGTTGCATCTTCAAGGTTAGAATTTGATCCTTTTTTAGCGTCATTTAATTCATATTCAGGCATAAATAACCATTGCCCATCCAAAGAAATTTCTGAACGTCCGTTTTTGATTTCGCTTACAACAATGGGTTTGTAGGCTTCTCTCTCTTGAATTCTTTTTTTCTCCTTAGCATCTGGTTCCGTTTTTTTGCTATACTCAACAACTTCTTTGCCTTTTAAGTAATTTGCATCCAAGGATGTAATGGATAGATCATCAAATTCTGTTTCAATCCAACTTCCACCAAGAGTGACTTCACCACTTGGAGCATAAGCGGAATCAGTGTCTTCAACGTCAATGAATGGGAGCGTTTCATTATTTAAAAATACACGAATTCTATTGCCGCAAACTTCTATTTTGATGTCGTACCAAGTTCCTGGAACAGGTTTGAAATTTAAAGTTCTTAATCCTAAAAATTGGTCTGTTCCCATATATCCCATTCGGCTTAAATAAAGGGTATTTTGCAAACCTCCTCTTAAACCTACAATGTATCTGTCATTTCTATTAAACGCTCTGAAACCAGCCCAAATTTGTACTTGATCCGCATTTTGAGGTGCACGTGCTTTAAATTTTATTTGATAGTTTTTCCAATCAGAGTTTCCAAATTTTGCATACGCATCTTTAGATGTCAATACGCCATTTGCCACAGTACAATTTCCTCTTTCTACTGTTTTTAATGTTGTTGATGCATTCGAGAAATCAGTTTTGAATTCAAATTGTTGTGCTAAAACACTACATTGAGTTGCAATTAAAATTAAAACTAATTTGCTTTTTGTTACTAGGAATTTTTTCATTTGTAATATAAGGGTGTAAATACTATTTGTAATTTAATTTTAATGTGCGATTTTACCAATTATCTGTTCGAAAAGGAACTACTGGTAAACCTGATGAACCAAAGATGCTGGCTTCTGCATAATTTTTATAAGCATATCTTACAGCGACCGGATTTGGCACTTTTTCGCTCCAAACCTTTAATCGAGTAGTGGAGGTCTCTATTTCGGCATTGGCAGGATAGAAAATTTTGTCTTCGCCTGCTATTTCAAATCCTTTTAGCGCAGTCCACATTGGGTTTATGCCATTTTCAGCATTTGTAAAATCAATATAAATTTTAGTTTCTTTTTTCTCCATAGCTTTATAACTAGGTGAGCTATAACCGAAACCTTTTTTGCCATAAGTGCCACCCAAAGCCCATAAAGCCAATCTTTGCCCGACTGATTCTTTATCAATAGCGTGAATAAAATTAGGGTTTCCAATATCTAAAGTGCAAACCATACCAGAATTAGGTATTTCATTCATATTTTGCGACTGAACTTCACGTAATCGCGCAGCCGATGTTTTTTCTGCGCCATCATAATTAAATGGTGCAATTTGTACATAATAAAATGGAAACTCGCCAATATTCCATTTAGAACGTAAATCCTTTACAAAGGCTGGCATTAGTTTCGCATATAAGTCGGCATTTAGGCGATTACTTTCTCCTTGATACCACAAAAAACCTTTAATGGTAAAGTTTGTCAAGGGTGCTATTTTTGCATTGTAATTTACACAAGGTGTTTCAGTTGCTTTTTTTATTTCTAAATCATTATCTAAAATAGAGAGGTCTACTTCTTTAAAGGGTTCAATTGCTTCTCTACTCATCCAAGACTCAACCATTGATCCGCCCAAAGAAGAGACAATTATACCCACAGGAACATCCATAACTTCTTGCAAATAATTAGCAAAATAATAGGCCGCGGCACTCGTATTTGCTACGTTTTCAGAGGAATTATCAAGCCATTGTCCTTGACAATCTGTTTGCGGTTTTTTATTGTATTGTTTTATCTTTTTTCCATCTTTTGAGTCGGCGTTGAATATTCGAATGGGCACTTTTGGATTGGCTTTTGCAATAATGGTATTTCCACCCTTTGTGGGTTGACGAGGAAAGCCTTTGATTGGCATTTCCATATTGGATTGCCCAGAGCAAAACCAAACTTCTCCAATCAGAATATTATTAAGCGTCAGAACTTCACCATCGGATATGGTAATTTGAAAAGGTCCGCCAGCATCGGGAGTATTAATATTGAGTAACCAATTTCCTTTGCTATCCGAACTTGTAGTATATGATTTTTTATCCCAGGAAGTTTGTACTTTTATTTTAGTATTTTCCTTAGCCCAACCCCACAATTTGGTTGTGGTTTTTTGCTGCAATACCATATTGTCAGCGAGAATTGAGGGCAGTTTTACTTTTGCTTCAAGGCTTGCTATCGAAAGTAATAACGCAGTAAAAATAAGCACTTTGGCTAAACTTAAAATCTTGTTCATTTTTTTATTTTTATTTTTATTTTCTTAAAGGTAAAACCTTTTTTAAACAATCGCAATATCAATTTTTAAGTCACATTAACTTTGGGAATCGACTTCTGTTTTAATGGGTTTTTTGACTATTGAGTCTGTATCTAATTTGTTGAGGGCAAATGCGTAAGCGCCTAATGAAATTATTTTGCAAGTATCATTTTTTGTTACACGAATTCCAGTTCGTAGAAAAGGGTCATAACTGATGGTTTTGTCAGTTCCCGGAATAGCTAAATCTATTTGGTTACCATCTAACAATCGTCTCATACCAATGGAGTCCTCTAAATTAAATACACGAGGTACTAAACGATGCAGTGATTCTCCATTGTTTAATCTAAACTTAGATTCTAGCTGTTCGAACATTGCTGGGGCAAAAAGGTCGTACGCTTCAGAAACACCGCCACCAAGGACAACGATTCCGTCTAAAAGGGTAATAAGATTAGCTAATGCTTCTCCTAGAACTGTTCCAAAATTATTAAAGGTTTCGATTGCAGCTTGCTGATTTCCGGGCTCAGTGCCTTTTGCAATTTTATATATTTCATAAGGCATTCCAACTTCTTCCAATGAAGATTTAGATTTCAAAGCATAACTTCTTCTAATTCCTTCGCGGCTTAAATGTTCCTCGACGTGACACTCTGGACTTAATATATCACGTAACAGCCAACCCTCTCCGCCATTTGAATTATCACCTGTAATTAATTGTTTATTGCAAACCAATCCCACACCAAATCCAGTGCCAAGTGTTATTCCTATTATGTTGTGGAATCTTTTAGGACTATTTGCTTCTTCTAATTTTTTATTGATTTCTGGAATAAATCCAAAAAGAGCCTCGCCATAAGCAAATAAATTCCCATCATTGTTGATATAAACGGGTATGTTAAAATGATGTTCTAGCATTGGTCCAAGAGCAACTCCACCGCGAAAAGCAGTTAGATTTGGTAAATCTCCAATGATTCCTTTTGGGTAATCAGCAGGGCCAGGAAAAGCAAAACTTATTGCCACAGGTTTGTATGGCAATTCTTTTTTCACAATTTCGAATCCTGAAATAATAGTTTCAAGACACTTCTCTAAATTATCTGAATTTGGATAGAGTCTTATTGGTTCTACAATTTGTTTGTTTCCTTGAATGGCTGAAAAAACAAAATTTGTGCCTCCAGCATCTAGTGTCATTACGATGCGTTTATCTTCGACAATTGAATTATTCATCTTTTTTTTCTTTATTATTTAACCAATATTTTTTTTACAATTTTTGTTTGATCGGATTGGACAGCAACAAAATATACAGATTCGCTCAATTTTCCACTTAGATTTACATCAGTATGGCAAGGATCGTTTAGCTTTTTTTCATAAATTTTTTGTCCAAGGCTGTTTGTTATAATGATGCGAACGTTGGTGTCATCATCAAATCCATCGGTTGCCACTGTAAAATATCCATTTGTTAATGGATTAGGGTAAACTCTAACGGTTTTACTTTCATTTTCAAATGATTTATCTTTTACACCTAGAGTGCTTGTAATGCTTAGTTCATCAAAATTTCCGCCACTTGACCCAATTGCTGTTAGCGTGATTGTATTATTCCCCACGTTTAATGGTTGGTTGGTAGTATAGGTTCCCCAATTGGCAAAACTACCAGTTACTGGAAACGCAATAGAAGCGATAATTACTTGCCCGTTGATGGACAATTTTAGAGGTCTGTTTCCTGATGCTAAGGCATATCTAAAACCTAAGTTATAGCTTCCTGCGGTAGGAACATAAACCGTCCAAGTGATGTAATCATTGGTTGCATTGGAATAATCTAGAAAGCCAGTTCCTCTATACCCCGTTTGATTGGTAGCCACTATAGGTCCCATGAATTCGGCATCTTCTGCTTGATAGTTTACGGTATCTGGAATTACAGTAATTGTGCTAGTTGTCGTTTTACTTCCATCGACAGTTGTAGCAGTTACAGTTGTAGTTCCGGCCGCAACAGCAGTAACCAAACCGTTTGAGTTTACTGTAACTATCGCCGTGTCATTACTTTCCCAAATAATACTTTTATTAGTTGCATTTGAAGGAAGTATTGTTGCTGTTAATTGCCTTGTGGTATAAATATTAATTTTTGCCGTTGCTGGTGTAACTGTAACTCCAGAAACAGGAACATCACAACTACCTTCTGGAACCCCACAACCGCAAAATCCGGGTTCCATTTTAGTTGGATCATTTGGGCATAAATCTACTTGAACACCTTCTTTTAGCTCTACTATTTTGGTGCTATTTGGGGTTAAATCATAGCTAGCATCGATGATATGATAGTCTGTTCCGTCAAATTCCTGAGTGATTGTTGCATTTAGAACATAGTAAGATTTTCCTTTTGGTGTTACAAAACGAACTCTTGCAGCTGTAATTGGAAAACTAAATTTATTTACTATTGTAGCAATATTTGTAGAACTTGTTCCATCGTTTAAGTTGCTATATGTTAGTGTTAATTTGCTGGTATCGTAGTTTTTAGCAGTTTCAAGAGCTTGATTGGCTCCTTGTGCATTACCAATTGTTTGATAAGTACCTGTTACTTCATCTATTTTATATAAGTTAAATGGAGCACTTTTACTTCCGTCACGACAAGATAAAGTGGTAAACGTTTTTATTCCATCATAAATAAATGGACTATTTGTGATACTATGAACGTGTCCTGCTAGCATTAAATCTAAAGTATTTCCAGCAGCTTTAAAAGAATTATAAACAGGTGGAACACTTTCTTGCGGAACGTGGAAACATGCTATTCTGAAACTACCTTTGCCAACGCTAGTTAACCAAGCATTTGCAGCATCAAGTTGCCATTTGTAATTAGGTACATAACCAGCTGCACCGCCACCAGTATCTGGTGTCCAAGAATTGTTCACGCCCATAAATCGCGTATTGCCATAAATAAAATTTTGCGCACCAAGTCCAAAATTTCTATTCCAATCTTGTGCTGGTTTTGTTTCGTATCCTGGATTTGGATATCCGGGTTCTAGTTCAAAATTTTTCAAAGTGGTATCGTGATTTCCCGGAATAATAAATACTGGAGCGAAGAAATTATTCATTCCGTTTACATATTTATTTACCGTAGTATTGGTAAACCCGTTCATAAATTCAACAATGCGCTGTTCAGTGCTGGCGGAATTGTTTGAATTAGGATAATAACTGTCTCCTGTTTCTATGATCATTTCAGGATTGATAATATTGGCAATATCAACTACGGTAGAGACTTCACGCAAGATAATGTTTGGAGTATCATAAGTACCTTGCCAACGGTGAACATCTGAAATGTGCATAATATAATAATTACTCTTGTATTCTTTAATGACTTTAACTGCTGCTAATGAAATTTCATCGCCAGTAGAAGTTTTTAAAATTAGGTCATAGCGATCTACAGGGGTATTTTGAGGAACTGAAACAGTTATTTTTTGATTGCACGTATTTCCAGACCATTGGTCGTAAACCCAAGGTAGTGTATTCGTATTTGTTATTGTTCCCGTAATTGTATTATAAGGTCCTTTTAATTCAATAGAATTGACAGTTTGTCCTGCATCTGGATTAAACCATACTTCAAAACTTTCGCCACTTTTGACTATTGCAGTTGTGGCGCGCCACGGATATACAATTTTTTGGCTCCAACTGTTCATAGAGATGAATACGATTAAAAGAAGTAAAAAAAGATGAATATTTTTTTTCATGTGATTAAAATAATTTGGTTAGTATTTTTTGGGTAATTCTAATTTCTAAAAATCAATTTATTGGTGATTTTTGATTGGTCAGATTCTACCGTTACAATATATATTCCATTGGGTAATTTACCGCTTAGATTTATATTAGTATGGCAGGTATCGGTAATTTTATTTTGATATAGTATTTGACCATTTAAGGTTGAAATTTTTACTCGAAGATTCGTATCGTCTTCTAAACCATCCGTGGCTACAGTAATAATCCCATTTGTATTAGGGTTTGGGTAAACTCTAACGGACTTACTTCCTAAATCAATATTCAAGTCATTAAGTCCCAGAGTTCCAGTAATCGATAACTCATCGAAATTTCCACCACTTGAACCTGTTGCAGTAAGAATGATAGTATTGATACCAGCGACCAAGGCTTGACTGGTAGTATACGAGGCCCAATTTGCCCATGAACCAGTAGAGGTAAAAGGAACAGATGCCAATCTAATTTCATCATTGATGGTCAATTTTAGTGGTCTGCTACCAGTTTGAACGGCATATCTAAAGGCTAAGTTATAGTTGCCATCTGCCGGTACATTGACTGTCCATTTAATAAAATCGTTTGATGAATTTGTATAATCTAAAAACCCACTTCCTCTATAGCCTGGTTGGTTGGTCACTTCGATTGGCCCAACATATTCCGCATCTTCGGCTTGATAGTTTGTGGTGTCCATCACTGTACTTACATCGATTGACACTTTTTTTCCGCCATCGACTGTAGTTGCGGTAATTGTTGCTGAACCAGCAGCCAGAGCAGTAATTTTACCAAAAGTATTTACACTTATTGCTGAAGGATTACTACTTTCCCAAATCACTGCTTTGTTAGTAGCATTGGAAGGGACGATTGTTGGAACTAATTGGCGTGTGGTATTAATATTCAAACGTACTACAGCAGGTTTTAACAAAATATCAGTTACAAAAACAGGGCAAGTTCCTTCAGGAATACCACATCCACAAAGTCCTGGATCCATTTTGGTTGGGTCAAGCGGACATAAATCTACCTGAATCCCAGAGTTAATGGTAACTACAGTTGTGCTATTGGCATCAAGGTTGAGTGTAGCATCAAGAATGTGATAGTTTGTTCCGTCAAATTCTTGTTTAATAGTAGCATTTCTTACATAATACGAACTGCCTTTAGGAACTACAAAGCGTACTCTGGCTTCTGTAATAGGATAGTTGAATTTATTGACAATAGTTGCTGTATTATTTGCAACCGAACCGTCGTTTAAGCTAGTATAAGTCAATTTTAGTTTTACGGTACTGTAGTTTTTTGCCACTTCAATTCCTTCCTGATAGGCTTGGTCATTGGCAACAGTTTCATAAGTGCCGGTAATGGCATTTATTTTATATAAATTGAATGGTACTTTACGAGTCCCTTCTCTGGGCGTGTTGGTTGAATACCCCTTTTTTACACCATCAAAAGTATACGGACTGTAGGTAATACTATGCACATGACCAAAAATTATTAAATCTAGAGGTGCACCTACGTTTTTTAATTGATTATTGAAAAAATTGACAGGTTGCGAAGTGTTGACATGACAAAATCCAATTCGCATTATGCCTTTTCCAACAGTATTAAGCCAGTCTATGGCTTCGTCTGTTTGGTGTTTGAAATTAGGAACTCCACTTATATCATCGGGATACCAAGAATTATTCAATCCTATAAAACGTAGGTTTCCATAAGCGAAATTGTAAGCTTGAAGTCCGTAAAACTTATTATATTGTATGGATGAATTTTTTTCATAACCTGGACTTGGATATTCTGGTTCAAATTCATATCCTTTGCGCGGAGTATCGTGATTACCGGGAACACTAAATACTGGTGCAAAGAAATTATTCATTCCATTAATATATTCGGTTCCATTCATAAACCCATTCATATATTGGTCGATACGACTCGTGGTGCTTGATTCAACTAAGAGGTTTTGATAATGATTATCGCCAGTTTCTAAGATCATTTCAGGGTCAATTATATTGGCAATATCTATCATGGTTGAAACTTCTCGCAATATGATATTGGGCGTATCATAAGAGCTTTGCCAACGGTGTGCATCAGAGAAATGCATAATGTAAAAGTTGGTTCTGTACTCTTTAATTACTTTGACTGCCGCTAGCGAAATTTCGTCCCCTGTAGATGTTTTTAATATCAAATCGTAGCGGTCAGCGGGTGTATTGGCAGGAACGCTAATAGTGTATTTGCGATTACAGGTATTTTCAGACCATTTGTCGTAAACCCAAGTATCCGTTTTGGTATCTGTTACCGTAACTGTAGCATTATTGTAAGGGCCACGCAGAGAAACTTCGTTTAATATTTGACCTGCATCGGCATTGAACCATACTTCAAAAGTTTCGCCCGCTTTAACAATAGCCGTTGTTGCACGCCAAGGATATATAATTTTTTGGCTCCAACTATTTGATGAAAATGCTAGTAAAAGGAGTAGAATAAAAATAGAACTGATTTTTTTCATTTTTCAATGGTTATGGTTAGTTAACTAAAAGTTTTTTTACAATTTTTGTTTTTCCGGATTCGACTGAAACTAAATACACAGCATCGGATAATTTTCCTGCTAGATTTATTTCAAAATAATCTGTTTTGCTGACCGAAGTTGCAAAGACGATTTGTCCTGCCAGATTCACTACTTTTATTTGGATGTTTTTTTCGTTTTGAAATCCGTGCATATCTATAGCTAAAATGTCTTTATTTAATGGATTTGGAGATATTTCCACTGTTTTAGTTTCTTGATCAGCTTCAAAATCATTTACACCAAGGGTACTTGTGATTGTTAATTCATCAAAATTACCTCCACTTGAGCCTATTGCGGTAAGTGTTATCGTATTGTTTCCTGCACTCAACGGTTGGCTTGTAGTATAGTTTGCCCAAGTGGCAAAACTGCCAGTTATTGGAAAAGTAATAGAGTTTTTATTTACACCATTTATGGTTAAATTTAATGGCCTGCTTCCAGATGCCAATGCATATCGGAATGATAGTGTATAGTTTCCAGAGGTAGCAACATAAACAGTCCATTTTATAAAATCGTTGGATGGATTAGTATAATCTACAAATCCAATTCCGTTATATCCGGGTTGATTGTTAACAATCAGAGCTCCATTTAATTCGGCATCTTCTGCTTGATAGACCGTATTATTTGGAATTACAGTTAGGTTTGAAGTAGCAGTTATATTTCCATCTTGGGTTGTAGCTGTAATGGTAGTTGTACCTCCGCTAATAGCTGTAACTAAACCAGTCGTGCTTACACTGGCTACCGCTTCGTCACTGGTTGTCCAAGTAATCGTTTTATTTGTAGCGTTTGATGGAGTGATTGTGGCAACAATCTGTTTGGTTACATTTAGATGTAGTTTGGCTGTTGTTGGATTTACTGTTAATCCTGTTACATTAATAGTACAAGTGCCTTCAGGAACACCACAACCACATATTCCCGGAGCTGTTTTGTCAGGGTCATTTGGACATAAATCTATGGCACTCCCTGAAGTAATATAAACTTCCTTTGTACTCGTGGCATTCACATCGGTCCATACATCTACAATGTGAAATTGGGCACCGTCATATTCTTGTTCTTTTGTTCCATTTGTAACATTATATGTAAATCCTTTTGGGACAACAAAACGAACTTTTGCGGCAGTTAAAGGGAAATTGAATTTGTTGTCAATAGTAGCTGTATTTGTTGTGTTAGTACCATCATTTGCTGAAGAATAAGCAAGTGTAAGATTGGATACCCAAGTCGATGGGATATCTTGACTACCGCTATTCAAGACATTTGCATAACCTGTTGGACCTGTTGGAGTAGTATAAGTTCCATCTGCATTATTTACTTTAAAAAGATTAAATGTAAAGTGGTTTATAATGGAACCAGCTATAAAAGCAGTAGTAGGACTTCCTGGTGTGAATGAATAGGGATTTGTGGTGTAAATATGATGTTTATCTCCTGCAATGACAAGGCTCAATTTAGTGTCTACATCAATAAAGCTATGCATTTTATTATAACAGTGACCAGCACTTAAAAAGAAATTCCCACCAGAACCTGAACCGTGTAACCAAGAAATAGCATCATCTATTTGATATTGATGCGCCCCAGGATTTGTTTCCGAAAGGGCCCAAGCATTATTTAAATTCATAAATCGGCCATTTCCATATTTGAAGCTATGATTTTGCAACCCCCAATAATCATTTACAAAATCAGCGTTTTGTTGAGCAGTTGCTTGAGCAAAATCATTACCGATTAAACCTTCGTGATCGCCCGGAGTGATAAAAGTAGCGGCTGTACATTTCGACATTCCTTTGGTGTTCAGTGACGGATTACCAATAAAAAAGTATTCTTCTCTTTCAGGGTGATTTCTCACACTATACATATTGTCACCTGTTTCTATCAGCACTTGAACATCTAAAATATTGGCTATGTCAACCATCGCTGATTTTCTTTGTAATAATACATCAGTATCATAACCAACTTGATATAAATGGCCATCGGACATGTGCATGATATAATATTCGGGTTTGTATTCTTTTACGATTTTTACTCCACCAAAAGAAGTAATTGCACCAGACGAAGTGTTTAAAACGAGGTCATATCTATTAGCTGGAGCGTCTGATGGAACATTTACTGTAATTTTCATATTGTAGGTGTTTCCAGACATTGGATCATACACCCAATTTCCATTTACGGTACTCAAAGTTGTGCTTACAGAGTTATACTCACTTTTAAGTTCAATAGAACTTACAGATTGGCCATTTGCTGCATTAAACCATACTTCAAAACTTTCTCCTCCTTTTAGAATTGCCGTAGTGGCACGCCAAGGATAAACTATGTTTTGACTCCAACTATTTATTGAAAAACAAATAGCTATAAGGAGGACAGGAATAAGTAATGTTTTTTTCATTTTAAGAATTTTTTAGGAATGCTTTATTTTTATGGATAAAAAATTTATGTTAATTAGTTAGTAATTTCTGAACTGCTTGGTTTTTGCCTGATTCAACAGTAATAAAATAAACCGATTCGGTCAATTTGTTTGCAATGTTTAATGTAGCATGTGATTTATTTTTTAATACTTCTTCGTGAATCACTTGCCCACTTAGATTGAATATTTTTAATTCCACTTTATTTAAGTGTTCAAAACCAAAAATATCCATCGATAAAATACCTTCTTTATAAGGATTTGGATAAACATTGATGTAGTTATTATTGTCATCGTCTGAGTGTGAATGGCTCATACTATTTTTGGTAGAAAGTAAATTTTCTGCGCCTAATTGAAGATCATCAATGCGGGTTGTGATGCTTGCAGTTTTGGTATCGTAAATTCTAAACCAATTGATTGCATTTAAATCTGGCGTTCCTGAGGATGTAGCATTGCTAATTTTTAAAGCTATTGGATTCCAACCATTTGATAGTTGTGCTGGAGTAATTTTCCAACTCAATTCATTTACATCTGCTACACCGCCACTTCCCAATTCGACAGTCATAGTACCACATTTTGTAATATCAGAAACATTATACCAAAATTTAAACAATCCGTTTGCTACAGTAGCGCCAGAATTGAAAGCAGGAGTGAATACTTTTTTGAATTCATCGGTTGTACTTCCTGTAAATTCAACGCAATTTGTTCCTTCTTTTTTGTCAGCACTATTTAATACAAGTGTTTTTGACGATTTCCAAGTAGTCAATGCGTCACAATTATCAAGTTGTGTTGAGTTTACTACTGGAATTACATTTACAATTGTACTTGATTTAGTATTATCATTTAAAATGGAAGCCGTAATTGTAGCAGTTCCATTAGCTATGGCAGTAACGAGTCCAGTACTGCTTACCGTAGCAACTGCATCATTGCTGGAAGTCCAAGTGACTGTTTCATTAGCAATGTTTTGTGGCCAAATTATTGGGGTAAGTTGTTGCGTATTGCTTATTCCTAATGTAGGGTTTGAAGGTGTTATCATTATTCCGGGAACACTAGATTTTGAGTAATCAAAAGTTTCGATTATTGAACCATCACTTCTAATTGCCGTAAGTTTCAGAGCATTGTTATTGATGTCAATTTTGCAAAAATGATTGGATTGATCAAAAATCACAACATTTTCTCTACCACTTCCTGGTGGATACAAAGGTGCTCCTCCGCCTCCAGTGGTAATGTGCACTACATTGTTTACAACAGCACGAGAATAGAAGTGATTGTGACCAGATAAAACAAATGATACGTCATATTTTAAGCACAATGGTTGAATGATATTTTGAACATTGGTATTGTTTCCGTGACCGCCAGAGGAAGGATATGCAGTCCAACCCGGTTCGTGATCTACAATCATTTTCCAAGGTTTTGTGGAGCTTGCCAAATCATTTTCTAACCAAGTATATTGCGCACTTCCTGGCGAATAATCGGTATATTGATCTAATACTGTAATATGAATTGGTCCATAATCAAACGAATAGTAAAAACGACCCGTTGTAAATTTAGGATAAGGGAAATATTTGCCAAAAAGAACTCCTTGTCCTTCGTGGTTGCCCATAGTTGACAAATAGGGCATATTTGCCAATAACTCTTGAATATTGGTGTATTGAGGATCAAAAAACTCATTTGTCCAGCTACTTTCAGAATTTCCAGTTTGAACTAAATCTCCATTTACAAGGATAAGCGTTTGTGATTTAGGGTTTAGTTTTATTTCGTCCATCATTTTTTTTGCCACAGCATCGTGCAACAAAGGATAGGTACGCGTATCACCATAAGTATATAAACTAACTGATGTTTCGGAATTAGAAACTCCAGTTCTAAAGCTTCCTATTTTGGTTTCTCCGTTGTTTGTCACTCTATAAAAGTATTTTGTGTCTGGAGTTAAACCCGTTAAAGTAATTTTGTGCTGATGTGCTGTTCCGTATTCGGTAGTGGATTGCGAATTCATCGAATAAGTTTCATCTAGTCCCCATTCAATGGTGCAATTTGTTGTGGCTAGCATTTGCCAAATAAGTAACATTTCAGTATTATTTCCTGTATAAAGCAAATAAGGTGCTTTATCAAATCCTGTAGCAATAGCATTTTTCCCAGATGTAAAGCTGGAATGAAAACTTGAATGAGAAAACGAAACATTTGAAATTAATAGTAATAGAACTAATATTGAATACTTTTTCATTTGCTACTTACTTTGTTTATTTTTATGATTGAGATGTATAATTGCAATTTCTAATGTCAAATTTATCTTGACACTATTAATATTTGATTAATATGTAATTAATCAGAAACAAAAAATTCAATTATTTTAAAATAAAGGGGTTTTTTAATAAAAATGTAGTTTTTAAGCAGGTTGAGACGTTTTATTCTGGAACTTTTTTAGGGCAATTTTTTTCTATATTGAGATTTATTTTTGATTTTTTGAATACTAATCAGCTTCGTTTTTGGAAAAGTTGAATTATTTCCGCAATATTTATACAAAAAAAATACCGCAAATAGTCTTTACTTTATTTGCGGTTTTCAAGATTTGTAAAAAATCCAATAGGTAGTTTGATGTATCTTTTTGATTTTTAAACTTTGTTCAAAAAAATAATTTATAGTCAATCATTTTAATGCTATGGCAACTCTTTAATTTTAATATTTTTAAATGATACTTCATTACCGTGATCTTGCAATAATATATTCCCTTCTTCAACATTCCCAAAGTTCGGCCAAATACTGTATTTGCTATAGTTTACAAGAGCCTGCCACATTTGAGTATTACGCTCGTATTCCACTGTAAGTTTATTGTTGAGGAAATGTTGCACTTTGTTGCCTTTTACTACAATTCGAGCATTATTGAATTCGGTTTTTCTGAACGTTTTGCCATCAGGAGCGGCAATTAAGTCATATAGCGAACCAGCAGTGCGATTGCCTTTTACCCCTAATTTTGCATCAGGATGTTTTGCATCATCCAATATTTGAAACTCGCAACCAATGGAGGATCCTTCTCCCTTGTTCAACTCAGTATCAACAAAATATTTGATGCCACTGTTTGCTCCATCTGTGATTTTAAAATCAACGATTAATTCAAAGTTTTTATATTTTTTTAGGGTGACAATGTCACCGCCATTAGTAGATTCACCACCATTTGAGTTCAATACTTTCAAGAGTCCATCTTCAATTTTCCATCCTCCAGTAGGGAAGGTGCTCAGTTTTGCACCACGCCATCCATCACTAGTTTTTCCGTCCCAAAGCAGTTTCCATCCCATAGCTTTTTCTTCTTCAGAAACGGTATTATCGATGCAATTGGCTTGATATATTTCTTTTTTGTAAGGAGTTTTTACTTTGTCTAAATTCTGAGTGCAAATGCGAATGTTTTTCCATTGTACTGTTTTTCCAACTTGTTCCTCTTTTTCAATTTGATGTACCTGTAAAGCAATAAATCCAGATGCTGTCATATTGTCTAAAACATTAGCACAAGGAATTCCATTTAGCCAAGTTCTGAGACTAGTTCCAATCGCTTCGATGCGGACTTTGTTCCATTTACCTGCTTTGAACGCTGTTTTTGCAGTTGGATTTAAATCCATTTGATACAACCAACCCCGACGTCCTTCGTCATAAATTCCTGCACTCCAAGCTCTTGGTGATGGGTCAATTTCATATTGATAACCATGAACTCGACCGTCCTTGAAATCTTTGAAACTGTTGCTTCTAAATTGTATTCCTGAATTTAATCCTTCATCCACTTTAAATTCCATTTCTAAAATAAAGTCACCATACATTTTGTCGTATACCAAAAATGTATTGGGTGTTTTTAACTTCGAATGTCCTACAATAGCATCATCTTGAATAGTGTATTCAGCTTCTCCGTTCATTTTTTTCCAATTATCAAGATTTTTTCCATTAAAAAGGGACTCCCATTTTTCTTGAGAAAATAGGGAAAGTGATACTAGCAACATTGCTAGTAAAAATAAATTTCGTTTTTTCATTTTCAAATTTTAAATTAATTGTTTTTTTTTAATATTTAATTGTGTTAAACAAGGCGAGCATTGTATTTTTTTAGTATTGATTCTAATTCAAATTCTGGAGCAATGTAGGCTACTTTCGAAAGAACTTCTCCTTCATCAGGTAATTTTGTAATCACTGAAACGGATGTTTTTATGGGTTCTGTGTTAGAGGTCAAAGGATTTATAATATTCCATTTTGTTTTACTAGTATTTCCAGAAGTAGTAAGACATTCGTTATGCAAGACGCATTCTTTTTGGGTTTCTGGAATTTGTATTGTCCATCCAAGACCAAATGGATGATTGCCTTTGGCATAAATGGAACTATCGCCAACATTGATTAAAACATCTTCAAGTTCTTTATTTTCGATGATTTCGATAATTTTTTTTAATACAAATCCCTTTATGAACCCCGATAAATCAAGAAAAACACCCTTGTCTGAAAAATGGATGGTTTTAGTATTATATTCCAAACAATACGATTTTTCGGAATTAGTAGTTCTAGGTTTTGAGTAAACCGAAATGTCAAAATACCCTAATGTTTCAATTGAATGGTTTTGGCAATCATTTAGCAATTCATACAATTCATCTGAAATGGTTATTTTATTTTCAAATGCATGATTATTTACAAAACTTAGCTCACTTTTAGGATCAAATCGAGTGGCAATTTGCTCGTATTTCTTAATCAGAAGTTCTATTTCAGTCACTATATCTATCAAATCAATTCTATCAATCGCAACCGAAATAGCAATGTCTATTCTGGTAAACATAGCTTCGAACCAAGCATAAAAAAGCTTTTTTGTTGGCGAATAATTTTGTTGTTTGTATTGCATTTGTTTGATTGTATATTTTTAAACTTCCTTTTTAGTTAGAATTACAGTATCCTTAGAAAAAAATACCAATCGGAAAATGAACCAAAAATTGTAAATTACTGCACCAAGCATTATATCTAATACCCAAGAAGGAAAAAGTTTCAAGGTTTCTTTTTCATAACCTATATTAATGCTCGTATCTAGTAAAAAGGTTATCAAAATACAAGCTATTAAAGTAATTAATTCTTTTTTTAGACTCACTTTTGCATTCATACTTTTTAGATTGATTTATGATTTAAATAATCAATTTTATATTTATCTGGGAAAAGAAGTGTTTTCTCATTGACCATAGCTTCATGACCCAGCAAGCTGAGTTGCGTTGCATAATAGCCTTCTTCGGCTATTAGTTTTGGCTGAGTGTTTGTAAGTATTGCCTCGGCAAATGCCTCAAGCATCAACGAAGTTCCATCTCCTTCGGGTAAATTGTCTAAAATATTAAATCCTTTTTCTTCTTTGGCGGTTTCGGCAACCCAACTTGTTTTAGCAACAGGAACTGTTCCATTTACAGCATTTTTAGTGTCATTCAACAATTTTGAAAAAGCGTGTGAAGGTGGCGTTCCTTCATAATAATATTTGTTTTTTTCAAGTTCAACTGTTCCATTTTTGCCAATAATTTGCTCTTCTAAACCATAAAATTTATTAGAAAGAATGGAGTCATAATTCATTTTTACACCATTTTCAAAAGTGTAAATGCAACTCACATTGTCATATACTTCCCGTTTCTCTTTCCAATAAGTGATTGCTCCGTGTCCCATTACTTTATTTGGAATTTCTCTCATTGCCCAGGTACCGATTTGTAATTGGTGACAGGCCAATTCGGTCATTATTCCTTTGGAACAATCTTTATACAAGCGCCAATTGGTTTGTTTGTCTGTTGAATTTCCCAATACTTTTTTTCTCCAATCACTATTGCGATGCCAAAAAGCTCGAATTCCGTTTATCATACCGAATTCGTCTTGATGTACTAATTCCATTGCTTTTATATAACGCATATCAAAAAGGCGTTGTTGACCTACAAAAAATATTTTATTAGATGCCTTGTACTTTTTATAAATAGTATGAGTTTCTTCCATCGAAAAGGCAATGGATTTTTCGCAAAACACGTGTTTTCCAGCATCAAATGCATCCATTACCATTTGATAATGAATGTGTAAAGGAGTTGCAATTAGCACAGCTTCAACATTTTTATCGTCTAATAATTTTTTATAATCGGTATACACTTTTGCATTTGGAGCTTTCTTTAAAGCGGCATCAATTGCTGGTTGGAATATGTCACAGATGGCTACTATTTCTACTTTTGGGTTTTTTACTAAAAAATCCAAATGAAATTTACCGCGTGAGCCCGGTCCAATAAGACCAATTCTAGCAATACTTCCTTTAGTTTCTTTTTGTTGCGAAAATGCTGAAAACCAAGGGCTAGTGGTTAATAAAACACTACCACTTAAAACAGTTGTGTTTTTTAAAAACTGTCTTCTATTTATATTTGTCATTCTTTTTTTTAATTGATACCTTATGTATTTTGTGGATAAGTGGAGGGAGTTTACAATTTATAAAAATACTCCCATTCTTTTCGAGGCTTTGTACCAATCAATAGTTTATTAGCCAAGTCGTTATTGGTAAACTTCTTAGTTGCTGGGTCGAATTTCAGTTTCGCATTTAACTGTTGTGCAATTACGCCTAGGCAAAAAACCTGACTTAATGGCCCAGCGATTTCGAACGGAGAACGTGTTTTTTCTTGGCCTTTACAAGCCAACAGGAAGTTTAGAAAATGATTTGACGAACTTACAGGAACTTGGGGTAGTTTCGATGTCATTTCTTTGGCTTTTTCTGTTGGAATAATACTCAAAGTACTTCCGTGTGAACCCCCTTGGAATGTTAACTCTTTACTATAAATAATTTTTCCAGGATTCAATTTGGCTGGCGCAATTTTTCCATTGCTTGGAGGCGGAATATTGGGGTCAAGTTTACTATTTATATATCCTTCAGGAAGAGGGGGCAAATTATCCATTCCATCGTACCAAGTTATATCACAAGGAGGCATGTTAGGACGGGCAGGGAATCTAAACTGAATTGTTGAGGAATAAGGGAAAAAGAATTCATTATGCCCTTTGGCATAAAGCATATTCACTTCGTTTGGCAATCCTAATTCCAAAAATTGATGCGCAGTATCGACAATATGCGCTCCCCAATCGCCCAAAGCTCCCATTCCAAAATCGTACCAACAACGCCATTGCCCGTTGATGTAATTTTTATTATAATCGTGAAATTGCTCGGTACCCAACCATTCGTCCCAATCTAAGGTATTTGGAACTGGCTCGGCAGGAGGTAAGCTTTTCATATTTGAATCGAATTTATGCCAACGGCGTTCATTGTTCATGTGAGCGGTGATTGCTGTAACGTCTTTGATAATTCCGGCTTCTTTCCAAGCTTTAAACTGAAAATAATTGGCATCGGAGTGGCCCTGATTTCCCATTTGAGTAACAACACCATGTTTTTTGGCAGCTTTCATCATTAGTTCGACTTCGTTAAAAGTGTGCGCCATTGGTTTTTCGACATAAACGTGTTTCCCAAGAGACATGGCAAGCATTGTTGCAGGGAAATGGCTAAAATCTGGTGTGCCAATTACTACCGCGTCAATTTTATTTGCCATTTTGTCGAACATTTTACTAAAATCCTGATAACGCGGAACGTCAGGAAATTGATTCATAATATCCAAAGTGTGTGGTGCACCCATATCAGTATCACACAAAGCCACGATATTGCAATGACCAGTTTTGAATAATTCACGAATGATTTCGGCGGCACGGTTTCCAATTCCAACGCATGCTAAATTCACTTTATCGTTACTATTAATTTTGCGTGGTTTTGGGTTTTTAGCTGATAATTCTGTAAAGGGTAAAGTAGCCAAAGCAGAAGTTGCTGTAATAAGCGATAATTGCTTTAGAAAATTACGCCGAGATGAATTTGAATTTTTGTCCATTGTATATTTTTTTAATTGTGTATTTCGATAATTCGTAGTTTAAGAATCTAAAATTAGACTAAAACTATTAAAATGCACTTAATTAATTATTAATACATAAAAAAAATAGTGAAATAAGTTCTAACATTTTAGGAATAGTTCGAATCTATTTGCATATAATAAGATTCAGCTGGAAACAGAATTTCCATTACATTTAAATTTGCCAATTCAAGTTTCCTTTTCAGCCTATTTTAGCTTTATCACAACCTAAACTTCTTAGTTGCTCTAACCATTTATTTGCTGTTTCGGGAGTGACAGTAGTGAGTTCTTTTAATGTTTCATTTCTTCCAATACTGGTTCGTTTGCTATTTCCCATATCGTGATAAGGTAAAATTTCAATCGCTGTTAGATTGGGATATTTTAGATTCAAATCTACAATGGCTTTAAAATGAGAATCGGTATTATTTACTTCAGGAATTATAGGACAACGCAAAATTATTGAAGTTCCATAATGATAGGCATTGTTCAAATTTTCTAGAATGGCTCGATTGGAAACACCGGTGTATTTGGTATGTTCATCACAACCTGTAATTTTATAATCGAAAAGAATAGTGTCTATTAGAGGGAGTATTTGTTTGAATTTATAGGTCGAAACATAACCCGAAGTTTCGACACAAGTATTTATTCCTTTTTCTCTGCATCGCTCTAATAGTGACTTTGCAAATGAAAATTGAAGTAATGGTTCGCCTCCACTTATTGTAATTCCTCCTCCCGAATTTTTATAAAAATCGATATCAGCCATTACTTCTTTCATCACCTCATCTACGGTCATTTCTTGGCCAACAATTTTTAAAGCATTATAATTGCAGGCTTCCACACATTTGCCACATAAATTACATTTGTCGTAATCAATAAGATGATCGCCATCTATAATTTGATGCACATTTTCTGGACAAACGCTAACACAATCGCCAGATAGGGTACATTTATCCAAATGAAAAAACAATTGACGCTTTGAAGATGTTGCTTCGGGATTATGACACCAAAGACAATCCAACGGGCAACCTTTTAGAAAAATGGTTGTACGGATTCCGGGTCCATCGTGTAGGGATGCCCGTTGAATGTCGAAGACTAAAGCTGTTTCGCTCATAAGTTTAAAAAGATAGTATGATTTGGCAAAAAGGGCAAAAGAAACTCATAAGAGAAACAGATTTTATTTAATAGGTTACTCGGCTTAGAATTTCCAATTGTACATCACGAGGCAAATCGATATATCGAGCACTGAAACCACCAATTCTAACAAATAAATCTTGATGTTTTTCAGGTTCTACTAATGCATTTTCTAAATCACCACGATTGATCACCGTAATCATTGCTTGAGCACCACCTTTTTTGAAATAAGTAGCTAATAAAAATTCAAATCTTGGTCGGTCTGTAGTAAAAAAGTCTCTTCCAAAACGCATGTTTTGAACTGTTCCAGCGTGTATTTTGTGACTTGGTTTTACTAAAGAATTGATCAGAGCTGTGACACCTTTTTTATCATTTCCACCTGATGGCGTATTGGCATTAGCCATTTCACGACCCGCTTTACGCCCGTCAGCAGAAGCGCCAACCCAACGACCCAAAATGGTGTTTTGTTTGTTGTTGATTAACACATTTAAGTACCAATCTAAATTGGTTCTTTCCCGTTGATCGCGAATGTTATTACACATAAAATCGTGTAATTCTACCATTATATCATCTGCATAATTATCGTCGTTACCGTATTTTGGTGAATCTTTAAGGAGTTTGTGTTCTTTTTCATAACCAACAAAATTATTATCCAGCGCTTCGATTAATCGTTCTGCGGATAGTATTTTTTTATCAAATACCATATTTTTGATGGCTGTCAAACTATCTGCAGTATTCACACTACCAAATGACTCTAAGGAACCTCCAAGATATTTTATTCCACCAGAGAAAATAGCTTTTCCACGTGCAATACAGTCATCATATAACATACTTAAATAGAGGTAAGGTGCATGTTTTCCAGATTCGACATATTCTAAATCTTCATGATCGGCCAATATTTCGATAAAAAAGGCTAGTTGTTTCTTGAATGCATCAAAGAATTCATCGTAGGTTTTGAAATCTTTAAAATCACCTGTAGCTAACCCCAATTGTTTGCCAGTAATATGATCTACACCGTTGCGAAGCGTTACATCCAATGCTTTTAAAACATTTAATGAGCCACTTGGTGTCCCGAAACCCATATGGTCTAAAGTAATTTCTCCACAACCTAAAGGCATGTATTGCTCAGCATCTTCTATAGGGACATCGTGGGCTGCTGCAACACCAGGAACTAGTACATCGTCATTATACAATAACGGAAAAGTATGTCCGTCACCAATTAGTGTAATTGATTTTTCCATTAATTCAGGATTCATTCCTTCATAGAACCGGAGAGTCGTTTGTGGTAAAATTGCTCTTCCATAAGTTCTCATAGTTTCTAAAACTAGTAATGCAAAACGGTCTGCATTTTCTTCGTTTCTTCGACCGCGACCACCAATGATAACACGACCATCTACATCACGAAACAAATCGTTTATGAGTTTCCAATACGAGTGCATTAACGATAAAGCTTCTTCCTCTGTAATTACTCCATTATCAATATCATTTACATAAAAATCACCTAAATAATTATCTACTCTACCTAATTCTAAGGAACCACAAATTAGAGTATATAGCCAAGACAACTGCAAAGCTTCATAGAATGATTCTGGTTTTCTTAAAGTATTTTCTTTAAGAACTTTAGCCAATTGCAATAATTCTTTTTCGCGTTTAGGGTCGTTTGCAGCTTTAGCTTTTTCAATAGCTTGCATTTCATAATGATGGCAAGAATAGACAAAAACATCTAAAGCCATCAACATCCCTTCATAGAGTTGGTAATCACCATTCGATTCTTTGGCTTTATCGCGATATTCTGAAATTTCATTTATTAAACCCGGAATACCCAATCGCAATAATTTCTCATAATCTACAAAAACCCCCGCCATTCTGTATATTGGATTAGCAATAAGAGGTTTGAAATTGTAAGGAAGGGAAACTATTTCATCTCGGAAAAGAGTAGGAATCATTTTTTCAGTAAAGGCAGCTTCAACTTTAGCTTTTGATGTTTCTTTTTTCCAAAAATGAAGCATTTCATGAACACCATCTCTTTGTTCAATTGGAATGTTTCCTCGTTCAAGCGCTTCAATTATTTTTTGTTCGTGACAAAAATATCCATAAGCAGCACCACCAGGAGCATTGTGAGGACTAAAACCTACCCAACCCCAAAAAGTACGGCCTGCTAATCTATCATTATCTTGAATTTCTGATAATACAGCAGGAAATTGAGCCTGATGACATTTAGCTTCCCGTATGGCAATGTGTTCATTACTACTATTTCTGTAGGCTTCAGTGAAGTTCAGCTCCATTGAAAAATCATCTATTTTTTGCATCTTAATTTTGAATTAAATTGTAACTCCTTTATTTTCCTGAATTTTCTTTTATGTAAGCTATTATTTCATCAGTATTAGCATAAACTACTGCTGTGTAGGTGTCTGCCGCTCCATAATAGATCGCTAAACGTCCAGTATCTCCATCGGCTACAACTCCTGTAGGGAAAACTACATTTCCAACATAACCCGCGGTTTCGTATATTTTTTCGGGAGTCATTAGAGGAAATTGGCAACGGTATAAAACTTTGGAAGGTTCGTTAAGATCTAATAAGGCGGCTCCCATACTGTAAACAAAACTATCACAAGTATCAGTTACTCCGTGATAGAGTAGTAACCAACCTTCGGTAGTTTCAATCGGAATTGGACCAGGACCAATTTTCACTCTTTCCCATTTTCCAGGACCTCGAGTAAAAACAATTCGATGTTTTCCCCAATACGTTAAATCGGGGCTTTCGCTAAAGAAAATATCGCCATAGTTTACAGCCATTCCCAAGCCCATAGGTCGGCTTAACATAGCAAATTTGCCATTAATTTTTCTTGGAAATAATACACCATTGCGGTTATAAGGCAAAAAGGCATTTTCCATCTGATGAAAAGTTTTGAAATCGGTTGTCCAAGCTTGACCAATTGTTGCTCCATAATAGGAATTACACCAAGTGATGTAATATTTGTCATCAATTTTGCATAAACGCGGATCATAAGCGTTAGTGATTTTTCCTAAAGCTGCATCGGGTGAAATAAAAGAAATTGGTTCTTCTTCAATAGTCCAATCAAGTCCATCGGGACTAGTTCCTAAATGTAAGTTTGGATCCATTGAAAGTGAATCAACTCTAAAAACACCTATAAAACTTTCGCCCCAAGGTATAACACAACTGTTGAACACACTACGCGCTTTAGGCATAGGATGTAAATCGATAATAGGATTTTTACTATGTCGCCATACCACTTCTTTACAATCGGCTGGTTTTGGTTCCCAAGGCATATTGGGAACTGAATCTGCAATTAATGCGGTTTTAATCATAACATTATTCTCATTTTTCATCTTAAAGTATATTATATAATTTATTATTTTATTTACCTAACTGCCCAAACCAACAATAAAAACCAACAAAGCCACGACACTTGCTACTGCAATACAAGAAACCGTTACACCTGTCCAATCTTCACGATTCCATTTTCTAAATTCCCAATTCGAATTCGGGAAAATTTTTAGGTAGTTGAAGCGGGTAGGAGTGTTCCGTGTAAGTACCATTTCTTTTTCATCATCTTCAAGTGAGCCTACAACTGGAGTAAGCATTTTTCCATAAAACTGATTTAGTAACGCTTTCTTCTGTGGTTTTGTAAAATAGGCCACCAACATCAATATCAAAAAAGGAATAATTATCCGAAAGAGAAAAGTAAATGTTTCGTTTAACGAATAGGAGTTTTTGGATAAATCATAACCCATTCGATCTAAGGCTATTAATTCTACTTTTAGATATCCTTTTCCTGCTGTTTTTTCGCCTGAATAATCGAGACCTTCGCTCCAAAAAATAGATTTTTTGGGCAACAATACTTTTTTCTCAAATTTTTCACCCGTTTTAAGAATCGACGGTCGATCTTCTATTGATTTTTCTGCGGCATTTAATTTATCCCATGATGCAATAGCTTGGTTTCGCTGCTGAACATCCATTTCGCGCGCTGTGTAGGTTCTAGTTACAGGAATAGCAAGGGTTGTTTTGCTTAAATACTCCGAAGTTCGCATTTCTGGAAGCAATGGAATTCCGAAGGGTAAAATTAGCGTAGCAATAAACATAAATACCATTGATGACCAAGCACTCACTGCGTTGGAGCGTCTCCAAAGCATTCCAAGCCAAAAAGCTGCTGCAAGTATGCTATTGAACATCATTGTCATTTTGAAAAGTTCAAATAAGCCATTTGATTGCGTGGCAATGTATGCTGAAACTAGCATGTATACAGCACTGAAAATTCGACCAATCCATATATAATGGTTTTCGGAACAATTTGGACGCAATGGGCGATATATATTATTGGTTATTAATGCAGCGGCAGTGAGCATAAATGCCGATTTGGCAGCCATTAAAGCCGCAATTAAACAGGCAATCATTAAACCCACAAGTCCCATATTAAGCGGTCCTAATAAATCACGAGTGGCATGACCCCAAACGTAATCAGGATCTGAGATAGAACCTCCATAAAGAACCACGGTCATAAGAGCTACAACACCCCACATTACACTCGAATAGCGTTTGAGTAACATACCCGAAACAAAGCCATACCGCGCTGTATAATCGTCTTTGGCTGAACCACAAGCAGTCATTTGATTGGCTTGAACAGCAGTAGTAATTATAATCATTATAGAAAATCCAGCTATCCAAAACCACGAAAATTCGATCAGACTGGGTGAACCCCAAATTTCCATAAACGATGCTGGCAATACCTTGTGCATTGTTTGAAACGACCCCAGTACACCTTCGCTTCCGAACTGTAGATTAATCTTGGCCATTGCAAAGGGTATGAGCAAAATAGAGAGCAAAATGATGAAAACACCTTGAACCAAATCGACCATAAATGCAGCAGCTAGCCCTCCAATACTAGCATATAATAAGGTAACAAACGCAACAATTATGATGAGCCAATTCTCATTGATATAGGAATATTCTTTTTTTGGATTTAGCGTTTGCAATTCCACTAAATGTGATTTTTGATTGACTGAAAGCAGAGCAAAATCGGCAGCTTCTAATTTTTCTAGTTCAACGGCTTTGTAATATTCTACTTTTTCTTCAACATTCAATTCAATAAGTGGTTTTGAAGCAATAGCCGATACTGTTTTTGACATAGCTACTAAACCAATAGCTGCAATAAGTACAAAAAATATTGTCTGACAGAGCGCATAAAATGCAGCCATACGTTTTGATTCATAGCGTTCTTCAAAAAAATCTCCCAAAGTAAGTAAACGTAATCGTCGGTACCAGATGGAAGTCATCCAAAAAACAGGTAAATTCACTAAACCACCACGACCACTATGGTGAACTCCAATGGGGCGTGAGGGATATGGGCGCTGGGAGCGGGTGGGGTAGTGTATTTTCCTGTTTTTTGGATGACTTCCCTCTGGTA
>JBBQSZ010000045.1:0-27727 GCA_038234745.1 Flavobacteriales bacterium | reverse complement strand
AAGCGAGCGCAAACTATTATTAAATAAAAGAGAATTAAGAAAGCTAGAGAAAGCATTCGATACAAAAGGATTAACCATTATTCCTCTGAAATTGTTTACCAATGAAAAAGGAATTGCAAAACTTGACATCGGACTTTGTAGAGGAAAGAAAACATATGATAAGCGTGAAAGTCTCAAAGAACAAGATACAAAACGCGATTTAGATAGAATTAAAAAATCATTCTAATTCTTATTTTCTAAAAGCGGTACAAATTTAAAATCCCCAAACTCACGTTTTTCAAATTGGGTTTCATTTTTGCGAACTAGCATTGTCATCACTTGTTCTTTATCACCCAGCGGAATTATCAACCTTCCTCCTATTTTCAATTGCGCCATCAATGGTTGCGGAATGATTGGCGCACCGGCAGTCACAATAATACTATCAAACGGGGCGTGATTTTCTAATCCTTTATAACCGTCTCCAAAACACATATATTTGGGTTTATATCCTAATTTTGGCAACAATACCAAAGTCGTTTTAAACAATTCATTTTGTCGCTCTACGGAATAAACTTTTGCACCCATCCATACCAACACAGCCGTTTGATAACCTGAACCCGTTCCTATTTCTAGAATTTTATGGTCTTTTTTTACTTCTAATAGCTGACTTTGAAACGCCACAGTATAGGGTTGTGAAATAGTTTGGCCAGCGCCAATCGGGAAAGCTTTGTCTTGATAAGCAAAATCTTCAAATCCGGAATCTAAAAATAAGTGTCTAGGAATTTTTCGGATAGCTTCCAAAACGTTTTTATCTTTAATTCCTTTTTCCTCCAATAGTTTGGCTAATTGGTTTCGAAGTCCTTGATGTTTGTTGGTATTATTCAATTTGGGTAAATTTATTTTGTAAAAATAGAAAACAAATTACCAATTATCAATTATCAATTATCAATTAATTTCTATTTTTGATAAAATTTACTTCTATGCTCAAAGTTGGCGTTTTAGGTGCCGGACACCTCGGAAAAATACACTTACGATTATTACATCAATCTGATAAATATGAACTCGTGGGCTTTTATGATGAAAATCAGGAAAACGGAGCTAAAATCGCAACCGAATTTGGATACAAACAATTTGAAACAATTGCAAAATTAATTCACGCGGTAGATGTTATCGACATCGTCACTCCTACGCTGTCGCATTATAAATGTGCTAAAGTTGCGATTAAATCCGGAAAACATGTTTTTATCGAAAAACCAATCTCAACAACCGTAGCCGAAGCCGAAGAAATCATTGCTTTGTCTAAAGAATACAATGTCAAAGGACAAGTTGGACATGTAGAGCGTTTCAATCCTGCGTTTATCGCAGTGAAAGACATGATTGAAAATCCAATGTTTATAGAAACCCATCGTTTGGCTGAATTCAATCCGCGTGGAACGGATGTACCCGTGGTTTTAGATTTGATGATTCACGATATTGATGCTATTTTGAGTGTTGTAGATTCACCAGTGAAAGACATTCACGCCAGCGGAGTTTCGGTAATTAGTGACACTCCCGATATTGCCAATGCTCGAATTGAGTTCGAAAATGGTTGTGTTGCCAATTTAACTGCGAGTAGAATTTCACTTAAAAACATGCGTAAATCGCGTTTTTTCCAGAAAGATGCTTACATCTCGGTAGATTTCTTGGAGAAAAAATGTGAGGTCGTAAAAATGAAAGATGCTCCAGAAATTCCCGGAGATTTTGATATTATTCTTCAAAATGCCGAAGGTGTAAAGAAACAAATATATTTTTCAAATCCTGATGTGGAGCAAAACAATGCGATTCTAGATGAATTGGAATCCTTTGCAGATGCCATCAATAACGACACCACTCCTATTGTTACTTTAGAACAAGCTACAGAAGCTTTGAGAGTGGCCTATCAAATTATAGATTGTTTCAAGAAGTAATCAATTTGGGCGTTACCCAAGGGTCGGGCTTTCCGTTCCAATCTTTTGTCCCGAAAAGAATCGGCACAAAAGGATTTCCTCTTCAAACGTAGTTCACTGAACTCCAATAAAAAAGCGATCTAGTGAAGTAACCCCTAACGCAAAAAAAGAAGCAAATGTTATTATGGATTTAGTACGAGTTGAAACAGAATTAAAAAAACGTTTGATATATCCTTACAAATGGGGACGAAAACAATCTGACGGTTGGGACGCAAAAACCAGTTTTATCTATTCGACTTATACTTTTGAAAAATTATTGCAAAAAATCGCTTCATTTGATGAAAATGTTCGTGATTATGCTTTGAACAGATGGTACAATTTTTGGTCAGCCGAAGCGGTTGAAAACTTATTTTCATTACACGAAAAAGTAACGCCCAATAAAAATAAATTTGACAAATTAATTGATTTTACTATAAATACAACTTGTTTTGACCATAAAACTACCGTTTTCCCAAAGGGATTTAACCAGACAGTAACGTATGCAAAAAATAATCCTGCCGAATTAATTCAATGGTTGTATTTGAATCAAAGTCAGGAAAGTCGAAAACATTTGAAAAATAGATTGTTTGTTGTTTTGATCGAAAAAAACAACGAACATTGGAAATTAAAAGCCGAAATTAATTTGTTGAAATCAGCAATTGATACGTATGTCGAAAATTTTAATTCCGCCTCGCTAATTCAAATAAATCTAGAAAATAATACCATTTTATCCGACCTAATTTGGGTTGAAAATTAAAATTACATGAACTACATCGGCTCGAAACAAAAGTTATCTTCCTTTATTCAAACTACAGTAAATTCGGTAGTTGGAGATGATTTGTCTCAAAAAACGTTTTGCGATTTATTTGCTGGAACCGGAATTGTTGGTAGAACTTTTAAACCTAACGTAAAAAAAATCATTAGCAATGATTTAGAATATTACAGCTATGTTTTGAACAAAAATTATATTGGAAACCACGAGTCAATCGATTTTAATTCTACAATTGAAGAACTCAATCAACTCGAGGGAATTGAAGGTTTTATATTTCAGGAATATTCCGAAAACGGAAATCAAAACAGACTGTATTTTTCAGAATACAATGGAAAAAAAATAGACACCATTCGCCAAAAAATAGAACTTTGGAAAACAGAAAATCGCATCAATTCAAAAATGTATTATTTTCTTTTGGCTTCCTTATTAGAAAGTGCCGATAAAGTGGCGAATACAGCTTCGGTTTATGGAGCTTATCTAAAACACATCAAGAAATCGGCTCAAAAAAATCTGGTTTTAGAACCTGCTATTTTTACTTTGAACGACAACGAACACGAAGTTTTCAATGAAGATAGCAATCTATTAGTCAAAAAAATTGAAGGCGATATTTTATATTTGGATCCACCGTATAATGCGCGACAATATGGTTCTAATTACCATTTATTGAACACAATAGCAAAATACGACAACTTTATTCCAAAAGGTAAAACAGGTCTACGAGACTACAATCGTTCGGATTATTGCAGCAAACCCAATGTTAGAAATTCGTTTGAAGATTTAATAAAAAACGCTAATTTCGATTCCATCTTTTTAAGCTATAATAATGAAGGTTTAATGTCGGAAGAAGAGATTCGAACCATCATGTCGAAATACGGAAAATACGATTTGATGACCACTAATTACCAACGTTTTAAAGCCGATAAAACCGAAAACAGAAATCACATTGCAAGCCAAACAACAGAATTTTTGCATATTTTAGTAAAATAAATAGATGGAAAACATGAAAATAATAGCCGTAATTGGAGCTGGAACAATGGGCAACGGAATTGCACATACTTTTGCGCAAAGTGGTTTTACCGTAAAACTAATAGACATTTCCGAAAAATCTTTGGATAAAGGAATGGCTACTATTTTTGCCAATTTAGACAGAATGGTTGCCAAAGGAACGATTACCGAAGAAGGCAAATTCAAAACCATCAACAATATTATCACTTATACCGATATTAAAGACGGAGTTGTGGGTGTGGATTTGGTCATTGAAGCCGCCACCGAAAATGTAGATTTGAAACTCAATATCTTCAAACAATTAAACGAAGTTTGCTCTCACAACACGATTTTTGCTACCAATACTTCTTCTATTTCCATCACGCAAATTGCAGCTGTTGTAGCACATCCCGAACGAGTTATTGGAATGCACTTTATGAATCCAGTACCTATTATGAAATTGGTCGAAATTATTCGCGGTTATTCCACCAGCGACGAAGTGACCAAAATGATTATGACATTATCCGAAAAACTGGGTAAAACTCCCGTTGAAGTAAATGATTACCCTGGATTTGTAGCTAATAGAATTTTGATGCCGATGATCAACGAAGCCATCGAAACATTGTACAACAAAGTTGCTGGAGTTTATGAAATTGATACCGTGATGAAACTCGGAATGGGACATCCGATGGGACCTCTACAATTAGCTGATTTTATTGGGCTAGATGTCTGTTTAGCAATTCTTAACGTGATGTATGACGGTTTCAAAAATCCTAAATATGCTCCTTGTCCTTTATTGGTCAATATGGTTCGCGCTGGAAAATTTGGCGTGAAATCGGGAGAAGGTTTTTATGATTATAGTGAAAGTAAAAAAGCAGAGAAAATTTCTAAACAGTTTATCTAATTATATGACAATAACACAAAACCTCCTCAAAATAAAATCCACTTTACCATCAACCGTAACTCTTGTTGCGGTTTCTAAAACCAAACCTATTCCTGATTTAATGGAAGCTTACGATGCCGGACAACGCATTTTTGGTGAAAACAAAATCCAAGAAATGGCCGAAAAATGGGAAGCAATGCCAAAAGATATTCAGTGGCATATGATTGGTCACGTTCAAACGAATAAAGTCAAATTTATGGCACCATTCGTGAGTTTAATTCATGGAGTGGACAGTTTAAAATTATTGGAAGAAATCAACAAACAAGCCAAAAAAAACAATAGAATTATTAATTGTTTATTGCAAATTTATATTGCCGAAGAAGAAACCAAATTTGGTTTGGACGAAAAGGAACTCAATGAGATTCTTCACTTCGTTCAGAATGACAAATTGAAAAACATTCGCGTTGTTGGATTAATGGGAATGGCAACATTTACTGATAATCAAAACCAAATCAAGAAAGAATTCACGAATTTAAAATCGATTTTTGATAAAATATGTAGTAAAGACGCAATTAATCGCGTCTCTACGTTGTCAATGGGAATGTCTGGCGATTATCAACTCGCAATAGATTGCGGAAGTACAATGGTTCGGATTGGAAGTAGTATCTTTGGGAGAAGAATTTGATTTTTGAATGATGATTAACGATTTTTGACCCGAGAGCTCTGCTCGAACTGGCGAAGCATTTCAGATTTACAACTGAATAATAAAAACTGAACACTGAACACTTATTTTGTACGCAATACTCGACATAGAAACCACCGGAGGACAATTCAACGAAGAAGGAATTACGGAAATTGCTATCTATAAATTTGACGGTCACGAAATCGTGGATCAATTTATCAGTTTAGTCAATCCTGAAATCCCAATTCAGCCGTTTGTAGTAAAATTGACTGGAATCAATAATGCAATGTTACGCTCTGCTCCAAAGTTTTTTGAAGTAGCCAAACGCATTATCGAAATGACGAATGACTGTGTTCTAGTAGCTCACAATGCCGATTTTGATTATCGAATCCTTCGCACGGAATTCCGCCGTTTGGGTTATGATTTTAATATAAAAACGCTTTGTACAGTCGAATTGTCCAAACGATTATTGCCAGAACAAGAGTCACATAGTTTAGGAAAATTAGTTCGAGCACTAGGAATTCCGATGGCTGATAGACATCGCGCGAATGGTGATGCAATGGCAACCGTGAAATTATTCAAATTATTATTAGACAAGGATTTGAATAAAGAAATTGTCAAAGAACTCATCAAATTTGAAATCAAAAAAGGAATTGCTCCAAAATTATACGAAATTCTCGAAAGTATACCTTCTAAAACAGGGGTTTATTACATTCATAACGAGAAAGGTAATTTAATTTATATTGGAAAAAGCCGAAATATTAAAAAAAGAATCAATCAGCATTTTACTGGGACATCAACAAAATGTAAAAAGATTCAGAACGAAGTTTTTGCTGTCACATTCGAAGAAACAGGCAGCGAATTGATTGCCTTATTAAAAGAAAGTGAGGAAATAAAAATTCATAAACCCATTTTGAATCGCGCCCAACGCAAAAGTATTTTCCAATTGGCATTGTATATCGAAACGGACAAAAAAGGTTATCTAAACCTAAAAATTCAAAAATATGACGGTAGAAAAAAAGAGATAACATCTTTTTCTTCGCTTCAAGAAGCTAAAAATACCGTATTTCAAATTACCTCCAAGTTTCAATTGTGCCAGAAACTAACAGGATTGTATCAAACCAAAAAAGAATGTTTTCAATATGGCATCAAGGAATGTGATGGAGCATGTATTGGCGAAATTTCGGCAGAGGAATACAATAAAAGAATCCATACATTTCTAGAAGAATGGAATTACAAATCCCAGAATATGATAGTTATCGATAGCGGACGAACTATTAGTGAACGATCTGCTGTGCTTATTGAAAACGGTATTTATAAGGGTTTTGCTTTTTATGAACTGAATTACCAAATCACAAATCCGGCTATATTACATAATATTCTGAGTCCAATGCAAAACAATCGAGATGCCAAAAACATCATTCAAAGTTTTATTAGAAAGTCGAAAAACATAAAGATTATTCATTTTTAATAAGGATGAAACACTTAATTACCATCGTTGGACCAACAGCCATTGGAAAAACTTCCCTGAGCATTACTTTGGCACAACATTTCAATTGTGATATTATCTCCTGCGACAGCCGACAGTTTTTCACGGAAATGCAAATAGGTACGGCTGCTCCCACAACTGAAGAATTGGCTGGAGCCAAACATCATTTCATCCAAAACAAATCGATTTTTAAAAACTATACTGTTGGTGATTTCGAGAAAGAAGCCATTACAAAACTCGACGAATTATTCCTGACCAATGATTATGTTGTAATGGTTGGCGGTTCCGGTTTGTATGTAGATGCTGTTTTGAAAGGTTTTGACTATTTTCCTGAAATTGACAATTCGGTTCGGGAGAAAGTCACTTCTAATTATGAAAAATTGGGAATTGACTATTTGCAAAACGAATTACAAAAACGCGACCCCGACTATTTTGAAGTCGTTGCCAAAGAAAATCCACAACGAATGATGCGCGCTTTGGAAGTTTGCATTGGTTCTGGAAAACCGTATTCTTCTTATTTGAACCAAAAGAAAAATACTCGCAACTTCACTCCTATTCTCATTGGTTTGGAAGCCGAAAGAAGTGTAATTTATAATCGAATCAACCAACGTGTTGATATAATGATCAACGAAGGATTATTAGAAGAAGCTAAAGAATTATTTCCATACAAAGATTTGAACGCCTTACAAACGGTAGGTTACCGCGAACTATTTCGTTATTTTGAAGGCGAAATCTCCTTGGAATTTGCCATTGAAGAAATCAAGAAAAACACCCGACGCTTTGCCAAACGACAACTCACTTGGTTCAAGAGAAATCAAGAAACAAAGTGGTTTGATTATTTAACGGACAGAAAGGAAATTATAAAAACCATCAATGAAAATTGCAATTGCAATGACAAAAACTAAAAATTAAATTTCTATGCCTATTTCACCAAACTTCACCTCTATTTTTAGCAAAGATTGGGAGATTAATTTCACTCAATGTCTTTCAAGCGGTTCCTTAAGATACACAGATTTGTGCAATATTTTACAATTGACCGCTGCTGCTCATTCTGAAATTGGTGGCATTAGTTTTTCGGATATGCAGGAATTTAATCAAGCTTGGGTTTTGAGTAGAATGCGGGTTGAAATCACGGAATTACCAAAATGGAGAGATATTGTAACAGTAAAAACTTGGATCAACACACTCGAGAATTCTCGTTCCGTTCGTGCCTTAGAATTGTATGTAAACGGAAAAAAAATGGTGGGTTGCGAAACATTTTGGGCCGTTTTTAATACCGCAATCAGACGCCCAGAAGGATTGGCTTTACCTTTCGAACATTTTGAGCTCTATCCAAAGCATAAAGCAACTGAAAAAACTTTTTCTAAAATAAACATCAATACCGAAACGGAAATAGTTTTAAAAAAAACGGTTACACTCTCAGATTTAGACATTGTAAATCACGTGAATAATGTAAAATACCTAGAATGGTGCTTGGATTTGTTGGATGTAAAAATCATTTTAAATCAAAAAATAGAAAGTTTTGAAATGAATTTCATTAAAGAATTATCATTAAAAGACGAAGTGGCTATTCACGAAAATCTAACTTCCGAAGGAATAATTTTCAGTATTACGAAAGAAGAGAAAACTTGTTTTGCGCTGCAATTGAATTTGAAATAAAATAAAAAAGCTCCGATTTCTCGAAGCTTGTTTTACTTAAAAGTTTTTATTTACTTTTTAACTACTAATCTAAATCCTTCTCCGTGAATATTTAAAATTTCCACATTTGGATCTAATTTAAGATACTTTCTTAATTTTGCGATATAAACGTCCATACTTCTGGAAGTGAAATAGTTATCATCTCTCCAGATTTTGGTCAACGCCAATTCTCTTGGCATCAAATCGTTCTCGTGAAGAATCAACATTCGTAGAAGTTCATTTTCTTTTGGAGATAATTTCACTGGTTCTTCTTCATTAAAAGACAAAAATCGCAGTTTAGAATTCAAATGAAATTTACCAACATTAAATTCAAACTGAACTGGTTCTGCTTGAGTTGTTGATGTTTTTCTTTGAATTATGGCTCTGATTTTCATCAACAACACCTCTGAATCAAAGGGTTTGTTCAAATAATCATCGGCTCCAGCTTTATATCCTTTCAACACATCTTCTTTCATAGATTTTGCGGTAAGGAATATAATTGGCACTTCTTGGTTTTTTTCTCTAATCTCTTTTGCAAGAGTATAACCGTCTTTGTAAGGCATCATTACATCCAAAATACATAAATCATAATTATCTTTTTTGAACTTCTCAAAACCTTCCATTCCGTTTTTTGCCAAGGTGACATCAAAGTCATTTAGCATCAAATAATCTTTTAGCACTGCCCCAAAATTAAGGTCATCTTCAACCAAAAGAATCCTTTTATTTACATTTTCCATATCTTAATTTATTAATGGTATTTTTATTATGAAGGTACTTCCTTTTCCCTTTTCACTTTCTACATATATTTGACTGTTGTGGTCGTCAATAATTTTCTTTACATACGCTAATCCTAAACCGTGTCCTTTTACATCGTGCAAATCTCCCGTATGTTCCCTATAAAACTTTTCAAATATTCTTTTCTGAGCTACTTTACTCATCCCTATTCCATTATCTTTAATCTTAATAATCAAATAATCTTTTACATTTTCTGTAAAGATGTCAATTTTAGGAATCTCAGGAGAATATTTTATGGCGTTTTCCAAAATATTCACAATTACATTTATAAAATGAACTTCATTCAATAACACACTAGTTCGTTCTGCAGCAAAATGTTTCTTAATTGTACCTTGTCTATCTTCTAAAATTAAGTTTACATGTTCTATCGCATCTTCTATAACTTCCTGAATATTAACAGATTCCTTACTAATATCCAATTCCTTTTTTTCTAATTTTGAAATACGCAGCACATTTTCTACTTGTGCATGCATTCGCTTATTTTCATCCTTAATCATTTGAAGATACTTGAAAACCTTTTCCTTATCTCCAATAATTTTTGGATTTTTAATAGCATCTAAAGCCAAATTAATCGTTGCAATTGGCGTTTTAAACTCGTGAGTCATATTATTAATGAAATCTGATTTTATCTCAGAAATATGACGCTGACGAATCAATTGGTTCAATGCACTTGAATAAGCAATAATAATGATGAGCGTAAAAATGATAGATAATAATGTTATTCCAATTAAATCTGTGAGTATAAATTTCTTCTTATTTGGGAAAGAAACTAATAACTGATATTTATTATTTCCTTCATTATCAGAAAAAATAGGTATTGAATAAGTGTTATTTACGTCATAAACAAACTTATCCGATTTTACTTTTGTCGCTAAACCGCTGCTTAAAACGCCAAATTCAAATTTTGTATTCACTCCATATTCTTCTAATTCTCTCTTCAACAACTTCTGTATGGTTTGTTTAGAAACCCTTTCTTGAAGTGGCATTGCCGAGGCTATCTCCTTGTAATTAATTTCATAAGCTACATTATCCAAAACATCCAAATTGCCCGATTTTTCAATCTTTAAATCAGGAGTCAAATTACTTTGGATTTTTGAATTGTCAAATCTATTGGTGTTATAAACTTCAGTAACTCTTTTAGAATTAAAGCTTTTTAGCTTTAATCCATCACCTTTTTTATCAAAGAACGAAGAAGAAATCGCATAATCTTCTGATGAAATACTATTCGTAAAAACAATAGTTGTATTGTTTTTATGGTTTTTTTGAACGTAATAAAATTCTAATAAATCATCTTTTTGAGGAATCTTGCCCGTACTATCTTTATATCGATTAAATTTTTCATAATAGGTATATTCTTCTTGTTTTTGAAGCTTTTCAGCAACATTCCCAATCACTGATTTGACATGAAATTTGAACTGTTCGTCGTTATTTTGTAATGAGGTATTGAACCAATATACCTGAACTAATATTATCCCAATTAAGGATAAACTCATCAGCAACACCAGTATTTTAAAAAATAATTTATTCATCAATACAAATTTACCATTTTAACAGTATAACTAATAATAAATTAACCAAAGATTAACAACAAAGATTCTAATTAGCAAATATTCAAAATTTTAAGAATTTTATTGATTTCTAATTTGGTGGTTTTAGGATCAATGTTTTCGATAATAAAATCACTTTTAGAAATGCGTTGAGTATCATTCCATTGTGCATTTATTCGTTTTAAAACCTCTTCTCGTGTGGTTTTGTCTCTCTGAATAACGCGCTCAATTCTTGTTTCCAATGGCGCTACTACAGTTAGTATAAGATCGCAATTTTTATAACTTCCACTTTCAAACAAAATGGCAGCTTCATAAATAACAAACGACGCATCTTGGTGATTTAAAATCCAATCCTGAAAATGTTTTTTCACTGCAGGATGAATAATTGCATTGAGTAGTTTTAATTTTTCAGGATTACCAAATACAATTTTGGATAGTTTTTCTCGGTTTAAAATAGCATTATCAAAAATTTCAGTTCCAAATTTTTTTTTAATTTCCTTAATAATTTCAGCTGATTGCATAAGCTTTCTTGCTTCATCATCAGCAATATACACTGGAACATTAGCTTCCATACAATGCTTTGCGACTGTGGTTTTCCCACTTCCAATTCCTCCAGTTAATCCAATTATTTTTGTCATTTTATTTTTTAAAAAATAATTCTGGGAAAGCTTCTTGCGGTTTTTGATTCAGAATAATGATTTTAACGAATGATTCTATAAATCCTGTTCCGTATCCATAAAACTGTTTCCAAACGGCTTTAATGGATAAAAAACCCACTTTAAAACTTTTATTTTTATAAGTTGAAACTATAAAAATCAACAAAAAGTATACGAAATACAATTGTAGGAATAAGTCATAATTAAAAATCAACAAAACTACAGCAAAAAGCAATCCAATTATAAAAATGGAAGGAAAGAAAAAAGTGATTTTGTTATATTGAGGATACCAACTATTAAGTATGGGTCTAGCTTTACCGAATTTATTGACTTGCATAGTAAATTTTCCCCAGTCGATTCTTCGTTTATGATAAACATATGCTTTTGGAAAAAGCTTGGTCTCAAAACCTAAATTCCACAATCGGATGGATAAATCAGGATCTTCTCCGGGGTGAATATTTCCAAAACCATTGGAAGCTTCAAAAGCTTTTCGAGATAATCCCATATTGAAACTTCGGGGTTGAAACTTATCAATTTTCTCTGAGCCACCTCGAATTCCACCTGTTGTCAGAAAAGAAGTCATGGCAAAATTAATCGCTTTTTGAATATCTGAAAAACTGTCTAAAGCCGCATCCGGTCCTCCAAAACAATCGACATAATTGAGTTCTAAAGCATTCGAAACTTCGCTTAAATAGGTTTTTGGAATGATACAATCGGAATCAAAAATAATAAAATAATCTCCTTTTGCTTTTTTCATTCCATAATTTCTGGAATCTCCAGGTCCAGAATTTTCTTTGAATGAATACGATAAATGCAATTTTCCAGCATATTTGCGAACAACGTCGTCAGATCGCAAAGCAGAACCATCTTCTACTATTACGACTTCAAAATTATCCATATACTCTTGCTGCGTCAAACTTTCTAAAAGTTCATCCAATTCCTCTGGACGATTGTAAACCGGTATGATTAAAGAAAACATCATAAACATCTATTTTAATGTAAGACTTGTGGCAAAAATTTTAACAAAGATAAACTTTATCCATAAAAAAACCACCACGCAAAACGTGATGGTTAGTCAATATTGGAATATTTTTAATACTAATTATTCTTAAAGTATAAAATTAAGAAATACTTGGAACAGCAACCATTTCGTCAGCATCAGCTTTGTAATCTACGCCAGCAAAATCAAAACCAAAAAGGTTTAAGAAATCTTTTCTATATCCTTCTAAATCACCTATTTCCGCTAGGTTTTCAGTTATTGCTTGTTTCCATAAATTCGCTACTTTTTCTTGAACATCGTCACGCATTTCCCAATCGTCAATTCTAATTCTACCTTTTTCATCTGTTGGAATTGGCTTACCTGTATACAACCTGTCTTGAAATAATCGCTGAATTTGCTCAATACAACCTTCGTGAATTCCTTCTTCTTTCATTATTTTATACAACAAAGAAATATATAACGGAATAACAGGAATAGCAGAACTAGCTTGCGTTACCAGAGCTTTATTAACTGAGACAAATGCTTGTCCGCCAATCGATTTCAAACTATCTGAAATCGAAAACGCAGAGGCTTCCAGGTGATCTTTGGCACGACCAATTGTTCCTTTTCTATAAACTGCTTCCGTCAATGAAGGTCCAATATAAGAGTAAGCAATCGTTTTTACTCCTGAAGCAAGTAAATTTTCAGCTTTCAAAGCGTCCATCCACATTGCCCAATCCTCACCACCCATTACGGCTACAGTATTGACAATATCATCATCCTGACAAGCTGCAATACTAATGTCAGTAACAATTCCCGTATGGAAATCGACTGTTTTATTGGTATAAGTTGAACCTATTGGTTTCAAAACTGAACGGTGCAAAACGCCAGTAACCGGATGCAAACGAACAGGAGAAGCCAAACTATAAATAATTAAATCAACCTGACCCAAATCCGCTTTAATCAAATCTAAGGTTTGTCTTTTAATTTCATTTGAAAAGGCATCGCCGTTTACACTTTTAGCATACAATCCTGCTTTTTGAGCTTCTTTTTCAAAAGCAGCAGAATTATACCAACCTGGAGAACCTGGTTTTCCTTCCAAAGGAGGTTTTTCAAAAAAAACACCAATTGTTGCAGCATTAGAACCAAAGGCAGCCGTAATTCTTGAAGCCAAACCAAATCCAGTTGATGCTCCAATTATTAAAACCTTTTTGGCGCCATCAATACTCCCTTTTGATTTAACGTATTCAATTTGATTTTTTACGCTTTTCGCACATCCATCTGGATGCGAGGTTACGCAAATAAATCCTCTCATTCTTGGTTCTATAATCATAATTGCAAAAATTATTCTGTTAATTGGTGTATTTATGTTGGCAAATATATACCATTTCTTTAATTTAACAAGGCCTTTGCATGGTTTAATGCTGAATCAGAAACAACAGTTCCAGATAACATTTGCGCTATTTCTACAACACGCTCTTCACTAGTTAACAATCGAAGTTCAGACTGTGTGTCTTCGCCAACGGTAGCTTTTGAAACTTTGAAATGTGCAGTTCCTTTTGCAGCAATTTGAGGCAAATGTGTAATAGCAAAAATTTGCATTGTCTGACTCATTTGTTTCATTATTTCCCCCATTCTATTGGCTATTTCACCCGAAACACCCGTGTCAATTTCATCAAAAATCAAGGTTGGAAGCTTTGAATATTGTGCCAAAATTGCTTTGACAGCTAGCATGATTCTTGACATTTCACCACCTGAAGCCACTTTTTTTAACAGCCCAAAATCAGTTCCTTTATTGGCAGAAAACAAAAAATCTAGTTCGTCTTTTCCATTATCAAAATAGGTTAATGATGGTTTAATATCCATTTTAAAACGAACATTTGGCATTCCTAAAGTCTCTAAAATTGAAATTAGTTTCTGAGATAAAACGGGAACCGCTGTTACTCGTTTCTCGTGAATTGCATTTGAAAAAATATTTAAAGATTCTGTTTTTTGTTGAATTGAATCGTTCAAAAATGCTATTTCTTGTTCCAAATTGCCCAATTCGAAAACTGAATTTTCCAGTTGGCTTTGAATTTCTAATAATTCAGCAACCGTTGAAACCTGATGTTTCTTTTGCAAATTGTAAATCAATTGCAATTTTTGATTGATTAATTCTAATTGCTCAGGATCATTGACCAATTTTTCGGAACAACGATTTAACTCATCGGAAATGTCGTCAAACTCGATTAAAATACTAGAAATTCTTTCTAAAAGAGATGAATATTCCGGTGAAAATGAAGCGATTTTTTGCAAAGAAACCTTGATTTCCTTCAAATTATGCAAAACTCCAATTTGTTCTTCATTGGCAACAGCCAAAGATTTATCGATAGATTCTTTGATGATTTCGACATTGTTCAGTTGTTCAAAATCAGACTCCAGCGTTTCTTGTTCACCAGATTTTAAATTGGTAGACATTAATTCATCTAATAAAAAAGTATTGTATTCCTGAACTTTAAAAGATTCTGCTTGTTTCTTTAGTAGAGAATTTAATTTTGATTTATCCGATTTATAACTTTTCAAAAGTGTTTGATACTCCAATATTTGTTCTTGATTAGCAGCAATGGCATCAATAATTTCAAACTGAACTTTCTCTTCCGAAAGTTCCTGCGTTTGATGTTGCGAATGAATATCGATCAAAAATAAACTTAATTCTTGCAATTCCTGCAGGTTTACGGGACTGTCGTTGATAAAAGCCCTAGATTTTCCAGAAGGTAGAATTTCGCGTCGAATGATAGTGTCGTTTTCATAATCTAAATCATTAGCTTCAAAGAAAGGACGCAAATTGTATTTTGAGATTTCAAAATGAGCTTCAATAACACATTTTTCTTCTTTATTTTTTAGCGAAGTTAAATCGGCTCTTTTTCCTAAAACCAATCCTAAAGCTCCTAAAATAATCGATTTTCCAGCACCAGTTTCTCCCGTAATTATGGAAAAACCTTTAGAAAAATCGATAGTCAATTTTTCGATTAGCGCATAGTTTTTTATCGACAGAGAAGTTATCATTTATATTTTTTTTTGTAAAAGAAGCTTAAAATTGAAATGCCAATTAATATTTGATTTTCCCCCAAAGACTGGAGTTCAAAGGAGAAGTTTTATTCAAACTTTCAACTAAATCAGTGATGGAGATGCTAGGTCCTCCCGAAAATATAGAAGCGATTTCATCGGATTTGGCATCGAAAAAAACACGAGTTAAAAACGCATTGGGTTTGATGGCATTTAATTTCCCAACATTAAGTAATGACAATTTTATTTTTTCTTTCGCTGCTTTCAAGTCTACGCTCATATTATCTAAACCTGAATGATACATTTGCGATGCTTCACGAAGGTCATTAAAAGACGGTGCTAACAAATCATTTGCTAAATAATAACGACTATTATTTCCGTCGGTTTGATTCCACCCTTTGTATCCACTTTGTTGCGCAACATTAGCAATATTTTGAGCAATTTCAAAATATGAATTTCCTCCTAATGGCGCAAAAGTATCGGCATCCATTCCTAATATGATGTAACTATAAAATGAAACTACAGAAACCAAATTCGATTCAAATTCGGACGGATTGAAGATTAAACTTTGAAATTCTGTGTAATTAAAGCTAAAATCTTTATCATTAAAATTTAAAATCGGTGTTAAATAGGTAGAATTATAAACAAGTCGAGACGATTGTACTTGAATGGTCGCTGTAAATTGATCTGAACTGTTGGATGAAACTGTGATATACATCGAACAATTAATTTTTTCGTTTTGTTTGTATACTTGCGTTGTCCATTGGGTTTGATTCACAAATTCACTCAACGAAGTTTGAAGTGTTTTGAAAACCTGCTGATTGGCATTGGATAATTTTTCGGCATTGACCGTAACCGTGCAGTTTAACTCTTGAGAATGAGCAAAACCAAAAGTAAGCATTAAGAAAAAAACAATTATTCTAGTCATAAAAATGGGCTATTACTTTGTTTAAAATATCATCTGCGACGGCTTCTTTCGCTTTTAATTCCATTGGTTCAACCTTGAAATTTTTATCAATAAAAGTAATTTTATTGGTTGATTTTCCAAAACCAGCACCTTCATCTTGTAAGGAATTAAGAACTATCAAATCTAAGTTTTTTTTCTGAATTTTCAACTTCGCATTTTCAATTTCATTTTCGGTTTCTAAAGCAAACCCAATTAAGAACTGATTTTGCTTAATTTCTCCTAATGAAGCGAGAATATCTTTTGTTTTTTCGAGTTCAATCGAAAATTCATTGGCTTCTTTTTTAATCTTCTGACTCGCAACATTCTTTGGTCTGTAATCAGCTACTGCAGCGGCTGAGATGGCTACATCTACATCTTGAAAATAGTGATGACAAGCATCATACATTTCCTGAGCTGAAATTACTGGAATGACTTTTACCAACGAATTTTCGATTTTGCAATGTGTTGGACCTGAAACTAAAATCACCGAAGCTCCAAGATTTGCAGCACTTTGCGCAATATCAAAACCCATTTTACCAGAAGAATGATTTCCAATAAAACGTACAGGATCTATAGCTTCGTATGTTGGACCAGCAGTAATTAGTATTTTTTTTCCTTTCAGTGGTAGTTTTTTTTCTAAATCGGCTTCTAAAAAGGCAACAATATGTTCTGGCTCTGACATTCTTCCTTCGCCAGATAAACCACTAGCAAGTTCGCCTGTTTCGGCTGGAATCATTGTGTTTCCGTATAACTTCAATGTCTTAAAACTCTCTAATGTTGAAGGATGAATGTACATGTCCAAATCCATTGCTGGAGCAAAATAAACCGGACATTTTGCAGATAAATAAGTAGCAATTAAAAGATTGTCACAAACACCGTTTGCCATTTTGGATAGCGTGTTTGCTGTTGCTGGAGCGATAACCATTAAATCTGCCCAAAGACCAAATTCGACGTGACTATTCCATTTTTCGTTCTCTTCGTTTTCGCTATAAAAACTAGAATAAACAGGATTTTTGGATAAGGTAGATAATGTAAGTGGGGTTATAAAATCCTTAGAAGCAGGTGTCATTATCACTTGGACATGTGCACCTGCTTTTATAAAAAGTCTGACTAATGTAGCTGTTTTATAGGCTGCAATTCCGCCGGAAATTCCCAGCAAAATCTTTTTTCCGTTTAAAACTGACATGGAATAACTATTATTTATTTCCTTCTCTATGGTAGATTTTTCCTTCTAACCATTCTTGCACTGCTAGAGCATGTGGTTTAGGCAATTTTTCGTAAAACTTAGACACTTCAATTTGTTCTTTATTTTCAAAAACTTCTTCTAGACTGTCGTTATATGTGGCAAACTCTTCTAGTTTTTCGGTCAATTCTTTTTTGATTTCAGAATTGATTTGATTTGCTCTTTTAGCCATAATTGTTATCGCTTCATACACATTTCCTGTAGGTTCTTCAATAACATTTTTGTTGTACGTTATTGTGTTAACCGGAGCGTTTGTCTTTCTTAAATCCATGACTTTATTTATTATTTAGTGAAATTTTTTAAATTTGTTTCAATTTGAGCAGACATTTGGTCGGCTACTTTCTTGTATTTGGTATCTTCTTTAAATTTAATCAAATTATTGTAGGCTGTTTTGGCAACATTTAACCGTTCTACCATTTTATCAGGAACACTGTTAATTCCTATTTGATAAGCTGAATCAAACTTATAGAAAAGTGCATCTTCTTTGTAAGGTGTTCCTGGATAATCAGACACAAAATTGTCCAGCGCTACCATTGCCGCTTTATATTCCATAATGGTATTATATTGCTTAGCATTTTCGAATACTTTTTTCTCAATTTTATCATTCAACGCTCTTAGTGTCGTATTGGCTTCAGCGAAATAAGTCGAATTTGGATAAGTATCAATAAATCCTTGTAGTTTGTCTATTGCTTTGAACGTATCTACTTGGTCTAAACTGTAAACTGGAGATAGTTTTGAAAAACAAACTGCTCCTAAATAAGCAGCTTCTTCAATTTTTTCGCTTTTTGGATATCCGGCGACAAAACTTTCAAATTGATAAGCGGCCAAATAATATTGCTTTGTTTTATAATAGGACATAGAAAACATATAAAACAATTTTTCTGCCTGAGGTTTTCCTCTATAAGCAGGTGCTATTTGTTCTATAAGTCTAATGGCATCATTATACTTTTCCGCATCATACAATTTGCTTGCCATTTCAAACTTTACAGCAACATCTTCTGATTTTAGTGCTTTTTGATATTCGCTACAAGAAGCAAAAACAACAACAAGAAGGAAAACTGATATTATATTTTTAATCACAGATCGTATATTTTTGTGTTCGTTAATCTTCGATTTCATAATTTATTTACTTTTTGCGACATCTGAAACCACCAAACCATTAAAATAAAAATAAAGCGTTTTCGGTGGCAAATTTAGGTATTAATTTAGCCACTACAAAATATATTTTTTTATTAAAAAAGAATGGGGTTTTTATATAATTTATTGATTTTTTTCGACAAACAGATCGATTCTTTTTGCTAAGGATTCATTTGCAGGAACAAGTGGCAATCTCACATCATTCTCTGTTAAACCTAGTGATTTAAAAACCTGCTTGATTCCAACTGGATTTCCTTGTTCGAAAATCATATCAATGCAATCTGAAAATTGGTATTGAATTTTAAATGCATCATCTACTTTTCTATTCAATCCCAAACGAATCATTTCGGAAAATTCTTTTGGAAATCCTTGAGCAATTACCGAAATAACGCCAGAACCACCCGCTAAAACCATAGGTAATGCAATCATATCATCGCCAGAAAGTACTAGAAAATCTTTTGGTTTGTCTTTTAATAATTGTAAAGCCTGGATCATATCACCAGCAGCTTCTTTTACAGCAACTATATTTGCAAAATCATTGGCCAAACGCATTACAGTCGATGGCAAAACATTACTTCCTGTTCGGCTTGGAACATTATAAACAATAACCGGAATTGGTGATGCTTCGGCAACGGCTTTGAAATGTTGGTATATTCCTTCTTGAGAAGGTTTGTTATAATAAGGAGAAATTGAAAGAATAGCTACAAATTTCGATAAATCTCTTGTTTTTAGCTCTTCAACTACCTCGGCAGTATTGTTTCCGCCTACTCCAAGCACAAGTGGTAATCTATTTTTATTGGCTTCGACAACAGTCTTGATTACAAATTCTTTTTCATCTTTGGTCAAGGTGGAATTCTCGGCAGTTGTACCCAATATTACAAGATATTCAACACCACCATCAACAGAAAAATTAACTATTCTTATTAGAGCTTCTGTATCTATTGATAAATCTTTTTTAAACGGAGTTGCAAGTGCAACGCCTGTTCCAATTAATGATTGCATAATTTTTTTTATATTTTATTTAATATTTTTAAATATCTAAATAATTCGTGAACAAAAACAGTGTGATTTTCGGCATTTGTATTAATCATCAAATGATTGAGTCTTTTATCAATAGATGAAAAGCCAACTTTAAACTGTGCTCTAGAATTATTAGTAATTTTAATCAAAAAAGCTTTTTCAACATCAAAATAACTTATTAATAAATCAAATTTTTCCTTGATAAATTCTCTTACTATCGGTTCTTTAATTTGAGCATTCCAATTAAGATGATTTGTGCCAAATGTAGGTTGAGAATAAACCTCGTTTTTCTTCCATTTATCTCTATAGACTATTATTTTAATGTTCGATTTTGAAATTCCATTTGCAATTAATTCTTCAACTAAGGTTTCTTTTTCTAAAAAATAACTCTCGTCAATTAGTAAACCTATGGTTTCTATTGAAGCTGAGCCTTTACTTACAGTGACACTATTCAAATTATTTTTTAAAATTTTTAATAAAAAATAATTCTTTATATAATTTAAAAACATCTTACTTTTACGTGATTACAAAATTAATTAATTAAGTCTCATTTCAAATGGTAAATCTAAAAAAGTATAACGGTGTTTTAAAACTTTTTGTTATATTCTTAACACTTTTATTTCTTGTTTCTTGCGCAAAACAAAATTATGTTTCAAAAGTTGAAGGGAAACAAATAGCAGTAACTGGCAAAGGATCTCAAAATGAAGAAATTGAAAAATATGTAAAACCGTATAGAGAGCATATCGACAAAGATTTAAACACTGTTTTGGCCTATTGCCCTGAAACTTTAGACAAAAGCGATGGGAAATGGCAAACCACCATTGGAAATTTAATGGGCGATATTACTTTGCAAAGAGGAAATACAGTTTTTAAAGCGCGCGAAAAAAAGAACATCGATTTATGTATTCTTAACAATGGAGGCATTCGTGCTATTCTTCCAAAGGGAAATGTAACCACCAGAACCGCTTTTGAAATAATGCCTTTTGAAAATAGTCTTGTAGTTATGGCCTTAAAAGGAGAACAAGTTTTAGAAATGGTTGATTATTTTATTGCTGCTGAAAAACCGCATCCTTTATCAGGCATTACTTTTACAATAGGAAAAGACAAGGTGGCAAAAAACATTTTAATTCAAGGAAAACCAGTTGATAAAAACACTATTTATTATGTGGCTACCAATGATTATTTATCAAATGGTGGCGACAATATGAATTTCTTTAAAAAAGCAGTTCAAAAATATGACTTAGATTATAAGTTGAGAAATATTCTAATTGATTATTTCAAAGAAGTAGATACCATTCCAGTGATTAAAGATGTGAGAATTAGTGTTGAATAATTTCAGCAATTAGACCGAAGCGTCGACGAGTTTATCAAGAACCTTCATTCTATTATTCTTTAGTAACAACAATTGTTGCTTTAAAACCTGTACCAAGATTCCATTGGCTTGCAGAAATCAGACCTCCTTTATCATCATAAATTCTAAATTCGGCGGTATTGGGTCCCAAGCGTCCTTGATTTAAAGCTTCGAAATCAATTTTATTAAAACCATCGACAAGTGTGATTTCAATTTCCTGAAAATCATTATCTAAAGTAATTCTGCTGGCAATTGTTTTATCGTTTAATAGTATTTGAATTTTGTCACCATCCACTTCTCCATAATCGCGATAACTCAATTTGGCAGTCTGTGATTTGGTTTTAAAACTCCCTAAGTCTTGATTTCTACGAAAGACTGTTTGGTCTTCATTATCGGGTTTTCTGTTCAACCGATCAAGGACTTTTTCGTTTGGATTTACAAAATTATTGGTTGGCGTTAATGTGAATTTATTCTCAGGAACTCCGATTTGAAATGAATTATCAACTTTGGGTTTGGTGTTGAAAATATTGGTGTTTTGAAGAATATTTGGTGCTACATTTTTTGGCAAATCAGTTGGCGGAGGCAAAGGTTCTTTCTTTGGTTTTGGTTTTAAATTTAAAGGAGGAATGGCTTTGAATTTAGCATTAAATTCAGCTTGCCCAAAACTTTTCGACGCTATTGCAATAATAAAAATGAATAAAAAAAACTGTTTCATATTGTTTTTATATTGATAAATCAATAGTTAGAGAGTCCAAAAATAAGATTTTTGATTGTAGATTAACGGTTTTTGATTTCAGATGTTGTGTTTATAAATAAAATTTGTTGTTACTTCTATTCTGTACTATTCAAATCAGATTTTTTTTTTGCGTGAGGGATGGAAGTAGTATCCTTTTGAGAAGCCCCGATGACAATCGGGACTACACAAAAGATATAGCGGACAGCCAGACCCGATTCCGATAGATCAGAATTACGGAGGGGCACGCCCAAAGAATCAATAGCAAACTGAGATGTAAATCAAATTGCCATATATGTTATAGTTTACCTTATTTTTTTATAAATTGCAGTTCAAAATTAAATGATCGAGTTAAATTATAACTCGCTAATTATCAAAACAAAAACGTTTAAAAACTATTAAAATGAAAAGAGAAAACATCTTGACAGGCTCTCCTTGGGAAGACAAAATGGGATATTGTCGTGCGGTTCGCATTGGAAATGTAATCGAAGTTTCTGGAACTGTTGCTATTGTCGATGGCGAAAAAGTAAAAGCCAATGATGCGTTTGCACAAACTGTAAACATTTTAGAAAGAATCGAAAAAGTACTTGAAGACCTTAATGTAGGAATGAAAGATGTGATTCGTACCAGAATTTTCACAACTGACATTACTTCTTTTGAAGATGTTGCCAGAGCCCACGCTACTTTTTTCAAAGATATCAAACCGGCTACAGGTTTTTATGAAGTGAGCAAATTAGTAGCTCCAGAATACTTAGTTGAAATAGAATTTACGGCTATCGCTGGAGCGTAATCTACATAACATTGGGTGTATTTATGACAATTAAAATGCACCCAATACTTTTTTTTGCTTTTAGTATCCCAAATTATGTTTAAAAATACAACCATCGTTCTTTTATTATTTAGTAATATTATTTTTGGTCAAATTATTTCAAACGAAGCTTTCATTAAAGGTAACTATGTAGAAGTTGGCGTAAATAACTGCGGAATTTTTGGAACAGATAAAGAAGCTCCATTAAGCTACCACGCAAGAAATGAAAAAACGTCAAGAAATTTAGGTTTCGTAGCGGATCCAGATCAGGATGGTTGGAACGTTGGAACACCTAATTATTATGGAGATTTTTTCTATCCAGGAAGTCCTCAAGAAGGATTTTCTTTGCAATTTGACGGTGAATTATATCACAATTGGAATTTTGGGAAAAAAGACATTAAAGGAACAAATCTTGCCATAACAACTATTGGCTCCAATGAAGTGGGATTATGGGAAGGTTCTATAAAAGGATTGAAGATTCGACAAAGAACTATTGTTCCTACAAACCAAGTATTTTTTATAGTCAGAGTCGAATTGACCAATACTACTGCAGTAGAAATGAAAGATGTCTACTATCTTAGAACCTTAGATCCTGACAACGAAGTAACGCTCACCGGAAATTATTCTACAAAAAATGATGTTCTTTTTACCTTACCAAACACCAATAACAACACTTTAGTCTCTGCAACCGCTTTGACTTTTAAAAATTGTTTTCTAGGATTAGGAACAAAAGATTGTCGAGCAAATCCATTCATAATCAAGGGTTCTTTAACACCTAAAGCTACTGATTTAATTGAGGTCATTCACAATAGAACGAACACGACAAATTATCTATACAGCGGAACACTTACCGAAGATACTGGAATTGGAATTACCTATTTTATTGGAAACATTGAGCCTGGACAAACTAAAAAATTAGCATTCACTTATATTTTGAAGCAAAGTGATTTAGAAGTTGCCTTAGCACAAACTTTGCCTGAGGTTAGTCTAAATTCCACTCCTATAATCGAGAATAGTAGTTTTAAAATATGTGGTGAAAATAAATCACAAAATTTATCGGTTCAAAACGGCGATGATTATGTGTGGCATTGGGAACCAGAAGAATATTTCGCTACACCTTATGGAGAAACCAACGTATTAACAATCCCTAAAAATTCAACGGTAAATTTTAAAGTTTCTGGAGAATCGAATTGCTCTCCTTTTTCTTTAAATTTCAAGGTCAGTTCCTATTCCTATTTATCCCCTTTGAAAGAACAAAACCACATACTTTGTTCTGGAAATTCTACAAGCTACAACCCTATTCCCACAATAACTTCGCCTACTTCTACTTTTAAATGGTATGATGCCGAGGTTGGAGGATCAGAGATTGGCAACTTGCCTCTATTCATTACTCCTATTTTGACCAATTCGTCATCAGTTCCTAAGGATTATATTTATTACTATGTAGAAACTACTCTAAGTGGTTGTATTTCAGATAGAATACCGTTTAAAGTTAGAGTGTTTAATAATTTAGATTTACCCAATGCTGAATTAAAAGAATGTGCTGTTGGTTCGACCATAACTAGTTTTAATTTAACCAATTATATTGAGGACACGTTTGACAACCCATCCTATTCCTTTTACAGCTCCTTGGATAATTTGAATAACAATGTGCCCATATCAAATCCGACAAATTATACAAACACGGTTAATAATCAAATAATCTATGTAAAAGTAGTAGTAAATCCAATGTGTTTTGATGTGGTAGAATTAACTTTGAAAGTTTTTGAAAAATTTGTACTAACACCACAAACATTGATAGGATGTGATGATGATTTTGACAATAGTGCTAGTTTTGATTTAACAGAAAAAAACACATTGGTCACCAATTTACCAGGAACTACTTTTACGTATTTCTTAACTAATTCAGATGCTCAAAATAATGTGAATAAAATCACTGATGTCGCAAATTTCAACAATAGTACAAATCCTCAAATTGTTTATGTAAAGACCTCTAATGGAAATTGTTTTGATATCACGCAACTCACATTAAAGGTATATGAAAAAACTATTGTTGCTCCATCTTCGATTTCCAAATGTCAAGAAAATGTGGATGGTTCCTCTAACTTTGATTTAACAAAACAAAATAATTTAATAAGTTCTGATCCTGGACTTAAATTTTCCTACTACACTACTCTGAATAACTTAAAGAATGATATTCCAATTGTAAATTTTTTAACGTATAAAAACACTTCAAATCCGCAAACAGTATTGGTTAAAGTGATGAATCCTAATAATTGTTATTCCATTGCCGATTTAAAATTGAATGTTACTCCTCTTAAAAAATATACTATTGCCAATGAATTTCGATGTGACGATAATTATGACGGTTTTGTAACCTTTAATTTAAGCTCAAAAATTCCCGAAGTTTCAGCTGTATTGCCCCCAGAAAATTACAGTTATAGTTTTTTTAATTCGGAAAAAGATGCCATTCTAGGAACAAATGAAATTCAGACAAACTACACGAATACAACTAGTCCAGAAACAGTTTATATTAAAGCCAAAGGGATCAATAATTGTCCATTTATTATAAACTATGACATTATTGTTCTAGTTAAGCCTGTTTTAAACATCCAAAAAGACCAAATAATTTGTGAAAATTCTACCACGACACTTGACGCTGGTATTGGATTTGATTCTTATCTTTGGTCCACAGGAGAAAAAACCCAAAGTATCATCGTTACTTCCGATGGCAATTATAGCATTAAAGTTTCCAATAAGTATGGTTCCCTTTTCTGTGAAACAGAAGAATCGATAACTGTTGTAAAATCAAATAGTGCTACCATTACTAATATTGTAATAAAAGATTGGACACCAAATGAAAACTCGATTTCTGTTTTTGCCCAAGGTTTAGGTGTTTATGAATATTCTTTAGATAATTTTAATTTTCAAGACAGTCCCGACTTTAATAATTTAGAATCAGGAGTTTACAACGTAACTGTGCGGGATAAAAATGGTTGTGGAATTGCAAAAGATGAAATTTACATATTGACTTATCCCAAATTTTTCACTCCAAATAGGGATGGATTTAATGATAATTGGAATATCAAATATGCGATATACGAACCCAATTTACAAGTTTCAATATTTGATAGATTTGGTAAGCTTATTACAACATTTAAAGGTGATGATAAAGGTTGGGACGGAACTTTTTCGGGTGCTTTATCACCTGCTTCAGATTATTGGTTTGTAGTAAAAAGAGCCGATGGAAAAATATTTAAAGGTCATTTTTCATTAAAAAGATAAAGTTATAAATACCTAATATAGCAGTTTTGAAACAAATTCCTATCCGCAAAATAATACTACTAACCTTCAAATGGATTTTCATTTGTGTTTTGATAGGCGTACTTTCCGGTAGTGCTTCCGCGTTTTTTTTAGTGGCACTAGAATGGGTTACTCAATTTCGGGAACACAATAATTGGATTATTTGGCTCTTGCCCGTCGGCGGACTTTTCATTGGATGGCTTTATTATAAATACGGAACATCTGTTGTAAAAGGCAATAATTTATTACTAGAAGAATACGAAAATCCACAAAAAACCATTCCTTTAAAGATGGCTCCTTTGGTACTTGTTGGAACTTTAATTACGCATCTTTTTGGAGGTTCGGCTGGTCGTGAAGGCACAGCAGTACAAATGGGTGGCGCAATTGCTGATCAATTTACTAGTTGGTTCAAATTGAATAATTCCGATAGAAGAATCCTCATCATTCTTGGAATTAGTGCTGGTTTTGCTTCTATTTTTGGAACGCCATTAACTGGAGCAATCTTCGCGTTAGAAGTTTTATATTTTAGTAAAATCAATTTAAAAAGCAGTGTGCTTTCTTTTTTTGTAGCTTATGTTGCTTTTTACACGGTCGAAATTCTACAAGTCAAACACACACATTATTCCATTCCTGAAATTCCTCAAGTGTCGATGACTGCTATTTTTTGCACTATTGTTGTTGGAGTTTTATCAGGTTTTGCAGCGATGATTTTTTCCAGAACGACTCATTTTTGGAGCCGACTTTTTTCAAAAACCATAGAATATCCGCCGTTACGTCCATTTGTGGGTGGACTCATCTTGGCTATTGCTTTTTACTTGATTGGAACGACCAAATTCATAGGTTTGGGAATTCCTAGCATCGTCGAATCATTCTCTGTTGCGAATGCGCCTTATGATTTTCTTCTAAAAATCCTATTTACAGGATTCACACTTGGTGCTGGATTTAAAGGTGGCGAAGTAACTCCGCTTTTCTTTATTGGCGCCGCACTTGGAAGCGCATTATCAATTGTTATCCCTTTGCCAATTGCACTTTTGGCAGGAATGGGATTTGTTGCCGTTTTTTCGGGCGCGACCCACACTCCTATTGCTTGCACAGTTATGGGAATCGAACTTTTTGGCATCGAAAGTGGCATATTTGTTGGTATTGCTTGCTTAGTTGCCTATTTTGCTTCGGGTTCTGTCGGAATTTATCATTCTCAGATTGTAAAAGGAGCAAAACACCATTTGTATCAGCGCATTAGAACTAGAGATTTTAAAAATTTATAGCACATTTAAAAGTTTGTTAAATCTTAAAATGTTTTCAACATTACATTAAAAAAATGTAATTTCGCAACCTATGAAAGAACAAGACATACAAGCCGTTGCACAGTTATTAGCTGCTCCAAAAAAGATTGCAATAATTCCGCACCGTGGTCCTGATGGGGATGCAATGGGCTCGACCCTTGGATTATATCATTTTTTATTAAAAAATAACCATCATCCTGTAGTTATTTCTCCTAACGAATTTCCCGATTTTTTTGATTGGATGCCAGGTTCAGAAACAGTAAAAATATTCGAAAAGGATAAAAAAAATTGCACTACAATTCTGGAAGAAGCCGAATTAGTTTTCACCCTAGATTTTAATGCTTTGCATCGCGTCGGTGAAATGGAAAAAGTACTCGAAAAGTTAACCGTTCCATTTATTATGATTGACCACCATCAATCGCCAGATGATTATGCGACAGTTACTTACTCG